>NZ_URFY01000021.1 GCF_900547205.1 uncultured Bacteroides sp.
GCACGGTGGTGTGAGAGGTCGAAACGGGAAATAATCCCGTTTCTCCTACTCGATTTTAGGCACGAAAATGAATAAACTCAGCTATTAACCTCAATTATTATGGTATGAGCATATTTGTATGGTATTGCTCATAGACTTTCCTCTTTGATATACTGCATCAACTTTCTGTAGAAAGCGTGTTTTGCGAGTGTAGTCGCATCCCCCAGAATAACGAGTTTCATTCGTGCACGGGTAATCGCTACATTCATTCGTCGCAAATCATTTAGAAAACCAATCTGTCCATCTTCATTAGCCCGCACGAGGCTGATAAATACCACATCCCGTTCCTGCCCTTGAAAGCCATCCACGGTATTGACGGTAATAAGACCACGAAAAGGCCGTAAGAAACTGCTGCCTTTGATTTTACTTCTCAGATATTGTACTTGAGCTTTGTAAGGCGAGATAAGACCGAAATCAATTCTTTCATCTAAAATCCGTTGTTTGCCGATTCGGTTGATATACGCTTCCAGTTCCTGTAATAGTAAGTTGCCTTCCTGCTTATTGATGCGTCCGAAGCTTTCGCCCACAAATTCTTCATGAAATTCCATTTCTGAAGTATCAATCCAATTCATTGGAGAATCATAGTCGAGTATTCCCCGGAATCGAACTTCCGGTGCGGCTTCCAGTTCTCCGTGGTAGAACCATTCAGAAGGGAAACGCATGATAGCTTCGTGCATCCGGTACTGCACTTTGAGTAATGAAACGGCAGAAGGTTTCTGCTGAACCACTTTTTCCATCAGAGTCTTGTCCAGTCCGCCACGGGCAGCTTCTATACATTTGATAGTAGGAGGAAGTTGGCAATGGTCGCCGGCAAGAATCACCCGGTCGGCTTTTCGGATAGCAATCCAGCAAGCGGCTTCAAGAGCTTGGGCGGCTTCATCTATAAATAAGGTAGAGAAACGTCGTCCGTTGAGCAATCGGTGGTTGCTGCTCACTAACGTTGAAGCTATCACACGGGCACTATCGAAAAGCTCTGCATTTATCAGTATTTCCAACTCTGTGCCCCGGTCGCGTAGACGACTCAGGCGACTGCGCATACCTTCTCGCTCATCATAGCTACCTCGGCGCATGCGACTGTTCATTTCGCGAATAGATTTGCGTATTCCCCAAAGTTCGGGATAGGCGGGATGGCTTTCAAACCGACGCTCGTAGGTAAAAGATAACATTTTATCGTTCACCCGTGTAGGATTGCCGATGCGGAGCACAGGCACACCACGGTCTACCAGTTTCTCGCAAATCCAGTCGACGGCAGTATTGCTTTGCGCACAGACAAGCACTTGCGGCTCCCGATGCAACGTCTCATAAATAGCTTCGACAAGCGTTGTCGTTTTCCCCGTTCCCGGAGGTCCGTGCACGATGGAGACGTCTCGGGTGCAAAGCACTTTGTTGACAGCTGATTCCTGTGTACTGTTCAGCCATGGGAAACGGACAGGATACAGTTCACGGAATCCGGGCTTCTGCGTACCCAGTAACGTGTCGCGTAGCTCTGCCAGACGGTTACCTTTCGCGCTAATAGTGTCTTCCAATGCATCAAACATCGTCCGGTAAGACGTCTCGTCAAAATAAAGTTGCACGCCAAGTGAATCCTCCGCTTGCAGTACCAGCAAAGAGCCGGCATTGGGAAGCACAACCACCATTCGTTCGTCATCGGCGTAGCTGACGGTGGCAATCACATTCAGATACCTCACCTTTCCATCAAACGACTGATGGAAAAAGCAGACGGGACGACCAAACTCAAAGGAATGCTCTATTTCTTTATTTTCGGTACGTGTAATATCTATTACAAGCTGATTCAGAGAATTGTAGTAACTTCGGCCAAGGGAGACAGGATACCAGCACAGACCGCGTTTCACTTTGCGGGCAACACCCATTGATTCGGTTTGTCGCTGAAATTCCTCCTTTTCATATTCGTACTCCATGCGTAGCAGGAGTTGTTGTTGCTGTAGGTCGACTATTGGGTTTTTCGGATTATTATTCATAATAAGTGCAAAGGTAACAAATCTTCTCCCTGGGGAGAAAATATATTTCATTTTGTTAAACATTACTCGAACGCCGTTCGTTATTTTTATAGATAGACTAATAAAATAAAAAGTAATATGGTATATGATGTGACTATGTTAGAGGCTTTCTACACCGCCTATAAAGGGAAAGTAGAGCACGCACGGGCAATATTGAAGCGCCCTTTGACGTTAGCCGAGAAGATTTTGTATGCTCATCTGTATGATGCAGCCGATGTGAAAGACTACAAACGTGGAGAAGACTACGTTAATTTCCGCCCCGACCGGGTAGCTATGCAGGATGCCACTGCACAGATGGCCTTACTCCAATTTATGAATGCTGGCAAAGAACAGGCAGCCGTGCCCTCCACGGTGCATTGCGACCATTTGATACAAGCCAACAAAGGCGCCAAAGAAGATCTTGCTACAGCCACCACAACCAACAAAGAAGTATACGATTTCCTCCGCGATGTGTCTTCCCGATACGGCATCGGTTTTTGGCAACCGGGTGCAGGCATCATCCATCAGGTGGTGCTCGAAAACTATGCTTTCCCCGGTGGAATGATGGTAGGAACCGACTCTCACACCCCTAATGCCGGCGGACTGGGAATGGTAGCCATCGGCGTGGGCGGTGCTGATGCCGTAGACGTAATGACAGGCATGGAATGGGAACTGAAAATGCCGAAATTAATCGGTGTCCGTCTGGTGGGAAAGCTCAGCGGCTGGACCTCTCCCAAAGATGTAATCCTGAAACTGGCAGGCATACTCACCGTGAAAGGAGGAACGAATGCCATCATCGAATATTTCGGTCCCGGCGCCGAATCACTCTCCGCCACCGGAAAGGCAACCATCTGCAACATGGGAGCTGAAGTAGGAGCAACCACCTCGCTGTTCCCCTTCGACGGGCGCATGGCTGCTTATCTGCGGGCTACCGGAAGAGATAGGGTTGTCGAACTGGCAGAATCCGTAGATGGTGAACTTCGGGCAGACGACGAGGTGGTCGATGATCCCGCAAAATATTACGACCGTGTGATTGAAATCGACTTAAATATGCTCGAACCTTATATAAACGGACCTTTCACCCCCGACGCCGCCACACCTATCTCTGAATTTGCAGAAAAGGTGCTATTGAACGGCTACCCCCGCAAGATGGAAGTGGGACTGATTGGCTCGTGTACCAACTCTTCTTATCAAGACCTGAGCCGTGCAGCTTCTCTGGCAAAGCAAGTGGCCGAAAAGAACCTGAGCGTAGCTGCTCCGCTGATAGTGAATCCGGGTTCGGAACAGATTCGTGCCACGGCCCAACGCGACGGAATGATTGGCGCATTCGAGCAAATAGGAGCCACCATCATGGCAAACGCCTGCGGTCCCTGCATCGGGCAATGGAAACGCCATACGGACGACCCGACACGGAAAAACTCCATCGTCACCTCCTTCAACCGTAATTTCGCCAAACGTGCGGATGGCAATCCGAATACGTATGCCTTTGTGGCTTCTCCCGAAATCACGATGGCACTTACCATCGCCGGCGATCTCTGCTTCAACCCGTTGAAAGACCGACTGGTGAACCATGACGGCGAGAAAGTGAAACTCTCCGAACCCATTGGCGATGAACTCCCGCTCAGAGGGTTTGCGCAAGGAGACGAAGGCTATGTTGCTCCGGGCGGAGCGAATACGGAAATCAAAGTAAAACCGGATTCCCAACGCCTCCAACTGTTGGCTCCTTTCCCCGCTTGGGACGGTAGCGACCTGCTGAATATGCCTTTATTAATTAAAGCACAAGGCAAGTGCACCACCGACCATATCTCGATGGCTGGTCCGTGGCTTCGCTTCCGCGGTCATCTGGAGAATATCTCCGACAATATGCTCATGGGTGCCGTCAGTGCCTTCAATGGCGAGACGAACAAAGTGTGGAACCGCTTAACAAATACCTACGGAACCGTTTCCGGCACGGCGAAGATATATAAATCCGAAGGTATCCCGTCTATTGTTGTTGCCGAAGATAACTACGGCGAAGGCTCCAGCCGCGAACACGCAGCGATGGAACCGCGTTTCCTAAATGTCCGTGTCATCCTGGCCAAGAGCTTTGCGCGCATCCACGAAACGAACTTGAAGAAGCAGGGAATGCTTGCCCTTACTTTCGTTGACAAAGCAGATTATGATAAGATACAAGAACATGATGTACTTTCTGTCACCGGACTAGTTGACTTTGCACCGGGGCGCAATCTGACTGTCGTTCTCCATCACGAAGACGGCACGAAAGAAAGCTTTGAAGTGCAGCATACATATAATCTTCAGCAGATTGAATGGTTCCGTGCCGGCTCTGCCCTGAATAATAATTCTTCAATGTGCTAATCTGCCAATATGCCAATGGAAGAATGATTGAATAGAATAATTAATTAATTAAAAAGAAATACGTGCGCAGCCAATTAGCATATTAGCACATTGGCACATTGCCACATTACTAATTATGAGTAAAATAACCATGCTAAAAGATGGTACGCTGTCAGTGCCCAATGTGGCTACCGTACCTTATATTACAGGAGATGGAGTAGGAGTGGAAGTGACTCCATCGATGCAAGCTGTAGTAGATGCAGCCGTTCAGAAAGCCTATGGTGGTAAACGTCGCATCGAGTGGAAAGAAGTGCTGGCGGGAGAACGTGCTTTCAATGAAACAGGTTCTTGGTTGCCGGATGAAACGATGAACACTCTTCAAGAATATCTGATTGGAATCAAAGGTCCGCTGACAACACCTGTCGGTGGCGGAATCCGTTCGCTGAACGTAGCATTACGCCAGACGCTCGATCTTTATGTCTGCCTTCGTCCCATTCGTTGGTATCAGGGCGTGCAGTCGCCGGTGAAAGCACCGGAAAAGGTGGATATGTGCGTGTTCCGTGAGAATACGGAAGATATATATGCAGGCATCGAGTGGGAAGCAGGCACTCCGGAAGCAGAGAAGTTCTACAAATTCCTGAAAGACGAAATGGGAGTGACGAAAGTTCGTTTCCCCGAAACATCCTCTTTTGGTGTAAAACCGGTTTCCCGTGAAGGTACGGAGCGTCTTGTACGTGCTGCCTGTCAGTTTGCACTCGACCATCATCTGCCGTCGGTGACTCTGGTACACAAAGGAAATATCATGAAGTTCACCGAAGGTGGCTTCAAGAAATGGGGATACGAGCTGGCGCAACGCGAGTTTGGCGATGCATTGGCGGACGGCAGACTGGTGATAAAAGATTGCATTGCAGATGCATTCCTTCAGAATACGCTTTTGATTCCCGAAGAATATTCCGTGATAGCTACACTGAATCTGAACGGCGACTATATTTCCGACCAGTTGGCGGCAATGGTGGGTGGCATAGGCATTGCACCCGGAGCGAATATAAACTACAATACAGGCCATGCCATCTTCGAAGCCACTCACGGAACGGCTCCCAACATAGCAGGCAAAGATGTGGTAAATCCTTGTTCTATCATACTCTCGGCAGTGATGATGCTCCAATACCTGGGTTGGAAAGAAGCAGCTACCCTTATCGAGAATGCCCTCGAACAAAGTTTCCTTGAAGCGCGTGCTACGCACGATTTAGCTCGTTTCATGCCAGACGGAGTCTCCCTTTCCACTTCCGCTTTCACCCGTGAAATCGTGGAAAGAATTGAAAAGTAAAAAGTAACAAATAAAAAATGAAGAAAAAATGAAGAAAGAGTACCTTATTTACAAGCTCTCCGAGGAGATGAAAGAAGCTACCCGTATTGATACGGAATTGTTCCCCAAGTTTGACGTGAAGCGCGGACTGCGTAATGAAGACGGCACAGGTGTATTGGTTGGTCTGACGAAGATTGGTAATGTAGTGGGCTACGAACGCATTCCGGGTGGTGGACTGAAACCCATCCCGGGCAAATTGTTCTATCGCGGCTATGATGTGGAAGATATCTCACACGCCATTATCCGGGAGAAACGTTTCGGCTTTGAAGAGGTAGCATTCCTGCTGCTTTCCGGTCGTCTGCCCAATAAGGAAGAACTCAATTCTTTCAGTGAACTGATTAACGACAATATGCCGCTGGAGCAGAAAACGAAGATGAATATTATTGAGCTGGAAGGAAACAACATCATGAATATTCTTTCGCGCAGCGTACTCGAAATGTATCGTTTCGACCCGAATGCGGACGACACTTCGCGCGATAACCTTATGCGCCAGAGCATCGACCTTATTTCGAAGTTCCCCACGATTATTGCTTACGCATTCAATATGCTCCGTCACGCCACCCACGGTCGTTCTTTGCATATCCGCCATCCGCAGGAGAATCTTTCCATTGCCGAAAACTTTCTGTATATGTTGAAAAAAGATTATACAGAACTGGATGCACGCACGCTCGACCTGTTACTGATTCTTCAGGCTGAACACGGTGGCGGTAACAACTCTACCTTCACCGTTCGCGTCACTTCTTCCACCGGAACGGATACTTATTCCGCCATCGCCGCAGGTATCGGTTCGCTGAAAGGTCCGCTTCACGGAGGTGCAAATATACAGGTTGCCGATATGTTCCACCACCTTCAGGAGAACATCAAAGACTGGACAAGCGTAGACGAAATAGATACCTACTTCACCCGTATGCTGAACAAGGAAGTGTATAACAAAACCGGATTGATTTACGGAATCGGCCACGCTGTTTACACCATCTCCGACCCGCGTGCCATCTTGCTGAAAGAACTTGCCCGCGACTTGGCTCATGAAAAAGGCAAAGAAAAGGAATTTGACTTCCTCGAACTGCTTGAAGAACGTGCCATCGCTACCTTCGGACGCGTGAAGAACAACGGAAAGACGGTATCCAGTAATATTGACTTCTACTCAGGCTTCGTGTACGAAATGATTGGTTTACCACAGGAGATTTTCACTCCGTTGTTTGCCATGGCGCGTATCGTAGGCTGGTGTGCGCACCGCAATGAAGAATTGAACTTCGACGGCAAACGCATCATCCGTCCGGCTTATAAGAATGTGCTTGATGATTTGGCTTATATCCCAATCAAAAAACGCTGATAAGGACAAATCCTTTTTCTATATATAAAGTACTCCCCGAACAAAGATTGTATATCAACTTTGTACGGGGAGTTGTAATATTCAGTCCTACTATATGCAGGTTGTTGTTTCGGCACAGTCTGTAAGCATAATCGTCTTCCCGAGCTACGCAGTGGATATTCTTCAAGGGGAGGGGAAACGTATAGATTTGGTTCATATCCGTATGATTTTGTATTAAAACTGTCCTACACAACATTGATACGGAATCTCTCCTTCCTCATTAATAAGCAAAATACTAAGTTCGCCTTTCGGGAAGAGCGGCTGACAATGGATAAGGCATAAGTGCACTAATCTGTTGAATAGAGCATCTTTATCGTGTCGGCTTTCAATATTCCATAATTCTCTGGCAAGTGTCATGCCATCAATCAAATATAATGTTTCGTGGGAGCATCCAGCCTGTTGAGTAACCTCTTTCAGAAACTCCTTATTCATCACTACTTTTTTACTATGAGTATCCAGATGCCCTTCGGCAAGTTTCACCGCTTTCCCAATCATAATCCCCATACTGACTTTACTGAATCCTACTTCAGAAGCAATCTTCAAAGTCTCGCCGATAAAGTTGCCATAGTGAACAAACGCTTGCGAAGGGAAACTGGGGTAGATACTCTTCACAAACTTTTCGCTTTTGGCTCCGGAGTTGATAACTAGCCGCTCTGCACCTATTGCCCGGGCCACTTCCACTTCCTTTCGGATGGCATCTACAAAGGCTTCCGAAGAAAACGGCTTTACTATGCCCGACGTTCCGATGATAGAAATACCTCCGATGATTCCCAGTTTAGGGTTGAACGTTTTTTGAGCTAACACTTCCCCGTCGGGGACGCTGATTGTTACATCTAACCCGCCATCATAAATAAAAGATAATTCGTTGGTTATCATATTTCTGGGAGTCTGATTGATGGCTGGTCCGCCGATGGGTAATCCCAATCCGGGAAGAGTTACTTTGCCCACCCCTTTCCCTTGCAGGAAACGGATACCTTCATGGTCGGCTAAAGAAACGGTTGCTACAATTTCATGACCGTGCGTCACGTCGGGGTCGTCTCCCGCATCTTTGATGACGGAAGCAGTGGCGGTATGTTCATCTATCTTTTCAACTCGGTGGATAGGGATAGAAATCTTTTCCCCATCAGGCAATGTCACTTCCACTTTAACCTCGCCTTCTTCTTTCACTTCCTCCTCCCACCATTCTTCAACGAGAGCGAGCAATGCGACTTTGGCGGCAGCAGTAGCGCAAGTTCCGGTAGTGAAGCCGCTCCGTAGCGGATAGAAGTCGGGGACATATTGTTCGATGGCCCGTCGCACCCCGTGCTTGCCTGTCACTGTGATGAAACTTTCCGGCAGGGGCGGACGGCGCACTACATATACTTTAATTCCATTGTTCAAGGCAGCCTCCATCTTCTCGATAAATCCGCCGGACGTACCGCTTTCTTTGGTGATGATAGCTTGCGGAGCAATCTCTTTAAGAACGGCAACCTCGTCCTCTCCCGGTTGGTAGTAAATCAGTTTCTCTTTAGGAAATCCCGCACGAATGGCAATATCTACAGACTCCGCCCGGTCCAACACCCGAAAGATGCAATCGTGTTTCCGCCAGAAACCTTCCAGCTTGGCGATGGTTTGAGTCCCCGTCAGGGCTAATAACTTCTCAATCCCATCCCGATTCATTCTATTGGTAGCATCCGTGAAATCATCGCACAGTTCGACGTCTTTTGATAACGGTGGATAAATACGTTCGAGACGAACGACACGGATACCCAACTCTTCCGAAGCCTGAAAGATATTCTCATGGAGCTGCTGGGCAAACGGATGCGCAGCATCTACCATCAACCGGATGGCGTGCTCACGGCAGAAGGAGACAATATCGTCCTTTTCCAGCGCACCGGTGATTCTCGTCATATTCCTGCACGTCACTTCCTGAAGTGCTCCACGTGTGGAATAAAAGAACGGTTGCCCTGCTTCATCGGCAGTTTCGGCAGCGATGCGTCCTTCCGTTGTTCCTCCGAAAATCAGTATCATGGACGGAAGAGATGCTTAAATTCGTGGGAATAGAGCCGGGATAAACCTTCGCGGTGGTCGATGGCTTCGCCAACAACGAGCAGGGTAGTCAGCGTCAACTTATTGTCGCGAACAATTTTAGCAAGGTCTTTCAGTTGTCCCCGATATATTTTCTCCTCTTTCCACGTCAGTTTATAACAGGCGGCTACAGGTGTTTCAGGCGGATAAGCCTGTAGAAGCTCCTCTTGCACCTGCTCCACGATGGCGGCACTCAGATAAATACACATCGTGCTTTGCGAGCGTGCCAAGAGATGGAGTTTTTCTTTCTCCGGCATGGGAGTCCTGCCTTCTCCGCGGGTAAGGATGATGCTTTGCACTTGCTCGGGGATGGTGAATTGCGAACGAAGGGCAGCGGCAGCAGCCTGAAAAGAAGAAATGCCCGGAGTGATGTGGTAGTGCATTCCATATTGGTCGAAGAATGCCATCTGCTCGGCGATAGCCCCGTAGATGCACGGGTCGCCCGTGTGCAACCGCACTACCAGCAGTCCCCTGTCATAAAACTCCTTCATCAGCGAGAACTGTTCTTCCAGCGTCATATCTGCCGAACTTCTGACGGTGGCTCCCTGCTTGGCATAATGTGTCAATTCGCGTGGCACCAGACTCCCGGCATATAAGATAAGGTCTGCTTTCTCCAACATCCTCTTTCCTCGTACCGACACCAGTTCAGGGTCGCCCGGTCCGGCTCCTACTATTTCAATATGTCCGCGGCTACGGTCATTATCGGCAGAAAGAGCCACGGCAAAAGTGAAATTATTCCCTTCCGTCAATCCCCCTTTCTGTTTCTCTATCAGCAACCGTCCGAAACCGGAGGCACGAAGCGCACAACTCTCTGCTACGCCATAGACTCCCGTCACTTCACGAACTTTCTCCGAAGGGTTCGGCACCTCGATATCCGCAAGTTCTCCTACCTTATATATATGCAGTTCACTAGCCGGAAACTCCGAATACAATTCCGCAATCAACGGCTCGTCCTTTTTAAGCTCAATCGTTGAGATACTTTTCACCGACAAGGGTGAAAGATGTCTTTGGCTCAACTCCTTTTTAATATAGGCGCCCACTCCGTCCGGCGGGCAATCTTTCTTGCATCCGGCCCCGATGTGGAGCACTTGCGGGAAGAAAGATAACGTCGGTAGGGGAGCCACATATTCTTCGGGACCTACGGTTATCAGTAGTTTATACTCCGCTAGAGGAATCTCTTCATATCTATAATAGATATCTACGTGCTCGGGGCGGCTGCGTTCCAATTCCTCCGTCCCTTTGTCTTTACTGCTGAGCAGCAAAGCCGTACGGTGCTTGTTGACGAAAAGAAAGATAGCCTGATTCATGGCAGATGGAGGGGCAGACGTCTTCCAGCCGTATTGGGCGGCTAATGTGTCGAGTGCCCAAAGTTGTTGATTGTCACTTTGAGTAGTAACCACCGCTTCGCCCCCGGTGATTCCGGCGATGATGCGCGCCCACTCGTTGCCACCCCCGATATGCCCGGATAAGACGGAAATTACGAATCGCCCTGTACTATCTACGTTGATAACTGCCGGATCGGCGTACTTGCTACGGATACACGGGCCGATGCTCCGGACGCAAATGCCCAATGCGCCAATAAAGACAATGACGTTGAAATCGGAAAAATGTTCTTTTATGAACCCGCTGTACGAAGTGATAGTTTCGCACCCTTCCAATTCTTCTTTCGTATAAATCACGGATTCCGGTAACTCACGTTGTATGTTTCTTGCCATCGGCAGGCTCGACTCGGAGATTAAAACAATAGCAGTCTGAACTCTCTTTTCCATCTTTGGGATAATTAAATATGTAATGCTGCAAAAGTACAATAATAATCAGTTTCCCTCTTTGCCGCCCTGTACTAATTTCGTATTCCTGAAAATAATTTTAGATATGTTATGAGATACAAATTAAAAATCTTATTTTTGCAGCGCTTTAGGTGATGTCTTCAATCGTTCGATTGAGCATAACAGGGAATCCGGTGCGAATCCGGAGCAGTGCCCGCTACTGTATCATCCATCTATCGAAAGTTCTCTACTGCCACTGTATTACGTATATGGGAAGGCGAACTTTCAGGATGAAGTCAGGAAACCTGCCAAAGTATAATGAGTAGTTATCTTGTTCTCGGGGCTAAGAACATAAGCTATTGGAAATTTAATCATAACACAAAATGTTGAAAAAACTTGTTGTGACCACGATGTTGGTCAGTGTATGCTGTATTGTATCTGCCCAGATTACAATCAAAGGGCGTGTGTTAAACTCAGAGACAGGAGAACCTGTTGTCGGCGCGAATATTCGGGTGGACCATAGTCTGAAAGGGGGAACCACAAACGGGAAAGGAGAGTTTACTATCAAAGACCTGCCAAAAGGAAAACAGACGTTGCAGGTATCTCACGTCAACTATGAACCGAAGCGGTATGCCACTTCGAAGAGTGTAAATAATGCAGTGATACGCATGACCGAGAGCCACAATAATCTTAGCCAAGTCGTCGTGACCGGAACCGGAACGCACCGCCGGATGATTGACAGCCCCATCCCGGTGAATGTGCTTACGGCAAAAGACATTAGAGAATCCAACGTGACCAACCTCGAAGAAGCCCTTACCAAACTGACTTCCAACTTCTCTTTTTCCACCAGTGGCATGGGAACGGAAATGGTACTCAATGGGCTGAAAAGCGACTATATCCTCGTATTGATGAACGGACGCAAATTAGTGGGCGACGACGCATTGATGCGCGTCAATATGGCCAATGTAAAGCGCATCGAGATTCTGAATGGCTCGGCATCTGCACTCTATGGTAGCGATGCTATCGGCGGAGTAATTAATATCATTACGGACGACAGTAAGAATAAGGTGGACGCATCGAGCACTACGAAAGTGAGCGACAACGGGCGATTCTCGGAGGCTGTCAATCTGGATTTGAATGTTGGCAAACTATCTTCTTATTCATCCTATCAGCGCCAGCAATCCGACGGTTGGCAACTCCATCCGATGAGCGAAACGGTGAGTAAGAAAGGGGAAGTGAAACTGGCGCCTACCGATAAGCAAGCTTTTACGGGCTATCATTCCAATACGGTGAGCCAGAATTTCTCGTATTCTCTCAACAACAAGACGACTTTGTATGCTCAGGGCTCTTACTACAACTTCCTGAACGACCGCCCTGTGACGGAATATAAATACAATATGTATCACGAGAATTATTCCTACGGTTTCGGAATGAAGTATATGGTGAACAAGAAAGCCTATATCGACGCCGATTTCTATTCGGATAATTATGAATCCGCCTACGACTACATTCAGGAAAGCGGCGACTTCAAAATAGGCGAAAAGGAAACCCGTAAGAAACAATATTATTATCGCGGCAACGTGAAGAGCATCGTCAAGCTGAATAGTCGAAACAAACTTTCTGCCGGGATGGAATATCTGGACGAAAAGCTGGAAAGCGAATCGGATAACATCTCCAACAAGACGCTTTATACAATGGCGCTCTATGCGCAGGACGAGTGGAAAATAGCCGAGGCACTGCAAGCAGTGGTCGGATTGCGCTATATCTATAACGAAACATTCGAAGACCATTTCACCCCGACTGCTTCCATCATGTATCGTGAAGGCGGTTTCCGCGGAAGATTATCGTTCGCAACAGGATTCCGTACACCTACGCTGTCCGAGATTTATGCTACCGATGTAGCAAAGACTACCAATCGCTACACCATCGGAAACCTCGAACTGAAACCGGAAGAAAGCAAGAACTTCTCCTTCAATCTTGAATACACCCATTCGCGCTTCTCGGTTTCTGCCACCGCATTTATCAACAATGTGACGAATATGATAAACTACCGCACATTGAGCGACGAAGAAGCTGCACAGTACGGAGACTATGATGAAGTGCGCCAGCGCGACAATCTGGATAAAGTACGAATCAAAGGCGTCAACGTGAATGCGAATGCCTATCTGGGGCTTGGCTTCAACTTGGGAGCAGGCTATACCTTGCTCGATGCCCGTAACCTGATAACGGATAGCCCGATAGACAAAAGTGTGAAATACTCCGGCAACGTCAATGCACAATGGTCTAAGAATTGGGGGCTGTATGGATTGAACATCAACATGATAGGCCGCGGACAGAGCAAGCGTTATTCCGAAACGTATGATTATGATTCATCCGGCTTCATGCTGTGGGATTTGAATACGGGACATACGTTCAACCTGAAGTACTTCATTCTGAATGCCGGTCTGGGTGTTGAGAACCTCTTCGACTGGAAGGACGACCGCCCTTGGAATACGAAGAAACCTTATGCTACCGTCACACCGGGAAGAGCGTTCTATGCAAGTCTGACCATTCGTTTTAAACAATAAAGAAAAGAAGAGCATGAAGGAATTACAATCAGTATCTATCATTTCATTGGGTCCCGGAGGCAGCTCGATGATTACTCAGGAAGGGGCTGCTGCATTACGTGCTGCGGATGTGGTGTTTTGTCCGAAGACGAAAGATGGGTCGCGCGCAGCTGTTGTTCTTGAATCAATGAATTTGAAGACCGGAGCGGTAAGGTGTTACTCATTACCGATGAATAAGAATCGTGCGATGGCTTATGAAGCGTATGATAAAGTGCACGAAGAAGTCGTTCGTCTGCGTTCTGAGGGTCTGTCTGTGGCGATAGTTGCCGAAGGAGATGCCGGTTTTTATTCTTCCACTGCATACCTATCTGAAAAACTAAAGCAGGTCGATATTCCAGTGCAGCAGATTGCGGGTATTCCTGCATTTATTGCGGCTGCGGCTTCCATCGGTCTGCCGGTGGTGGAGCAGGAGGAGCGGTTGACTGTTTGGCCGGGTAAAGTGAACGAAGCACTGCTCGAACAGGTTGAAGCGGGCAATGAGGTTGCTGTGGTGATGAAACTGTCGCAGTGCGAAGCGGAGTTGAAAGAGTTTATCCGTTCGGATAGGAAGCTGGTGTGGCATTATTTTGAGAACGTAGGGACAAGTGATAGATTCTATACGTGCGACAAGGAAGAACTCCTAAATAGGAAGTTTCCATATTTCTCTTTACTGATTATAAAGAGGCGATGAATTGATATAACTATTTTGTCATCATTCTCATACCCATGAGAAAAAATACTCATACCTATGAGAAAAAATACTCATAGGTATGAGTATTTTTTCTCAAAGCAATAAAACTGTTGAGAAAAAGCCTGTAGGTAAATTGTTGATTATTAGCTGAATAATAGTGGACTGACAAGCAACTTTTCTCAGTTTTTAGTTGGTGAGATTCTTTTCCCACACAAAAACGCCACATTTTCATCAGTTTTTGCTCCTGACCGGGTATGAAGGACTAAGTTTTGAGTGAGAAAAGCCTCTTTAGAAATTTCTATTGGAAGAATATTTATTACTTTTGCATCAGTTGTGAGCCTGAAATATCCGGCTCTATATAATAAGGTATGAAAAAAGATAAGATAATAGTAGCAGGTATCGGTCCCGGTAGTCCGGAAGATATAACTCCTGCTGTCGTAAATGCGCTGAAAGAGTCGGATGTTGTAATTGGATATAAGTATTATTTCCAGTTTATCACTCAATGGCTGACGGAAGGGACGGAGTGCATCGATACCGGGATGAAGCGTGAAAAAGCCCGTGCAGAATTGGCTTTTGAGTATGCAGAGCAAGGCAAAACGGTTTGTGTAATCAGCTCCGGCGATGCAGGAATTTACGGAATGGCTCCGCTGATTTATGAAATGAAGCGGGAACGGGAGAGCGGAGTGGAGGTCATTGTTTTGCCGGGAATCAGTGCTTTCCAGAAAGCTGCATCATTGCTGGGTGCGCCCATCGGTCATGATTTCTGCATCATTTCTTTATCCGACCTGATGACCTCATGGGAAATTATCGAGAAAAGAATAGAAGCGGCAGCCGTTGCCGACTTTGTAACGGCTGTCTACAATCCCAAAAGTGAAGGAAGATATTGGCAACTGCATCGGCTGAAAGAAATCTTTCTGGAAACCCGCTCACCGGAAACTCCGGTAGGATACGTCCGCCAGGCAGGGCGCGACGAAGAGAAGGTGGTAGTGACGACTCTTGGCGAATTTAATCCGGAAGAAGTAGATATGTTCACGGTCGTACTGATAGGCAATTCACAAACCTATCAGTTTGAGAGCCGAATGGTGACCCCTCGCGGCTACTACCGCACTCAGAACGAAGATGAAGTAGGAAAAGGACAGGAGATTATGATGAACTCTTTCCGAAAAATCGAGGCGGAAATGCAGGAGAAGGAGATAGACCTTGACCGGAAATGGGCTCTTTTCCATGCCATCCACACGACGGCGGACTTTGAAATGGAAAAGCTGGTGTATACGGATAAGGATGTGGTGAAAAACTTATATCAACAGATAGTCGGTGGGCAGATTAAAACGATTGTCACCGACGTGACGATGGTGGCTGCGGGCATACGTAAAGGGGCTTTGCAACGTCTGGGCGTAGAAGTGAAATGCTACCTTTCCGACGAACGTGCCGTAGAGCAGTCGAAGAAGCGGGGAACCACTCGTTCGCAGGAAGCCATCCGGCTGGCGGTGGAAGAACATCCCGACGCTCTCTTTGTATTTGGCAATGCGCCTACGGCGCTCATCGAGCTCTGTGACCAGATAAGGAAAGGAAAAGCGCATCCTTCGGGTGTCATAGCTGCTCCCGTGGGCTTCGTACACGTCAAGGAATCGAAATATATGATAAAGACATTTACGCACGTCCCTAAGATTATTGTACAGGGAAGGCGGGGAGGAAGCAATCTTGCCGCTACGCTGGTGAATGCCATTTTGTGTTTTGACGATGCGCAGGGACTTCGTCCCGGCAGGGATGTTTAACTTATAGATGCGTTAATAAACTGGCAATGCAGAAATTTCATATTATAGGAATTACGGATAGTCGGGAAGTCTCTTTCAGTAAGGAGGTTCAGGCTTTGATATCCCGTTCTCATGTTTTCTCAGGAGGGAGAAGGCATCATGAGATAGTGGCGGGATGGCTGCCGGAAGCAGCCGTGTGGATTGACATTACTGTTCCTCTCGACAATGTATTCGTGCACTATGCCGATTATCAGGATATAGTAGTCTTTGCTTCGGGCGACCCTTTATTTTTCGGCTTTGCCAACACCGTGATGCGCAAATTGCCTGAAGCGGTTGTACAGGTTTATCCGGCTTTCAATTCTTTACAACTTCTGGCGCATAAGTCATTGCTGCCTTATCACGGAATGCGGACAATCTCTCTGACGGGCAGGCCGTGGAAAGCACTGGATGAGGCTCTCGTTTCCGGTGAAGCACTGATAGGTTTGCTTACTGACAGGGAGAAAACTCCTGACGCTATAGCATCCCGAATGAAAGAATACGGATATGATAACTACCGCATGATTATAGGTGAGCGACTGGGAAATGAAGATGAAACGGTGCTTGAATATACCATCGATGAAGCAATCGGGAAACGTTTTGCCATGCCCAATTGCGTGATTCTGAAACGTATGGCAGTCCGTCAACGGCCGTTCGGAATCCCGGAAGAACAGTTTGACTTGCTGGACGGACGGGTCAACATGATAACAAAAATGCCCATCCGTCTTTTGTCATTGAGTTTATTGGATTTGAGAAACAAGTCGGTGCTATGGGACATTGGTTTCTGTACGGGTTCCGTCTCCATTGAAGCAAAGCTGCAATTCCCACAACTTGATATTATATCTTTCGAGAAGAGAGCGGCGGGCGAACAATTGATGATGGAAAACAGCCGTCGGTTTGGCTGTCCGGGGATAACGGCAGTCATCGGAGACTTCCTTGAAATGCCTTTGACGGAATATCCGCTCCCCGATGCAGTATTTATCGGAGGACACGGAGGAAAGTTGGAAGAAATAGTAAAGAAAGTCTGCGCCTTATTGCCTGTGGGCGGAACGTTGGTGTTCAATTCTGTGTCGGCAGACAGTCGGAATACGTTTGAAAAAGCCTTGGCGGAAAGCGGAATGGAGCTTGAACAAGTGATACGTCTTACCGTAGACGAACATAACCCAATAGATACCCTGAAAGCCATTAAACGATGAAACAAACCAGTCATTTCTTAATAGGCGCCACTTCTTCGGGAGGTGGAAAGACCACTTTCACAACTGGATTGTTGAGACTGCTGCGCGATAAAGGGTTGAAAGTGCAACCTTATAAATGCGGTCCCGACTATATCGACACGAAATATCATGAAATGGCTTCCGGAAGCGGGTCTGTCAATCTCGACCTGTGGCTATCGTCTCCCCGGCATATCAAGGAAATCTATGCGAAATATGCTGTCGGTGCAGATGTCTGCGTCACGGAAGGAGTGATGGGACTTTTCGATGGATTCGACGGGATGGAAGGGAGCAGCGCCGCTATTGGCGAATTGCTGGATATACCCATCGTGTTGGTGGTCAATGCTAAATCAACTTCGTATACGGTTGCACCTATTATATTTGGCTTCAAGCATTTTTATCCTTCCTTTCGCATTGCCGGAGTTGTATTCAATCAGGTAGCTTCCGAACGGCATTACTCTTTTTTGCAGAAGGCGTGTGAGGATGTAGGTGTAGAATGTTTCGGCTATCTTCCGCGGTTGAAAGAACTGGAAGTGCCTTCCCGCCATTTGGGACTGACGTTGGATGCTTCGTATCAATTCGATGAATTTGCCGCTACGGTGGCGGAAGCTATTGATAAACATATAAAGGTAGACAGAATACTTGAAACTTGCAGGGCGGTTTTGCCTGTTGAACAAGTCGGAACTATTCGGAAAGGGAACTATAAGATAGCTGTGGCACGGGATGCCGCATTCAATTTTATCTATCGTGAAAACCTGTCCCGGCTGGAAGAACTGGGGACGGTTTCCTTTTTCAGCCCGATGAACGACACGCATCTGCCCGATTGTGATTTGGTATATCTGCCGGGCGGCTATCCTGAGTTCTTCTTGAAAGAACTGGAAGGCAATATTTCCATAAAGCAACAACTGAAAGAGTATGTGGAAAACGGAGGACACTTGCTTGCCGAATGTGGCGGGATGATGTATCTTTGTGACAGCATCCGGGGCATGGATGGGAAGGCATATGCGATGGTGGGACTGTTGCATCAGCAAGCCACAATGGAGAATATGAAGCTGAGACTGGGCTATCGAACCCTTAGGATAAGGGAACAACTGTGGAAAGGACACGAGTTTCATTATTCTTCCATACAGGAGAATGCAGTGAACCGGGAAAGCAGTCAGTTTGCTTCTATCACCGAGGCGACGGATGCGAAGGGGAATCCTGTCGGCACTCCGCTCTATAGATATAAGAATCTGATTGCAGGCTACACCCATCTTTATTGGGGAGAAACGGAACTGATGAAGCTTTGGAATCAATGATACATTTAATACTCAGTAACTTATGAAAAAGATATATACCCGCACGGGAGACGATGGAACTACCGGAATATTTGGCGGCGAACGCGTGCCGAAAGATGACATTCGAATAGAAGCTAACGGCACGATAGACGAGCTGAACACCGTGATAGGAATTGTCCGTTCCCTACTTTCCGAACACGACGAATGGCAGAAATGGCTGTTCGACATACAGATGGAGTTGATGGCGTGCATGAGCCACGTAGCCACTCCGTCGGTTAAAAGAAAAGAAAATCCCAATACTTTACGTACCGACCTTTCGCCCATCTTTGAGGAAAGGATGGACGCGATGAATGCTACTATGGAAGATAACGGTTACTTTATTCTGCCCGGCGGCACGCAGGTTTCCGCACAACTTCATCAGGCGCGCGTCATAGCACGCCGTGCAGAACGACGACTCTGCTCGCTGCATCGGCAAGACCCTTTGCCGATGTCTATTCTTAAATTCGTGAACCGACTGTCCGACCTCTTCTTCGTGATGGCACGCTACGAAATGTATCGGCAGCACTGGACGGAAGAGAAATGGAAATCATTCGGCTATAAACGGAAAGCATCGACGAACCGGAACCCGGAATCAAAGTGAACTGAAAGATGGAAAAGAAAAAACTAAATTCCTTTATGCTTGCCGGAACAGGCAGCGATGTGGGAAAAAGCATTCTGGCTGCGGCTTTCTGCCGTATCCTGCGGCAAGATGGGTACAATCCCGCACCTTTCAAGGCACAGAATATGGCCTTGAACTCGTATGCTACCCCCGAAGGTTTGGAAATAGGAAGGGCACAAGCGGTTCAGGCGGAAGCAGCCGGAATCCCCTGCCATACGGATATGAATCCGCTATTGCTGAAACCGAGTACGGAACATACTTCGCAAGTAGTGTTGCTTGGTAAGCCGATTGGCGACCGCAATGCTTATGAGTATTTCCGCAAGGAAGGGCGCGAAGAATTGCGAAAGGTGGTGAATGATGCGTATGACCGCTTGGCAACCAGATACAATCCCATCGTCATGGAAGGAGCGGGCAGTATCTCCGAAATTAATCTTCGCGATAGCGATCTGGTCAATATGCCTATGGCGCAACACGCAGGAGCCGCAGTGCTATTGGTGGCGGATATCGACCGGGGTGGTGTATTTGCCAGTGTTTACGGTTCGGTGCTGCTGCAAACACCGGAAGACCGCCAACGCATCAAAGGAATTATCATTAATAAGTTCAGAGGGGATATCCGTTTGTTCCAATCCGGTATAAAGATGTTGGAAGAGCTTTGCGGAATCCCTGTGCTGGGAGTGGTTCCTTATTATAAAGGAATCCATATCGAGGAAGAAGATTCCGTGATGCTGGAATCGAAAAACAGGGAAGCCATGGCAGGAAAGATTAATGTGGCTGTGGTTCTGCTGAGGCATCTGTCCAACTTCACCGACTTCAATGTGTTGGAACGGGATGAACGGGTGCATTTGTACTATACCAATAATGTGAATGAAATAGCAAAAGCGGATATTGTCCTGTTGCCCGGAAGTAAGAATACGCTCGATGATCTTTATGAACTGCGTTGTAACGGGGTAGTGCAAGCTATCTTGAAGGCACATCGTGAGGGGGCTACAGTGATGGGAATCTGCGGAGGATATCAGATGATGGGACTGGAAGTCCGCGACCCTGACGGGGTGGAAGGAAACTTCAAATTGCTTCCCGGGCTGGGATTGCTTCCTGTCATTACCACTATGCAAGGCGACAAAGTGACACGGCAGGTGAACTTTACTTTTGGTGATAATGATACTGTTTGCAAAGGATACGAGATACATATGGGTAGGAGTGTGCCTGCCGAAGGTTTTTCGCCTTCTCCACTGAATAAGTTGGAAGACGGACGGGAAGACGGTTTCAGGAAGGGATGTAAATGTATGGGAACGTATATTCACGGGATACTCGACAATCAGGCTTTTATCGATTTCCTGCTCGAACCCTATGCCGCAAAGTTGGAACAGAAGTCATTCGACTATGCTGCCTTCAAGGAAGAACAATATGATAAATTGGCAGACCATGTGAGAACGCACATCAATATGTCTTTACTTTATAAAATTTTAGAGGAATTATGATTGAAGGACACGGAGACGATTTATATAAATTCGGTAGAAATATGGTATCAAATTTTAGCTCTAATGTATATAATCGGGTAGATCATTCCGGGCTTTATCGATATCTTGGCGAACGAATGGATACGGTCTGTAGTTATCCCGAACCAATGCCTTACTCATTAGAAAAAGAAATAGCACGACAATGTTCTTTGGAATCAGCTGGTCAGGTCTGTGTCACCAATGGGGCAACAGAGGCTATTTATCTGATAGCTCAGGCATATCAGGGGCGCACGTCTGCCGTGTGGATGCCTACCTTTAGTGAGTATGCAGATGCGTGCCGGGTGCACAGGCATACAGTTAAACCTTTTTATTCGCTGGATAGACTGCCGGAGGAAGCTGATCTGGTCTGGATTTGCAATCCGAATAATCCGACGGGAGAAGTACGGGATAAAAAACAACTGCTTGAACTTATCGGTTCGCATCCCAATAAGCTATTTATCTTGGACCAGTCTTACGAGTATTTCACGACTAAAGTTCTATTGTCTGACCGAGAGGCTGTTTCGTTTCCTAATGTAATCTTGATTCATTCAATGACTAAGCAATATGCGATTCCCGGATTGAGGGTTGGTTATTTTATTGCTTGCGAAGGGGTGGCAAGTGATATTCGTAGCCGTAAGATGCCTTGGTCGGTCAATAGCCTTGCCATTGAGGCTGCTAACTATCTGCTGAAGGAAGGTGAAGCTATTTCTGCTGATATCTCTGCATTACTTGCTGAACGCGATTGGCTGATAGAAAAATTGCTAGCTACCGGAATTGTTGAAATATGGCCTACCGACACCCATTATATGTTAGTCAGACTTCGTATGGGGAAAGCTGCAACTCTGAAAGAGTATCTTGTAACGAAGCATGGAATCCTGATTCGGGATGCTTCTAACTTTGAGGGATTGGATGAACGTTTCTTCCGGATTGCTACCCAAACCCCCGAAGAGAATGACCGATTGGTGGAAGCTATCGGAAGTTGGGTAGAAAAACTAATAAATGAGTAGATGAGCTATTTAATTGCTATATGGGTGGTGCTGCGCACTCTACTGCCTGCATGGTTGCTCGATCGTCTTTGCGGTGATCCTGTATCGTTGCCGCATCCTGTCATTTGGTTCGGCAGGATGATTGGCTTTTGGGAGAAAAGGTTGAATAAAGGTCGGAAACGGATGTTCAAGGGAGGGGTAATGGCTGTTGCTCTCATTCTATTTGTTTATTTGGCAACGTGGGGGATTGAGTATTTGCTTTCTTATATTGGCAGCTCTTTGAGTGATAATCCTTATATCGGTAATCCTCTTGTTATCGTGTTCGACATTATCTGTATTTTCTTCTGTCTTGCCGGAACTACTTTGGTTAGAGAAGTGAAAATGGTGTTTGAAGCCGTCGACCGTTCGCTGGAAGAAGGACGTATGCAGGTGGGACGAATCGTAGGGAGGGATACTTCGGAACTATCTGCACAGGAAGTAAGGACAGCCGCCCTCGAAACGTTGGCGGAGAATCTTAGCGATGGAGTGATTGCTCCACTTTTCTGGTATTTATTGCTGGGAGTGCCGGGAATGATGGCCTATAAAATGATAAATACACTCGATTCGATGATTGGTTATCACAATGAGCGTTATCTGCTGTTCGGTCGTGTAGCTGCCCGTATCGACGATGCTGCCAATTATATTCCTGCCCGCCTCACTGCTTTTCTTATGGTGTTGGCTAGTGGGCGATTGTCGTTACTATCCTTTGTGAAGAAGTATGGCAAAGAGCACGCCAGTCCTAATTCGGGTTATCCGGAAGCCGCCCTTGCAGGCATATTAAATTGTCGCTTCGGAGGTCCTCATTATTATTTCGGGCAATTATTCCCGAAACCTTATATTGGAGTGAACGAGCGACTGCTGAACACGAACGATATGCTCACCGGAATTATCGTAAATCGGCGATCGGAGGTAATGATGATTGTACTGGCGATACTGCTGCGCGCTTGTTACCTTAATTTCCTGCCAGCCTGAGCTTGGCTAAGTAAAGGCTCTTTGTGGTGAACAGATAAAGAGCTTATTCATTGTTTACAGGTTCGAAAGATGTAGCTGAACGATTCCACCATAAGGAGGAATCGCCTGAAACGCTTCTTCCGGCTTAATCGTACCGACATATATCTGCGCACATATCATTACACCACCGTGAGTGAAAACAACGATATTTTCTTCTTTCTGCTGTCGCACTTCGTCCAGAAACGCTGCCACTCGTTTATATTGATCGGAGAATGACTCTCCGTTGGTTGATTTGACATTCATATAATCATCATACCAGCGCTGGAGATTGCTGTCCTTTATATCGTCGAAATACTTCATCTCCCAATCTCCGAAATTAATCTCCATAATTCGTGGATCTCGAATGGCATCACCAAATCCACAATATGTTGCCAGACGGGTGCATCTGGACAAAGGACTCGTAAAGGCCTTGTCGAATGGTATAGGATCGAGATTGGCTTTGACTGCTGCTGCCTCCACTTCAAAAGTAGGGCGAAGAGGAACATCGGACTGCCCATAGCAAAGACCTACCGGAACATCAACGGAGGTATGTCTGACTAAATATATATTCATAAATCACTTCTAAATAAATGGGTATTGAAAATTATAACGTATATGTGTATTATACAACATATAATGACAGATTAAAGTTCCCAACCAGAAGCTCAATTCGCAAAGAAGAAACATTGCACCGCAACAGTCACCGGTATATCCGTTGAGACGGCGTTTCAGTATTTTGAAAATGAACAGGAATACGACGACTGGCAACAGACAGGCGGGCCAGTAATTTGCACGAAACACGACCAGAAGTAGGATTATAGGCAGTACACCGCCAATAATCGACATGATGATCTCTTTTTTATCCATTCGGGCATATACTGTTTTCGATTTGCTCTCCTCTTCCTTACGGGCATAAGGCAGAACATTAATGATGTTGGCTGCTATGAATTTACTCCAGGCATCTCCGCCAAATAATAGAAAAGTTGCTAGCATGGAAGGTAGTGCGACCAAGATATTATAAGCCAACAGGTAATAAAGAATCAGCCCCAGCACTCCATAAGTTCCGATATGAGAATCCTTCATGATGCGCAACGTGCTTTCCCTATCCGTTCCACCACCCAATCCGTCGAAGAAATCTGCCAGTCCGTCTTCGTGTAAGGCTCCGGTGATGAGTAAGCGGGAAATCAATGCCATTACGATGGCTACCCCCAAAGGAATATGAAGGAATTGCCCGGCTACGACATAAACAAGTGCCATAATCGCCCCTGTCAGCCATCCGCTGAAACTCCAATAACTAACAACGTGCTTGAAACACTCCTGCGGAACTTCCTTGATTTTCCAGAAAGGCAGTCTCGTAAAAAATATAAAAGCGGCTAAAATCTGATTCATCCTCTATTTATTAATTCTGTATTACTTCTTCATTAACTCTGTGAAACTCTGTGCTACTCTGTGGTGAAATAAATCAGAAATACTTTGTAATAGCTGCACCATCAAAAGTATCCATCTCATTCATCATCCGTACCGCAGAATCTACAATCGGGTAACAGCAAACGGAACCGCTTCCTTCTCCAAGCCTCAACCCTAAATTGAGTAGTGGCCGTGCACCGAGATAATCTAATAATAGCTTATGCCCACTTTCATCCCCTTGATGACCGAAAATAGCATAATTCATCACTTCCGGACAAAGGCGGGAGGCAGCAAGCATACAATTAGTCATAATAAACCCATCCACCAGAATAATCATTTTCAGTTCTGCAGCCCGCAGCATAGCTCCTACAGCCATTACCATCTCATACCCGCCAAATTGACAAAGAATCTCTTCCGTAGTATGAACACCCGGATAATTCTCGAGCGACTTTTTCAGCACTTCATATTTATGATTGATGCCCTGATGATTAAGTCCGCTACCTGCACCGACGCACTGGTCGAGTGGAATATCGGTGAAACAAGTCATCCATAACGAAGATGGGGAGGTGTTGCCTATTCCCATTTCGCCAAAACTAATGATGTTGCAACCTTCCTGATGAGAATCGTCTACACACTGAGCGCCATACTCCAGACAAAGATTCATTTCTTCGGGTGTCATGGCAGCTTCGTGTAAGAAGTTGCGCGTTCCTTTTCTCACCTTTTTGTTGATGATTCCTTTTTCGTAAGGCAAATCATAATCTACGCCCGCATCCACGATTTTCAGTTGGAACCCATGCTGACGACATAAGTAGTTGATTCCTGCGCCACCGTGAAGAAAGTTACTGATCTGTTGCCAAGTGACTTCTTTAGGGGAAGGACTTACTTTTTCTTCCACAATGCCATGATCGGCGGCAAAGATGATATTCTGCGGATTATTTAATTCAGGAGAAAGAGATTGCTGAATCAATCCGATTTGCAATGCTATTTCTTCGAGTCTTCCAAGTGATCCTTTGGGCTTGGTCAGATAATTGATTTTGTTTACCAGGGACTCTTTGATTGATTCGTCCGGTTTTTGGATATGGAATGTTTTCATACGTTTATTTGATTTTTACGGGGATGCCGCTTACCATAAGATAAACATCATCGGCATGAGATGCGATATATTGATTGGTCCAACCTTGCAGGTCGGTGAATTTACGTTGCAGTTTATTTTCTGAAACTCCGCCCAACCCTATCTCGTTTGTTACGAAGATAAAGGTAGCATCCTGACTGGTGAACTTATCAAACTCAGTCTTAACAGCCTCCAGCGAGGCGGATACATCAGAATCGAACTCCATGAAGAAGTTAGTACACCAAAGAGTGACGCAGTCTATCACTACCACTCTGTGTGTCAAGTCGTGACGACTAAGTTCTTTTTCTTCCTCGATGTTTGTCCATTCGGGACCGCGGTTCTTTTGATGACGCTCCACTCTTTTTCTAAATTCATCGTCCCATATTTTAGCGGTGGCCAGATAAACAGGTGAAGTGGTAAGCTCGTGCGCTTTCTTTTCGGCAAAAGAACTTTTGCCGGAGCGTTGCCCTCCTGTGACTAATATAATCTTTTTCATTAAGTTTGCTGTTTGGAAAATGTTGCAATGTGCAAAGATATAAAAATAATACAGGTATTCGAAGGGTACTTTCCGGTTTTCATTGTTACTTTTATAAGATTACTTTCGTCGGATGATGCAAGTTTTAGAAATAATTCGTATGTTTGCTACGTAACCATTTAACAAAATTTACTATGAGCGGTAATTACGTCATTAATATCGGTCGCCAATTAGGTAGCGGCGGAAAAGAAATAGGAGAGAAGTTAGCTGCCCGCATGGGGATTGACTTCTACGACAAAGAATTGATAAACTTGGCTTCCGAAGAGAGTGGATTGTGCAAGGAATTTTTTGAGAAGGCGGATGAAAAAGCTTCGCAGGGCATTATCGGAGGTCTGTTTGGTATGCGGTTTCCATTTATTAGTGAGGGGGCAATGCCGTGCAACAATTGTCTCAGCAATGATGCTTTATTTAAAGTGCAGAGTGATGTGATCCGTCGTCTGGCAGCAGAGAAATCTTGCGTATTCGTAGGGCGTTGTGCCGATTATATTCTGCGTGAACATCCGCGCTGTGCTAATATCTTTATTTCTTCCTCACAGAAAGATCGTATTGCACGGCTTTGCCAAATGCATCATATAGATGAAGATGCAGCTGAAGAAATGATGGAGAAGGCAGATAAAAGACGTTCGGAATACTATAACTATTATAGTTACAAGACATGGGGAGCAGCAGCAACTTATCATTTATGCGTGGATTCTTCTTCATTGGGAATTGAAGAAACTGTTCGGTTCGTAGAGGATTTTGTGGTGAAGAAGTTGCAACTAGTATTTTAAGATCAGAGCAATAAATAATAGAAGTAATAAAGAGGGCTAAGTTCATATAAAAACTTAGCCCTCTTTATAAAAAGAAAGGAGATTAATCAGCATAAAAAAACAGTGAAGATAGAAGTTACTCTAAGTCCACTGTTTTTTAATATATGCTAAGCTTGATTTACATCATCGTCAATAATATCATCTGTCCTGTCAGGATACGGAGGAACATAGACAATGGATAAACGGTAGAATATCCTACTGCAGGAGCATCGCCGGATGTTGTTTGATTGGCATAAGCCAATGCCGGAGGGTCCGTATTACTACCGGCTATCAAACCCATCAGTGTGAAGTAGTTTACCTTATAATATAGTCTGGCAATAGCACCAATAATGAGCAACGGTATTACGGTAATTAAGAAACCGCAACCTACATACAGCAATCCGTCACCTTCAACAACGGTTTGCACAAAATTGGCTCCCGCATCTATACCAACACTGGCAAGGAAGAGAACAATACCAATTTCGCGAAGCATCAGGTTGGCACTCATCGTAGTGTAAGTCACCAGGTGGAGCTTATGGCCGAAGCGTCCGATAAGGATAGCTACTACCAACGGTCCACCCGCCAAACCTAATTTCAAAGGAGTTGGCATACCCGGGAATGCGATAGGAAGACTACCCAAAAGGATACCTAAGAAGATACCAACGAAAATGGTGACAATATTCGGCGTATCCAGACGTTTCAACTGATTACCCAGTACACCGGCTACGCGGTCTACAGCATCCTGCTGACCTACCACCATCACGCGGTCACCTACTTGCAATATCAGATTCGGGTCAGCAAACAAGTCCATACCTGAACGATTAACACGAGTCACGTTGACACCAAACATACTGCGGAAGTGCATAGAACCCAGCGTCTTACCGTTAATCTCCGGTTTAGTAACCAAGATACGGCGTGAAACCATCGGGAGATCTTGTTTCTCCCAATCTAAGGAAACTTCTTTTCCGATAAATACTATAATAGCAGGTGCATCTTCTTCCGAGCAGACGATGAATAATTGGTCGCCTATATTGAATATCGTTTCATGATTCGGAATACTGACGTGTCCTTCATGACATATACGTGAACATACAAAATTGCGTCCGAGAAATTCTTTAATTTCAATCAGTGTTTTTCCACTAATAGATTCATTGCGCACTTCAAGGCTCATCATATGGGGCTTGTGTTGCGCATCTCCGCTTTGCGCCTTTAGGTTTTCTTCTTCCCTAGTTATATTGACACGGAAGATGTAGCGGATAGCAATGATAGAACCAATGATACCTACCACACCGAGCGGATAAGCACAAGCATAACCCAAGGCAATCTGCGGTCCGTTATAGCTCAGCTGATTCAATGCTTCGTTGGCAGCACCAAGACCGGGAGTGTTCGTCACAGCTCCGTAGAGGATACCTACCATCATTGGCAATTCCACACGACCGTTCCAGAGGTAGTAAAGCCCCAATGCAACAGCTATATTCAACACTACGATGCCTACAGCCAACAGGTTTAGCGTCATTCCCCCTTTTTTGAAAGAAGAGAAGAACGATGGCCCCACCTGAAGACCGATACAGAATACGAACAAAATCAATCCGAACTCACGGATGAAATGTAGGATGTGTGTATCGGCTGTGAAGCCGAAATGTCCCATTAGGATGCCAGCAAACAAAACAAATGTGACGCCCAAAGATACTCCGAATATCTTTATTTTACCGAGATAAACACCTACCGCCACTACAAACGCGTAGAGGAATACGATATGTGCTACGGAACTGGGGTCCCACAATAAACTTTGTAACCAATCCATAATATTAATAGTAGTTTTTATAATGTATTTCTAAAAACGAGTGCAAAATTACTCATAACATTGGAGCTAATCAAATAAATGTAGAACTAAAAATGAGGAATGGAGAATTTCTATGCAAAGTATATACAGTGTCAGGCTGTGCGAATTTTCTCTAAAAAAGAGATTCGTTTAAACTTATTAATTATATTTGCAAGTCCAACAACGGGCATTTACAAAGAAACAGATAAAAATAAAGACAATATTAATCTTGTTTTAATTTTCGATAAACTATGGCAGACAAAAAAGAAAAACTCTTCTCAGACTTTTCTCCCGTCTCCACCGAGCAATGGATGGAGAAGGTTACAGCCGATTTGAAAGGCGCTGATTTTGAGAAGAAACTCGTTTGGAAGACAAACGAAGGATTCAAAGTGAAACCTTTCTACCGGATGGAAGATTTGGAAGGTTTGAAAACAACCGATGCACTTCCCGGAGAATTTCCTTATCTGAGAGGAACTAAGAAGGACAACAATGAGTGGCTGGTTCGCCAGGAAATCAAAGTTGACTGTCCGAAGGAAGCCAATGCGAAAGCACTCGACATCCTGAACAAGGGCATTGACTCTCTCTCTTTCCACGTGAAAGCGAAAGAACTTAATGCGGAATACTTAGAAACTTTGCTGAATGATATTCAGGCTGAGTGTGTAGAACTAAACTTCTCTACTTGCCAGGGGCATGTCATCGAACTGGCTAATTTACTGGTAGCTTATTTCCAAAAGAAAGACTATGATGTGAAGAAACTGAGAGGTTCCATCAACTACGACTTCTTTAACAAAATGCTGACCCGTGGCAAAGAAAAGGGGGATATGGTGCAGACTACCAAAGCTTTGATTGAAGCTATCCAACCACTTCCTTTTTATCGCGTGCTGAATGTTAATGCACTCACACTCAATAATGCCGGAGCCTATATTTCTCAAGAATTGGGCTATGCATTGGCTTGGGGTAACGAATACATGAGCCAACTGACAGATGCCGGTATTCCTGCTGCTGTGGTTGCTAAGAAGATTAAATTCAACTTCGGAATCAGTTCCAATTACTTCCTCGAAATAGCGAAGTTCCGTGCCGCACGTTTGTTGTGGGCGAACATCGTAGCTTCTTACCATCCTGAATGTTTGCGTGATTGTGATAATAAGGGTGCTAACGGTGAATGTCGTTGCGCTGCAAAAATGGCTATTCATGCCGAGACATCTACTTTCAATCTCACCTTGTTTGATGCACACGTAAATTTGCTTCGTACACAGACTGAAGCTATGAGTGCCGCATTGGCAGGTGTCGATTCGATGACAGTGGTTCCGTTCGACAAGACATATGGAACTCCCGACGAACTCTCTGAGCGTCTGGCTCGTAACCAACAACTGTTGTTGAAAGAAGAATCTCATTTTGATAAAGTAATTGACCCGGCTGCCGGTTCCTATTATATAGAGAATCTGACTGTTTCAATTGCTAAGCAGGCATGGGAGTTATTCCTGTCTATTGAAGAAGAGGGTGGTTTCTATGCAGCGTTGAAGAAAGGACTAGTTCAGACAGTGGTGAATGAAACGAATAAAGCCCGCCATAAAGCTGTTGCTCAACGTCGCGAAATTTTGCTGGGTACTAACCAATTTCCTAACTTCAACGAAAAAGCCGGAGACAAGAAACCTTTGGAAGCAAAATGCTGCTGTGGAGGTGATACTCATACTTGCGAGAAGGATGTGGATACTTTGGTATTCGATCGTGCTGCCAGTGGATTTGAAGCACTGCGTCTTGAAACAGAAGCTTCCGGCAAACGTCCGAAAGCATTTATGCTAACTATCGGTAATCTAGCAATGCGCCAGGCTCGTGCACAGTACTCATGCAACTTCTTGGCTTGTGCAGGTTATGAGGTTGTAGACAATCTTGGATTTGAAACGGTGGAAGCCGGAGTAGAAGCTGCTATGGCTGCTAAAGCGGATATTGTAGTTCTTTGTTCAAGTGATGATGAATATGCTGAATATGCTGTTCCTGCTTTCAAGGCATTGAACGGTCGTGCTATGTTCATCGTTGCAGGTGCTCCTGCTTGTATGGACGAATTGAAAGCCGCAGGTATCGAGAACTTCATCCATGTTCGTGTCAACGTTTTGGATACCTTGAAAGAGTTTAACGCTAAACTATTGAAGTAAGATGAGAAAAGATTTTAAAAACATTGATATATATGCTGCATTTCAGCCCGCTAACGGTACTGAATGGCAGAAGGCTAACGGTATCTCCGCTGACTGGAAAACGCCAGAACACATTGATGTGAAGCCTGTTTATACAAAAGAAGACCTCGAAGGAATGGAACACCTTGGCTATGCTGCCGGACTTCCTCCTTATCTGCGCGGTCCGTATTCAGTAATGTATACCCTTCGTCCCTGGACCATCCGTCAGTATGCCGGATTCTCTACTGCTGAAGAATCCAATGCTTTCTATCGCCGTAACTTGGCTTCCGGTCAGAAAGGTTTGTCAGTAGCATTCGACTTGGCTACTCACCGTGGCTACGACCCCGACCACGAACGTGTAGTTGGTGACGTTGGTAAAGCGGGTGTATCTATCTGTTCTTTGGAGAATATGAAGGTATTGTTCGACGGTATTCCTTTGAACAAGATGTCTGTATCCATGACAATGAACGGTGCGGTGCTTCCTATTATGGCATTTTATATTAATGCCGGTCTGGAACAAGGTGCTAAGTTGGAAGAAATGGCAGGTACAATCCAAAACGATATTCTGAAAGAATTCATGGTGCGTAATACCTATATATATCCGCCGGCATTCTCGATGAAGATTATTTCGGATATCTTCGAATATACATCTCAGAAGATGCCTAAGTTCAACTCAATCTCTATCTCCGGCTACCATATGCAGGAAGCGGGTGCCACAGCAGATATTGAATTGGCTTATACGCTTGCTGACGGATTGGAATACCTCCGTGCCGGAACTGCTGCGGGCATCGATATCGATGCATTTGCACCACGTTTGTCTTTCTTCTGGGCGATTGGTACAAACCATTTTATGGAGATTGCCAAAATGCGTGCTGCTCGTATGCTTTGGGCGAAGATTGTGAAGCAATTCAATCCGAAGAATCCCAAATCATTGGCATTGCGTACTCACTCACAAACATCCGGTTGGTCACTGACTGAGCAAGATCCGTTTAATAACGTAGGACGTACTTGTATCGAAGCAATGGCTGCCGCACTGGGTCATACTCAATCTTTGCATACCAATGCACTGGATGAGGCTATTGCCCTTCCGACAGATTTCTCTGCCCGTATCGCACGTAACACTCAGATTTATATTCAGGAAGAAACTTACATCTGCAAGAACGTTGATCCATGGGGTGGTTCTTACTATGTAGAGTCTCTGACTTACGAACTGGCTCACAAGGCTTGGGAACTTATTGAAGAAGTAGAAAAACTGGGTGGTATGGCAAAAGCCATCGAAACAGGTATTCCTAAAATGCGTATCGAAGAAGCTGCCGCACGTACACAAGCTCGCATTGACAGCGGTCAGCAGACTATTGTTGGTGTCAATAAGTATCGTCTGGATAAAGAAGCTCCGATTGATATTCTTGAAATTGATAACACAGCAGTTCGTCTGGAACAGATTGATAACCTGAAACGTCTGAAAGAAGGACGCAATCAGGCTGAAGTAGACAAAGCATTGGCAGCTATCACCGAATGTGTGAAGACCGGTAAGGGCAATTTGCTCGAACTGGCTGTGGAAGCTGCTCGTGTTCGTGCTACATTGGGCGAAATCTCGTATGCTTGCGAACAGATTGTAGGACGTTATAAAGCAATAATTAGAACTATATCAGGCGTGTATTCATCAGAAAGTAAAAACGACGGCGACTTCAAGCGTGCTTGTGAATTGGCTGAGAAGTTTGCGAAGAAAGAGGGACGTCAACCTCGTATCATGGTTGCGAAAATGGGACAGGACGGTCACGACCGTGGTGCGAAAGTAGTTGCAACGGGTTATGCAGACTGTGGTTTCGATGTGGATATGGGACCGTTATTCCAGACTCCGGCTGAGGCTGCCCGTGAAGCTGTGGAAAATGATGTTCACGTAGTGGGTGTTTCTTCATTAGCTGCCGGACATAAGACATTGGTTCCGCAGATTATCGAAGAACTGAAGAAGTTGGGTCGTGAAGATATTGTGGTTATTGCTGGCGGTGTTATTCCTGCACAAGACTATGACTTCTTGTATAAAGCAGGTGTAGCTGCTATCTTCGGTCCCGGTACTCCGGTAGCGAAAGCTGCTTGTCAGATTTTGGAGATTCTGATGGATGAAGAGTAAATACAGAAAGCCATCGGTTATTCTGATATAATAAAAGAAAAAGAGGCATCTCATTAACGGGATTGCCTCTTTTTTTATGTGATAATCTGTAGAGTGATTGCTAGCATTAATATCACTAAGTTCTACTTGAACTTAGGTGTAGGCACAAAATAACAAAGTAAGGTATCCAAAATATAGTCCAATTACCTATATAAGCACTTTTATGACGTTCGTTTTTCATGTATATTCGATTATATAACTATATATTTTAATAATAACCTTCGCAAATATATTGAATTTTATTTTATTATCCTATATAATTAATTATTTTATTTATTTTATTTTCTCTTTTCGCGTTCTTTTCTAAGAAAATGCTTCCAAATGCAGTCTAAAATAAGACTCAAAGCAATAGAACTGTTCAATAGTCAAGTTGTAGATAGTCTATTCCTTCTTTTTTTAGCCTATCACTAAGTTCAAGTAGAACTTAGTGATAGGCTTTATATAATCAGCTAATTTATTAACTAACCTAAAAATGCTTATGAAAGGAAAGCCACCACTTATTTAATTAAATTATGGACTTTCAAAATGGAAGTCTAAACACAAAAGCGGACTATTAATATTCCAATAGGATATTAAAAAAGCTACCCTAAAAAGAATTGATGCCATTGAAATTCCAAAAACAAGTGGCAATCAATTAAGAGTTAACCTTTGGTCCCATTTAAAAAGTTTATTTATTGGCTTATGTTCTTATTGAGACAATAGCTGAAAACCAATTAAATAGGATCATTTATTTAATAAATGAAATAATTGTAATGAGAAAAACAACTTTAACAGCTCTATTATTTACATTGCTGATTACCATCTTCTCAGCATGTAAAAGTGACTCAGATGAAGGAAGCACATCAGGTAAACCTTACGATCCCAATCAACCGATTAAACTTACGTCTTTTTACCCTGAGAATGGGGGAATGGCTACCAAAGTTATTATTAACGGAGAGAATTTCGGAACCGATCTTTCACAGATAAAAGTCTTTTATAATGAAAAACAAGCAGCAGTTGTACGTTCAATCGGTAGTAAAATCTATGTTATTACCCCTCGTCAACCGGGAGATGATTGTACAATTACAGTAGAAGTCGGTGACGATAAAGCTAGTTTTGAACAGCAATTTAAATATAAAACCCAAGTTACTGTAAGTACTATTACGGGAACACCACGTGATGAGAATAATAATGTAGACGGAACTTTGGCGGCCGCCCAGTTTGGATTGACACACTTTGTATGTGTAGACCGCGAAAAGAATATATTTGTTTGCGAAAGGTCCTCTTATCGTTTACGGCAAATCAATGAACTGCAGAATATGGTAACTACATTGGCTACTGGTATTACCGCCCCATTTATTCCGATGGTTGAGACGGAAGGACAAAAAGTGTTTTTACCACTTTGGGTAGCCGGAGGTAATCTTCTGCAATTCGACCCTGAAACGCAATGGGCAAAAAAACAAGTAAAACCACAAAATGTTACTCTTGACGAATATATATCGGCAGCAGTTAATCCGGAAGATCAATTGGTATATATAAAAGCTAAAAATGGAAACTTAGCGAAAATGGACCCAAAAACTAAAGAGGCAGAATTAGTTGCCACTGGCTTGGATCCAGGTTGGTCCTATGAGGCAATTAGTTGTTTCGACAGTCTCGATCCGGATGTGTTGTATATCTGTTATCGGGGTAAACATTGCATTTACCGCTATTATCTTTCTACAGGAGTTTATGAATTGTTTGCAGGTGCCAGAGAAGATCCTGGATATGAGGATGGTAAACGCCTGAATGCTCGATTTAATTTCCCTTCACAGATATGTTTTGATTTGGATGGAATCATGTATATCGCTGACTCTTACAATCACTGTATCCGCTCAATAGATCGGGATGGAGTAGTTAACACAGTAATTGGTGTTCCCGGAAGAGCGGGATATACAGACGGTACGCCGGACGATGCTCTTTTTAACGAGCCGTGGGGAGTAGCTGTGGATGAAGAAGGTACCATTTACATTGCCGACACTAAAAATAAGTGTGTTAGAAAACTTGCTATTCAGTAACCTGTTTATCATTAATTCAACATGAGAAAATTATATATTATACAAATATTACTATTATGCTGTCTAGGCATCATGGCCCAGAAAGCGGGGAAATCACTGACAATATCGGGTGTTGTTGTCGATAAGTCATTCAACAATGAGCCGATAATCGGTGCTAATATATTCTTAAAGGACCGGGCGGGGGTCGGTACAACGACCGATCTGGATGGTAGATTTACAATTCAGGCAAGTAAGGGAGACGTGCTGATTGTTAATTTTATCGGATATGACAAATTTGAACACTTTGTTACTGAAAGTAACAAAAATCTGGTTATCAGCATGGTGCCTTCCGCTACAGCTTTGGACGAAGTTGTGGTAGTAGGTATGGGTACCCAGCGTAAAGTGAGCGTAGTGGGAGCTATTACCAGTGTAGATATAGGCGATCTTGCTGTTCCAGCTACATCATTGAATAACTCTTTGGGAGGTAGAGTGCCGGGAGTCATTTCAATTCAAGCGAGTGGTGAACCTGGAGAAAACATTTCGGAGTTTTGGGTACGCGGTATAGGAACATTCGGAGCCAACAGTGCAGCTTTGGTACTGATAGATGGTCTGGAAGGTAACCTTAGCGAGATTGATCCGGCTGACGTAGAAAGTTTTTCCGTTTTGAAGGATGCGTCAGCAACTGCGGTTTACGGTGTTCGTGGTGCAAACGGAGTAATTCTAGTGACTACCAAACGGGGAACTGCGGAAAAACTAAAAATCACAGCTCGTGCCAATTTCACTATTTCACAGTTGAAAAGACTCCCTAAGTATCTGCGAGCCTACGATTATGCCAAACTAGCTAATGAAGCCAGAGCCGTTTCAGGACAGACAGAACTCTATTCACCGATGGAAATGGACTTAATTCAATATCAGTTGGACCCGGACTTATATCCGGATGTTGACTGGCAAAATGAAATCCTGAATAAGACATCTTTCCAGCAAACATATTATGTAAGTGCTCAGGGCGGTGGTAGTATCGCACGTTATTTTGTGAGTATGGGTATGTCGAAAGAATCGGCAGCCTATATCCAAGACCCTAATAGCCGTTACAAAGCGGATACCGGATATAATACATACAATTATCGTACGAATCTTGATATCAATGTGACTAAATCAACTACTATTTATCTTGGTTTGGACGGATTTATATCTAATAAGAAAGAGCCGGGTATGGCAAATACGACAGCACTTTGGAATGCTCAGGCGATGTTGACTCCGTTGACTATTCCTACAAAGTTCTCCACAGGACAGCTTCCTGCATATGGTGTCAATGATGCTTATTCACCTTATGTGATGCTTAATCACACGGGAATGGCCACTCGTGAGACTTATAAGAATATGGTGACTCTAGCTCTTAATCAAGACTTATCATTTCTCGTGAAAGGATTGAAATTAAGAGTACAAGGAGCAATGAACAGTGACGTATATTATGATGAGACTCGCTTTGTGTTGCCGGATATGTATTCAGCCATTGGTCGAACTACTTCCGGGGAGCTGCAATTAGCTAAGAAAGTGGATGCAAAAGCGGCTACATTTAGCAACAATTTGCAGCATTGGCGCAAATATCATTTTGAGTTTACCCTCAATTATGAGAAGTTGTTCAGAGAAAAGCACAGGACAACTGCATTGCTCTACTACTATATGAGTGATGAAAAAGCCACAAAAGATATCACTAATAGTATGACAGCAATACCTAAACGCTATCAGGGAGTGTCAGGTAGATTAACTTATAGTTTTAAAGATACTTATTTTATTGATGCCAATTTTGGTTATACGGGTTCTGAAAACTTCCAACCTGGTAAACAATTCGGCTTTTTCCCCTCGGGAGCTATTGGTTGGGTACCTACTAACTATGATTTTATGCGTAAAGCTGTGCCATGGTTAGACTTCCTGAAACTGCGTTTCTCGTATGGACAAGTAGGTAATGACCGTATTTCTAATAAGCGTTTCCCATATCTGACCATCATTAGCTCTAATGCTGCCACGGGTTGGGGAAGTGATTCAAGTGGTGTGAACGAAACAATTGTGGGTGCCGACAATCTGGCATGGGAAAAGTCAACTAAGGCTGACTTCGGTATTGAAGCCAAATTCTTTAACGAGAAACTTTCTTTTGTTGTCGACTACTTCAACGACCAGCGAAATGGTATTTTCCAACAGAGAACCCAAGTGCCCGATTTTGCCGGAATTATTACGATGCCCTATGGTAATGTGGGTAAGATGCGTAGCTATGGAGCGGATGGAAATATCTCATATACACAGAATATAGGAAAAGATTTTTCATTTACTGTCAGAGGTAACTTCACTTATTCAAAAAATGATGTGCAGAATTGGGAGCAAGCTGATCCCAAATATCCTTACCAACAGATAGGCGGTATGCCATATGGTGTGCAGAGAGGTTACATAGCGTTGGGGTTATTCAGAGATGAGCAAGATGTAGCAAGCAGTCCTTCACAATTCGGAACAGTGCGTCCGGGTGATATTAAATACAAAGACGTCAATGCTGACGGACGTATTACGGAAGACGACCAAGTGCCATTGGCATATTCCAACTATCCTTTATTGATGTACGGATTTGGTGGAGAATTTCGTTATAAGTCATTTACGTTAGCTTGCTTGTTCAAAGGTACGGGTAACACTACCTATTTTAAGGTAGGTAGAGGAAATGAAATGGGATATGTTCCGTTCCATGGTGAAAAAACGGGTAATGTGCCTGTTGAAGCATTCATTCAGGCCAATCGTTGGACTCCTGCTTGGTATTCCGGAGATCCTTCAACAGAGAATCCTAATGCAGTTTTTCCCCGTCTCTCTTACGGTGCGAATGCAAATAATACGAAGCTGTCTACATTCTGGAAAGACAATTCACGCTATCTGCGTTTACAGGAAATCAGCCTTTCTTATAACCTGAAAACTAAAGGCTTTGTGAAGAGACTGGGCATACAATCATTCGATTTTCAGTTGGTAGGCTACAATCTTGCCGTCTGGAGTGGAGTGAAAACCGTAGATCCGGAGCAAGCAGAAAAGATGGGGCGCGTATATCCTATTCCCGCCCGTTACGCATTTCAAACCTATATCCATTTTTAAATCTAGTATGATATGAAATATTTTAAAAGCTTTATGATAGCGCTATGCACAGCGTTCTACTTTTGCCTGAGCTCCTGCAATTACTTGAATGTGGATGAGTATTTTGCCGATACTTTGGGATACGACTCTATCTTTCAGAATAAAACGAACCTGCAAAAATATTTGTGGTCCACTGCCGCCTTTTTCCCCGACGAAGGAGCCATTTGGGGAGGTTCTTATACACCGGGTGTGACAGGTTCGGATGAAGCATTTGTGCAATGGAATACCGGTGAATTTCCCGGAGTAACGTTGGTGTTGGGACAAACATCTCCTGATAACTTGGGAACTATGAACAATTGGCCTCAGATGTATAAAATCATTCGTAAAGCCAATATCATTTTCAGTAGAATCAATGAATGTAAAGACCTGACGAACATTGAACAACGTGAGATTTTGGGCTATACACACTTCATGAGAGGGTATGCTTATTATAATTTACTTCAGAACTTCGGTCCTGTCGTTCTTGTGGGTGATGAACCTATGGAAACTAACGAATCTCCTGCCTATTATAATAAAGAGAGGGCCACTTATGACGAATCAGTAGATTACATTTGCAATGAATTGGAAATTGCTGCAAGCTATATTCCTTTACGTGTGACGATTTCACAGTTTGGACGTCCTACCAGAGGGGCTGCTTATGCGTTGATAGCCCGCTTGCGCTTACAGCAGGCAAGCCCGATGTTCAATGGAGGAAGTGCTGCTAAAACGACTTTTGGAAATTGGATACGCAAATCGGACGGTGCTCCTTACGTAAATCAAACTTATGACGAAAGTCGCTGGGCCATAGCGGCACATGCAGCCAAGCGGGTTATTGATATGGATATGTATGAGTTGCACACCGTGAAGAGTGATAAAAACACGCCCGCATTGCCAACAAATGTGTCGGATGTTAATTATAATACACAGGCTTTTCCCAATGGAGCTGTTGACATCGATCCCTTAAAGTCATACAGTGAAATGTTCAATGGCGAGTCCACTGCTACTAAAAACCCTGAATATATATGGGGTAGGGTATCCGGTTCTGTTCAAGCATATACAAAGCACTCTTTTCCAGTTGGCATTATGAGTGGATGGAATGGAATGGCTATCCCACAGAAATTTGTTGATGCTTACTATATGGCTGATGGTAGAGACAGGAGTAATTCAAGTGATGAGTATCCATATTCAGAAGACGGATTTACTTCGGAATTAAAGACTTTCTCAGGATATCAGTTGAGGAGCGGTATCTATAATATGTATGTAAATCGTGAACCTCGTTTTTATGCGTCAATTGGCTTTAGTGGTTGTTTCTGGCCTTGCACATCCACGAGCCAAAATGAATTTAAAAATGTGCAAGTCTATTATTGGAAAGGAGCACTCGGCAATGGAGCATCAGGAAGGGATAAGGCTATAGAATCAGGAAATGTTAATAATTATCCTGTTACGGGCTATGTCTTGAAGAAATATGTTCATAGTGATGATGCTTGGAGAGGTACGGATGCAACAAGACTGCCCAAATCATTTCCTATCATTCGCTACGCAGAAATATTGCTTTCGTACGTTGAAGCGCTGAATAACCTGACAGGTTCGCACACGGTTACCTTTAGCGATGAAAGCACAGGTACCTACCACCGCGACACGGAAGAAATGGCAAAATACTTCAATATGGTTCGTTATAGAGCCGGATTGCCGGGATTGACTGCCGACGATTTAAGTTCGCCAGACAAAATGTTTGATGTCATTGTGAGAGAGCGTATGATTGAGTTTCTGCATGAGAACAGACGTTTTTATGACGTTCGCCGCTGGGGTATCTATCTTGACACGGAGAAAGAACAGATTGTGGGTATGAACACGGATGGATTTGAAGACGAATTTTTCCAGCGGACAGCAGTCAATCATCTCTTTGCACGCACCAGAGTGGCCGACAAAAAGATGGTATTCTTGCCCATCCCACGGTCTGAACTGCGTAAAGTGCCTTTGATGGATCAGAATCCGGGTTGGGATAATTAACAGGAACAATAAACTTTAATTTGAAACAAGAATGAAATCGATTACTAAATATATAATGTTTAGCGCAGTGTTGATGGGCTTGACATCGTGCAACGAGAATTCTATATTTGAGGGTGAGCTGTACAAGAAGGTGGTTTATGTATTGAGTGAAACGGACTTGACATATTCTGTCACTCATTCGTTGAATACTCCTTCTTCTGTGGGATATATCACCATTTATGCAGGTGGAACTACAGCAATCGATCAGGATGTAACGGTGACTTTGGAAAAAGATCCTGATCTGATTGATAAGTATAATCATGATAACTTTGATTTGGACGAGTCAAAGTATGCCAAAGAGCTGGCCCCATCCAGATATACAATCAAAGATTATACTGCCGTGATGAAAGTAGGTAATCAGGATCCTTATGTGAAGCTTCCTATTGAAGTTAGAGTCGATGGATTATCTCCCGATTCTACTTATCTGATTCCTTTGCGCATTGCCAGTTGCACTCCTTACGAAGTGAATAATGATAAGTCGCGTGTACTCTACAGAGTATATATTGAGAATGACTTTACCAGCCAGAAGAATCCTCTAACATTGTTTATGAGAGGTACTCAGTTGAGGGAAAATGAAACAAAGCCTGTGCAAATCTCCGCCAACAAGGTTTTGTATCCATTGACGAAGCGTGGTGTCCGACTGAATGCCGCTATCGAAAACAGTGGCAATAAAGCAGACGAAGAGTTGATAAATAAATCAAGTCTTATCATGGAAATCGGTGAAGAGGAATTGACAAGTGTGGATGGATTTAAGTACAATACACTTAAGCTGAAACCTTATAATCCTAAGTTGATAGAAGTAGTTCAGTTGCCGGGGGTAAATGATAATGATGTTCAACTTTCCGTTGAGGAAGCAAATAGATACATCACTGTAGATGAAACCACCCGCTTTTATCTTTCTTATAAATATCGGACACTGAAGACTGCTGCGGACGGTGATACACCTGCCGAATGGAATCCTTGGGTTGAAGTTCATGAGAACATGAAAGTTCCGACAGACAATTAAATTCGTTAGTGATGAGCGTATAGCTTTGGATTAAGGTAAAAGTTTGTTCTGTAAAGTCCCGTATACATAGTAGTCTGAGTACTCCGAAATGTATGCGGGACTCTTGCATTAAGTTTTCGGATTTTTTGGTTCTTCATGCGGTCAGTGAGAAATAATCATGTAACTTTGTAGGCTGATAGTATAAAAAAGAAGAGAAAGAAATGATAGTTTGCATTGCCGAAAAACCATCTGTAGCACGTGATATTGCCGAAGTACTCGGCGCCCATACAAGGAAAGAAGGATATATAGAAGGAAACGGATACCAGGTGACCTGGACATTCGGGCATCTCTGTACCCTGAAAGAGCCTCATGAATACACTCCGCAGTGGAAGTCGTGGAGTCTGGGCAGTTTGCCGATGATTCCGCCACGATTTGGAATTAAACTCATCGGACACGATCCGGGCATTGAGAAGCAGTTTCATATTATCGAAGGACTGATGCAGAATGCAGATGAAATTATCAACTGCGGTGATGCCGGACAAGAAGGAGAATTGATTCAGCGTTGGGTGATGCAGAAAGCAGGAGCTACCTGTCCGGTGAAGCGTCTGTGGATTTCTTCATTGACAGAAGAAGCTATCCGTGAAGGATTTTCCAAGCTGAAAGATCAGTCGGACTTCCAGTCATTGTACGAAGCCGGACTCTCGCGTGCGATGGGAGACTGGCTGCTCGGAATGAATGCGACACGCCTTTATACCCTCAAATACGGTCAGAACAAGCAGGTGCTCTCCATCGGGCGCGTGCAGACTCCTACTTTGGCATTGATTGTCAACCGCCAGCTCGAAATAGCCAACTTCCAGCCGAAGCAATACTGGGAACTGAAAACCGCCTACCGCGACACTACTTTCTCCGCTTTAATCCGCAAAAGTGATGAAGAAATAGCAGCGGAAGAAGAAAAGAATGGTGGTAAGAAGAAGATAGACAATCCCGGTATCGACCCCATTGCCAACCGTGAAGAAGGGGAAGCATTGGTAGAACGTATTAAAGATCTACCGTTTGTAGTCACAAGCGTTGGTAAGAAAGACGGCAAAGAATATGCTCCTCGTCTCTTCGACTTGACTTCTCTTCAGGTAGAGTGCAACAAGAAGTTTGCTTATTCTGCCGATGAAACGCTGAAACTAATTCAGTCCCTTTATGAAAAGAAAGTAGCCACGTATCCTCGTGTAGACACCACTTTCCTTAGTGATGACATTTACCCGAAATGCCCTGGAATCATAAAAGGACTTCGGGATTATGAAGCATTGACCGCACCGTTGATTGGTGCTACGTTGCCCAAATCGAAGAAAGTATTTGATAATTCGAAGGTGACGGATCACCATGCCATTATCCCTACCGGAGTCTATCCGCAGAATCTGACAGATATGGAGCGTCGTGTGTACGACCTGATAGCCCGTCGGTTTATTGCAGTGTTCTATCCGGATTGTAAAGTTGCCACCACCACCGTGCTGGGCGAAGTGGATAAGATTGAGTTTAGAGTAACCGGTAAGCAGATATTAGAACCAGGCTGGCGCGTTGTCTTTGCAAAAGACGTGAAGGACATCGGTGAAGAAAAAGAGGATGAGGACGAGAAAGTGCTTCCAACTTTTGTAAAAGGTGAAAGCGGTCCGCACCTCCCTGACCTGAATGAGAAATGGACTCAACCTCCCAGACCTTTTACGGAAGCCACCTTGCTTCGAGCAATGGAAACTGCCGGTAAACTCGTTGATAATGATGAACTTCGGGACGCCTTAAAAGAGAATGGTATCGGTCGCCCGTCTACGCGTGCAGCTATTATCGAAACGCTCTTCAAGAGAAACTATATTCGCAAGGAACGTAAGAACCTGATTGCTACACCCACAGGCGTGGAACTGGTACAGATGATTCATGAAGAACTGCTGAAATCGGCAGAACTGACAGGTATCTGGGAAAAAAAATTGCGCGAGATAGAAAAGAAAACGTACGATGCCCGTCAATTCCTCGAAGAGCTGAAGCAGATGGTTTCGGAAGTTGTGATGAGTGTGCTTTCTGACAATTCAAACCGACGGATTACTATTCAGGATGCAGTCGCCGAAAAAGAAGAGAAGGCGAAGAAAGGACCTAAAAAGCGTGAACGGAAAGCGAGTGCACCAAAGGAGAAGAAAGTGAAAACGGAATCTAAGGATAAAGCATCTTCTCCATCTCCTCTATCCACCAATAATGCAGATTCACTAATAGGACAACCTTGCCCAATATGCGGAAAGGGAGCTATTATCAAAGGGAAAACAGCTTACGGGTGCTCTGAATGGAGGAATGGATGTACTTTTCGGAAGTCTTTAGATTAATTCATATAAAATATTCAGTTCATTCTCGATGCGGTGAACTTATTCATTTCCGTGCGGAAATGAATCAATGAATCAATGTGCTAATATGCCAATATGCCAATTACCGTGCGGCACACAGCGCAGCCATTGGCACATTAGCACATTAGCACATTGGCACATTGATAAATTGTTCAATACCGCACGGTTATGAATGAACTCTGCTAACGGGTGGTATTGCTACTTACAAATACGCAACGGTCCGTTGCGCATCAGATAATCAGTCTCGTTTATATTAATAATAAGCGCCTTCAGCCAGAATATCCATTCATAATGAACTTCTTAGAGCTGAAAGCGCTTATAAGTTAGTATAAAAAAGTGGGTGACTTTCCGTTTTAAATTGAAAGTTCTTTTAAAACATTCACCAAGTCTCTTTTTACCGGCTTATCGTTCTTGATGGCTTTGCTGAATGGAACATACACAATTTCGTCATGCTCGATACCAATCATTACATTGCGTTGATCTTCCATGATAGCGTCGATAGCAGCAGCGCCAAGGCGGCTTGCCAAAATACGGTCGTGTGCAGTGGGGCTACCTCCACGCTGCAAATGCCCTAAAATAGTCACACGTACATCATATTGCGGATATTCATTCTTCACGCGTTCGGCATAATGCATCGCACCGCCGGTCAGTTCGCTTTCCGCTACCAATACGATACTACTGTTCTTCGATTTACGAAATCCGTTCTTGATAAACTCTTCCAGTTGGTCTACTTCCGTACTGAACTCAGGAATAATAGCAGCTTCTGCGCCCGAAGCAATGGCGCCATTCAACGCAAGAAAACCTGCATCACGCCCCATCACTTCTACAAAGAACAAACGCTCATGCGAAGTAGCCGTGTCACGAATCTTATCTACTGCATCAAGAATTGTGTTCAGAGCCGTGTCATATCCAATCGTAGTATCTGTGCCGTAAAGGTCATTGTCAATCGTTCCCGGCAAGCCGACGCAAGGAACATCAAATTCCTGTGCGAAGATGCGTGCGCCTGTCAGCGACCCATCACCGCCGATGACTACTAAGGCATCGATACCTTCTTTCTTCATATTATCATACGCCACCTGACGACCTTCAGGAGTCATAAACTCTTTGCAACGTGCTGTTTTCAGGATAGTACCACCCAACTGGATGATGTTACTTACATTCTGACTTTTAAATTCTTTGATTTCGCCTGTCACCAAGCCTCTGTATCCTCTATATATTCCTTTAACCTGCAATCCATTATAGATAGCTGCACGTGTCACTGCACGAATAGCAGCGTTCATCCCCGGTGCATCACCTCCGGAGGTTAATATTCCGATACATTTAACTGTTCCCATATCAATCTTTCATTTATTAGTTTGATGCGGCAAATGTACAATAAAAAGTTGAAAGCTGTGTTTCAGGAGTTTTATTTCGTATGAAGAAAATAATAAATTGTTCAAATGACCTCTTTTATCTGCGCCCGGATATGATTGTATATCTTTTCCATCAGCCATTTTGGAGTGGAAGTGGCGCCGCAAACTCCAATCGTTTCTACGTTCCGGAGTAAGGAGGGGTCTATCTCTTTCTCGTTATCTATCAAATGAGAATTGGTATTCACCTTCAGGCATTCTTCAAACAGCATTTTTCCGTTCGAACTCTTTTTCCCACTGACAAAGAAGATCAAATCGTGTGTAGCCGCAAACTCCCGAAGCTTAGGCATACGATTGGCAACCTGCCGACAAATCGTATCGTAATATTCGAAAGTAGCTTCCGGTGAAATATGCTTTTTGATGTATTCTACAATCTCCTGAAATTCATCCAGTGATTTTGTTGTCTGCGAAAAGAAACGGATGCTTTTACTGTAATCCAGTTTCTTTGCTTCTTCTGCTTTCTCAATAACAATGGCCTTTCCGTCCGTTTGCCCCACCAAGCCCAAGACCTCTGCATGACCGTTTTTACCGTATATCACAATCTGTTTCTCCTTGTTGCCCTCTTCAAGAAATTCCTGTTTGATGCGCTTCTGCAATCTAAGCACTACCGGACAAGTGGCGTCTATAATCTCTATATTATTCTCGCGGGCTATGATATACGTTTCCGGCGGCTCTCCGTGTGCACGAAGCAGTACTTTGGCGTTTCGCAGTTGCTTAAATTCATTTCGGTCGATGGTAATCAACCCCATCGTTCTCAATCTTTCCACTTCCCGGCTGTTGTGCACAATATCTCCGAGGCAATAAAGCTTTTCCCCCTTTGCCAATTCTTCTTCTGCTTTATGGATGGCGGTCACCACACCAAAGCAGAAGCCGGAACCTTCGTCTATTTCTACCTTGATCATATATTTATATTGAATCCGGCAACCGATTATTTGCCTGTTTCTTTATTAAACTGTTCAAACAGCCATTCTTTCTGCTGTTCAATGGTTAAATTTGTATTATCCAATAGCATAGCGTCTTCTGCTTGGCGCAGCGGGCTCACTTCACGATGCTGGTCGATATAATCACGTTGCTTCACGTTGTTCAGAATATCATCGAAGCTGGCTTCCTGACCTTTGGCTTTCAGTTCATCGTAGCGGCGTTGGGCACGAACTTCGGGAGAGGCGGTTACGAAGATTTTCAGTTCGGCGTCCGGAAAAACCGTTGTCCCGATATCCCGTCCGTCCATCACAATTCCTTTTTCTTTTCCCATTGCTTGCTGTTGTGCCACCAATGCTTCGCGCACGAAGTCGAGGGCGCTAATCGGGCTTACTTTGGAGGAAACCTCCATTGTGCGGATTTTACTTTCCACGTTCACACCATTGAGGTACGTGTCAGGGCGTCCTGTTTCCGGGTTCAGGCGGAAAGAAATATGGATATTTCCTATTTCATTTTTCAGTTTCTCCGTATCGATAGTGTCACCATCGAAAATGCCATTCTCTATACTATATAAGGTGACTGCCCGATACATAGCTCCACTATCAATGTAGATGTATCCCACTTCGCGGGCAAGATCCTTCGCCATAGTGCTTTTTCCGCAAGAGGAAAAACCGTCAACTGCAATTATTATTTTTTTCATATGCTGTTTATCTGATTTGTCCGTCAAAGATACGCTAATTTTAAAAATCAGCCATACTTTTCATCTTAAAAGCTGCGTGATAAGTATGAAAGAATTAAAAAAGTTAAAAAGTCGGATAAAAAGAAAGAAAGTGTGAGACCATTATCTGAAAATGTACTATATTTGCCCAGAGAGACACATACGAAGACACTTTTTTATTAATCATTATATTAATTAAATTTATGGAAGTTAAAAAATCACCCAAAGCAGATTTGGAAGGCAAAAAGTCTACTTGGCTGCTTGTTGGTTACGTGGTAGTGTTAGCTTTCATGTTCGTAGCGTTCGAATGGACACAGCGTGACGTGAAAATTGATACAAGCCAGGCAGTAGCCGACTTAGTATTTGAGGAGGAAATCATTCCTATCACCGAAACACCAGAGCAACCTGCTCCGCCACCACCTGAGACACCGAAAGCTGCCGAGTTGTTGGAAATTGTAGATGATAAGGCCGAAATTGATGAAACAACTACTATTATCAATGAAGATAATGTCGCTCCGGTAGAGGTAAAATACGTACCGGTACAGGTTGTTGAAGAAGAGCCGGAAGAACAAACCATCTTTGAAGTTGTAGAAAATATGCCGGAGTTCCCGGGTGGACAAGCTCAATTGATGGCGTACTTGGCTAAGAATATCAAATATCCGACTATCGCACAAGAAAACGGAACTCAAGGACGCGTTATCGTACAGTTCGTTGTCAACAAAGACGGTAGTATCGTAGATGCGAAAGTAGTACGCAGCGTTGACCCCTATCTGGACAAAGAAGCCCTCCGTGTGATTAACACTATGCCGAAGTGGAAACCAGGTATGCAGCGTGGTAAAGCGGTACGTGTTAAATTTACAGTTCCTGTAATGTTTAGATTGCAGTAATTTTGTAACACTATAAATTAAGAGGCTGCCGAAAGCAGCCTCTTTTTATTCATCAAACTTCCTTATTCATCATGTTTACAGCTTCTCAATTACTTGATAAGATAAATAATCATATTTCTGAAATTCAGTTTACACGAACACCGAAAGGGCTCTATGAACCAATTGAATACATCCTCTCTCTAGGTGGAAAACGGATACGTCCTGTGTTGATGTTGATGGCATACAACCTGTATCGCGAGGATATTACATCGATATATGATCCTGCTACTGCTATCGAGGTGTACCACAATCATACATTGCTGCATGATGACTTGATGGACCGTTCGGATATGCGCCGGGGAAAGCCGACTGTGCATAAAGTATGGAATGACAATACGGCTGTGCTGTCGGGAGATGCCATGTTGATTCTGGCATTTCGCTACATGACGGCTTGTCCGTCGGAATATCTTAAAGAAGTGATGGACTTATTCAGCTTGACTACGCTCGAAATTTGCGAAGGTCAGCAGTTGGATATGGAATTTGAAACCCGCGATGATGTCACCGAAGATGAATATATTGAAATGATTCGCCTGAAAACGGCTGTGCTGCTTGCTGCCAGCCTTAAAATCGGAGCTATACTGGCAGGAGCCTCTACCAAAGATGCGGAGAATCTGTATAATTTTGGTATGCAGATTGGAGTCGCATTCCAGTTGCAGGATGATTTGCTTGACGTTTACGGCGACCCGGAAGTGTTCGGGAAGAAAATAGGTGGAGATATCCTTTGCAAGAAGAAAACATATATGCTTATTAAAGCACTGAATCGTGCGGACGAGAAACAACAGGAAGAGTTAGGCCGCTGGATTAATGCAGAAGCATTTCAACCTTCCGAAAAAATTGAAGCAGTGACCGAGCTATATAATCAGCTCGATATTCGCAATGTCTGCGAAAACAAGATGCGCGAATATTACACACTCGCAATGGAAAGCCTTTCAGCGGTAACTGTGCCCGAAGAAAAGAAGAAGGAACTAAAGGATTTGGTGAAGGTGCTGATGTATCGTGAAATGTAGTAAAAACTTTGAAATATGCCATACAGACGATTACCAAATACAGATCAAGCAAGAGTTCGGGCGCTGAAAGCAGCGGTCGAAAAGGGAGATATGTATAATGTACGCGAGTTGGCTATTTCTCTTAAAACATTGTTCGAAGCGCGCAATTTCCTGCAAAGATTTGAAGCGGCGCAGATTTATTATATGCAATGCTATGAAAATCAGTCACGTGCCAGCAGGAAACATCAGGCAAATGTGAAGACTGCGCGGCTCTATATCTCGCATTTTATACAGGTGTTGAACTTAGCCGTGTTGCGTGATGAAATAAAACCCGTGCATAAAGAAATGTATGGGTTGCCCGAAGCAAATATTGTTCCTGACTTACTGGGCGAAGCCGCACTGGTGGAGTGGGGGAAGAAGATCATTGCCGGAGAGCAAAAAAGAACTGCCCAAGGGGGCATACCTATTTATAACCCTACTATTGCACGCGTGAAAGTGCACTATGATATATTTTTAGATAGTTATGAACGTCAGAAGAATTATCAGGTATTGACAAACCGGAGTCTTGACGAGCTGGCTTCCATGCGCAGCCGCGCCGACGAATTGATATTGGATATCTGGAATCAAGTAGAAGCTAAATATCAGGAGGTGATTCCAAATGATGCCAGACTCGATAAATGTCGTGATTACGGACTGATATATTATTATCGTTCCAACGAAAAAGTAAAAGAAGAAAACGAATTATCATGCTGATAGATACTCATTCTCATCTTTTTTTAGAGGAGTTTACCGAAGATTTGCCGCAAGTGATGGAACGTGCACGCAAAGCAGGCGTCTCTTATATCTTTATGCCCAACATTGATAGTACTACTATTGAATCCATGCTGTCGGTTTGTAATGCCTATCTGGGTTTTTGCTATCCGATGATTGGACTGCACCCCACCTCGGTCAACGAAACTTACGAACGGGAACTGGAAACTGTTTACGAACGATTGTCGGTTCCCAACAACTTTGTGGCTATCGGAGAAATAGGACTCGATCTTTACTGGGACAAGACTTTCCTGAAAGAGCAACTGCTGGCTTTTGAAAAACAGATAGAATGGGCGCTAGAATTCAACCTGCCGATTGTGATTCATTCCAGAGAAGCATTTGACTATATATATAAGGTAATGGAGCCCTATAAAAATACGTCGTTGAGCGGCATATTTCATAGTTTCACCGGAACCCAGGAAGAAGCTGCCCGATTGTTGGAATTTGAAAGATTTATGTTGGGCATCAACGGTGTGGTAACTTTCAAAAAATCGACTTTGCTGGAGACACTGCCGACTGTGCCTTTGGAACGTATTGTGCTCGAAACCGACTCGCCGTATCTGACTCCGGTGCCAAACCGTGGGAAGAGAAACGAGAGTGCTTATGTAAAAGATACACTTATCAAAGTGGCGGAAATATATCGGATGACCGATGAACACGTAGCGGAAGTCACCTCCGAAAATGCCCTAAAAGTGTTTGGAATCCGCAAATAAGTTCCGAAAGGTTTTAAATTATATTAATTTGCAGTATTTATTCAAGATAAAAAAGGGATAATGCTTCTTGAAAAGAAAAAAAAGGATACATTTGTAGCTGAAAATGCGGGAAACCCATTGGGAGAGATGCTCGAGTGGTTGAAGAGGCACGCCTGGAAAGCGTGTATACGCCAAAAGTGTATCCGGGGTTCGAATCCCCGTCTCTCCGCTGAATTGAATGTGGAACGTGAAGTAAATACAATAAATAATAATCAATTAATTAATCTTAAAAATTAGACACACAATGAAAAAGTTATTTGCAATTGTTGCTGTGATTGGGGCCATGACATTTGGCTCAATTCAACTTGCTCAGGCTCAAGATGCTCCTGCAGCAGATCAAACTGAACAAGCTGCTCCTGCTGCTGCTCAAACAGCTCCTGCTGCTGCTCCTGCTGCAGAAGAAGGTGGTATTCACAAGGAAATCAAAGTTAAATTCATTGAAGGTACTGCATCTTTCATGAGTTTGGTAGCGATTGCTTTGGTAATCGGTTTGGCTTTCTGTATCGAACGTATCATCTATTTGAGTTTGGCTGAAATCAACACTAAAAAATTCATGGCATCTATCGAAGCTGCTTTGGAAAAAGGTGATGTAGAAGCTGCTAAAGACATCGCTCGTAACACTAGAGGTCCTGTCGCTTCTATCTACTACCAGGGTTTGATGAGAATCGACCAAGGTATCGACGTAGTTGAGAAGTCAGTAGTATCTTATGGTGGTGTACAAGCTGGTTACCTTGAAAAAGGATGTTCTTGGATCACACTGTTTATCGCAATGGCTCCGTCACTCGGATTCTTGGGTACTGTAATCGGTATGGTGCAGGCATTTGATAAAATCCAGCAGGTAGGTGATATCTCTCCGACGGTTGTTGCAGGTGGTATGAAAGTTGCCTTGATTACAACTATCTTCGGTTTGATTGTAGCATTGATTCTTCAGGTATTCTACAACTACGTACTTTCTAAAATTGAAGCTCTTACAAGCGAAATGGAAGATTCTTCTATCTCTTTGCTTGACATGGTAATCAAATACAACCTGAAATACAAAAAATAATCTGAAATGAGTAAGTTAACATATAGAATATCGTACTACACACTGTATGCGATGTTTGCTATCATACTAATCGTTTTGGCTCTCTTCTACATGGGAGGTGATGCTACAGGCGATGCTTTGGTTCCGGGAGTTGATCCCGAAATGTGGCAGCCGGCTCAAACAAATGCCTTACTCTACCTGATGTATGTACTGTTTGGCGTTGCTATTGCAGCTACTATTGTTGCTGCTTTGTTCCAGTTTGGAGCAGCTTTGAAAGATAATCCGGCTAGTGCTATCAAGTCTTTGCTTGGTTTGGTCCTGTTAATTGCAGTTCTGGTTATCGCTTGGGCAATTGGTGATGGAACTCCGATGCAGATACCAGGTTATAGCGGTACGGACAATGTTCCTTTCTGGCTGAAAATAACTGATATGTTCCTTTATTCTATTTACATCTTGTTGTTTGTAACTGTTGTTGCAATCATCGTGAGTGGTATAAAGAAAAAATTATCATAATCAATTGGGGTAACTCAATTAAATAAGTTATAACAATGGCAAGAGGAAAAAGAAAAGTTCCTGATATTAATTCGAGTTCTACGGCGGATATCGCTTTCTTGTTGCTGATCTTCTTCTTGATTACAACATCTATGGACACAGACCGTGGTTTGGCAAGACTTTTGCCTCCACCGCCCGATGATCAAGAACAACAGAATACTGATAAAATTAAGAATCGTAATATATTAACGGTTTATCTGAATAAAGATGATGCTTTGATGTGCGGTGACGAATATATTAGTATTGATCAGTTGAGAGATAAAGCTAAAGAGTTTATTGCTAATGCAAGCAACGCAGAAGACAAACCGGAAAAAACACAGAAGAATGTGGAATTCTTTGGTTCGTATCTTGTGAACGACAAGCATGTAGTCTCTTTGCAGAATGACCGTGGATCTTCTTATCAGGCATATATCAGTGTGCAGAACGAACTAGTGGCTGCATACAATGAACTGAGAGATGAACTGGCTGACGAGAAATGGCATATGCCATATGCGGAATTGAATGATAACCAGCAAAAGGCTATTCGTGAAATCTTCCCGCAGAGAATTTCGGAGGCAGAACCTAAAAAATACGGAGAAAAAAAGAAGTAAGTAATGGGAAAATTTAATAAGACTGGTAAACGTGAAATGCCGGCATTGAATACTTCTTCGTTGCCTGACCTTATCTTTACTTTGTTGTTCTTCTTTATGATTGTAACAACAATGCGTGAGGTAACATTAAAGGTGCAGTTTACACTTCCGCAAGGTACTGAACTCGAAAAACTGGAGAAGAAATCGCTGGTAACATTCATCTATGTGGGTGAACCGACACAAGAATATCGCGCGAAAATGGGTACTGAAAGTCGTATTCAGCTCAACGACAGCTATGCTGAAGTTGGTGAAGTACAAGACTTCATTTTCCAAGAACGTGCAAGTATGAGTGAAGGTGATCAAGCTAAGATGACTGTATCTCTGAAAGTAGATCAAAAGACTAAGATGGGTATTGTTACAGACGTAAAAAATGCTCTTAGAAAATCTTATGCTTTGAAGATTAACTATTCTGCTACTAAGCGTGGTGAGAAATAATTAGTTAGTTTTATATATAAAGAAAGGGCGTCCAATATGATTTTGGACGCCCTTTCTTTTAGCATTCACTCCTTTACTCCGTAGACAACGGTATGCAGTTTATGCTTTATTGTTTCGTAATCCTTCTCCGGGTCTAAATCCCCATGGACCATTAAATACATAGGCAAGCAATCATCTCCAGGCTTATAAGGAGGTTGGTGATAGTCTTTCTCCCACAAAGTGAATCCTTGACGCTGATAGAAACTGATACGTCGTTTCGCCATTTCCTCTACCGGGCGTTCTACCTCCAGGACGATAGGTCGCTTTAAGAAACTGCACAAGTATTCTAATGTACGTTTTCCATATCCTCCGTTGCGTAAAGCAGGGTTGGTGGCGAAGTGTTCGACATAGTAGAAGCGGTCAAAATCCCAGTAAGTGAGAAACCCGATAGGCAAGTCATCATCAAAGATAATGTTATTATAAAAGTTTCCTGTTCGGTCGGTAAATTCACGGAGTTCATCTAATTGCCGATATTCATCCGGTGGGAATGAGTCAATGAGGAGCTCTTCCATGAACTTGTAATGATGTAAGTCCGATGTTTTAATCGGTTGAAGCTTAATCATAAGGCTTGGGTTTTAAGTTTGACAATCATATATTTTTTAGGATGTTATTTACTTAGGGTACATAAAATTCAATTATACGTTGGATTGCACGTTGGCATACCGGACAAAATTCCGGATATTCGTTAGTTCTCATCCGGCAGTTGAATGAAGGACGATAGATGCCTTTGGCAGAATAGCCACCTCCTTCAAACACTCCTACCGGAAATTTGTTTCGTTGGTCGGCAGGGGTTGGTATCGGAGTACCGGTGCTTAGCATATCTTCCCATTTGGAAGCGAAGTTAAGGCGGGTGGTGATATTCTGTTCCCAGGGTTCCACATTCAGCGGATATGTATCTGTCATCACATCGTCATCATAAAAGTATTCGTCGGCCAATCCGCCGAAGCTATGCCCAAACTCATGTACTACTACAGGCTTAAACATCGGGTGATGAGCGGTAGTCAGTGTATAAGAGTTGTAGATTCCTCCACCACCGTATACGTCAGTATTGGCGAGAATAATGATATGTTCGTAGGGAATGCCCGCCAGTGCATTATGAATGGACTTCACGCGGCTGGTAGTCAGGTAGCGGTCGGAGTAGAAAGTATCGAAGTGGGAATGAACAGCCGTTTCTTTCCACTGTTTTTCGCGAGGAACGCTGACGCCACTATCTGTAGAAGGGCTGGCAACAGCTACAAAATTGAATTTGTTTTTCATCGTGCGGAAAGGCTCATACGAAAACAGACTCTCACAAGTTCGCTGTGCATCCTGATAGAATACATCCATTTCCTCTTCCGTATATCCTTCTGCCAGAATAGCAACATCTATGCATTCTTTTTCATTGCCGCTCTGGTGCATATAGCGATGCGGGGTGACGTGAGAGACGCCCCGTTGGTGAATCAATATATCATCCGGACGGACGGTATGTTTATAACTTGCCATCACTTCTTTGCGTGGAGAATAAAGAGTGATTTCCACTTCTACCGGTTGTTTAGGGTAGGGAAGGAGAAAAGTATTCTCGAATCCTTTAGCTGTTTCTTTGGCTTCTTCCGTTGACAACCATTCCTGAAACAGAGAAGAAAAGGACGTCTTGTAGATACATTGTTTGGTAGCTGCATCTTTTACGATGATTTGTCCGTTGCCTGCCAGTGGAAGTTCGGACAGATGATGCTGACGACCTGCCCAAGAAGGGAGTTGTGATAATTCATCGAGATAGATGGCTTGTTGTTTGGCATCCCCGGTGAAGATATAGTCCACCCTCAATGTTTTGTCTTGAAAATAATCCGCAAAGTTTTGTGCATAACTTCCAGTGGTTACAACTAAAAAGAAGATAATAGAGTAAATGTGTTTCATATAAATAGTATATTTATGTTTTTTGCAAAGGTACAAACTATTGTTGACTTATTTGCTTTCTGCAAATAAAAGTAATAATTTATAGTATTTGTTGCCGGAAAATCGCTAACTTTGCATAAAAGATTCATTGATTAAAACAATTTGATTCAAAAATGGGACATCATCAATTAGATGCTTTAGATGAGCAGATTCTCAAATTGATTGCAGGGAATGCGCGTATTCCTTTTTTGGAGGTGGCAAGAGCGTGCAATGTTTCGGGTGCCGCTATCCATCAGCGTATACAGAAGCTGACTAACCTTGGAATATTAAAAGGTTCGGAATATGTGATCGACCCCGAGAAGATAGGCTATGAGACTTGTGCTTATATAGGTATATATCTGAAAGACCCCGAATCATTCGATTCGGTTACAAAAGCTTTGGAAGCTATTCCTGAAGTAGTGGAATGCCATTTCACTACCGGAAAATATGATATGTTTATTAAGATTTACGCTAAGAATAACCACCATTTGCTGAGCATTATCCATGATAAATTGCAGCCGTTGGGATTGGCACGTACAGAAACCTTAATCTCCTTCCACGAAGCCATCAAGCGACAGATGCCGATTATGGTGGAAGTGGATGAAGAAGATTAATCGGTTTACTTTCTTACGTAATCAACAAAACTATAGGAGCAGAGATGTTTCTCATCCGCAGGATGAGCTTCTCTGCTTTTTTCTTGCCATATAGCCGGAGATACTTCAGGAAAGTAAGTATCAGCTTCGGAAGCAGCGCTATCTATTTCTGTCAGGCAAAGTTCGTCGGCAAAAGGAAGTGCCTGCCGGTAGATGCTTGCACCACCTATTATATATATGTGTTCATCTTCTTTGCAGCTCTTTAATGCCTCTTCGAGTGAAGTAAACACTTCTGCGCCGGGGCATTCGGTAGCCGGATTGGAAGACAATACTACATTTCTGCGGTTAGGCAATGCACCTTTCGGAAACGATTCAAACGTTTTGCGTCCCATCAATATAGTATTCCCGGTAGTCAATGCTTTAAAGCGTTTCAAATCATTGGGCAGCCAGAAAAGAAGTTTATTCTCAAAACCTATCGCGCTGCGGCGGTCTACGGCAGCAATAATGGTTATTTTGCTCATACTCAATAGATGCGTTTAGATGGCTACTGCTCCGGCAATGTGCGGGTGCGGGTCGTAATTCACTAATTCAAAGTCCTCAAATTTGAAGTCGAAGATATTCTTCACGTCCGGATTGATTTTCATCTGCGGCAACGGGCGCGGTTCGCGTGTCAGTTGCAGTTTCACTTGCTCCAGGTGGTTCAGGTAGATGTGTGCATCACCGAAGGTATGAACGAAGTCGCCGGCTTTCAGTCCCGTCACTTGCGCCATCATTTGCAGCAGTAATGCATACGAAGCAATGTTGAAAGGGACACCCAGAAAAATGTCGGCACTGCGTTGATAGAGTTGCAGGCTCAACCGTCCGTCTGCTACATAAAACTGGAAGAAGGCGTGGCACGGAGGAAGGTTCATGTTATTCAAATCAGCTACGTTCCAGGCACTTACAATGATGCGGCGTGAATCCGGATTGTGCTTGATGGTTTCCACCACTTCACTGATTTGGTCGATAAATCCACCGTTATAGTCGGGCCATGAGCGCCACTGATAGCCGTATATATGACCTAGGTCGCCATTCTCGTCCGCCCATTCGTTCCAGATACGTACGCCATGTTCTTGCAGGTATTTTACGTTGGTGTCTCCTTGCAGAAACCAAAGAAGCTCGTATATGATTGATTTTAAATGTAGTTTCTTGGTAGTCAGGCATGGAAAACCGTCGTCAAGGTTGAAGCGCATTTGATGGCCGAAAACGCTGATAGTTCCTGTCCCGGTGCGGTCGCTTTTTTCCGTGCCTTCGGTGAGTACACGGTTAAGTAAATCCAGATATTGTTTCATAATGAATTAATTGTCGATGTATAAGTGAACTTATAGTAAGCTGATGCGCAAAATTACAAAAATGGAGTGAATAAATTGGCAAACCAACCCACGAACTTCTTCCACACGGTACGCTTTTTCCAAAATTCAGGTGTCAACTGTGTGCAGTGTTCAATGTCGTTGTGAAACATATCATTCAGCTCAGCCGTTGTCTTTTTATCAAAGATGAAGGCATTTGTTTCGTAGTCGTATCGCAGACTGCGGCTGTTCAGGTTGGCAGTGCCCACAGTGCAGAATGCGTCGTCCACCATCATTATCTTAGAGTGGTGGAATCCGCCGTTGTACATATAGACTGTAGCCCCCCTTTTCATCAATTTATGCAGTTTGTAGAGTGCGGCATCGGGGGTAAAAGGTATGTCGGAGGCAGAAGAAACCATGATTTGAACATCTACCCCGCGCTCAATCGTGCGGTTCAGCGCTTTCGTGATAGAAGATGTCGGTACAAAATAAGGGTTGACGATGTGGACGTTCTTCTGTGCCGAATAAATCGACATAGCGTAGGCGTGGCTCAACATTCTACTGTTTTTCTTCGGCGTACGGTCTACGATGGCGATGGTGATATTCGTGCTATCCGTTTGTGCTCCATGCTGCGGAAAATAGACTTCTCCGCCTACTTTCTGCTTGGTTTCTTTGTTCCAGATTGAAAGGAATATCTCTTGCAGGTCGTTCACCGCATCTCCTTCGATGCGGGTGTGCATATCGCGCCAAGTACCGATTTTGGGTAGTCCGTTGATGTAGTAATCAGCGATATTCATGCCTCCGGTATAGGCCACTTCTCCGTCGATAACGACAATTTTCCGGTGGTCGCGGTGAGCGGCATGATTGATATACGGGAAGGTGAACGGGTCGAACTTAACAATCTCGATTCCCTGTTGGCGTATCTTCTTTAGATGCCGTTTTTTGAGCGGCTTGTTGTTCGACCAATTACCGAATGCGTCGAACATCGCCCGTACTTCCACCCCTTCTTTTGCCTTTTCGGCAAGCAAGGCAAACAGTTCGTTGGCGATGGAGTCGTTGCGGAAGTTGAAGTACTCCAGGTGTATGTGATGCTTTGCTTCGCGGATGGCTTCAAATAAATCGATAAACTTCTCCCGTCCGCTTTTCAGCAGTTTCACTTTGTTATTGTCGGATATAGGGATTCCTGATTCCTTCAAGAAATGTAGTACAAGTGAATCGCTACTCAATTCGATTGAGTCTCTGGGCTGCGTTATCAGGCTGTCGATAACATCTGCCTGAGCACGCGACAAAGACAGTATCAGGAATAAAATAATTATGTGTAGTTTCAAAACTCTTCTCTCTATTTTAGTTTACAAGGGAACAAAGATACAACTTGTAAGTTAGGGCTTTGTTGAGATAAAGGTTAGATTTATTATTGTTTAACAGACAGGAAACTTTATAATGACTCTTAGTCCTGAAAAAATAAGGAGCCTGTCTACAAGTCAGTAGTATCTACAACTCCCCTCCCTTCGGGAAGGAGGAGAGTTTTGGATACTACTGACTTGTACTATATTGCTTCTTTGATTAGGCCATTGAAGCCACTTTGCGTGTAGCGAGGAATACCAGCACGATGGCTGCGATAATCATCGATTTCGGATCAAGGCTGGTGGCACCTTGATGAATCATGCCAACGAAAACCTCGCGTATTGTTTCCCATGCGGCTTGCAGACCACCCAGCCAAACAAAAAGTACAGTGGCTACCGCCATTACGAAAATACTCCAGATTCGCGCCAGATGATTACTGCGGTCGGGTAGGTGGTGCATGACACGCCGACTGAATCCGTTGTCAGTAATTTCCTGCTTGTTGTCTGCAAAGAAATCCTGCAAGAGCTTATCATTATCTATTTCTGTCATAACCGTTTTGTTTTAAATAACTTGCCAATTTATCTTTTCCCCGAGACAGGTGGCTTTTCACCGTTCCCGTCGGTATTCCTACAATGCCTGCAATCTTGTCGATGCTTACATCTTCCATATAAAACAGGGTGATGCAGGTTCGTTCTACTTCTCTCAACGTTTTGAGCGACTGATAGATATCCATCTTTTGCCCCACATTTTCTTGTTCGGTGCTGTTGATGCTATCTATCTCTTTCGCATCCAGATCGTCCGTCTGCTTACGGCTGCGAATGTAATCATAAAAAACATTATATGCAATACGATACAGCCACGTGGAGAAACTCGACAGATTGTGGAAGGAGGCGATATTCGTATATGCTTTGATAAATGTGTCCTGTGCCAGGTCGTCACTCAATTCGCAGTCACCGCAAGTCAGGTTCAGGAAAAATCGTCGTACAGGCGACTGGTATTTCCGTACCAACTGGTCGAAGGCCCTGGTGTCTTTGAACACCACGACCTGTGCGACTAGCGATATATCGTTGAGTTGGTTCATCTGTCCCCGTTGTTCTTCTTCTGTTGGTTGTAGCCGATAAGCCATTGTCCCAGTCCCATGAACATGACGAGAAGTCCGATTGTACCGATGCTTAGCTCTCCGGTGATAGCCCAAAGGAAGATGAATAAGCCGATTCCTGTGAAGGTGTTCTTAATTCCTTGCGAACGTGGGTCGGTCGGCTTGTTTTCTTTGATGAAGTCTTCCGGCAACGGCTGTCCGGCAGCAAGTGCCTGTTCGGCAAGTCGGTAGCGGGCTTTACGGTTTTTGTATCGGAAGAAAAAGATGATGAAAAGCACAAATATAGGTAACCCGAATACGGCAATCACTGATATGATAGCGAGCAAGATACCTCCTCCCAAAGTGTCTTCAAATTTATCGAATAGAAATTCTTCATCGCTTGTGTTAAAGGCGATACTGGCACCTCTGTGTCTGGCACTCAACGTTGTTGAGTCGGCATCTGCTGAGTCTGTATCCGCAGCATTCGTGTCTGTGCCAATCACTGTAATTGCCGTACTTTTCGTGTTTTCTTTCGTATCTTTCTTTTGGGCTACTGTTGCCTTCATGTTTCCTACCGAATCCTGAGTTACAGTAGTCCGGTTCTGAGCATCCATCACTGAGCAAGTGGTCCATGCCACTATCAAAGCAATTAAAATCTGTTTCATATGCGTAGTTCTTTAATTTGTTTCTTTATCTGTTTAGACGTAGTTAATATCCCGTAAAGTTGCAAAGAGAAGAAATATTTTGGATATTTGCAGGCATTAATAAATGAAAAATGAATTTACCCGCTTCTTTTATAGAATATACCCGCTCCTTGCTGGGCGATGAAGAATACGAAAAACTGGCTGATGCCTTGCAGCAGGAGCCTCCTGTCAGTATACGATTGAACTTGGAGAAGTTGAAAGTGGAGAGTGGAGAACTGAGAGTGGCTATGCAAAGTAATGAGGTCCCTTGGTCATCGGAGGGGTATTATCTCAATAAGCGTCTCACTTTCACGTTCGACCCCTTGTTTCATGCCGGGTGCTATTATGTTCAGGAGGCGTCTTCGATGTTTGTAGAGCAAGCGCTTCGGCAGTATGTCATCGGTCCGGTGGTGATGTTGGACCTTTGTGCAGCTCCCGGCGGAAAGTCAACCCATGCCCGCAGTTTGCTTCCCGAAGGAAGTTTGCTGGTGGCAAATGAAGTGATTCGGAACCGTTCGCAGATTCTGGCGGAGAATCTGACGAAGTGGGGGCATCCCGATGTGGTGGTAACGAACAATGATCCGGCAGATTTCTCGGCTTTACCGTCTTTCTTCGATGTCATTCTGACGGATGTTCCTTGTTCGGGAGAAGGAATGTTTCGCAAAGATTCCGTAGCGGTGGAGGAGTGGAGTCCGGAAAATGTAGAAATCTGCTGGCAGCGGCAACGGCGGATTATTGCAGATATTTGGCCCTGTCTGAAGCCCGGGGGAATATTAATATATAGTACGTGTACCTATAATAAGAGAGAAGACGAGGATAACGTCGGATGGATTCAGCAGGAGTTGGGAGCAGAACTGTTGCCTTTGGCTGTTGAGGAAGAATGGAATATTACGGGAAATCCTATGTGTCATTTCTTTCCTCATAAGACGAAGGGGGAGGGATTCTTTCTGGCGGCACTCCGCAAGCCCGAACAGGATGATGGGCTACGAAGCACGGCTGAGTATGATAGCTTTTCAAAATCAGCAAACTCATCAAAGAAAAAGGATAAGAAAGGGGGAGCGCCTTCTTCAGTTTCTAAAGAAAGTATGATGTTGGCTGCATCATGGCTGAGAGGTGAATGTGCCGACAAGTATGTTTTGTCCTCCCAAGGGAGCGATATCCAAGTCTTTTCAAAGCAGTATTTAGATGTATTGGCTGTCATGAAGCAGCATTTGAGAATATTGTCGGCGGGTGTTTCCATTGGCGAGGTGAAAGGAAAAGATTTAATTCCCGCCCATGCGTTGGCAATGAATACGTCGCTTTTACGGAAGGATGCTTTTGCAACTGAAGAGTTGGGCTATGAACAAGCCATCAGTTATCTGCGGAAAGAAGCTCTCGTGCTATCGGCATCCACTCCCCGCGGTTACGTTTTGCTTACTTATCGGGGTGTTCCACTGGGATTTGTGAAGAATATCGGAAATAGAGCCAATAATCTTTATCCTCAGGAGTGGCGTATACGTAGCGGGTATATGCCGGAGGAGGTACGGGTGCTTTAGAAATACTTCCGCATGGAAATGAACCAATGTGCTAATGTGCCAATATGCCAATTACCGTGCGGCACACAGCGTAGCCATTAGCATATTGGCACATTAGCACATTGATAAATTGTTCATTTCCGTACAGAAAGGAGTGAAACAGCTTTCTTTATAATCATTATGAACTTGGTTCAACATGTAAACATTATTACAACAAAGAAGAGAATGAAAACGGATGAAGCAATCATAAGTTGTCAACAAAGCTTTAATAAATCTCAAACATAGGGCACGCTCTTGCAAAGTGCTGTAATATAAGCAGTTATCTCAATCAATTCTTCCTTTAAAACCAACGGGTCGTTCCCCACCGAGGAAACCACTGTTTCTCGGTGGGGAACGACCCGCTTCTCGGTGAGGAGCGGGTCGATGAGTAGAACCCAAATTTCAAATCAAAGACTCCGTCTATTTATTTGATTTCCACCAATTCTCCTGTAGATATACACGTGTTGAATATATTCTAAGAAAAGAACTCGCTTTCTGCAATATAATTGCGATACAGAACAGACTCAACTCCGCACGGAAATGAATCAATGTGCTAATGTGCCAATATGCCAATTACCGTGCGGCACACAGCGCAGCCATTAGCATATTGGCACATTAGCATATTGGCACATTAGCATATTGATAAATTGTTCATTTCCGCACGGAAACGAATTCTCCCGTCAACACTTGATTACAGTTTACTTTTATAAATCCTCGCCATCGCCTTCTGGTACTGATTCTCCAGTTGCAGGTAGTTCTGATGGCTCTGATAGATAACGGATACTTCCACAAAATACTCAATCATGCTGATTTGTCCGCCCGTCAAAGCCTGTTTCAATAGTGCAAGGTCTTGCTGCGACTGGAAGGTTTTCCGGTATTCCTCCATAGAAGTGTGCAGAGTTTTGGCTTCGCGGTAAAGCTGAGTAAGCTCAGATTCCACTTGCAGAGTGGCGTTATCCTTTTGCAAGTCGATGTTCAAAGCTTGCGCTTTAGCTATTTTCACCTTATTCCGGTTTTCGAAAAGGGGGAAAGAAAAGCCGACCACTACCCCGTTGAACGGTGTTCCCGATTCCGTGTTCCGTCGGTAGCCAAGCTCAAGTTTCGGTAGCCACTGCGATTTGTTGACGGTGATTTGTTTGCGGGCAGCAAGGCTTTCGCTGCCAAGAGCCAGCAGGGTACGGTCCGCAGCCATCACTTCAGATTTCAGCATTTGATAATCGGCAGGAAAAGGCACGGCGGGATACTGGCTTTCTTCAAAGACAATAGGGATGTTGCCGTTCAATGTATTCAGTTCCTGCAATTTATTGCGCAGTGCAGTTTCGTTCAGCGAAGTTTCCGTTTTCACGTTCAGCAGTTCCAGATTGATTTTATTCGTTTCAAGAGCGTTCGCGTCTCCGGTCTGTAGGCGTCGGGCATACATCTTGGCAAGTTCTTCCGCATTGTGCAGACGGTCTTCCAAAATCTGCTTCTGCTGGCGGAGCATGATGATATCCAAGCAAAGTTCTTTGGCTTGCAACAGTTTGTCTTGGCGGAAAACGCCAGCCTGACCGTCGTAAGCACCAGCCTTCAGGCGGTTCAGTTTGCTGCGGGTAGCATACAAACTGGGGAAATCGAAACTTTGCGAAACCACGAGCTCGCCGATGGTTTCGTTTTTGTCCTTCGCACCCCAGAGGTGAGAATAAGAGAGGGTAGGGTCTGCCAGATTATTATCCGTCTTGGCTTCCAACTTTTGCGAAGCGGTCAGTTGCGCATTGGCTTGCAACTCTTTATTGTTCGATTCGATATTCTTCAATACCTGTTCGATGCCGCTTTGGGCGTGCACTTCGCCCATAAGGGCGAAGAGTGCAGAGCCTATAATAGTACTTATTATTATTCGTTTCATACGTAAATTCTTACTTTAATCAATCGATCTGTTCCTTTTCGGTTTCCACAGCCACGTTCTCATTTCCTTTCCGATGCATCATCAGGTAAACGATGGGTACGATGAAACCGTTGAGGAAGGTAGAAGTTAATAAACCACCTAAGATTACTTTCGCCATCGGACTTTGTATCTCATTGCCCGGCAGGTCGCCGCCCAGAGCCAACGGAATCAGTGCCAAAGCAGACGACAGAGCCGTCATTAAAATCGGATTCAGTCGGTCGAGAGAACCCTGAATGACGCTGTTGTATACGTCCAGTCCCTCTTCTTGCTGCAAGTGGTTGTAGTGGCTGATTAGCAACATACCGTTACGGGTAGCAATACCGAACAGGGAGATGAAACCGATGATGGCAGGGATGCTGACTTCTCCGGTGGTGATGACCAGTGCAAACACGCCGCCAATCAGTGCCAACGGCAGATTGAGCAAGATAACACCGGATTCTTTGACACTGCGGAATTCATGATAAAGCAGCAGAAAGATAATGACAATGCTGATAAATGAGGTCAGAGCCAATGTGCGGCTTGCCGCCTGTTCGCTTTCAAACTGTCCGCCGTATTCGATGTGATACCCTTCGGGTAATTGAACGGTTTGGTCGATGCGCGCCTGAATGTCATTCACCACGCTCCGGAGGTCGCGGTCGGCAACGTTCGCCGAGATAACGATTTTCCGTTTTACATTCTCACGGTTAATTGTATTCGGTCCCATTGCAGATACCACTTCCGCTACGTAGCTCAGCGGAACTTTGCGTCCGTCGCTGGTATCTACCATCAGGTTGCGGATTTTCTCCATTTCGTCACGTGCGCTGTCTTTCACTTTCACGATAAGGTCGAAACTCTTACCCTGTTCGTAGACCTGCGAGATGACTTTTCCCGCTAAGGCAACATTCACATATTCCGAGAACTCCGGCAGTGTGATGCCGAACTTAGCCAGCATTTCCCGTCTGGGCTGTATTTTCAATTGCGGGCGTTCTATTTGCTGCTCCACGTTCAGGTCGGCAATGCCCGGAATATCACTAATCTCGCTTTTAATCTGATTGCCGAGCGAGAACATCTTGTTCAGGTCGTCTCCGAACAACTTAATGGCGATATTCGCTTTTGTGCCCGATAGCATGGCGTCGATACGGTGGCTGATAGGCTGTCCGATTTCGATATTAGCCCCTGTAATGGTGCTAAGCTTCTCGCGGACTTCCGCCACCATTTCATTGCGTGGACGGTCTTTCAGTTCAAAAGGAGCTTCAATCTCCGATACATTTACACCCAGTGCGTGCTCGTCCAGTTCGGCACGTCCCGTTTTGCGGGCTACCGTTTGTATTTCGGGAATCGACAGTAGTAACTCTTCCGCCCGATGCCCCATCTTGTCGCTTTCTTCCAGAGAGATGCCCGGCAGCGAACTGATATTTATCGTAAATGAACCTTCATTGAAAGAAGGAAGGAAGCTGCGACCAAGGGTGAAAAAGACTCCGAGAGCAACCAGGAAAAGAGCAATCGTCGTTCCCAGAGTTACTTGTTTGTGTGCCAGCACCCAAGTGAGAGCTTTCTCGTAAATTCCTTTCATCCAGCGTGCTACGAAAGATTCTTTTAGCTCTTTGTTCGTCTTATTGCTGCCCAGCAGATAAGAACAAAGCACCGGAGTCAGCGTAAGGGCAACCACCGTAGATGCAAACAACGCTACGATAAAAGCAATGCCCAGCGGCACCAACATACGGCCTTCCATACCACTCAGGAAGAATAGCGGCACAAAACTAACCACAATAATCAACGTTGAGTTAAGAATCGGCATACGTACTTCTTTGGAGGCATTGAATACCACCTCAAGCGTGCTCAGCCGTTCCGCTTCCGCCTTTAGCTTGTTCTCCCGCAAGCGCTTATATACGTTTTCCACGTCCACGATGGCATCATCTACCAGCGACCCGATTGCAATAGCCATACCGCCAAGACTCATCGTGTTGATGGTCAGTCCCATATAATGCAACGTCAGAATGGAAACAAGCAGTGAGAGCGGCAGTGTCACCAGCGAAATGAGCGTAGTACGTACATTTGCCAAGAAGAGGAAAAGCACGATTACTACAAAAATACCTCCTTCGAAAAGAGACTTCTTCACATTGCCAATGGAGCTTTCTATAAATCGGCTCTGGCGGAAGATGTCCGTGGATACTTTAACGTCCGGTGGCAGATTCTTTTGGAGGTCTTTCAAAGAGGCTTCCAGTTTATCCGTCAGTTCCAGCGTGCTGGTGGCGGGTTGTTTGGTGACGGTCATCAGTACGGCAGGTTTCCCGCGTTCCGAAGCCGTTCCCAGTTTCGGGGCTTTCGGACCTATTTTCACGTCGGCAATATCTTCCAGCGTCACGGGAAAACTATTCACCGTTTTCACTACCGCCTTGCCGAGTTGATCGGTATTAGAAGTAGAAAGCACTCCGCGCACGATATATTCATTCCCAAACTCATAGAGCACACCGCCGTTAGCGTTCAGGTTCATATCTTGGGTCACTGTCATCACTTCGCCCATCGAAACGCCGTAGTGGCGCATCCGCTCAGGGTCTAGCTGAATCTGGTATTCTTTGATTTCTCCTCCGAGCACAGCTACTTGCGCCACACCTCCGGTAGATAGCAGACGCGGGCGAATCGTCCAGTCGGCGATGGTGCGAAGGTCGAGCATGGACGTCGAATCTGCGGTGAGCCCGACGATAAGCATTTCGCCCAGAATAGAAGATTGAGGACCGAGCGTCGGTTTACCGACATTCACCGGTAGGGACTCGCTGACTACTGCCAGCTTTTCGCTCACAATCTGGCGGGCGAGATAAATATCCGTTCCCCAGTCAAATTCTACCCAGACGACGGAGAAACCGTTAGTTGAAGAAGAACGGACGCGGCGTACGCCGGTGGCTCCGTTCACGGCTGTTTCAACGGGAAAAGTAACGAGTTGTTCCACTTCCTCGGCTGCCATTCCATTTGCTTCGGTCATGATGACCACTGTGGGAGCATTGAGGTCGGGGAATACGTCTACTTCCGTATGCATGGCGGTGTACGTACCCGCTATAAGCAGGAGGATAGCCGCACAGAGCACAACCAATCGGTTGTGTAGGGAGTAATGTATGATTTTATTAAGCATGATATTTCATTAATTGAGTGATACTTGGCTATGGCTTCCGGCGCCATTAATGTTCGTGACTGTGTGCAGGAATTGCATTGCTTGCGCTGGCGAGACGTACTTGATAAGCACCATCGGTCACCACGCGGTCGCCTGCCTTCACTCCTGTGAGCACTTGCACGCTTTTGCCATTGTCGGCTCCTAAAGTCACTTCTTGCTTTTTATATCCCTCCTCGTCGAGTTGGAGATATACGAAGAATACTCCCTGTTCTTCTGTCAGCGCCGTGCGGGGGAGGGAAATTATGTTTTCCATCACCGACGAAAGCAGATAGACTTCGACGAATGAGCCGGGAATCACTCCACCTTTATTATCAAACTCAAATGTAACGGGCACATAGAACGAATTATCTCCGGCAGTCTTACCGCAAGAAAGCAGTTTCCCGCTAAGCGAACTCAGTTCGTATACCTCATTATTATAAGGTGTCTGGAAATTGGCGGAACTGATAGTGCGGAGATAGGGGTAATACTTCTCTGATACCTCGGCACGAAGGAACAAGCGGCGGTTCTGCGTCACGCTGACCAACGGCTGTCCGATGGTTACATAATCTCCCTCATTCACGAGTACACTCTTCACGTATCCGGCAATGGGAGCTGTAATGCTCTGTCCGCTAGCCGAATGGTTCTTTGAAAGTGCATCGTAACTGATACGTGCATTTTCGTAATTTTGCTTTGCCTGTGCGAAGTCCTTGTCGGACACAATCTTGTTTTTGACAAGCGCTTCCATTCGTTCGTATTCTTTCTTCGACACTTCGTAAGCGATACGGGCACGCTGCATAGGGTCGCCGTCGGCTATATTGTTGGAAGATATAGTGACTAGCGTGGCACCTTTGCCTACACTCATGCCTTCCGTCACCTTTCCACGGAAAGAAACCACACCGGCAACGGTAGCCACAGCCACCGATTCGTCTCCTTGTGCGGTGAGTACCTGTCCGCTGGTTTTGATAACTTGTTGGAAAGGAGCGGGTTCAATCACACTCACTTTTACTCCGGCAGCTTCGGCTTTTGCTTTGGGGAGGATGATTTCATCGCTGTGTGCTTCAGCAGCAGCGCTCGGTTTCACGGCTTCACCGTGGTTATGGTCGCCGCTGCATTCACCCTCGTGAGCGTGATCGTGACCTTCAGCTTCGTGATTATGTCCCTCTGCTTCATGATTGTGCCCTTCGTGATTATGTCCATCGTGATCATGTTCGTCATGGTTGTGTGTGACGGTACTATGGTCATGTTCTTCGTGATTATGCGCATTTTTGTTGTTACAGGAACCCAGAACAAACAGTCCCAGTACTCCCATGAAAATAAGTTTCTTCATAATAAATGATGTTTCCTACTAAATATTACTGTTTTGACGTTACAAAGATAGAGTAACGCAGATGCAACAAGTTTGCATTCACGTTGTTACGCAAAAACAGAGTAGGGAGGGGCACGAAGGGAGGTGGCACGAGGGGTATCTGTGCCGTGTAGGGAGTCTCGGTAAATATAGTAGTTCTTGACTCGTTTTTCTCGCGGTTTTAGTAAATGTTCGATAATGCCATCCGTGAACAAGGTGGCGATGAATACGTAATCCGGTCCGCTATCCGTATGTACGGAAGGGATGGGAGAGTAGAATCGCGTCATGCATTCTCTGCTACAGCAGGAATCATTTGCCGAATGGTGGTGGTGATGTTTGGGGCATTGCTGTTCTACAGGTGAGTCCTGCTTCATGCAAATCACTCCGTTGGGATGGTGATGGTGGGGAATAACTGCCGCCACCAACATAATGATGTTGATAAAAAACAGCAGAGTTACTATAATTCGTTTCTTCCCTTTCATCGTTTTTTAGTGAAACTATTATTCTTCCTTTTGTAGTTCTTTTCCTTTTTCTTGTTCTTGCAGACGCTCCAATAATTCGGTTGCAGAAACATAAACTACTTTTCCGTCCGGCGTACCTTGGCTCAGGAGTTTGCCGCTGCGGGCGCTTTTCTCCAGAAAACGTCTTTCTGCAATTTCAAGTCCACGACGTAGTTTCTCGCTCAATTCTTTTATTTCATCTTTTGACATAGTTCTTGATGAGTTTAAAAAGTTCAAGTTCATATATCTGCTCCTCGGTGTGTTGGTTGCCTTCAGCCACAATCACTCGAGGAAGAAAACTATTATCAACTAACAACCAAAAGTCGACGCGAGGCATATATATCTGAAACAGATTATTTATCCCAGCTCGATATCGGCGGTAGATTACATCCATCGGTACGTTATGTCCTCCTTCATTGACTCGTTGCAACACACGGTTGACTGCAAGTTCCGGTGAGTTTAGCCAGAAATAAATCAGGCTGACTTTATATCCGGCACTTTGCGCCCTCTTGATGAGCCGAGTATATGAACGGGTTGCTAATGTAGTTTCGATAGAGAAACTTACTTTAGCTGCCAATAGTTCATCAATGCGCTTCAACATCAGTCTACCGGCTTCTATAGCCATACTTCCCGGATTGAACGGAGATAGACCTTTGGCTATTTCATCCGCATTGACAAACTCTTTGCACAACAGAATTTCAGGCAGCACAGTATAGGAAGCTGTAGTTTTGCCAGCCCCGTTGCATCCACTTATAATGTATAACCGCCTTGTTTCATCCATTCTTTTTATAATATACTATCAATCAATGTCGCAAATATACGAATACTTTTCCACCGCTTGAAGTCGGCAACCTCTTTTTATTATTTATTATTTCTTTTCCAGCTCCTGAAGAGAGTCCATCTTCTTCTTTTCGAGGAACTCATAGATGCCGCAAAGATGCTCCGTCACTTTCTTATTGCCGAACTCATATACCTTAGAAACAAGGCCATCCAAGAAATCACGGTCGTGTGAAACCACAATCAGCGTGCCGTCAAATTCGAGCAATGCCTGCTTCAGGATATCTTTCGTCTTCATATCGAGGTGATTGGTCGGCTCGTCCAGAATCAGGAGATTGACAGGCTCCAGCAGTAACTTTATCATTGCCAGACGCGTGCGTTCTCCACCGGAAAGCACCTTCACCTTCTTCATCGACTCTTCCGGACCGCCGAACATGAACGCACCGAGCAAATCGCGAATCTTGTTCCGTATTTCTCCTTTCGCCACATCGTCTATTGTTTGGAAAACCGTAAGGTTTTCATCCATCAGCGAAGCCTGATTCTGGGCAAAGTAGCCAATCTGCACATTATGTCCCAGCGTCAGCGTACCGTCGTGCTCAATCTCTTTCATGATGCACTTCACGAGCGTAGACTTACCTTCGCCGTTCTTGCCTACAAATGCTACTTTATCCCCGCGTTCAATGGTGAGATTGGCATTGCGGAACACTACGTGGTCACCATACGTCTTGCCAACTCCTTCCATAATCACCGGATAACTTCCCGAACGGGGTGAAGGCGGGAATTTCAAGCGCAGTGCCGAAGTATCTTCTTCGTCCACTTCCAGCAATTCCAGTTTCTCCAACATCTTCACGCGGCTCTGCACCTGCAATGTCTTCGAATACGTCCCTTTAAAACGTTCGATAAACTCTTTTGTTTCAGCGATAAACTTCTGCTGTTCGTCATAAGCCTTCTGTTGCTGCTCGCGACGCTCTTTGCGTAGGGTCAGGTATTGAGAGTAGTTTACTTTATAATCGTAGATGCGTCCCATCGTCACTTCGATGGTGCGGGTTGTGATGTTATCTACAAATTTGCGGTCGTGACTAATCACAATCACCGCTTTCCCGTTGTTAATCAAGAAATCTTCCAGCCATTGGATAGACTCGATGTCCAAGTGGTTCGTCGGCTCGTCGAGCAGGAGCACATCCGGTTTCTGCAACAACAGTTTGGCTAGCTCAATACGCATCCGCCATCCGCCGCTGAAATCACTCGTCTGTCGTTGGAAATCTTCACGCGTGAATCCGAGTCCGAGCAATGCTTTCTCCACATCCTCCTCGTAATTGGTGGCATCGATTGAATAAAACTTCTCGCTTAGGGCAGAAACTTCTTCGATAAGAGCCATATAACTGTCGCTTTCGTAGTCCGTCCGCGTTTCGAGTTCTTTATTCAGTTTATCTATCTGCGCTTCCATTTCGTGAAGGTGGGCGAAGGCTTGCGCCGTTTCGTCGAATACCGTCCGTCCGTCTTCCGTCATCAGGTGCTGTGGAAGATAAGCCACCACGCACTCTTTCGGCGCGGAAACCCGACCGCGAGTCGGTTGCCGTGCGCCTGCCAGAATTTTGAGAAGCGTACTTTTTCCCGCTCCGTTTTTCCCCATCAGGGCGATGCGGTCTTTTTCATTAATTACGAAGGAAATGTCACTAAATAAGGTGGTGCCGCCAAACTCTACGGCAAGTCCGTCTACAGAAATCATATTATTCTTATATTTTGGGACACAAAGATAGCTAAATATATGAATCTTTTTTATAACTTGCGGGCTGAAAAGAGAGATTAGTCAAAAAGTAAATTGAAAAAACAATATATAAGCGATATGGAAAGCGGACAAACGACAGAAAACAGACCACTAATTCTGGTGGCAGAAGACGATGACAGCAACTTCAAATTAATAAAAGCTATCATAGGCAAGAAATGTGATATTGAATGGGCCAAGAATGGTCAGGAAATGGTAGAATTGTTCGAACAACATCAACACAAAGCCAGAGCTATGCTGATGGATATCAAAATGCCGATAATGAACGGACTGGAGGCTACGAAGATTATTCGTGAATCTAATAAGGTAATACCTATTATTATGCAGACAGCCTATGCGTTCAGCTCTGACAAAGAAAATGCAATGCAGGCAGGGGCAACGGAAGTGTTGGTGAAACCCATTACATTAGGTGTTTTGCGTACTACTTTGAGCAAATATCTGCCCGATTTACAATGGTAGGTAGATCTCTTTTGTAGAGCATTACATAAAACTAACTTAAAAGAAGCTTAATAGGCAAAAAACTGGAATAAGGTAGAAATAGTATGATTGAGTAGAAAAACAGTATCGCAATATGAGTTGTGACTACCTTTTTTATGCTCTTTCTTATTGTGGATTTCTTCCGTAAATGGATATAAAGTAAAATAGGCGAACCTCACGGTTGGCCTATTTTTGTTCGCTTCTGTGAATTTGTTAGAGTTCAGAAACGACTCCATGTAAAGTCTCTCCTTTGAGAGCTGTAAAGTACGTTGTTATCTGGTTCCGCCAGCCCACCATACTGATTCGGTGTATACATAACTACCGTCACCATAGGCAGCTTTTACTTCCGGATTGGCAGTTGTGTCACTGTTGCCATACGGATAGCGCAGCGGGAATTTGCTTGTATTAGGGTTGCTCAATGAGATGAAATTCTCGTTCAAGCCTCTCATGCGGCGGATGTCGTTGTACGTTTCGGTAGCTTCGCCTGAAGTGCCCCACAGAGCGAAATACTTCTGGGTCATCGTTTCTTGCAACGGAGCAGCGGTATATCTTGCCTTCACCACATCGTCGAAATAAGTTCCGGCACTCTCTTCCGTGATTGGATTGGAATTGTTTATAGTTAAGTTACTACCCAATTCGCGGATAGCGATACTTATGCTGTTTTCGGCATTCACCAACCCTGCCACTACTGCTTCTTTCAGTGCATCTTCGGCGTCACGGCCCAAGCGGCACAGTGCTTCCGCTTTCAGAAACATCAGTTCGTGATAGCTCAATAGCAATGTAGGAGCTGTTTTGGCATACATGAAGGCAGAGATTCCATATCTGGAAGTACTCTGTTCGGGAGTGCCGTTGGGAGCAGGCATCAATGCCGGGTCGTTGGCTGCCACCTGTGTGCGTCTTTGGTTAGCTACCGGAGAGAAGAAGGCACGTGCTGCACGCAGGTCGTCGTTTGCTATCAACTTCTCACATAAACTCTGGCTTGCTCCTAATCCTGCACGTGACGTATAGAAACCATAGAACGGGTTGATATTGTTCGCGTCATAGATGTCGAAAGCTGCCTGGTCATCGGCGGACTCGAAAGACTTGCTAACATAATCGAGCACATTTTCCATATCTGTCGTCAGGTTCGACGAACGGGCTACTTGTCTCATGGTGTAGCGCGCTTTCAGTCCATAGGCGAACTTCAGCCATTTTGCTGCATCTCCTCCGTAAAGGAAGTCTTGTTCGGAAACATCCGCCAAGTCGCTTTTTTGGAGGTTGACGATGGCATCGTCCAGATAAGTCATAATCTGTGCATAGATTTCCTGCTGCGTATCCATTTTCGGAGTCAGGTAGACCGGAGAACCGTTCTCGTCTACCAAAGCAGCCTGGCTACAGGGTGCATTGCCGAAGAAATCTGTCAGCAGGGCACAGTTGTAGGCTGCCATCACTTCCGCCATACCTTTGGTGAGGTCGTTGCCATGATCGATTCCGCCTTCGCTGCACTGGTTGATGATGATGCGGGCATTCTTCAGTGAAGAATAGATGCCATTCCACACGTTGTTGTATGTAGACGAAGATGTCGGCTCATTCTCGCGTACTTCGGCGTAATAAAGCTGGTTGTCTACACCGACTTCGTATTCCACGTAAGCGGATGCATACGTATTGAGGTCACCGCTGGAGTTAGAAAAAGCGGTGGAGGTGATTACATCTGCCAAGATAAATCTTGCAGCAACACTGGTGGTGTGGTCGTGGTCCTTGTTGATTCTGTCCATCGCGTCCTCGGAGCAAGCGGAGAACAGAGACAGTGTGGCAACCGCCAGCACACCTGTTATTTTATTATATCTTTTCATAATTTCTTTCGTTTAGCTAATTAGAATTTCACATTTACACCAAATCCGTAGCTGGCGGTTCCCGGCAGTGAGAAGCGTTCGAAGGCTCCACCCATATTGTCGTTACCCTGCGATGCTTCGGGGTCGAAGCCTTTCAGTTCGGACCATACAAGCAGGTTGCGGGCATATACGTTAACGTCTACATTCAGCCATTTGCTGGCGAAGACGGGGTAGCTTACAGAAAGCTCGCGCAGCTTGATGAATGACGAATTGTAGATATAAGATTCGTTGATAGAGCGCAGACGGGTGTAGTAAGACTGTGCGCTGGTCACTGCGATGTCGTTGGCGGCATATGTCGGTTTGCCGTCAGCGCCCGTTCCCGTTTCCTTCACGGCATTGGGGACGATGAAGTCGCTCTTACGCTTAGCGGCAGTTTCTTTGGTCACACCGTAAAAGTTCATTTCTCCGGCCGTACCGCAATACATTTGTCCTCCCTGTTTCCAGTCGAACACGGCAGAGATGCGGAATTTGTAGAGTTCGATATTGGTGTTGAATCCCAGACGGAAATCGGGAGAAACTCTACCGATAACGGCATCTTCGCCCACTTGCGGGAGCCCGTTGGCGTCTACTACTATTTGTCCTGCGTCA
>NZ_URFY01000022.1 GCF_900547205.1 uncultured Bacteroides sp.
ATGAAGATTTTCCATCCATTTTTGGGTTTTAGCAGGCGAAAATGACGGAGTTTTTGGGAAAAAGAGAAGACTGCAAGCCATTTTTATCGATAAAATGGGCAAAAAATGAAGTTTTCATTTAAGTTAATTATAAGACTATATATTAAAATCGTCAGAAATTATCGGGATATAAACCAACTTGCTTACTTTTGCGGAGGGACTTTTAAATTTAACTCAAATTAGGGATGGAATCAGTCAATATATTACAAAAATGCAAGAAGAATATATCACAGTGCTTTGAAAATATTCACAAACAGTTGGAGAACATCGAAAATGCGGAAGAAAAGGTGAGCTTTTGTGTGGGAATCTGTACGCTGACCTGTTTTTCAATCGGAATGACTTGCGACATAATAGGGTATATCTACTCCGGTTCATATCTATTATTCGCTATTAATCTGGGGACATTGGCCATTTATGCAGTTACACCTTTATTATATAGACGCGCAAGGATGAGCGTCACTATTGCTATAGGACTGCTGCTGTTCACCGTGCAAACCAATATTTCCATTTCGATAATCTACAACTACTACGAAATGACGGGCAACGACTCCCCCCCCGTCTATTACGATTTGTTCATCGGTTTTCTGGCAGGTATGCTTGCTTCGCAGACCCTTGGGAGAAGGTATGTATTACTTCTTTGCCTGATGCCACTCGCCTCACTGGCTGCCGTACTCATAATGAGCTCCGCTCCCCAGGAATTCAGCCACTTCCTCAGTTTATGCCTGGCATATGTTTTGCCACCCTTACTGCTTACATATATCCGAAAGCTCATGTGGGGTGCATTCAGGAAGAAAGACCGCCTGCTTGCCAGCGAAAAAGTGATGGAGGACATCAACGAGAAGTTTAAACTTTCCCTCACCGCAAAAGAAGTGTATCTCTGCTGCTTGATTCTCGAAGACAAATCTATCTTAGAAATCAGTCAAATGCTTTATATCAATGAATCCAGCGTTAGGGCAAACCGGTCGCGCATCCGCAGAAAACTGATGCTGGGCAAAGAAATAAATCTGAAAGCCCATCTGATGATGCTCGTGAACAAGAAAAATAACGAGTGCGAAGAAAAATTTCCGAGACAAGATGATGATGATTGGAACAAGCTATAAATTTTAGTCTATATTTCCCACAAGACATAGTTTTGGACGGCTACGAACTGTTGTAAAACATGGGACTACTTAAAAATTACATTAAGAAAAGCCCCTGCTATGAAAACATAGCAGGGGCTTTATAGTTGGCTCTTGGCGCGCCTTCCCACGTTAAATTATCCTTAGTCTGTTCGTAACTAAAGGAAAAGAACTACTTTTGTTTCTAAATTTTATAGTATCTATATGCAAACATCGGATAGCATCGTAATTATCCCGACGTACAACGAGCGGGAGAACATAGAAAATATCATCCGCGCAGTTTTCGGACTTCCTAAAGTTTTTCACATATTGGTGATTGAAGACGGTTCTCCGGACGGAACGGCAACTATCGTCAAAACCTTGCAAAAAGAATTTCCCGAACGTCTTTTTATGATTGAACGGAAAGGAAAGTTGGGTTTGGGCACGGCTTATATCACCGGATTCAAATGGGCGCTGGAGCACGCTTACGAATACATCTTTGAGATGGATGCCGACTTCAGCCACAATCCGAATGATTTGCCACGCCTGTATCAGGCTTGCGCGGAACAGGGCGGAGATGTGTCCGTAGGTTCCCGTTATGTGAGCGGGGTAAACGTGGTAAACTGGCCGATGGCTCGGGTACTGATGTCGTTCTTTGCTTCCAAATATGTGCGGCTCATCACAGGGATTCCGGTGCACGACACCACTGCCGGATTCGTTTGCTATCGCCGCCAGGTGCTTGAAACGATTGATTTGGACCACATCCGCTTCAAAGGATATGCCTTTCAGATTGAGATGAAATTCACTGCTTACAAATGTGGTTTTAAGATTATCGAAGTGCCAGTGATCTTTATTAACCGTGAGCTAGGTACTTCGAAGATGAATAGTAGTATCTTCGGGGAAGCCGTGTTCGGAGTGATAAAATTGAAAGTTAATAGTTGGTTCCATAAATTCCCGCAAAAGAAATGAAACGTACACTGATTCAGAATGCCGTTATTGTAAACGAAGGAAGAAAAGTACCGGGTTCGGTAGTTATTGAAGGCGAGAAAATTGCCGAGATATTGGTGGGCGAAGAGAAAGCTACTGCGCCTTGTGACGAAATGATTGATGCAACCGGATGCTATCTCTTGCCGGGGGCAATTGACGAACACGTGCATTTTCGCGACCCGGGACTGACGCATAAGGCGGACATCAGCACGGAAAGCCGTGCGGCAGCCGCAGGAGGCGTTACTTCTATCATGGATATGCCGAATACGAATCCGCAGACTACTACGCTGAAGGCTTTGGAAGAGAAGTTTGCGTTGTTGGCGGAGAAGTCGTCGGTCAATTATTCTTGTTATTTCGGGGCAACGAATAATAATTATACTCAGTTCGGTGAATTGGATAAGCGTCGTGTTTGCGGGGTGAAGCTGTTTATGGGGTCGAGCACCGGAAATATGCTGGTGGACCGGATGGCGAGCTTACGTAATATCTTCGGGGGCACGGACTTGCTGATTGCTGCGCATTGTGAGGATCAAGGGATTATAAAGGAGAATACGGATAGATATAAGAAGGAGTTCGGAGACGATGTGCCGCTGGCGCTCCATCCTGCCATTCGTTCGGAAGAGGCTTGTTTCCGTTCTTCCGAGCTAGCGGTTCAGCTGGCTCGGGAAACGAATGCACGTTTGCATATTATGCATATTTCCACTGCCAGAGAGTTGAGCTTATTTTCGGATGCTCCACTGGTGGAGAAGAGAATTACTGCGGAAGCTTGTGTGCCGCATTTAGTGTTTACTGAAGAGGATTATGGGACAATCGGCGCACGTATCAAATGCAATCCTGCCATTAAAACGGCAGAGGACCGGAAAGCATTGCGGGAAGCGGTGAATAGCGGGCTGATTGATGCGATTGGTACAGATCACGCCCCGCACTTGTTGAGTGAAAAGGAAGGGGGAGCTCTGAAAGCGATGTCGGGGATGCCGATGATACAGTTCTCGCTGGTGAGTATGTTGGAGCTGACGGATAAGGGTGTATTTACGATAGAGAAAGTGGTGGAAAAGATGGCACACGCACCGGCGCAGATGTACGAGATAGAGAAGCGGGGATTTATTCGCAAAGGGTATCAGGCAGACCTTGTTCTGGTACGTCCCGACAGTGAATGGACAGTGACGACGGATTGCATTTTGAGTAAATGCGGATGGAGTCCGCTGGAAGGATGCACTTTCCACTGGAAAGTGGAGAAAACATTTGCGAATGGTTATCTGTTGTATAACAATGGAGAAATAGATGAGACTTATCGTGGACAAGAGTTAAGGTTTGAACGATGATTATATCTTATAAAATACATAGCGTTGCCCCCTACATCAACTGGATATACTTTTTCCATGCGTGGGGATTCCAACCGCGTTTCGCAGCCATCGCCAACATTCACGGTTGTGATGTCTGCCGGGCTTCGTGGCTGACTACTTTCCCAGAAGAGGAACGCAGCAAGGCTGCCGAAGCGATGCAACTATTCAAAGAAGCCAACCGGATGCTCGATTTGCTTGACAAGGATTATGAGGTGAAAACAATCTTCAATCTTTTTAGGGCGAATTCGGAAGGGGATAATCTGGTGATTGAGAAAGGGCAAGAAAAGACCGGAAAGATTGAAGAAAAACAATTCATTACTTTTCCTTTGCTTCGCCAGCAGACCCCGAAACGGGATGGCAGCCCTTTTCTTTGCCTGAGCGACTTTATCCGTCCGCTTTCCTCCGGTATTTCCGATACCATCGGCGCTTTTGCCGCTTGCATCGATGCAGATATGGAAGGACTCTACGAACAGGACCCTTATAAACATTTGCTCATACAGACCCTCTCCGACCGTTTGGCAGAAGCGGCTACGGAGAAAATGCACGAATATGTGCGGAAAGAAGCATGGGGGTATGCCAAAGACGAAAGTCTGGGCATAGCGGACTTGCTAGTCGAAAAATATCAAGGAATCCGGCCCGCCGTGGGTTATCCTTCTCTGCCGGATCAATCTGTCAACTTTCTGCTCGACGAACTGTTGGATATGAAACAGATAGGAATATCGCTTACCGAAAACGGAGCCATGTATCCTCACGCCTCTGTCTGCGGACTAATGTTCTCACATCCGGCAGCCGAGTATTTTTCTGTCGGTAAAATAGGAGAAGACCAACTGGAAGACTACGCCCGCCGTCGGGGGAAAAACTTGGAAGAAGTCCGTAAGTTCTTGGCTGCAAATCTGCAATAGTCCTCATCGCCCCTGTGATTTTTCACCTTTTCTCACGACTAACTAACCAGAAAAGTAACTAGAAAATCCATGAGAGAACAAACAACAGAGGTAAACACTCTTATAGAACAAGAGTTCTTGAAGGTTGTCCGCGAATACGAGCGGGTAATCTACAAGGTTTGCTACCTGTATACCAACCCCAACGCTCCGCTCAACGACCTCTATCAGGACGTGATACTGAACCTCTGGAAAGCCTTTCCCAAATTCAGGAAAGAGTGTAAAATATCTACATGGATTTACCGCATCGCCCTGAACACCTGCATCAGCTTTTTCCGAAAAGAGAAGAATGTGCCCGAAATCGTCAGCCTCACCCGCGAGATTGACTGGACGATAGAAGAGCACGACCCCATCAACGAAATGCTGAAACAAATGTACGGCATGATTAACCAACTGGGACAACTCGACAAATCAATCATCCTGCTCTACCTAGAAGATAAAAGCTACGAGGAAATAGCAGAAATTACCGGCCTGACAGTGACCAACGTGGCTACCAAACTGAGCCGCATCAAAGACAAACTTAAACGAATGAAAAAGGAGGAATGAGATATATGGAACTGGAAGAACTAAAACAATCATGGAATGCCTTGGATGAACACCTGAAAGACAAGGAGCTAATCAAAGAGGAAGAACTGAAAAAGCTGATTGGGCACACGGACAAAGGTATCCACGCCATTGCCCGCCTGAACACCAAGCTTATCCTGATTTCACTGCCGGTATTAATCTTATTCCTGGCGGAAGTGCTGCTACACAACCGGTTGAATCCTATTTATATCATTATCCTACTGGTATGGATTCCCGCACTCTGCTGGGACATCGCCACCACCCGTTTCCTCCAACGGACACACATCGACGAAATGCCGCTGGTAGATGTGATCAGCCGCGTCAACCGCATCCACCGATGGACCATCCGTGAACGGCTGATTGCCACGGCTTTCCTGCTGATATTAGCGGTACTTTCTTTTGTTTACTGGCAAGTGTGGCAATACGGAATAGGCATGATTTTCTTTTTCATTCTCCTATGGGGAGGTGGACTGGGACTGATTCTGTGGATTTATCGTAAGAAGTTCCTGAACCGTATCCACGAAATCAAAAAGAACCTGAGTGAATTAAACGAATTAATATAAACCGAATAATAAGATTTGAATGTTACAACGCGTATTCATATTCCTGCTATTGTTTCTAATTCTACCGGACGTCTACCTGTATCTTCGGTTTATCGCCCGGCTCACAGCTCAACGATGGTTACGAATCCTCTACTGGATACCGAGTTTCCTGCTGACCATAGGATTGCTCTATCTGGTTTATTTCTCCAACAATGCCTTCTCCGAACAGCACACACGGGACATCGGATGGTTCTCCATCTTCTTCTTCCTGTTTTCGGCTCCCAAACTGCTGCTGGCTCTCTGCACCATTATCGGAATCCCTTTTCACAAATGGCTCCGATGGCCACGCACTCCTTTTATAGGTACAGGATTGACGCTTGCCACACTTTGCATCATCGTCATTCTCTACGGTTCTTTCGTGGGCCGCACTCGCTTTGAAGTGAAAGAGGTCACCTATACCTCTCCGCGCTTGCCGCAATCTTTTGACGGATACCGCATTGTGCAACTATCCGACCTGCACATCGGAAGTTTTGTGGGCAACGCTCCTGCCATCAAGAAACTGGTAGACATGGTGAACGCCCAGCACCCCGACCTAATCGTCTTTACCGGAGATTTAGTGAACCACCGGGCTGTGGAACTCAATGAATTTCAGGAGATACTGGCGGGATTGAAAGCGAAAGACGGGGTATACTCCATACTTGGCAACCATGACTACGGTCCTTATTTCCACTGGAAGGACAAACAAGACCAGAGCGACAACCTGATAGAACTTGAAAAAAGGCAAAAATATATGGGATGGAAGCTACTGAATAATTCGCACGACTTCCTGATAGAAGGTAATGACAGCATTGCCCTTATCGGGGTGGAGAACGACGGCGAACCGCCATTTTCACAGTACGGCGACCTGCCCAAAGCAAAGGCAGGCACCGAGGGTATGTTTCAAATCCTGCTGAGCCATAACCCGACACACTGGAGACGGGAAGTACTTCCCGAATCGGAGGTCGACTTAATGCTGGCAGGGCACACACACGGCATGCAATTGCAATTCGGGCACTACTCCCCTGCCTGTTACATCTACCCCGAATGGGGTGGAATGTATCTGGAAGGCTCGCGAGGGCTTTATGTCAATGTAGGTATCGGCTACGTCGGCTTGCCTTTCCGCTTTGGTGCATGGCCGGAAATAACGGTGCTTACCCTACAACGGTAAGCACGCTTTTTCCATTGACTTTCTTGTGTACCTGCACCTGAACGGATATCCGCTCGCTCATCTCCTGCACATGAGAAATGACTCCGATTTTTCGCCCCTGCATTTGCAGTTGCTCCAATGCTTCCATCGCTGTGCGAAGGCTTTCCGCATCCAGAGAGCCGAATCCTTCGTCGATGAACAGGGATTCTACTTTCAGATTATTGCTCGACAGAGATGACAATCCCAATGCAAGTGCCAAGGAGATGAGAAACGATTCTCCTCCGGAAAGGGAGTATACCGTCCGCACTTCATCGCACATATCGCAGTCAATTACCTGAAGTCCCAGAGTTTCGGGAATTTGCTGCAATTTATAGCGTTTGGAGAGATAAGAGAGGTGCTTGTTGGCATGAAGCAACAGTAAGTTCAACGTATAGCTCTGCGCTATGACTTTAAACTTTGCGCCGTCCGCACTGCCAATCAGTTTATTTAGTTTCGCCCAACGTTCGGCAACCGATTGCTTTTCCGCCAGTTCTTTTGCAATCTGCTCTGCAGCCGCCTTATTCTTGACTTGCTGCAACAAGCGGACTTCAATAGTCGATAAACTGCGCTCCGTGTTCATATTTTCTTCCTGCTGTCGTTTGATTGCTTCGGGAAGCTCGTCGGGAGATTCTATCTTTTTCTGCTGTTCCTGCAATTCATCCATAGTTATGGCAAGCTGTTTCATCTCTCCTTGTAAACCGGAAAGTGCGTTTTGCACGGTTTCCACTTCCTTGCGCGCTTTCTCCAATGCAAGATTCAATTCTTTCTCTTTTCTTACAACGGCTGCTTCCGCATCATCCACACTCTTTCCTTTCAATAAGTGTGAGCGCTCTTCGCGCAAGGCATTCAATGCTTTTTCTATTACTTTAAACCTCTCCTGCTCGGCAGAAGCTGCATTCTGGAAAATCGCCAACTGCTCCTTAACGGAAAATACTTTCTGTATTGACAAACGACAGTGGGCAACATTCTCACGCAAATCTTCGCAATAGGCACGCATCTTCTTGATTGCTTCATCGCTGCGCTGCCACTGGGCATAGAGTGTTCCATATTCCTGAATAAGCCCCGCCAGCTCTTTCAGACGGTTCTGTATCTTTGCTTCATCTCCAAAGCCAATCACCTCTTTTTGCAAAGCCGACAATTGCTCAATAATCTGTGTCTCAGCTTTCTTTTGGTTCTCTAAGTCACGCTGCAATACAATCGTCCTATCATTAATCTGCTGACGGGTGGCGGTTGCCGTATTATAATCCTGCTCTATGCTTCGGAAAATAGTATCTACGGCTTCGTTATCCTGATGATAGGGATGCGACGTACTGCCACAAACCGGACAAGCCGATCCTTCCTGCAAATGCTGACGCAAAGCCTTGACGTCCTTTCCTACTGACATCCGGGCATTTTCATACAGGTGCTGAACGGCTTTCAAGGCGGCATCCTGCTCAGCCAGTTGTCGGGCAGATGCAGCAACCTCCGTTGTTAATCTATCAATTTCGACTTTTACTTTCGTCTGATTATCAGTCAGTCGGCGTATTTCCTGCTGACGCAACAATTCTTGCTGCAACTTACCCTTCTCTTCCGATAAAGACGGATAACCGAAGGCGTTTAGTTTTACCAAACACTCTTCATTCGTTTTTACGCTGATTTCCAGTTTATCTTCTTCCCGACGCAAGATTGATTCAACTTGTTCAAGTTGCAAGCTATCAACCTGTTCGAGCTGCAAGGCATCTGCTCCTTCAGTCTGTTTTAGTAGTCTGTTCAAAGTAGAATAAGACTTTAGCAACTGTTCCGTAGCCATCTTTGTCTTCTTTTCCTGTTCCGCCACCTGCCCGAGGTCCGTCTGCAATATCTGCTGCGACTGCGCATATCCCGCTTGCTGCGACTGAATCTGGGCATCCAGTTGGCGCGCTTTCTTTAAATCGGGCTGTATGGCTTCACATTGTGCTTTAAACCGTGCCAACTCTTCTTCGCGCAACGTAAGTTCTTTCTGAAAGCCCTTCATTTTTGCTTGCTTGTCCAGTTCCGCCTGCTGTTTCTTCTTCCAAAGTTCCTGCTGCGTTTTTAAGTTCCGGACTACATTTAACTGCACATTGCGGACTGCCAGTAATTCAATTCCTACTGCACGCTTTGCAATCAATTGCTCTTTTTCTTTTTGCAAGGTGAGAAGTTCTTCTTCCGGAATCAGCTCTATCATACTCATCTTAGCATGAATCTGTGTCACTTCTTCCTGAGCCGCCTTATTTCGTGCAAATACCTCCTGAGATATCCGGGAATAAACGCCCGTTCCGGTCAGCTTTTCAAGCAACTCCGCCTTGGCTGCTCCCCTAGATTTAAGAAAAGTAGCGAAATCATTCTGAGCCAACAATACAGTACGTGTAAACTGCTCATACGTCAGCCCCACCAATTCAACCAACTGGACCAATAGTTCTTTTCGGCTACCTTGAAATTCTTTCCCGGTATCCAAATCTTTCACTTTCAAGGTTTGCGACTGCAAAGAACCGCCAGCCTTATTTCCTCTCCGCCTCACCGACCAACGGGAACAATATCTATGCCCATCCACTCCCAAGAAATCGACCTCCGCATAGCCTTCAGTCGTTCCGCGGCGGAGCAGATTCTTTACATCCGACTGGTTGATCTGATTATCTCCCACATCTACCAGATTAAGACTCTCCACCGAATTGGCAAAACGGGGAGCCTTATCATACAAAGCCAGACACAATGCATCCAGCAGTGTCGATTTGCCCGCTCCCGTTGCTCCCGAAATAGCGAATATTCCTGCCGAACGCAGTGGTTCCACCGTAAAATCGACCTCTACAGCTCCTTCTATCGAGGTCAGATTCTTCAATCGTATTGCTAATATTTTCATGCTTCTTCCTCCTCTTCTTTATGGGTGGCAGCCACAAAGGCCTCCTGAAACAAGTCTGTGAGTTCCACGGGCATTTCCACCTGGTAAATCCTTTCGAATGCAGACTGCGCAATCTGCAACGGAGACATTTCCTGCAATCCTCTTTTCCAGTCCTCGTCCTCTTTTTCCATCTTCTCCACCTCACTGTGATAGGTAGAAACGATACGCGCCAACCGATAATTCTTGCCTTCCAACGCTTCTTCCACTTCTTGCCGGAGCATAGGTTCCGGTTCTTCCAAGAGCACTTTAACTTCCAGATAGGGTGCTACGCCTTCCTCAGTCGGCAAGGCTTGCAACTCCCTAAGCACGGCACGCGGTAATGTGGGTTCTCCCTTCGGCACTGTAATCAAAGGAACTAACTTCGGACATTCCAACCGTTCTATCTCCACCGCAAACCCGCCGTCGAAGGTCACCATCACCACTCCGTGATGATAATGTTTCTCTGCAAAAGACATCGGGATGGGACTTCCCGCATACCTCACATTCTCCCTGCCGGACACACGCTGCGCTTTATGGATATGACCCAAGGCAGTATAAGCAATCTTTTCGGAAAAAGCATCGGGTGACACACATTCCAAACCGCCAATGACGGTGCGTTCGCTATAATCTCTCTCTGCAATCTCTGATCCCGTAGCTTGCAAATGTCCAATGGCAACAATCGCCTGATTCTCTTTCCGGCGATTCCACAGCCGTTGCAAAAGCTGCCCGTAGAGTGTACGGACTCCTTCGGCATAAGTGTTTCCCTCCGTGTAGACCACAGGATAATCTCCCTGACGCAAGAAGGGAACTGCCATACAAAGCAATTCGACTTCCCCTTTACGGTTCTTCAGTTCCACAGTCAAGTGGTCATAATCAATCGTGCCATCTTCCAGTTTGCGAACCACGCCCCTGACTTCCGTCCGCATGGTTTTCAACAAAGGCAATGGAGCTTCCAGTCGTGCCGCAGAATCATGATTGCCGGCAACAATTAAAATCTGAAGATGCGGGTTTTCTTTTGATACCCGACAGATAAACTGATAGTAAATACTTTGCGAGGCGGCGGATGGATTGGAGACATCAAAAACATCTCCCGCAATAATCAATGCATCGACCTCTTTGAGGCGGATTTCTTCTGCTAGCCAATTCAGAAATGCTTCGTGCTCTTCGCTACGGTCATAGCCGAAGAAGGTTTGCCCTAAATGCCAGTCGGCGGTATGTAATATGCGTATCATAATTTTGTATGTATCATTACTTAATGGGATTACAAAAATAACACAATCAAAAAGATAATAGTGCATCTGCATCTCTTTTTTACCAATAATCATGTATATTTGCAGGATAAAAATACAACCCCTATGAAGATACTGTATTATATTTATCAGATTTGCATCGCTTTGCCTATTTTATTGGTGTTGACTATCCTCACAGCAATAGTCACCATCGTAGGTTCCCTCTTGGGAGGAGCCCACTTCTGGGGATATCATCCGGGGAAGATATGGTCACAATTAATTTGCCTTTTTCTGCTGATTCCTGTCAAGGTTCGCGGTCGTGAAAAGCTGCACGGTAAGACTTCTTATATATTCGTACCCAATCACCAAGGCTCATTCGATATATTCCTGATTTATGGCTTCATCGGAAGAAACTTTAAGTGGATGATGAAAAAGAGCCTGCGTAAACTGCCGTTTGTAGGAAAGGCGTGCGAAAGTGCAGGGCATATCTTCGTGGACCGTTCCGGACCGAAGAAAGTATTGGAAACCATTCGTCAGGCGAAAGATTCGCTGAAAGACGGAGTTTCTTTGGTTGTATTTCCTGAAGGTGCCCGCACGTTTACGGGCCATATGGGGTACTTTAAAAAAGGAGCTTTTCAGTTGGCGGATGATTTGCAGTTGGCAGTGGTGCCCGTCACAATTGATGGCTCGTTCGAGATTTTGCCGCGTACGGGCAAATGGATACATCGCCACCGTATGATTCTGACTATTCATGACCCCATCCCACCCAAAGGAAAAGGGATGGAAAACATTAAAGCAACTATGGCTGAAGCATATGCTGCTGTTGAGAGCGCACTTCCCGAAAAACATAAAGGAATGATAAAGAATGAAGATCAAGACAGATAAAGGATTAACCTGTCATCTACTTCCTTCGGGAAAGATGGTCAGATAATGCTTTAAGTGTACCTCTGTCGCAAAACTATTTACTTTTTTATTGCCCAGCGATACAAATGTTTGAAACATAAAATACGAAATGTGAAGATACTCACGCACCCTCACATTCCTAACCAGTTTTTATGTATTAATCAATTAAATTAAAAAAGCATCTAAGTATTCAAGAATGTTAGTGTCTGGTTAGACATCATTTGCAATTCCTGATAAGTCAAGTTAAAAGCTTTCTTTATTTCCCCTTCGAGCTTATCCAAAGAAAAATAATCATCTTTCATACCATTGTTCTTTCCTCTGAAACAATTATTAAAATGACTGCGGAAGGTGTTCGGGGTAACCAACCCTCCAAAGCCATAATCGCCCAATACGATAACAGGTTTTCGATGCATCACTCCCTCGCGGGCTATGATTCCCGTACCGATAATCATATCGGCTTCTTCAATCATTTCACTTACCTGCTCTTCGGTAGTGATGTACCTTACTTGGTAATCGGGCACTGTACTCAATAACACACTCACTCTTAACCTAGTGCGAGGGTTGGCTATTCCCACCACAATACAGGTTTTCTGTTCTGTTAACTGCATTTTCCGCCCCTCCCAGGAAGAAAAAGCAATAGATTCATTAGGACTCTTCATACGCACAAAAATATAAGTTAAAGGAAAAGGAAAATAATTGTTTTATCCTCGGGCGACGGGCTGGTCGCCTTTTGTTGTGTCAAAAATACAGTATGTATGCGAAATTGCAAAAAAAGTTACCCCGACAATTTTGGAGTATTACGAAAAGATTAGAAACCTGATAATCAGCATAATATAAATCGAACAACTGCCAAACACCCCGACATTTTATTATTTATTTATCAGAAATCTCTTAAATAAGCACCTAAATCATCTTGTGGAGGTATACCCAAACGCCCTTTTAGTCGCCCTTTTGCCTTAGTCACGGAGTCGGTAGTGGTCTGGAAGATACGGCTTAATTCTTCATTGTTCAGACCAAACTTCAGGAAACAGGAAATCTCAAGATCGTGCTTAGTAAGCGAAGAATTCTGCTTGAGCAGACGGCTTACGTAATTATCATAAAGCAAATCGAACAAACGAAATAACTTATCCCGCTCTTTCCCGGATAACTTACCCCGCAGTGTTCCTTCCTTTATTGCCAGCAGCAGACGAAAACCGGATATATACTGTTCGGAAGATTCGCAGATAGACAATTCGCCTCCAAGCTCTTTCAATAGTCCGGATAAATTTTTGTTCTGCATAGTCAGCAGTATGATTTTTCCATTTAGCTCGCCCACCTTTGTACGGTTCTCTTCCAACATCTTATTTTCTTCCACTACCTGATCTTTCGACTTCTGGATTTCTTCAGCCTCCTGTTGGTATCGCTTTATTTCTTCCTCATTATTTCTAATCTGACCTTTGATTTCTGCAATCTGTTTTTTATGGCATCGACTTTTATTATAGTAGTAACACATATAAAACGCCACTATAAGAAATGCAATCGTACCCCACCATATCAGTTTCGTATGCCGCACCTTTATGTGAAGATGCTCATTCAGAAGCTTTTCGTTCTCATATTGTTTCTGCAACTTTTCAACAAGTTCATAAGTATCTACCTCTTCAATAGCATTAATAATGGAATCCGCCTTCTCATGATAGACTATTGCTTCCTCAAAATTATCGATTTCTTTTTCCAGAAAATAGAGGTAATAATATGCATCTACACGCGTATAGAGCTTGGAAGATTTAATACTCATCTGTAGATACCTCCTTGCATCTTCCACCTTTCCCATCTGCATATATAAATACCCCAAAGAAAGACTTTCGATATATTTCTTTTCTTTATCCGTCTCTTTCTCTAAAGCAGCAAGAAAGTAAGGTTCAGCCCGATCGAGCTTACCCATCGAACTGTATAATATACCTAACTCATGTAGAATAAGTACTTCAAGGGGGTACTGCTTCTTTACAGCAATTTCCAACGCATGATTGTAGTAATAATGACTGCTATCCCATTTATTCTCAAACAAATAAACCCGGGCAATGCTCTGACTGGCATTGGTAATGCCCAACGAGTCGCTTAAGCATTCGTGCAGATTGTACGATTGCTGAAAACTTATCAGAGCATCTTTATACCTCTTCAATCGGCGATTAATCTTGCCTATCTCTCCGGCAATCAACGCCAACATCTTATATTCACTTATACTCTTAAAATATTCATTTGCGGATAGAAAATGCTCTAAAGCTTCTTCATACTTACCCGATTCAAGCAAAACTCGTCCGTAATAGAACTGAGTTTTAGCACGCATATCGGGGTCCCTTTTGACTAGTGTATAGTAATTCAGTGCTAATGCAATCAATGAATCAGACCTGAACTTCATATAGTTCTTATCCATTGCCTGTGTCATCAGAAGTGCATAGTCAGCCTGCGACTTACCATGTAGCTTTTCAGGATAACAAATGGAATTGAGCAGATACAGAGCTGTATCGGGATAGGTCTCAATACAGTTCTCTATTTTAGAAAAGGTGGTGCTAAGCGTTTCCGAATCTCCGTTGCAGGAGATCGATAAAACAGAAATAAGAAAGAAAGCGGCGTATACCGGAATAGTCGTTTTCATTTTCTTTGGAGTTTTGCGCAAATGTACGCAAAATTCTCAAGATTTACTCATTCTTCGGTGCATTTTGTTCTAATCGTTGATGTTCTTCTATCAACTTCATATTCTCTTTTGCTTTCGACAGAAATTCTCTCACAAGCTTATGGCTCTTGAAAGAATAAGGAGCATCTTTTATTATTTCGTCAATCTGAGGAGTCATGACCGGATATGGTAGGGAACTACAAAGCATCATAAATACACTGGGACCGAGCACATTCTCATAATTATCGGAGATGAACTTCTTTACGTAATCGTTCGTTGCTTTCATCAACGAATCGCCCTCTACCACCAACTGCGCATGAATTTCGTCCAAATCGGCACCTTCCATCACCATCGTGGTTTCTTTACGTTCCAACTCTGCAATGCTTTCTTCCAGTTTATTTCTTCGGTCGATAAACTCATAGAGAGCATCATTCAAAGACGTACCGACTGCTTTCAGTTCGGTATTGCTGATGGTGATTGTTATCTTACCGCTTTCTAACACAATCGGCATGATACTTTCGTTGTCCATATAAAGCGTAACCATCTGCACAGAATCCATCTTCCCCTTCATTGAGAACAAACCATGAACAACTTCGGCAGAGTCCAGTTTCACCCATTCTTCACCACGCAGGGATTTAAGATACAGCATTCTTCCATCGAGACTATTCACCGAAGAGGTACCTTCAATCTTATACTTGTGTGTACACGAAGCCAGAAACGGAAGCAAAAGTAAAAAAGGCAAAATTTTATTCACGTTCATCTATTCATTTGGTTCTGGCTACAAAGGTACAACCGTTTCAGAATCCAAAGAAACATTTTATCAATATTTAAATCTTGTAGGGACACTTTTCTTTAATAATCCTTATAAACCTAGGTATAAGGTCATTTTTTTCATTTAGTTTATCTAATTTTGCAGTCATGAAAACATCAACATTTGCCCCTTTTGCCAAACCGCTGTATGTGATGGTGAAGCCCGTAGGTGCCGTGTGCAACCTTGCGTGCGATTATTGCTACTATCTGGAAAAGGCGAATCTATATAAAGGCAACCCGAAACACGTGATGAGTGATGAACTACTGGAAAAGTTCATCGAAGAATATATCAACTCACAGACCATGCCGCAGGTGCTTTTCACCTGGCATGGAGGCGAGACGCTGATGCGACCGCTCTCTTTCTACAAAAAGGCAATGGAACTGCAAAAGAAATATGCCCGCGGACGCACCATCGACAATTGCATCCAAACGAACGGCACGATGCTCACCGATGAATGGTGCGAGTTTTTCCGTGAGAACAACTGGCTGGTGGGCGTCTCTATCGACGGTCCGCAGGAGTTTCACGACGAGTATCGCAAAAACAAGATGGGAAAACCCTCTTTCGTGAAAGTGATGCAGGGCATCAACCTGCTGAAGAAACACGGAGTAGAGTGGAACGCAATGGCTGTTATCAACGACTTCAATGCCGACTATCCGCTCGACTTCTATAATTTCTTTAAAGAGATAGACTGTCATTATATCCAGTTTGCCCCTATCGTTGAACGTATCCTGCCACACGAGGACGGACGTCATCTGGCTTCCTTGGCAGAAAATAAAGAAGGAAAGCTGGCTGACTTCTCTATCACTCCCGAACAGTGGGGCACATTTCTATGTACTCTTTTCGACGAATGGGTGAAAGAGGATGTAGGCAATTACTACATACAGCTATTCGATAGCACACTTGCCAACTGGATGGGCGAGCAACCCGGTGTATGCTCGATGGCTAAAACCTGCGGTCACGCCGGAGTGATGGAATTTAACGGAGACGTTTACTCTTGCGACCACTTCGTTTTCCCTGAATATAAATTAGGGAATATCTACAGCCAAACGCTCGTGGAAATGATGCACAGCGAACGCCAGCACAACTTCGGCAACATGAAATTCCAATCTCTCCCCACTCAATGCAAAGAGTGCGAATTTCTGTTTGCTTGCTACGGAGAATGTCCCAAGAATCGTTTTAGTCGGACTGCCGAAGGCGAGCCGGGACTGAATTATCTCTGCAAAGGATACTACCGCTTCTTCCAGCACGTGGCTCCTTACATGGACTACATGAAAAACGAACTGATGAATCAACGCGCGCCTGCCAATATTATGGAAGCGTTAAGAAGTGGAGAGTTGAAAGTGGAGAGTTGAGAGTTTATATGTGAAACAAATTTATATATTTAATTTTATCATAAAATAATGAACAGACTAAGACTTTATTTATTGGCGCTCACTGCGCTCATTGTATGTTCCGCAAGAGCGGACGAGGGTATGTGGCTATTGCAACTGATGCAACAGCAGCATTCCATAGATATGATGAAAAAACAAGGATTGAAACTGGAAGCCCAGGATTTATATAATCCCAACGGTGTGTCTCTGAAAGATGCCGTTGGCATATTCGGCGGAGGATGTACCGGAGAAATTATTTCACCGGAAGGTCTGATACTGACGAACCATCACTGCGGATATGCTTCTATCCAACAGCATAGTAGCGTTGAGCACGACTATCTGACAGATGGTTTTTGGGCACCTTCCAGAGACAAGGAACTCCCTACCCCGGGACTGAAATTTACTTTTATCGAACGCATCGAAGATATCACGGATATTGTAAATGCAAAGATTGCCGCTAAAGAAATCACAGAAACCGAATCTTTCAGCGGTGATTTTCTTCAGAAGCTGGCAAATGAGCTTTATACTAAAAGTGACCTGAACGGCAAGAAAGGAATCGTGCCGCAAGCTCTTCCGTTCTATGCCGGAAATAAATTCTACCTATTTTATAAGAAAATCTATTCGGACGTACGCATGGTGGCAGCTCCCCCCTCTTCTATCGGTAAGTTTGGTGGAGAAACGGATAACTGGATGTGGCCCCGCCATACCGGCGACTTCTCTATGTTCCGTATCTATGCAGATGCCAACGGAGAACCTGCCGAATACAGTGCAAGCAACACTCCGCTGAAAACTAAAAAGCATTTGCCTATCTCTATCAAGGGATTGAAAGAAGGAGACTACGCAATGATTATGGGATTCCCCGGAAGCACTAGCCGCTACCTGACTGTGTCGGAAGTAAAAGAACGTATGGATTCTGAGAATGATCCGCGCATCCGTATCCGCGGTGCCCGCCTGGCAGTTCTGAAAGAGGTGATGAATGCCAGTGATAAAATCCGCATTCAGTATGCCAACAAATATGCAGGCTCCAGCAACTATTGGAAGAACTCTATCGGAATGAATAAAGCTATTATCGACAACGACGTATTGGGCACAAAGGCTGCACAGGAAGCTAAATTCGCTGAGTTCGCCAAAGCACAGAACAATGCAGAATATGCATCGGTAGTGAACAAGATTGATGAACTGGTTGCTAAAACTACTCCTCTCAATTACCAGTTTACTTGCCTGCAAGAGACGTTCTTCGGGGCTATTGAATTTGGTAATGCGATGTTGGATAAAACACGTGAAGCATTGGTGGAGAAAAACGATTCTGCTATCAAAGCACGCATAGGAACTCTGGAAACAGTATATGCAAACATCCACAACAAAGATTACGATCATGAGGTAGACCGCAAAGTTGCCAAAGCATTGTTCCCCCTGTATGCGACAATGATTCCGGCAGAACAGCGTCCGTCTATCTACAACCTGATTGAAGAAAAGTATAAAGGCGATTACAACAAGTTTGTAGACGATATGTACGATAACTCTATTTTCGCCAACCGCGAGAACTTCGAGAAGTTTATCAAGAAGCCGACCGTGAAGGCTATCGACAATGACCTTGCTCTCCAATACTGCCGTTCGAAGTATGACCTGATTGAAAAGCTTATCATCCCACTCAAAGAGATGGATCAAGAACTGGCATTGCTGCACAAGACATACATCCGTGGACTTAGAGAAATGAAATTGCCTGTACCTTCTTATCCGGATGCAAACTTTACAATTCGTCTGACTTATGGAAATGTGAAGCCTTACGATCCGAAAGACGGTGTGCACTACAACTACTACACCACTACAAAAGGTATTCTTGAAAAGGAAGACCCCAATAACCGTGAATTTGTGGTACCCGCCAAACTGAAAGAGCTGATTGAAAAGAAAGACTACGGACGCTATGCTTTACCCAACGGTGATATGCCTGTATGCTTCCTTTCAACGAATGACATCACCGGCGGTAACTCCGGCAGCCCGGTATTGAACGAAAACGGTGAGTTGATTGGTTGTGCCTTCGACGGTAACTGGGAATCTCTAAGCGGTGACATCAACTTTGACAACAACCTGCAACGTTGCATCAACCTTGATATACGCTACGTACTGTTTATCCTTGAGAAACTGGGGAACTGCGGACATCTGATTAATGAAATGACAATCGTAGAATAAATGAGAAAACAAATACTATTCGCCCTATTCTCATTGGCAACTCTTAGCATCCACGCCGACGAAGGTATGTGGGTGCTAACCGATTTGAAAGCCCAGAATGAAGTTGCCATGCGCGAACTTGGCCTTGAGATTCCTATCGAAGAAGTGTACAATGCAAACGGACTTTCGCTGAAAGATGCCGTAGTGCACTTCGGCGGCGGATGTACGGGAGAAATTATTTCTTCCGAAGGACTAGTGCTGACGAATCATCATTGCGGCTATGGAGCTATTCAGCAACACAGCAATGTGGACCATGACTATCTGACGGAAGGTTTCTGGGCTATGAACCGTGATGCGGAACTTCCTACGCCAAACCTGACGGTTACTTTTATCGACCGGATACTCGACGTGACTAGTTACGTAAGCGAGCAATTTAAAAAGGACGAAGACCCGGAAGGCGTTAATTACCTGTCTCCAAGCTACCTAAGCAAGGTGGCAGACCGATTTGCAAAGGCTGAGAACATTGAAGTGACTCCTGCCACTAAACTGGAACTCAAAGCCTTCTACGGAGGAAACAAGTATTATCTGTTTGTAAAGACCGTATATAGTGATATCCGCATGGTTGGTGCACCTCCTTCTTCTATTGGTAAGTTTGGAGCAGATACCGACAACTGGATGTGGCCGCGCCATACCGGAGACTTTTCTCTCTTCCGCATCTATGCGGACAGAAACGGAAAGCCTGCTGCTTACTCAAAAGATAATGTGCCCCTCCAAGTGAAGAAACACATCAAAATCAGTCTTGCCGGAGTGCAGGAAGGAGACTTCACCTTCGTCATGGGATTTCCGGGACGCAACTGGCGGTATATGATTTCCGATGAAGTGGAGGAACGTATGCAGACCACCAACTTCATGCGTCAACACGTGCGCGGTGCCCGCCAAAAGGTGCTGATGGAACAAATGCTGAAAGATCCTGCCGTACGTATTCATTACGCAAGCAAATACGCATCATCTGCCAACTACTGGAAGAATGCCATTGGCATGAACGAAGGATTGATACGCCTCAACGTGCTCGACACCAAGCGTGCGCAACAGGAAGAACTTCTGGCTCGCGGACGCGAAAAGGGAGACGACTCTTATCAGAAAGCCTTCGATGAAATACGTTCTATCGTGGCCCACCGACGCGATGCGCTGTATCATCAGCAAGCCATCAATGAAGCGCTGGTGACTGCGCTCGATTTCATGCGCATTCCTTCTACGATGGAAATGGTGGCTGCGCTCAAATCCAAAGATAAAGCGAGAGTAAAAGAAGCTGCGCAGAAATTGAAAGTGGAAGGTGAAAAGTATTTCGCGTCTGTCCCCTTCCCCGAAGTGGAGCGGATGGTTGCCAAAGAGATGCTGAAAACTTACGCCAACTACATTCCGGCAGAGCAACGAATCAATATCTTCGAGATTATCGACTCCCGCTTTAAAGGCAATATAGATGCTTTCGTGGATGCCTGTTTCGAACATTCTATTTTCAGCAATCCCAAGAACTTTGAGAAGTTCATCAAGAAGCCAAGCCTATATAAGATAGGTTACGACTGGATGGTTCTTTTCAAATATTCCATTACCGACGGGATACTAAAGACGGCAATCGCCATGAAAGATGCCAATCAGAACTATGATGCCGCTCATAAAGTATGGGTAAAAGGGATGATGGACATGAGACAAGAAAAAGGAATGCCGATTTATCCGGATGCCAATTCTACCCTACGGTTGACATACGGACAAGTGCTAGCCTACGAGCCCGCCGATGGTGTGGTATACGATGCGCATACTACGCTGAAAGGAGTGATGGAAAAGGAAGATCCGGGCAACTGGGAATTTGTAGTGCCGCAAAAGCTGAAGGACTTGTATAAAGCCCAAGACTACGGACGCTACGGCAAGAACGGTGAAATGCCAGTCAACTTCATTGTGAACACCGACAATACGGGCGGAAACTCCGGTAGCCCTGTATTCAACGGCAAAGGTGAATTGGTGGGAACCGCTTTCGACCGTAACTTTGAAGGATTGACCGGCGATATCGCCTTCCGACCTTCATCGCAGCGTGCCGCTTGCGTAGATATCCGCTACACCTTATTTATAATAGATAAGTTTGCAGGCGCATCCCATATTATCGATGAGCTGAGTATCGTTGAATAATGAACAATATCCGGTCTTTCCCGTTATATTTATATAGTAAGATTAATAGTTGCAGTCTTCAATGACTGGCATTTAACTCAAAAAGAAAGGAAAGATTATGGAAAAGTTTGAAGATTTGATACAGTCGCCGGTACCTGTTTTAGTAGACTTCTTTGCCGAATGGTGCGGACCATGCAAAGCCATGAAGCCTGTACTGGAAGAACTAAAACAGATAGTAGGCGATAAGGCGCGCATTGCAAAGATAGACGTTGACCAGCATGAAGAGTTGGCTTCCAAATATCGCATACAGGCGGTGCCAACCTTTATCCTGTTCAAGAATGGAGAAGCGGTTTGGAGACATTCAGGCATCATTCACAGTAGCGAATTGCAAGGGGTAATAGAACGTCATTACTCATAAAAAGACAGAAAAAAATGAAGAAAGTATTAGTAATGGTTACTCTCGTCATGGTTAGCGTGATAGTGTACGCATTTAACGATGGAGCAGAAACCAATCAAGGTAAAAAAGAGGTAACAGGTAACAACGGTGAAGTCGTAGCAATGAACAAAGAAATGTTTCTGAAAGACGTCTTCGACTTTGAAAAGTCAAAAGAGTGGAAATACAAAGGAGATAAGCCCGCCATCATCGACTTATATGCCGACTGGTGCCCGCCTTGTCGCCAAACAGCTCCTATCATGAAGGAATTGGCAAAAGAATATGCAGGGAAAATCATTATCTATAAAGTAGATGTAGATAAGCAGAAAGAACTGGCAGCCTTATTCAATGCATCCAGCATTCCATTGTTTGTATACATCCCTATGGAAGGAGAACCGCAGTTTATCCGCGGAGCTGCCGACAAAGCAACCTTTAAAAAAGGTATTGATGAATTTCTATTGCAATAGCAGTCAATGTCGGTAAGCTCTAGTGCAATTTTCCGCAACCTGTAGATGGATTGTAGTTTCCTCCTAAGGAAACGCCAGTTCCCTAGTAAAGATACGCCAGTTTCCCCCTAAGGAAACTGGCGTATCTGTGCAAGGAAACGACAGTCCCCCAAATAAATCACTGTTATTTTTCTTTTATCCAAAAAGAAGTGTTATTTTTGTCCGCAAAGAAAAGCACATTACATCTATACGATATGAAAACACCTTTTACACTGAAATCCTCATTAATAGCGGCGACAGGAGCTTGTGTTCTTCCACAATTCGTCCTTGCCCAAGATTCAAAACAGCCTCACATTATACTGATTATATCCGACCAACATCGTGGCGATGCCATGAATTGCATGGGAAACGCTTCTGTCATCACACCCAATATGGATGCCTTGGCGGAAGATGGTACACTGTTTACAAACGGATACTCATCTACTCCCAGCAGCACGCCGGCACGTTCGGGATTGCTGACCGGACTCTCTCCCTGGCATCACGGTATGCTGGGATATGGCAGAGTAGCCAAAAAGTATCGCTACGAGATGCCCGCCATGCTGGGCGACTTAAACTATTATAGCTTCGGAATCGGCAAAATGCATTGGTATCCGCAAAAGTCCCTGCATGGTTTTCGTGGAACCTTGGTAGATGAAAGCGGACGCGTAGAGAGTCCCGACTTTATCAGCGATTATCGGTTATGGTTTCAAATGCAAGCGCCCGGATTGAACCCGGATTCCACTCATATTGGCTGGAACGATCATGGAGCAGCTACTTATAAGCTACCTGAACGTTTGCATCCCACAGCATGGACTGGAGAAATGGCTTGCGAAATGATTCGCAATTACGAAAACGGCAGCCAGCAACCACTGTTCCTGAAAGTATCTTTTGCACGCCCGCACAGCCCATACGATCCTCCACAACGTCTGCTTGACGAATATGCCGAACGGGATGTGCCCGCGCCTTGGGTGGGAGAATGGTGTAAGGATAAGCCTTATGCAAAACTGAAAGACCCGAAAAAAGCGCAAAAGGATGCTCCTTACGGCAACTTCGGTGAAGAATACGCCAAGAACTCACGCCGCCATTATTATGCCAACGTCACATTTATCGACGAAGAAATAGGCAAAGTGATTGAAACATTAAAGGAAAAAGGTATATACGACAATGCACTGATCTGCTATGTCTCCGATCATGGAGATATGATGGGCGACCATCATCACTGGCGCAAGACGTATCCTTATGAAGGTTCGGCACACGTTCCCTATATTGTGAAATGGCCTGCCGCTTATCATTTTACGAAAGGTGGCAAAATCACCCAGCCGGTAGAATTGCGTGATTTATTGCCCACCTTCCTCGAAGTAGCCGGTGGTTCTGTTCCGCAGGATATGGACGGACAGTCACTACTCCGCTTGATGGAAGGAAAGACCGGGCAATGGAGGAAATACATCGACTTGGAACACGCTACCTGCTATAGTGCCGACAATTACTGGTGTGCATTGACCGATGGCACAATAAAATACATCTGGCGTTTCCACACCGGAGCGGAAGAACTATTCGATCTCTCGAAGGATCCTCATGAACTAAAGAACGTGGCAGGAAACAAGAAATATAAACGCCAGTTGGAAGAACTTCGTCAGGCAATGGTCAACCATCTTTCCGAGCGTGGTGAAGAGTTCGTAAAAGACGGTAAGTTGCAGGTACTGAAACGGACAGTTCTCTATAGCCCTTTATTTCCTGATAAGAAACCGGTAGATATTGGAATTTAAAGACAAGCATTTATGCAGGTTCTAGACGAAAGTCATACTAAATGGAAACTTTTTCTCAAAGGTGATAGCAAGGCTTATAGTTGGCTTTACACTAACTATATACAATTACTCTACAAATATGGACTGCAAATAACTCCTGATAAAGAAATTATCAAAGATTGCATCCAAGATGTTTTTGTAAGGATATACAAGAACAGGGAGAAACTTTGTATCCCCCGGAACGTAAAAGTATACCTGATGATTTCTCTTAAAAACAGTATATACAATGTTTTCAGCAAAGAGCGTTCGGAAGAAGCCTATGCCTTCAGTTTTCATCTGGTGGAGGAGCAATATATAGTTGAAAACAGTTTCTTTAGTGAAGAAGAACGACGCGAAAAGATGAAAGAAATAAAAAGAATATTCCGTGTGCTGACTCCCCGACAGCGGGAGATTATATATTATCGTTTTATAGAAGAAATGGAATATGATGAAATATGCCAGATTATGAACCTGAATTATCAATCGGCTTATAACTTACTTCAACGTTCGCTACAAAAAGTAAGAGATACTTTCGGCACATCCGAATGCCTTGTGTGGATAAGCATTCTAGCTACTTTCTTCAAAGAAACACAGAAAATACATTTTTCTTAGAAAATAATGCAAGTTCGGTGAGTAGATTCCATTTCATGAGTTGTCCTTATAGAAAACAACGCATAAAATGGATTCAAAGATAGACTATAGCAATTATAAAGCGGACTCATTACTTAATGATGCTTACTTTCTGGAATCGGAACAACATCCGACTCAGGAAAGCATCTTATTTTGGGAGAAACTTTCATGTGAAAATGAGCAATTGGCGAAAGAAATAGCTATTGCACGCCATTTATTACACAACCTTCGCCACATTTCTATGCCTCCTCTCCCCCAACAGGAAGTGGACGACCTATGGAAACGAATATCCGAACAGAATTGCAAAGAGATACTGAAAAAAAGAAAGAGACTGATTCTATACCGTACTCTGGCTGCCGCTTGCATCGTTATTCTTCTCGTCGGTGGATGGTATCTGCAAAATAGTTATCAAACAATCCAAAATGTGGAACTTCCTGATATAGCGTCCATAAAGAAACCCGATATTTCTGCCAACCAGACTTTACTGATTCTTTCTGAAAGAAAACAGATTGCCTTGAAAGGGAAAGAAAGCAAACTGGACTATAACCAACAGGGTAAAGTTAACGTTGACTCGCAAACTATAAACCTGATAGCTGAGAATAAGGAAAAAAAGGATAGCTATAATCAACTGATAGTTCCCACCGGAAAACGTTCGTCCATTACTTTTGCTGATGGAACGCACATTTGGCTAAGCGCTAGTTCACGAGTGGTTTATCCGGTTGAGTTTAGTGAACATAAACGGGAGATTTATGTGGAAGGTGAAGTCTTTCTGGATGTATCCTCCGATAAAAACCGACCCTTCGTTGTAAAAACAAACAAGATGGATGTACAAGTACTAGGCACCACATTCAACGTTTGCGCCTACGAAGGAGAAAATACTCAGACGGTGGTTCTTGTCACCGGGAAAGTGGAAGTGAAAACAAACAAAAATGAGACGAAAGTTCTGACTCCTAACAATTTACTTGCATACGATGACGAGAAAGGGATTAGCGTAGAGCCCGTCGATGTGCAAGACTATATAGCCTGGAAGGATGGATTCTATCAGTTTAAACAAGAAAATCTGGGAGTTATAGCAAAAAGACTGAGTAAATACTATGGTAAAACAATCATCATCGACGAACAACTCACAAACATTACTTGCAGCGGTAAGCTGGATTTAAAAGAAGAATTGGATGATGTACTAAGAACGCTTATCCAGACTGTTCCCGCTCAAGTGAAGAAATCGAACGATCAAATATATATTAATGTCAAATCTAAATAAATGAAATGCCTATGAAGATATGAAATTAAATTAATCACACATTCAAATATTAATAATCTAATTCGTTATAAAAGTATGGAAAAACACAGATTGTTCGGCCTAAGAAAGGCTGAAGTTAAACAAGTATCGCTAATTATGAGATTCTTTTCGCTTTTACTACTGATAGGTATTGGGAATTGCCTGGCTACAAACTCTTACTCGCAGAGCAAATTATTCACAATGAAAGCGTCACAAAAGACCGTAAAGCAGGTCTTTCAGGAGATTGAAAGTAGTAGTGAGTACATCATCTTCTATATGGATCAAATCATTGATACCAATCGTAAAGTAAGTATCAATGTGAAAAACCAACAAGTAACTGCTATTCTGGACCAACTATTTGCTGGAACCAATAATACGTATAGCATCAATGACCGGCAAATCACAATTTATCATAAGGGAGAGCAACCGGACAGCCGACAACAGAGTGGCAAATTTACGGTCACCGGTGTTATTACAGATGCTCAAGGTGAATCTATTATCGGGGTTTCTATAAAAGTGAAAGGAACCACGATAGGAGGAATCACCGATATGGATGGTCGCTACTCCATTACTGTTCCCAACAAAAACGACATTTTAATGGTGTCTTACATTGGCTATGCTAGCGAAGAAATTAAAATCAACGGGCGTCGCAATATTAACATCCGAATGCGTGAAGATAGCAAAGCTTTGGACGAAGTAGTGGTTGTGGGTTATGGACAACAAAAAAAGGAAAGTGTCGTGGTATCCATGAGCTCAGTCAAGCCTTCGGAAATTGCAGCGCCTACCCGCAATCTGACAAATAATCTTGCCGGCCAAGTATCCGGCTTAATCGCCGTACAACGCTCCGGCGAACCGGGATATGATGACGCAGAATTTTGGATTCGCGGTATCAGTACCTTTGCCAGTAATGCTTCCGCTTCGGCTCCTTTGGTGCTGGTAGACGGTGTTCCTCGTAAAATTACCGATATCGAACCGGATGAAATTGAAACATTCTCGGTGTTAAAGGATGCCGCAGCAACTGCTATTTATGGTGCTGAAGGTGCCAATGGCGTTATATTGGTGACAACCAAACGCGGAAAGGACGAGAAACCCAAAATTACATTCAAAACAGAGCACTCCATTTCCAGTCCCCAGCGTTTGCCCGAATTTGTTGGCTCTGCCGACTATTTAAGTTTATATAATGAAGCATTACACAATGATGGAGAACCCGATTTATTCAGTACTGAAACGATAGAAAATTTCCGTACGAGCACAGACCGCGACCTATATCCGGACACGGACTGGATAAGCGAACTGCTCAGAAAAAATACGCATAATCACCGGTATACATTGAATGTACGTGGTGGTTCGGCTCGTTCCAGATATTTTGTATCGGGTGCTTACTACAATGAAAGTGGTATATACAAAGGGAATCCGACAGAGAAATACGACACCAATATCGGACTAGACCGTTTTAATCTACGCTCTAATATTGATATGGATGTAACTTCTACAACGCTGGTTTCTATCGACTTGGCAGGGCAATACCTGATAGCGAACTATCCGGGAGAATCCTCATCCTCCATCTTCCGCTCAATGTTGATAACTCCTCCTTATTGTTTCCCCGCAGTATACAGCGACGGAACAGTGGCTACCTACGAACAAGAACGAGGGATAAACATGAGAAACCCCTACAATCAATTGATGAATTCGGGCTATACCCGACAGTGGAGAACCGGTATCCAGTCAAAAGTAGGCATCAGGCAGAAACTTGATTTCATCACCAAAGGACTAAGTGCCAAACTAAATATTAGCTATGATTTTGATGCAACCTTCAAATCAATACGTTCTTATAACCCTTCCCGTTATCACGCAACGGGTAGGGATGAAAACGGTAACTTAACATTTATCCAAGTTGTATCAGGAACTCCCGATTTAAGTGATTTAAAGGACAATGGCATTGAAGCACAAAAAAGAATATACATTGATGCAGCCATTAATTATAAACGTACTTTTGCAGAAAAGCATGATGTAAGTGGTATGTTACTGTATATGCAAAAAGAGACACAGCTCAAAACCCAACCTCTCCCCTATCGCAAACAAGGGCTAGTGGGACGTCTAAGTTACTCTTACGACGGGCGTTATTTTCTCGAAGGTAACTTTGGTTACACTGGTTCCGAAGCATTTGCAAAAAATCATCGTTTCGGCTTCTTCCCTGCCGTAGGATTTGCTTATTATCTATCCAATGAACCTTTTTATCCCGGAGTTTTAAAGAATTACGTGAATAAAGTCAAACTAAGAGCTTCGGTTGGTAAAACGGGTAACGATACCACGAGCGACCGCTTTATCTATCGCCCTACTTACAAGATGGACGCTGGCACTTGGTCGCAAGGAATAGGCAGTAATGGAGGTAACAATTCTTTAGGAAAGGGAATCATCGAAGGATTTCCCGAAACATTGGATATAGGATGGGAAATTGAAAAAAAACAGAACTATGGCTTCGACTTAGGGCTTTTCAACAACAAAATAGATTTTGTATTCGACTATTTCCGTTCCGAGAGAAGCAATATCCTGATGCAAAGAAAAACCACGCCTACCTTAAGTGGTTTCCGTGTCAACCAATATGCTAATTACGGAATCGTATCCAATCATGGTGTAGATATGTCATTGAATGCACATCATCAAATAGGTAAAGTAAAACTCAGCGCAAGAGGAACGTTCACATTTGCCAGAAATGAAATAAAAGAATATGATGAGCTACCGCAGAAATATCCTTGGATGCAAAGAACCGGTAAACGAATCAGTGAGAACAACCTTTATATTGCCGAACGCTTGTACACAAAAGAAGATTTCATTGTGAACAAAAACAGTAACGACATCGAGACATATACTTTGCGTCCTGAACTTCCTCAAAGTACCCTCGGTGGTTTAATCGGCCCGGGTGACATTAAATATAAAGATGTGAATGGCGATGGGGTCATCGATTCTTACGATAAAGTAGTAGGCGTGGGACATCCCAGTGTACCGGAGATTGTTTATGGGTTCGGGTTGAACATAGAATATAAAGGATTTTATGCCAGCGTATTCTTCCAGGGAACGGGAAATTGCTCTGTCTTATTGGGAGGGAATACTCCGGAAGGCTGGTATCCTTTTGCATGGGGAGTTGACCAATCCAGCTACCGAACTTTCGCTTTGGACCGTTGGACTGAAGATAATCCGAGCCAAAATGTCTTAATGCCACGTCTGCATAAAGATAATGCCAATAATGCTAACAATCAAGTGGCAAGTACTTGGTGGCTTCGCAACGGGGGCTTCTTAAGACTCAAAAACATGGAGTTCGGTTATCAACTTCCTAAACAATTCCTCAAGAGATTCAATGTTCAGGCAGCCAGAATTTATGTGATGGGATACAATCTCGCTTTATGGGATGATCTTAAATATTTCGACCCGGAAGCAGGAAATGCAAACGGAGGAAACGTATACCCCAAAAACCGAACATTTACTTTAGGCGTGGACTTTACATTTTAATTAAATCTATTGAATATGAAAACAATAAAGAAACTATATAAGAAAATACTGATAACCGCTTTTGCACTTTGCACTATTTATTCTTGTGATTATCTGAATGTATCTGACGAGTTAGCCGGAAACCTCCGCTCACTGGATGAAATTTTCGACAATGTAGCTTATACCAAAAGATGGTATGCCAATATATTTACTTCCATTCCAGATTATTCAGGAATCACCGCAGCCGAAGGAAATATCACAGGTTTCAAGAATCCATGGGCAGGAATGTGCGATGAACTAACCGTCGGATATGGAGATGCCAAACTCTATAACAAAACAGATAAAAATGCTTCCAACATGACTTTCCATCGTTGGGGAACATGCTATAAAGAAATTAGGCAGGCCAATATATTCCTGACATATGCAAAACCGATTGACGCCAATGGAACTCATGTTGACGTATTGACAGAGGAAGAACTTACCGAGATGAGGGCTAACGTGAGATTCATGAGAGCCTATTATCATTACTTACTCTTCGAACAATACGGAGCTATTCCTTTAGTGAAAGATGCAATTCTTGAAAGAGACGACAATCTGGATTTGCCTCGCAATACCTTAGATGAAGTAATTAATTATATAGACGAAGAATTGACAGCAGTGGCCCAAGAGCTTCCGCAAAAAGCTCTGCACGATGACGACCAACACAATGCTTGGCCAACCAAAGGCGTTGCCCTCGCAGTAAGAGCCAAAATGTGGGTATATGCAGCCAGTAAACTATTTAATGGAGAATACAAAGAAGCACTATCCGTGATAAACCTTGACGGCACAAGACTTTTCCCTGACAAAGACCCTAATAAATGGAGTAAAGCTGTTGCCGCTTTAGAAGACTTCATGAAATTTGCTGAAGATGAAGGTAACTATGAGTTACTGAATACCGGCAATCCGGCACAAGACATCTATGATTTATTCCAAACCTACAACAGAGAAATTATATGGGCAACGGCCGCCACCTCATGGGGAGGTATGACGAATGATATGTTCGACCGCAGATGTACTCCAAGAAGCGAACAAAACGGTATGGGTTGCATAGGCGTCACACAAGAACTCGTCAACGACTTCTATATGAAAGACGGACTTCCGATACAACCAACCAGATATTTGAAGCAATCTCCGTTATATACTACCGAAGGATTTGACAAATATGTAGAAACTGTTAAAGCGGGAAGCAAAGAAATTCAAGCAGCCAACAATGTCAGCAATAGGTTTCTTAATCGGGAAGCACGTTTCTACAATACGGTATTCTTCCAGAATAGAAGATGGCACGTGACTAATAATGTGACTCAATTCCATAAAGGAAGTCCCAATGAATTAAGCGGTACCATATATACCCATACTGGCTATATGCTGTACAAAAGATTCAATCGGGAAGTCAGTATGAAATCTCCGGGAGTGCAAAGTAAATTCCGTCCTTCTATTATCTTCCGCCTTGCAGATCTTTACTTGTTATATGCAGAAGCAATCAATGAAGTAGCACCACAGGATGAACGCGTATTGACCTATTTAAATAAAGTTCGCCAACGTGCCGGTTTGGAAGATATTGAAGTGCTAAATCCTTCCATTAAAGGAAATCAAGAGTTGCAAAGACTTGCTATCCAGCGTGAACGACGCATTGAATTAGCAACAGAAGGACAACGTTATTTCGACGTACGGCGTTGGATGATAGCAGATGAGGAAGGAGAAGGGCGTCAATTCGGATATGTTCATGGCATGAATATGAATGCAGCAGAAGACAAATTCTATGAAGAAGTAGAAGCAAGTCCGATTGTCTTCAGACGAAAAATGTATTTGTACCCCATTCCTGACGATGAGATGAAAAAGAGCGAACAACTCGTTCAAAATCCGGGATGGTAAACCTGCACTATGTTTCACGACTTAAATAAATAAAAAGATGAAAAAGATACATTCCATGCTGGCATCTATAGCCTTTATGATACTGGCAGCAAGCTGTGATGAGAACTTTGAAGTTGCCGATAAAGCCGATAGCTTGGTATCTGTAGCTATCAATACATTGAATATACAAAAGTCGTTCAATGTCGGAGATGCTTATCAAGCTGAACTTTGGATACAACGGGGAGGATTAAGCGATATAACCGGAAAAGTAGAATTTGTATTGGATTCTGAATTACTCGATTCTCTGAATAGAGAAGACAGGACCAATTACGAGATGTTACCGGAAAGCTGCTATGAGTTGACTAATACCGACTTCGTATTAAATAAAAACGAGATGTGCGGTTACATTACCTATCATCCCGAAAAGATAGTGGAATTATCCGGATATGACCAGGTGAAATATGTACTTCCGCTCCGGTTGGTTTCTGACGAACTAAGAGTCAATCCCGAAAGATGCGCTTCGTTGCTAGCCTTTCAGGTTTCTGAACCTATTGTGCAAATCGCCAACTCAGGAATTATCAATATCGATCCGACGCAAACCTCTCAGATGGATATTCAAATCAGTGTGCCGTTTACTAATAAATGGGATATCATATGCGATTTAACTCACAATCAGTCTTTGATTGAGGAATATAATTCAAGTAATAAGACCAGTTTCATCCCATTGCCCGATGATTCGTATATTGCTCCCGAAAAGATTTCTTTACCGGAAGGTGTCAATCAAACAACTGCTTCCTACCAACTAAAAGATAATCTGCTTCCGGGGAATTACATATTACCCATATCAATCGGAAGCTTAGAAGCTTCACAAGACGGCACTCCTAATAACTCATTAGTTATTGATAAGGAAAGTAACACTTTATTCCGAATCGTAAAAGAAGGGCAGAAAATCAGTAAGGCAGATTGGGAAATTATCGCTTGCAACTCTGCTGCCGCTGCCAATCCGGCTAGTTATCTGATTGACGACAACGAAGCAACCTTCTGGCATTGCAAGACTAAATCCGAAAGCGGATGGTGTGAACCTCCTTTTGATATGACAATTGATATGAAAAAACAAATCACAATTGCACAAATCGATTTGGTTAACCGCGGGGAAGCCGGCAGAGCTAATAATATAAAATGGGTGGAGTTTTATGCTAGCAACGATAACAGTGATTGGAAAAGAATCGGCGCTTCTGACTTCAATGATGAATTTGTCAGAGAAACATTCCGATACTATGTTCAGTCAACTACGGCCCGATATCTGAAATTAGTCATTCCGGAAGGTTATGGAAATGCGTGCCCACCGGCTGCCATCCGTGAATTGACAGTCTACGGATACTAAGACCTATCTTGAAAGAAGCTGAGATATAAACAAAATGCATCCCAACAATCAGAGTAAAACTGTTTGGGATGCATTTCCAATTTAAGAATATATCTTATACAATCTCATTCCTATTTGAAATACCCTACCGGATGATTCATCATTGGCATCTGGCTTTCTTTCAACTTCAGTACCTTCTTCAACTGATTGAAGTCCATCGAAGCCCGTGGAACGGTAGCCAGATTGGTAGAAGAGCAAAACAAGGATATATTCTGAGACACGATGCCAGCATCCATAGCCCCCATCAATTGGTTGTGCGCATTCTTCGCATCTCCGAAGCGGGAAATATCACTTACCAGCACCAATGACACAGGAGCCGTTTTCACAAAAGCCTGTCCGCCAGCCACTGCTCCACGATGATCTCCTTCGGATATCAGATTCAACTGATGATTTTTTGCATCATACAGATAGGTTCCTTCGGGCAACACTACATAGACATCCACATCCTGCTTATTCATTGCTGAGGGAGCAGTACGCTTACCCGAATCACTACGATTGATTCCATTTGCAGCCCACAACAAATCCGAGAGATCGGCAGGACTCAATGCTTTCGATGCATATTCACGTGTAGAATGACGTTCGGACAGAGCTTTCATAACCGTACCTGTACGATTCAAATTAGGTTTCGGCAACTTGATAACTTTTTCCGCAGCAAAAGCAGCGGCCGAGAGCACTAAACAAACTAACAATAGTTGTACTTTCTTCATAATTGTGGAATTTAATTGTTGATAGACAAATATAAATAAAAAAGGCCTGCATTCCGATATGAATGCAGACCTTTTAAAAGTTATTTATAAGGCTTTATTATTTCTTGTCACCGAAATAGCGGTTGTACAATCCTTCGAAACCTTTACCGTGACGAGCTTCGTCTTTACACATTTCGTGCACAGTATCGTGAATAGCATCCAGATTCAAAGCTTTAGCGCGTGTAGCGATACGCTTCTTATCTTCGCAAGCACCTTGTTCAGCGTCTTTACGTTTCTGCAAGTTTGTCTTAGTATCCCATACACAGTCACCCAACAACTCTGCAAATTTAGCAGCGTGTTCAGCTTCTTCCCAAGCATAACGCTTGAAAGCTTCAGCTACTTCAGGATAACCTTCGCGGTCTGCCTGGCGGCTCATAGCCAAATACATACCTACTTCAGTACATTCACCCATGAAGTGATTATTCAAATCCTTAATCATTTCTTCGTCGCAACCTTTTGCAACACCAATCACGTGTTCGTCAGCAAAAGACAGTGCAGCACCTTCTACTTCAACAACTTCTACAAATTTGCTAGCAGGAGCTTTACACAATGGGCATTTCTCAGGAGCGGCGTCACCTTCGTGAACGTAACCACAAACAGTACATCTAAATTTCTTCATTTTCTTCTCAATTTTAAATTAATTAGTCAATACGTATTATTTTATTGTTCGTTTAAACAGTTCTTACAGATTCCTTTATAATAATAATGCACTTCCGACACTTGATGTCCTTCCATATCCAAACCAACCACATTCTTTACTGCTTCCAGACATTTCAAATCATAGATATGCCCGCAACGCCGACAAAGGAAATGAGCATGAGGCGAAGTATCGGCATCAAAATTAGTGTTCCGTTCATCAATCGTAAGCATTTGAACTGCCCCTTGCTCCGAAAACAATTTCAAAGTATTGTATACTGTTGTTTTCGAAAGTGTCGGCATTGAAGGCGACAATGCTGTATAGATATCATCAGCCGAAGGATGAATAGGATGCTCCATCAAGTATTCCATGATAGCAATGCGCTGCATGGAAGGCTTTATGCTATGTTCTAATAATCTATTGTATGGTTCCATAAGTTCTTTCCTTCAATTGTTCAAACTTGTATTAATTACAATTATAAATCCAGTGCAAAGATAGAGAGTTCCTATGTTACTTCCAAATAAATCATCTGATTTTTTTATGTATCGGTATAAATAAAACAAGGCCATCTTACCGGATGAGCTCTTCTGTAAGCTTCATTAAGCTAACTATACTTAAAGTTCCTCATTTCGAGGATTCCTTGCATTTATATGTGAGAAATCCAAAAACTATTTCCTATTTTTGCACCCACTATATATAAATAAGGTATAAGATGAATTACGGATTCGTTAAAGTAGCTGCCGCCGTGCCGCACGTTAAAGTGGCCGACTGCAAGTTCAATGCTGAGAAAATAGAAAGTCTGATAGCCATTGCCGAAGGCAAAGGAGTGCAAATAGTGATATTTCCGGAGATGAGCCTTACCGGATATACCTGTGGCGACTTATTCGGGCAGCAAATGTTACTGGAAGAAGCAGAGATGCGATTAATGCAGATTCTCAACAATACCCGCCAGTTGGATATTATTTCTATTGTCGGTATGCCTATCGTAGTAAACTCTACGGTAATCAATGCCGCCGTGGTGATTCAGAAAGGAAAAGTACTGGGCATTTCAGCAAAAACTTATCTACCTAATTATAAAGAGTTCTACGAACAACGCTGGTTCACTTCCGCCCTCCAACTGGAATCGGAGAATGTGCGCTTATGCGGACAGATTGTCCCCATTGGCTCCAACCTTCTTTTTGAGACTTCCACCACTACCTTCGGAATTGAAATCTGCGAAGATCTCTGGGCAACTATACCTCCAAGTTCGTCGCTTGCACTGCAAGGGGCGGAAATCATATTCAATATGTCTGCCGACAATGAAGGCATCGGGAAGCATAGCTACCTTTGCTCTCTTATCAGCCAGCAATCTGCACGTTGCATTTCGGGATATGTATTCTCTTCGTGCGGCTTTGGAGAATCGACAACCGATGTCGTGTTTGCCGGCAACGGATTGATATTCGAAAACGGCAGCCTTCTTGCCCGAAGCAAGCGTTTCAGCATGGAAGAACAATTGATTATCTCCGAAATCGACGTGGAACGCATACGGGCCGAACGCAGGATAAATACCACTTTTGCTGCCAGCCAAGCGAATATAGGCAATAAAAAAGCAACTACCATCGCAACAGAGTACGTAAACAGCAAAGAGCTGACTCTGACACGAAGCTTTAACCCGCATCCTTTCGTGCCGCAGGGTAAGGAACTGAACGAGCACTGCGAGGAAGTATTCTCCATTCAGATAGCCGGATTGGCAAAACGTCTGGTTCACACGGGAGCTAAAACCGCCGTAGTAGGTATCTCCGGAGGATTGGACTCTACGCTGGCATTACTCGTCTGCATAAAAACCTTTGATATGCTGGGTTTATCTCGTAAAGATATATTAGGCATCACGATGCCCGGATTCGGGACGACCGACCGCACTTACCACAATGCGATTGACTTAATGAATTCATTGGGAATATCGGTTCGCGAAATCAGTATAAAAGATGCTTGCATTCAGCACTTCAAGGACATAGACCATGATATCAACGTGCACGACGTGACGTATGAGAATTCTCAGGCGCGCGAACGTACTCAGATTTTGATGGACGTTGCCAATCAGACTTGCGGATTGGTGGTGGGCACGGGCGATTTATCGGAACTTGCACTGGGATGGGCTACTTACAACGGCGATCATATGTCTATGTATGGCGTCAACGCAAGTGTTCCGAAAACACTCGTGAAGTATCTGGTTCAATGGGTAGCCGAAAATGGCATGGATGATGATTCCAAAGCTACCCTGCTCGATATTGTGGACACGCCCATCAGTCCGGAACTGATTCCGGCGGATGAAAACGGAGATATCAAACAAAAGACGGAGGACTTGGTGGGCCCCTATGAGCTGCATGATTTCTTCCTTTATTATTTCTTGCGTTTCGGTTTCCGGCCTTCCAAAATATTCTATTTAGCCAATACGGCATTCAAAAACAGCTACGACGAAGAGACAATCAAGAAATGGTTGTATACTTTCTTCAGACGTTTCTTCAATCAACAATTTAAACGTTCTTGCCTGCCCGACGGACCGAAAGTCGGTAGCATTTCCATCAGCCCAAGAGGTGATTGGAGAATGCCAAGCGATGCAAGTTCGGCAATGTGGCTGAGAGAAATCGAGAATTTATAATATTTTATAGGTTTTCTGCAAGCATACCTCCTGATAATCATCAGGGGGCATGACCTGTTTCGCGGCTGGGAACAAGAGTTTCACCTGCTTGAAACTGTAGTTCCATAGGCTTGAAACTAGAGTTCCACCCGCTTGAAACTGTAGTTCCACCGGCTTGAAACTGTAGTTCCAGAGCCTTTGAAACTAGAGTTTCACACTGCTGGGAACTACAGTTTCAAGCAGTGAAAACTCTGGTTTCCAGCAATGTACGGGTTTCAATATAAGCTTCATATATTTTCGAAGATAAAGACTTCCCTCCTTCTATCTATGGTGACAGCATTTTTGCTGTCACACTGCTGTCACCACTTGCTGTCACACTCTAAGTTTTTTATTATCAACCTATTAAGTGGCAATCGGTGACAGGTGACAGATATATTTCATTTTAATTGTATGGGAGAGGATAAAACAGTGCAGTGTTATTGCCGCAAGACTTCTCTTTTTATATGCTCTACATCGGCATTTTCAATCACCCGAATGATATTCTTATAGATTCGATGAAAGCCGAATCCTCCTTTTGTCATTTCGTGAATTGCTTTTTCTTTCGATACTCCTTGGAACACAATGCGATACATAGCACACACGGCTCCCGTTCTATCGGAACCATGATGACAGTGAAAGACAATCGGTCCTTTCCTGTTTTTGATAATGCGCAATGCGTTTATCAACTGCTCTTCGCTGACAGAGTGTGCTTTCATTTTCTGCCGATGAAGCGTCAGGGCGGTTCCTTCGGCTTCATCATCATCGCTATGCCGGTTGCGCAGATTGAGTATCTCGCGGATGCCATACTTCTCCAAGGCTTTAAAGTCGGCATCGGTTGGCTGCTCCGAACGATATACGCCGGAATCTATTTTATACAGATTTGCCAGTTCACTACCGGGAACGGTTATCTTGATGGCGCTTACACTTTGACTGTAAGCCGACACAGATACCAGTATCCCGATAAATAAACTCAGCAGAATTTGTTTATAGTTATCTACCATATAGCAAGATGATAATTATAAAACACCCTTACTGGAAGGGAGTTCGAAATGATAAATATCCCGCTTTATCGCCATCTTCATGGCACGGGCAAGCACCTTAAAGATTCCTTCAATCTTATGGTGCTCGTTCTGGCCTTCGGCTTTAATATTCAAATTCATCTTAGCCGCATCGCTCAGCGATTTGAAGAAATGAAGGAACATCTCTGTGGGCATCTCCCCTATCTTCTCGCGCTTAAATTCGGCATCCCACACCAGCCAGGGACGGCCTCCGAAGTCAAGGCAAACCTGACAAAGACAATCGTCCATAGGCAAAGCATAACCGTAGCGCTCAATGCCCCGCTTGTTGCCCAAAGCCTGATAGATGCACTCTCCCAAAGCGATGGCAGTGTCTTCGATGGTATGATGTTCGTCCACTTCCAAGTCACCTTTTACACGAATCGTCAAGTCGATGCCGGAGTGTTTGCCAATCTGTTCGAGCATATGATCGAAGAATCCAAGTCCGGTAGATATATCACAACTGCCGTTTCCGTCGAGATTCAAGGAAACACAAATATCCGTCTCTTTGGTCGTACGGCGCACTTCCGCTTTACGCTCTCCGGCAAACAGAAATTCGGCAATCCGGTCCCAGTCGGTAGTTGCCAATGCACAAATATCTTCGAGTCCTTTCGCTTTCAGGCTCTCCGTTGAGTCCTGCAAGTAGATGGCACGGCAACCCAGATTCTTGGCTAGTTCGACATCTGTAGGACGATCACCGATTACAAAACTTTCGGCAAGGTTGTATTCAGGATTATCGATATAGTTGGTAAGCATTCCGGTTCGGGGCTTACGGGTCGGGGCGTTATCTTCGGGGAAACTACGGTCTATCAATATATCATCAAACGTAATTCCTTCGCCTTTCAAAGTTTTAAGCATCAAGTTGTGGGCGGGCCAGAAAGTTTCTTCCGGGAAAGAAGGCGTGCCGAGTCCATCTTGATTGGTTACCATCACAAACTCAAAATCGAGTTTGCTACGGATAAAGCCAAGGTTGCGGAACACTTTCGGATAGAACTCCAGTTTCTCTAAAGAGTCGAGTTGATAATCGACCGGTGGCTCGATGACCAGCGTGCCATCTCTATCTATAAACAATACTTTCTTCTTCATACGTTTTATCCCTGATATTTTTTAAGAGCTTCCAATAATGTATTATTCTCAACCCGGGTGCCGACAGTAATGCGCAGACAGTTGCAGCAGAGCGAGACATTATGACGGTTGCGAACGATGATTCCTTCACCGACCAGATAATTATAAATTCTCACTGCATCCGTCACTTTAGCCAAGAAGAAGTTGGCGTCGGATGGGAATAGCTTAATGGTACACGGAAGTTTTTCAAATTCTTCTTCCAGATAATCACGTTCTTCCTTCAATACTTTCACCCAGCGTTCTATCTCATAGTGTTTGTGCAACATGGCGATAGCTTGCTTTTGAGTCAACTGATTGACATTATAGGGATATTTTATCTTACTCAGGATACCAATAATCTCTTCGGACGCAAAAGCCATACCCAAACGGATGGCGGCACATCCCCAAGCTTTAGAAAACGTTTGAAGAATTATCAGATTGGGGTATTTATCGAGTTCTGCGAGGAAGGAAGGAGAGGAAGAGAAGTCGATGTAAGCCTCATCGAGTATCACTATTCCTTCAAAAAGGTTGAGTAGCTTTTCTATTTCCGAACGGAGAAGGTCATTGCCGGTCGGGTTGTTGGGCGAACAAAGAAAGATTAGTTTGGTACGTTCGTCGGCAGCAGCCAGAAGTTGGTCGGCAGAGAATTGGAAGTTTTCGTCCAACAACACTTTCCGGTATTCCACATCGTTCACATCGGCACATACCTGATACATTCCATAGGTGGGGTCGATGGCTACCACATTGTCTTTCTCCGGCTCACAAAAAGCACGAAACACTAAATCAATAGCTTCGTCGCTGCCGTTTCCCAGAAAGATGTGCTCGGGTGATACCTTTTTAATCTTCGACAAGAGGGTTTTCAGTTCCCATTGCATGGGGTCGGGATAGCGGTTGTGGGGCGTGTTATACGGATTCTCGTTCGCATCCAGAAAGACGGAAGCTGTAGCTCCTTTATATTCGTCGCGAGCCGAAGAGTATGGTTTCAGTTTCCATATATTCGGTCGGGTTAGTTCTTGTAACGTTTTCATTGGCAATGCTTTTAAATTTTCAAATCTTACTTGTTTATTGCTTTAAGGCGGATGGTAACGGCATTCTTATGCGCATCCAAGTGTTCATTGGCTGCCATCTCTTCAATAGCCGGACCGATGGCTTTCATTCCTTCGGGGAGTATCTCCTGAAAGGTAATTTTGCGAATAAAGCTATCGAGACTTACGCCGCTGTATGCTTTTGCATATCCGTTGGTGGGCAAGGTATGGTTGGTACCGGAAGCATAATCGCCCGCACTCTCCGGTGTGAGCGAACCTAAGAAAACGGAGCCGGCATTCGTTACACGCTCTGCCACTTCCATGTAGTTTTCTGTTTCAACAATCAGATGTTCGGGTGCGTATGCGTTCGTCAGTTCCAGTGCTTCGTCCATATCCTTCACGAGGATAAGTTTGCTATTCTCCAATGACTTCGCCGCAATCTCACGACGGGGCAATTCCGCTAATTGACGTTCTACTTCTTCCATCACCTCCATTTGAAGTTTCTCGGAAGTGGTAATCAGCATGGCTTGGCTATCTACTCCATGTTCTGCCTGCGACAACAAATCGGCTGCAACAAAAGACGGATTTGCAGATGCATCTGCCAATACTTCGACTTCGGAAGGACCGGCGGGCATATCGATGGCTACATCACGCAGGCTTACCAACTGCTTGGCTGCCGTGACGTATTGATTTCCCGGACCAAAGATTTTATATACTTTAGGCACACTTTCCGTTCCGTAAGCCATAGCGGCTATTGCCTGCACGCCACCGGCTTTGAATATCTTGCTAACCCCTGCCAACTGAGCGGCAAAAAGGATAGCAGGATGGATATTGCCATTCTTATCGGGAGGAGTGCAGAGCACTATTTCTTTGCAGCCTGCTATTTTTGCCGGAACGGCAAGCATCAGCACGGTAGAGAAAAGCGGTGCTGTTCCGCCCGGAATGTATAGTCCTACCTTTTCTATTCCTACTGACTTCTGCCAGCAAGTCACGCCGTTCATCGTCTCCACCTTCTTTCCAACGAACCGTTGAGAAGAGTGGAACGTTTCTATATTTTGTTTAGCTAAAGAGATGGCGGCTTTCAGTGCGTCACTCACTAAAGCTTCGGCTTCTTTTATTTCTTCGGTAGTTACCGCGAGCGAGGACAAAGTTACTTTATCAAAAGCAGCTTCATAGTCAAGCACAGCTTTATCGCCTTCTGCCTTTACCTTATTTATAATAGAACGAACCGTATCGAACAGACTTTCTGTATTCAGCGCCGGACGCTTTAAGAGTTCCGTCCACTGGTCCGTTGAGGGGTATTTAATTACTTTCATTTTTTCACCACAGATTACTCAGAGTTACACAGATTATTTATTTACACGCATCACACGATCATCTTTTCAATCGGCAATACCAAGATGCCTTCTGCTCCCAGTGCTTTCAGCTTTCCGATGATTTCCCAGAAACGCTTTTCGTCGAGCACAGTATGAACGGAGCACCAGCCTTCTTGCGCCAAAGGCATCACAGTGGGGCTCTTCATACCCGGAAGCACGGCAATGATTTCTTCGAGTTTATCTTTCGGAGCATTCATCAACACGTATTTTTTGTCTTCCGCCGTTTTCACTGCGTTCATACGGAACAGCAACTCGTTCAGCACTTCTTTCTTTTCGTCGCTCATGTTCTTGTTGCCAATCAGCAGTGCTTCGGACTTCATCACCACCTCTACTTCTTTCAGGCGATTGCTTACCAGCGTCGAGCCGGAACTTACAATATCAAAGATTGCATCTGCCAAGCCAATGCCCGGAGATACTTCTACCGAACCGGTGATTACATGAATCTCAGCATTTACGCCATTCTTCTTCAGGAAGTTGCGAAGAATGCCCGGGTAAGAGGTAGCTATTTTCTTTCCGTTGAACCATGACAATCCGGGATATTCAAGGTCTTTCGGCATTGCCAATGATAGGCGGCACTTGCTGAAACCCAGACGTTTGATGATTTCTGCATCTTCTTCTCTTTCCATAAACTCGTTCTCTCCCACTATACCCAGATCGGCCACACCCGTAGCCACAGTCTGCGGAATATCATCGTCTCGGAGAAACAGAACTTCGATAGGGAAGTTGGAAGACTGCACCAACAAGGTACGTTTGGTAGTACTCAACTTGATATCCGACTCTCCTAAAAGTGCCATTGTCTCTTCAAAGAGACGTCCTTTGGCTTGAACTGCGATTCTTAACATGACTATAAGTTACTTTATAAATTACTAATTACATTATCAAAAATAACGAAGGCTTACCGTATTCGGCAAGCCTTCGTTATCGTTATATAGTTATACACAATATCACCTACGCCCACCGAGTTATTCGTTAGGAAAATGATGATGATGATGTGTAGCTGTATATTTCATATTTCTTTTATTAACTGCGACAAAAGTAAAGCATTTGTTTTATACTTCCAAACATTTATCACAAAAACTTCTGTTTTTATTTCAAATTAAAGGTAAAATCTCTTCTGACTCTACATCGCATTGGGGAAAGTGCATTTCTTCTTTCGATTTCTCTTTTGAGAACGTAAAATAAGTACAAACGGCTTCTGTGCATACGTCTCCGGCTTCATTATATAGTTTGGCCTCAATAATAACGATATTCCGCTTCACTTCTTTGATGGATGCACGTAGCACAATATGCGAATCGGTAGTGCTGACTGATTTCCGGTAGCGGGTTTCCATCTTTGAAGTGACTCCCGTGGTTTGTAATTTGCGAAGTACAGCCCAAGCACAGATTTCATCCAGCAAAACGGCTTGAATACCGCCATGCAGTGTGTTAATCCAACCTTGATATTCGGGACGAGGTTTCCAGATGCATACTATTTCTTCGCCGTCTTCATAAAATTCCATCTTTGCTCCGGCATCGTTATGTGAAGCACAACCGAAACAGTTGTAGCCCTCCAGACCTTTCCAAGGATTTATAATCTTCTTCATAGTTCTTCTTCTGTTTTTAGTTTCACTTCCCAAATATAAGAAAAATATGAAAAAGAAGAATTATTTTCAATGATTTACTTTCGTATGCAGCGGATGGCAAAAGCCTTCGTTGCGATACCTGCATTCGCTTCACCAATTAAAGTAGTGTCGCTTTTCAAGTAGAACACAGTTTTGGCTATTTCAGTATTTGTATCATCCAACGTCCAATAACTAGAGAACTTGCCATCAAAAATTTCTTGCTTTTCTGCCACATACATTCCTATTGGGATACTGTTAAAACCGGAGCTATTATTAACTGGAGCTACTTTCTTACCATCTATAGATATCCAAGTGCCGGACTTCAATGTTGATGCATCCTCTTTGAGGTATGTCTTCAAAAGCTTCCAATCTTCCCAGTTGGGAATATTCCAATGAGCTGGCAACAAATTGTCAGATAATGCCGTAGAAGCCGTATAAAAATAATTCCCTTTCTTCGACTTTAGGTATCCAACTGTTTTTTCTGAGACAACATTCAGTTTAGGTATTTCATTGCCATCCGTATGCAGTGTTGCTTCCACATTACTCCGCATCCAATATTGAGTTCCAATTTTAACTATCGGATAATTATGTATTACTCCTCCACGAGTATCATGGACAACATCCTCCAGTGCCATAACACGCAACAAATCATCTTTAAAGGATATCGATAATGATATTCTTCCGTCTGCCAACACATAAACATTGTTGCGAGCCGATAAACTGCCGGGTACATAATTCATTGAATGGTCCTCGATATTCCATGATACGGTTCCGCCATGTACATTGCCCGATTGATTTAGCAATTGTACTACTACTCCGTGAGATAAATCGACCTTTTTATCAGCATTCATCGGATATACAACAATTGCCTGAGAGGAAAATTCAGGAGTAACCAGATACTCTTTACATATTTCGGCAACTTGCTTGCCGGCACTCAAAACTTTACATACATTAGAATTTTCGAAAGTCAACTTTGATACATCTACATTGTTGTGAAGAACTTCTGATTTTACCTGATCCTTCTCATTCCCTTCCCAATCTTCAATCTCTCCATCGACTTTACCTATCAAAACATCTTCATCAGTAACAAAAGTTATCTCTAACTCTCTTTGTTTGCCACTTTGTAATTGAAGAGTGGATGGCAACAACGTCATATAGGGCTTACCCTTTACATTCACTGACAAATATTGGTATCCGGGAGTTGACTCCTGAGGTATCAATATAAGTTCTTTTCCTATTATTCGATTACCTTCTATTTTCCACTCTCCCAATGGAGTTACATCCTCTTCATTCAAATAACCAAGAAAAGCATCTTTCTGAAAATCATAAATAGCCTTTGTGTAAAATCCACTCACTGAAAGTATTGGATTTTCGGCTAACATATCATCTACGTTCTCCCCTTCACCAGGCACAAGAGCAACCTTCAGGCGAAAGAACTTATGATTAAAAATTAAAGGAATAGCTTCTTTACTTGCCAATACTCCTTTTTTAGAAGCAAGCAGAAAATCCGAATGAGAGTAATTATCCAAAGTACTCTGATCTGCTTCAACTGCCACTTGCATTGAACTCTCCCCCATCGCTATTCCATCTTGCTGATAAGGATAATAACTAAATAAGTTAAGTGTAACTTCATCATCCGGATAATAAACCGATTCTTCTGTCACAAACTCATTGGCAGAAGAACGCTCAAAAATAAGATTATCAACATAACGTTCTTCCTTCATTGTGATAGAGCCTGCGAGTGCAAATAATCCCACTTTATCTCCAACATCAAAAGTATTATTTGCAACACGAGTATTAACAACATCATGGATACCTGCTATAAATCTCAATGGAATATTCCCATCATTCATCAGAGGCTCCTCTTCTTCTGTAATATGATTTATGCAACCAGCAGCTAAAACTAAAAAAAGAACAGACGAACCTATGCCCTTCCATAGGTTATAACATACCTTCATTCTATTAGATTATTAGTTCAAATAATGAAATTTCTGATTGAGCAGAAAAATGTATGCATAAAGGTAAGTACTAGCTTTCAGTTATGAGGCATTATACAACACGTATGTTGCAACTGGATAATCTTCGATTTCGGCAAATCAGTTTGAAATGCTGAACAAAAATATATATAAAAATAAAACAGTGTATACTTTTCTTTAGAAATATTTATATTATTACTCAACTTGCTAATTACCAGTAGTTTACGAATCACAGACAATAATAACAGATATACGTCTATACCTTATTATATTAGAAGAGCATATGTTTTAGAAAGAATAGCCCACTTCAATTCCAGCAATATGCTTACCTACCGAAGACTCATATTGATAACAATAGAAGGCATCCAATGACCAGCGTTTAGCTAAATCAATTTCCACTCCAGGACGATATCTCATACGGGCTGCTCTCCAGAAAGAAGCATCATCCAGACTTTGATAAATCTCTATGGAAAAGTAAGGTGAAACAATACTTTTTGATGGAGCATAAGACAATTTCAAGCGGGAACGTAAACGGGTTTCTGAATTTCCACGATCAAAAGTCTGTTGGAATCTCTCCCGCAAAGATACTTTCAACCATTGATGCCGGAAACTTACAATCGCCCCAACACGGTAACGGTGTCTGAATTTCCATCCTTCACCTCCTAAGTTCCTATAATGTGTCTCGTATCCCAACTCCAGCTTCAGAAAAGAAAGGGCACTATAATCTCCACCAACTGAAAGCCCCCAACGGTCGATGGCATTCATATCATCTTCTGTACGCATTTCTAAATTGCCGGCAACACTAAATCGGGAATCTATCTTATGGCTTATCTTAAAGTTAGTCCATGTAGTGAAATCATCACTTTGCGCATATACCATAACACTTGCTAAAAGCATCCAAACCAGGGAAATACATTTTTTTAATTGCATCTTAATCACGTCTTACATTTATTTCGGCACAAAAATAAAAAGTATAATTGAAATATATATGAAATAGAAACATTATTTGCAAAATCCACCGAAGTTGTCATCCTAAACAAATCCTCATATTCAAACGTTTCTCTTAGTAGACAAAGATTAAATTAGATGATTATGGCTTATACAATTGCCCTTTTCGGCACAAAACCTTATGATGAGGCTTCGTTCAATAATAAAAATATAGAGTTTGGATTTGACATACGTTACTATAAAGGAAATCTGAATCGGAATAATGTACTGTTGACACAAGGGGTAGATGCAGTCTGCATATTTGTCAACGATATTGCAGATGCAGAGGTTATACGCGTCATGGCTGCCAATGGAGTAAAGCTACTGGCACTTCGATGTGCGGGGTTCAACAACGTAGACTTGAACGCTGCCGCTGATGCCGGAATCAAAGTAGTGCGTGTTCCAGCCTACTCACCTTATGCCGTTGCCGAATACACGATTGCCTTGATGCTATCACTTAACAGGAAAATTCCACGTGCTTCGTGGCGCACCAAAGATGGCAATTTCTCTCTACACGGTCTGCTGGGATTCGATATGCACGGAAAGACAGCTGGCATTATCGGCACAGGAAAGATTGCCAAAATCCTGATTCATATATTGCGGGGGTTCGGCATGAACGTATTGGCGTATGATGTCTATCCGGATTATAACTTTGCCCGCGAAGAACAAATTGTTTATACTTCGCTGGACGAACTCTATCATAGCTCTGATATCATCTCCTTGCACTGCCCGCTCACCGAAGAAACAAAATACCTCATTAATGATTATTCCATTAGTAAAATGAAAGATGGAGTAATGATTATCAATACGGGACGCGGACAATTGATTCATACCAATGCACTTATTGAAGGCTTGAAGAACAAGAAAATAGGTTCGGCAGGACTGGATGTATACGAGGAGGAAAGCGATTATTTCTACGAAGATATATCCGACCGCATTATTGACGATGATGTACTAGCCCGCCTACTTTCATTCAACAATGTTATCGTGACTTCCCATCAAGCCTTTTTCACCAAAGAGGCATTGGAGAACATTGCAGTAACGACGCTACAAAACATCAAAGACTTCATCAACCACAGGCCTTTGCTAAATGAAGTGAAGATATAAACATTCCAGCAAATATCTTTGTTCCTTTAATATATAAACAACCATAAAAAGAAGATTATCATGGATAAAGTAATACATAAAGCAGATACGCGAGGACATTCAAAATATGATTGGCTTGATAGTTACCACACTTTCAGTTTCGACGAGTACTTTGACTCCAACCGAATTAACTTCGGCGCTCTCCGCGTATTGAACGATGACAAAGTGGAAGCCGGAGAAGGATTCCAGACGCATCCGCATAAGAATATGGAAATAGTGTCTATCCCATTGAAAGGACATCTGCAACATGGAGACAGCAAAAAGAACAGCCGGATTATAACCGTTGGAGATATACAGACGATGAGTGCCGGAACAGGAATTTTCCATAGCGAAATGAATGCTAGTTCCGAAGAACCTGTAGAATTTCTGCAAATATGGATTATGCCCAGAGAGCGAAACACGCACCCTGTTTATAGGGATTTCAGTATCCGCGAATTGGAACGTCCCAATGAACTGGCAGTTATCGTATCACCCGATGGAAGCACTCCCGCCTCATTGCTGCAAGACACGTGGTTTTCTATCGGCAAAGTAGAAGCCGGAAAAAGACTAGGTTATCATATGCACCAAAGCCATGCGGGCGTATATGTCTTTCTCATCGAAGGAGAAATCAAAATAGACGGGGAAGTGATGAATCGCCGGGACGGAATGGGAATTTACGATACGAATAGTTTCGAACTGGAAACTCTGAAGGATTCACATATTCTGCTGATTGAGGTACCAATGTAAAAGAACAGATGGCTAAAATAAATATTGCAGATATCAGGCAGGAATATAGAAAAAGCGGGTTGAGGGAAAGTGATCTTCCCGGCGACCCGCTTTCGCTATTCAACCGTTGGTTGCAGGAAGCGATTGAAGCTGAAGTGGATGAACCGACTGCTGTTATTGTAGGTACTGTATCTCCCGAAGGTAAACCTTCTACACGCACCGTATTGCTGAAAGGACTTCATGACGGGAAATTTGTATTCTACACCAATTACGAAAGCCGCAAAGGCAGACAGTTAGCACAAAACCCGCACATCTCGCTTTCTTTTGTCTGGCACGCACTCGAAAGACAAGTGCACGTGGAAGGAACCGCAACGAAAGCCCCTTCAGATGAATCGGATGAGTATTTCCGGAAACGTCCTTATAAAAGCCGTATCGGTGCACGCATCTCCCCACAAAGCCAACCGATTAAAAGCAGAATTCAACTAATTCGCACCTTTGTCAGAGAAGTTGCCCGATGGTTAGGGAAAGAGGTGGAAAGACCGGATAATTGGGGAGGATATGCTGTTACTCCCACAAGGATTGAGTTTTGGCAAGGTCGTCCAAATCGCTTGCATGATCGTTTCTTATACACCCTTCAATCTAACGGAGAATGGGAAATCAATCGACTTGCACCCTGATTTCGCCGATTTCTCTTGGCAACTCCAACTAGAATACGTAATATTGCAACTATTAAATCAGTCAGCTTATGACATTGGATTATATTTACCATAGCGGTTTCGCCATTGAAGCAGAAGGGGTGACCATCATTATCGATTACTACAAAGATTCTTCCGAATTTGAACGTAACCGCGGAATCGTACACGATTATCTTTTGCAAAGACCGGGCAAACTGTATGTTTTGGCTACTCATTTCCATCCCGATCACTTTAACCGTGAAGTATTAACATGGAAGGAGCAACGACCTGACATTCAATACATTTTCTCCAAAGATATTCTGAAATCACATCGCGCCAAAGCCGAAGATGCAATCTATATCAAAAAAGGAGAGATTTACGAAGACGATTCGATCCGTATTGAAGCATTCGGGTCGACAGATGTAGGGAGTTCGTTCCTATTGCATCTACAGGGTTGGAGCATTTTCCATGCCGGTGATTTAAACAACTGGCATTGGAGCGAAGAATCTACCGAAGAAGAGATACGAAAAGCCAACGGAGATTTCCTCGCAGAAGTTAAATATTTAAAAGAAAAAGCTCCCAATATTGATTTAGTACTGTTCCCAGTGGATAGCCGAATGGGAAAAGATTATATGAAAGGAGCAAAACAGTTCATTGAACAAATAAAAACTACTATATTTGTACCCATGCACTTCAGTGAAGACTATGAAGGCGGTAATGCGCTTCGTGATTTTGCTGAAAAGGCAGGATGCCGATTTATCAGCATCACCCATCGAGGGGAAAGTTTTGAAATAACCCAATAAACACATTATAATTATGAATAAGTTAACGATTTTGTTTCTTACCCTGTTTCTAACGTTGCCAATGGCGATGAAAGCTGATTCTGCAAAAGAAAAAAAAGATGATACCAGATATATGGCGGGAGCTGTTCCCGAAGTAGATGGTAAAGTTGTGTTTTCCAAGGAATTTCAGATCCCCGGAATGAGCCAGAAACAGATATATGATACTTTGAACAAGTGGATGGAAGAACGACTGAAAGAAAATCAAAATATCGACAGCCGTGTTGTCTTTACCGATATAGATAAAGGTACAATTGCCGGAATCGGGGAAGAATGGATGGTTTTTAGCTCCAGTGCTTTGTCATTAGACCGCACACTGATCAATTATCAGTTGACCGCTACCTGCAAACCGGGTAGTTGCTTGGTTGAATTGGAAAAAATCCGATACACTTATCGCGATACGGAAAAGTATAAAGCAGAAGAGTGGATAACTGATAAATATGCACTCAATAAAACGAAAACTAAAATGGTTCGTGGCTTGGCTAAATGGCGTAGGAAAACGGTAGATTTCGCAGATGACATATTTATGGATGTTGCCGTAGCTTTCGGAGCACCGGATACTCGTCCGAAAGCCGTAAATAAAAAGAGAAAAGAAGAAGAGCAGAAAGCTCCGTCAATCGTTACTGCCGCAGGTCCAATCATTATTGGCGGTACAGATAAAAAGACTAACATTCAAGTAGGTACGGCTAAACCTGCACAAAATACTGTCCCAGCTACCACACTGACTCCTGCTACACCTGTAGGAAAGGCTTCATCTGAAATGCCGGGTTATGTAGAAATCGACTTGAAACAGATTCCGGGTGAAGTATATGCCTTGATGGGAAGCGGTAAATTGGTGATTTCAATCGGAAAAGATGAATTTAACATGACGAATATGACTGCAAATGCTGGTGGTGCACTGGGTTATCAATCTGGCAAAGCCGTTGCTTACTGCACACTTTCACCTGAACAGTCTTATGACGCAATAGAAAAAGCAGACAGCTATACACTGAAGTTGTACGCCCCGAACCAAACGGTCCCTTCGGCTGTTATTGAATGTAAAAAATTGCCATCACAAACTACTCCGCAAGCAGGACAACCCCGCACATATGTTGGAGAGATTGTGAAACTGTTAATGAAAAAATAAAGAAGATTGCAACAATGGAAGTAAAAAGTAAATTTGACCACTTTAATATCAATGTCACGAATCTGGAACGGAGCATCGCTTTTTATGATAAAGCGCTCGGTCTGAAAGAACATCACCGGAAAGAAGCTTCCGACGGTTCATTCGTCCTTGTCTATCTGACTGATAATGAAACTGGTTTTCTTTTAGAATTGACTTGGCTCAAAGACCATACGGCTCCCTATGAATTGGGTGATAACGAAAGCCATCTCTGCTTTCGGGTAGCTGGCGACTATGAGGCGGTTCATGCTTATCACAAAGAAATGAACTATGTATGTTTTGAGAATACAGCCATGGGGCTTTATTTTATTAACGATCCGGACGATTACTGGATTGAGATACTTCCGCAGAAGTAACTGCATTTTATTCTAAAAAGTATTTAGGCGCAGAATTGATGATTCAACACGTATAGTGCAATCCATCATTCTGCGCCTAAAAGTTTATATCGAAAATAGAATTGAACTTCTCAATGTAGTAGTACAACTTCTATTTCTTATGTCTATTAGCTCTTTTTTTACGAATTTCCGCTTTCATCTTTGCCGCACCCGAACCGTGCTGCCCGCGAATATAAGTAGTCTTCTTTGCTTTTGTCTTCACTTTTTCTTCCTCTTTGGGTTTATCTTTTTTTCCTTTAAAGACAATTCCCCCCATCATTGCATCTTCTATACTCATATATTAATTTGTTAGTATTCACTTTTCCGGTGACAAAGATAACCCTTTTCTATGGATTTATATATCTTTGCCAACTAAAACAATACGTAACCACCAATGGCAACAACAATACTATCCGCAGAAAAGGACCCGATGGGCACTGCTATATCTGATTTCTTCCATCATAACAGAGCGGACCGCTTACGGGTTTTCTCATCTCAATTTGAAGAAGATGCAATTCCAGTCAAAGAATTATTTCGCAATATACAGTCAATGCCTATGCTCGAACGCACTGCGTTGCAAATGGCCGAAGGACGCATACTGGATGTGGGTGCAGGAAGCGGTTGTCATGCATTGGCTTTACAGGAGATGGGTAAAGAAGTTTGTGCCATCGACATATCTCCACTTTCTGTTGAAGTAATGAAGCAACGTGGAGTGAAGGATAGTCGCCTCATCAATCTATTTGATGAAACCTTTACCGATACTTTCGATACTATCCTTATGCTCATGAATGGATCGGGCATTATCGGCAGACTGAGTAATATGCCGGATTTCTTTCAGCGGATGAAGCGTATTCTCAGTCCCGGAGGATACATCTTGATGGATTCAAGCGATTTGCGTTACCTTTTTGAAGAAGAAGATGGAAGTATACTCATCGACTTAGCTGGAGATTATTACGGAGAAATCGATTTCCAGATGCAATATAAGGATGTGAAAGGAGATTCATTCGACTGGTTATATATAGATTTTCAAACATTAAGTTTGTATGCTTCAGAATGTGGTTTTAATGCAGAGCTGGTAAAAGAGGGCAAACATTATGATTATCTGGCGAAGTTGAATCTTGCTTAGAAGTGGGGCTTAATCAAATAAAGTGTCTCTATCAGCTCTAAAAAAGAGATGGCAGGATAGTGACGGTATATGCTCCGGATAGGGTAACCATCCTACTAACATAGTGACGCCATCAAGCTGGGATAGCGTCACTATGTTATTGATAAGAAATTTCCTCCGATAATCTTTCAAAAGTATTATTTCAGCATTTGATTAATCATCTCGACAAGAGATGCAAACTCCTCTTGATTGTACAAACGAGTCAACTTCACAATCTTTCCTTCACGATCAATCAACACATTTCTTGTGATTCCAGATTCTCTTAAGGCATACTTTGCAAAAATATCGGCTCCAGGATCCAGCCCCAACGGATAAGTTACTCCCGTAGATTTTGCAAAAGCAATCACTTTATCAAGCGGTTCGTCACGGTCGATACCAATCAATGCAAAGTCTGCATCATCCTTATGTTTTAGCCAGATATCCTTTTCGATAAATGGCATTTCTTTCCTACATACTCCACACCAACTTGCCGTAAATTGCAGCATTACAACTTTTCCACGAAGGGATGATAAAGTCACCTGCTTGCCATCCGTCAACGTAATCGTAAAATCCGGAGCAGTCTCTCCTACTCTGACAATATATCCCGTACTGTCTGCTTGGGTTGTCACTGCATCTCTTGACATTTCCAGACTATCCGATACGGTATTAGTGCCCTCCGCCCCTTTCTTCTGACCGGAACAAGCCATTATACTTACGGCTATAAATGCCATTCCAAACACTTTCATAATTTTCTTTTTCATCTTCATATAATCATTAGTGAAGCTGCAAATATAAAAAAAGTATACGACGTATTTGCATTTTTAAAAGAAATTCATACCTTTGCACCCGCAAAAGAAAATGTCGCCTCTTTAGCTCAGTTGGCCAGAGCACGTGATTTGTAATCTCGGGGTCGTTGGTTCGAATCCGACAAGAGGCTCACCCATAAAAATGCTGCTTAATCCTTGTGATAGGCAGCATTTTTTATGCCTTCTTTCGATTCTCACGCATCACAACAATGCTTACAGAGAGTAAAATCAGTAGGATGCCTGCTACAGTGTTCAGATTAAAAAGCTCGTTAAAAACAAGAACTCCTATCATAACTGCTGTCAATGGTTCCATTGCTCCCAAAATGGAAGTGAGTGTAGGACCCGTGTATTTTATTGCCTGCACCAGAGTAAAATTAGAAATGGCAGTTGCAGGCAATGCCAGACCTAGAATAATCAACCATGTATATCCATCCGTCACCATACGAAGCCCGGATGTACAATACGCTCCGATCACATAGAAAAGGGCACCTAAACCCATCACATAGCAGGTAAGCACAGTAGAATTTATCTTTACTACTCGTGTATGTTGCACCCCTATAATATATCCTGCATAAGAAAAAACTGAAACACAGGCAGCCACCAACCCAACTATTGTATCACCATTTTTCGCTTCCAGTTCTCCTGATGATAGCAAAGCTGCACCAAACAAGGACATTAAAACAGCAAGAATCACTAAAGAGGATTTCTTTTCTCGAAAGAAAAACATCATTATCAAAGACACAACTAAGGGATACATAAAATGAATAGTTGATGCTACCCCACTAGCTATATTTTGATAGGCAATAATTAGGCTGAACGAAGTAACCGCTCGTAACAAACTTAGCCCCAAAACTACTAACAGGTCTTTCCTTGCCAATCGGAAACTACATCCGGAGCACCATCCAAGTAGGGTTAATACAATTGCTGCCACGCCCCAACGATAGGAAAGCACTTCGAAAGCCGAAAAACCGACTAACAACAGAGTTATAGAAAAAAACGGAGCCAGTCCAAAAGTGGAGGAGGATACCGCTGCATAAAGTATACCTTTTATACGATTCATCGATATATTCAGCTAATTAAGAATATTCATAATGCAAAGATGATAAACTTTATATGAAATTGCAATAACAAAAGGGCCAGGCATGAACAAATTATCTTAAAAACAGTATATTATGGGCATTACATTGCTGCTTGATTATCTTTCAGAACGTCACCAATACTCTTTAATTGTTTTCAATGACTGTATTTCCAAATATATCCTTTTTAATGGTTGTTCTATTACCTTTATCATCTCTAATTATAGTATTACCAAAGATATCTTTTTCGATTGTCTTCCTATTGCCTTTATCATCTCTTATTATAATATCACCAAAGATATCTTTTTCGATTGTCTTTCTTTCCTGATTAACATCAGAATGTCCATGAGAATTTTCTACAAGATTTGCACCATAGCTCTTTACAATATAAGGAGCTAAAACAAACTGGGCTGCGAATAGCATAAATAAAATCTTTTTCATAACATTTTTCTTTTGGTTTACAACAAAAGTAATGCTGGAAAATCATAATAAGATAGTGGAATCCTATAATTGTTGATAGGGAAAAACCTAAAAATATAGGATAAAAGTATCATTTCCTCTAAGACATGATAGACAAATGCTTCAAAGCAATTATCTCGGCTTCAATAACTAACTTCTAAAGTCTTCCGACAACTGTTCAGTATGCGACCTTTCTAAAGCCATCAATAGTCCGAGATTTAAGAATTAGACAAGATGTGACCAATGTAGGTAGCATAACACTTATAACTTTTTTTTCATTTCAAACTGTTTTCCTGCAGGTTCTATATTTTTCGATTTAAGGAAAGCTGTAATTGAATTACACCTTATATCAGTGTTAATTATCTTAATAGAGCTATGCTTATTGCTTTCAAGCATCGTCAAGAAAAGCAACGAGCCAATTCCCCTACGACGGAATTGTTTATCAACTGCTATTTGAGTGACATCACCGGACACAGGCTCGAAAATGCCATAGCCGACAAGTTTGCTTTCAGAAAAAACACCTAAACAAATAAAGTCTTTTAAGCTTCTCTTTATCGCTTCAAGACTGTTTTGCCAAGAGGGTTCAAAATCCCAAAAGTTGCGTATTGAATTATGTTCATCAATTCTAATTGATTTCAATGTATAGGGGAAACCAGGCGTCCTAATAGCCTTGTTTATCTCTTCATTTTTCGACTTGAAGTAATAAAATTCTCGTGTTACCTCAAAACCTAACTTTCGATAAACGGAGAATGCCCCTGTGTTATGCTGTAATACTTCTAACAGATATTCTTTGATTCCATTTTTTTTCAAATGAGGAATTGAATATTCAAAAACTTGCGTAGCCAATCCTTTTCCCTGATAATTTCTCAACGTTCCTGTTCCAGTATCGTAGGCTGTTGGTGTTCCATAGAAATCTCCTATCCCATTGTATGTGAATGAAACTATTTTATTTCCGTCAAATGCTCCAAAAGAGACTTTCGGGTCAAAACCACGCCGTTTCAGCATTGTTAAAAACTCTGCTTTGTTTAGCCGCACTTCATAATTGGCAAAAGCCTGTTCAAATGCCTCAAATAATTCATCAAGACATATATTGCTCAAAGATTTTATCTCCATATTACTACTACTTTATTTACGCTTACAAAAGTAGTGAAATGACGCATATCAATTCATTGACCTATGTTAAGAGATTTAAGCCGGCTTAAAGATTCAGGCTTTATTCCTAGATAAGCAGCAATATGATACTGAGACAATTGTTGTTCTATTTGTGGATAGGTATTCAACAACAATTTATACCTTTCAAATGCATTATCCATTAAGAAGGATGTTTCTTTCCTGCATTTTTTTATTAATAAGCTATCAGAAATATACTTCCCGAATTTAAACCATTCGTTCGATTCTATAAGCAATTGTTCGTAGGACGAACGGGAAAGAATGATGAGATGAGTATCTTCCAAAGCCTGTATGCTTCCTATACTTGGTTCACTAGTAAGAAAACTCTTATAAGAGACTACGATTGAACCGGAAAAATAGAAATCTTTAATATACTCAACAGTATCTTTTTCAATATAAGAGCGCAACACACCACTTTCGATCATACCAAGATTATAACAGACCTTACCTTGTTGAACAAACAGTTCTTTCTTCTTCAGATATTTAGTTTCTGCCAATTCAAGAAATCTATCACACATATCATTCGATAGATTTAGTTCTTTTTTTAATATTTGTTCGATAACATTCATATGCTCACATAATATTAATTTTCAGTTTGAGATTGAAAGTTTATTCACAACATAATTACAATGAATATGAACCTATTTCAATAGTACCAAAGATAGTGAAATTCCTCGGTATAATTTATGAGGTATCAAAGAAGTTTTATCACAACTAGCCCTTTCCTGTAATTCTGAATACCAGTATCCTTTGAAAGAATAAACAGAAATAATATCAACGTCCATTAATGGAATGCTTTCTACCATTCGGGAGGTACGCTTGATTTCGTCTATGAAAGGTAGCAGTTTGGCAATGTTGCAATGGAGGTAAACGGCTCGTCGTTTCAATGAATTTGCATATTGCTCTTACCGATAGAGTATTTCATTTAACTTTGCCCGGATGGATGCACAGTTTCAGCTTCCATTTGCTTGAAACGGAGAATGAAATCTTCCATCTGTTTCTCTATCAGATAAGGTTGCGGTGGCATATGAGTACTACCGGAAATCATCACAGGAACAGTGCGATACTTTCCGTCATTCTCACGGTCTATCCCATGAAGAATAAGAGCGTGTATCTCTTTGATGGTACGTACGCTTATCTCTATATCTAGTTTGGCAATATCTTTAATATAACTGATAGCTTCCGCATGATTGATTGCTTCCAAATGTTCACGCATGGACTTTCCCGAAATGGTAACGCCTTCGTTCACAACAAGAGCTGTTTCTTGCAAAGTGAGCGTATTGCCCTCTATACGATTACTTTCGTAAGTGTATTCAATATAAAAGCATCCTGAATCTTTTTCAAAGCTTCTTCGGGCAATGGACGCAAAGATGATAACTGTTCCTTGAGAACATCCACCTCTTTCAGCATTACATTTATATCCTCATTCATGGTTATTCTATTTCTTTAATTCGTCCTACCTGTTTGTTCAGGAAGTAATCAGCATACGGAGAATAATCTCCCGTTTCATAAAAGGCAATTAACCCTTTCCTGTAATTCAATATATCAGCATCCCTTGAAGAATAAACAGGGATAATATCAGCGTTCATTAATGCAATGCTTTCTACCATTCGGGAGGTACGTTTGTTCCCATCAATGAAAGGTTGCAGTTTGGCAATGTTGCAATGAAGGTAAACGGTTCGTTCCAATGGATTTGTATATTGTTCCTGTTGATATAGTATTTCATTCAACTTTGCCCGGATGTCATGCAAGTCTTTTGGCGGTATATATTCCGTACCACTAATACGAACAGCCCTTGTTCTTAAATAATCTGATTCTTCATCGGAAACCAAACCTGTAGATATGGATTGATGTATCCTGAATAAGGTACGTTCATCAATCACTTCCTGATTTTTCCCTTTATTGATGTATTCCAACTCGGAGATGAAAGTATTATATAAATTCTTCAACATCTTGGCATCCTCATACTTCTTTTCAGAAGTGATGCCATCTTTAAGTAAAGCTTCTGTTTCTACATAAGTATAGGTATTTCCCTCTATCTTACCAGAATAGTAACACCACACTATGGCTAAATCCTTTATCTCATTTGAACGCAAATCCGACAGCTTCGCCAAAGGATGATTCAAGATGAATTGAGCTTTCTCCTGCTGTTCTTTATTAAATATATGTTCCATAAAATAAAAGAAGATAATAGTAACTAATCAAAAAAAGGATTAGAAATTTTCATTCTAACCCTTCTTTGGCTTTAGAGGTTCCTGGCGGATTTTAAACCAACAAGATAATTCCTTTATTTCCAGATAATTAGAATCTTTTTAGTCTTGCTACTGTAAAACAATTGTAAAACAAATATTCTGTTTAAATCGTTTATTATCAGTTATAAAAATGTAGGGGTAAACTCAATACCTAAAGCACGGGCTATACGAAAAAAGCTCGAAACTTGAATATCAGTTTCTCCTTTTTCCACCCGGGCAATATAGCTTCTTGCTGTACCAACTTTATCTGCTAACTCCTGCTGGGTTATCTTTAACTCTTTCCGACGGTCACGCAATATCTCACCATAATACCATGCAATAGACTTTGCATGAAAAGCGGTTCGAGATCCCGTTCCAGCTTCTCCATATTTCTTATCCAGTAGCTCACCTGCTGTATGCAACTTTGCTAACTTATTTTCATCTAACTTTCTCATAATTCAAATTCCTCCAATATCTGTTTAGCAATCTTTATCAAGACCTTTTAGAAAATACATCTAAGCCATGATAGACAAATATTTCCGCAAAGCAGCTATCTCGGCTTCAACTACCACTTTCTGAAACTCTTCCGGCAACTGTTCCGTGTGCGACTTTTCCAAAGCCATGTAGTAGCTTACCTTTGCATCATTACTACCTTTCAGAGTAATAATAACATAGCCATAACGAAGAAGATACAAGTTCATCAACAAGCGAGAAGTGCGCCCATTGCCATCTATAAATGGGTGAATACGCACCAGTTCATCGTGCAGGTAGGCTGCAATAAGAACTGGATGCACATTTTCAGCTTCCATTTGCTTGAAACGAAGAATGAAATCTTCCATTTGTTTCTCTATCAGATAAGGTTGCGGTGGCATATGCGTACTACCGGAAATCATTACCGGAACAGTACGATACCTTCCGGCATTCTCACGGTCTATCCCATGAAGAATAAGGGCGTGTATCTCTTTGATGGTACGTTCGCTTATCTCTATATCTTGTTTAGCAATATCTTTAATATAACTGATAGCTTCCGCATGATTAATTGCTTCCAAATGTTCACGCATGGACTTTCCCGAAATGGTAACACCTTCGTTCACCACAAGAGCTGTTTCCTGCAAAGTGAGCGTATTGCCTTCTATGCGGTTACTTTCATAAGTGTATTCAATATCAAAAGCATCCTGAATCTTTTTCAAGGCTTCTTCGGGCAATGGACGCAAAGATGATAGCTGTTCTTTGAGAACATCCACCTCTTTCAGCATAACATTTATATCTTCATTCATGGTTATTCTATCTCTTTAATTCGTTCTACTTGTTTGTTCAGGAAATAATCAGCATACGGAGAATAATCTCCCGTTTCATAAAAGGCAATTAACCCTTTCCTGTAATTCAATATATCAGCATCCCTTGAAGAATAAACAGGGATAATATCAGCGTTCATTAATGCAATGCTTTCTACCATTCGGGAGGTACGTTTGTTCCCATCAATGAAAGGTTGCAGTTTGGCAATGTTGCAATGAAGGTAAACGGTTCGTTCCAATGGATTTGTATATTGTTCCTGTTGATATAGTATTTCATTCAACTTTGCCCGGATGTCATGCAAGTCTTTTGGCGGTATATATTCCGTACCACTAATACGAACAGCCCTTGTTCTTAAATAATCTGATTCTTCATCGGAAACCAAACCTGTAGATATGGATTGATGTATCCTGAATAAGGTACGTTCATCAATCACTTCCTGATTTTTCCCTTTATTGATGTATTCCAACTCGGAGATGAAAGTATTATATAAATTCTTCAACATCTTGGCATCCTCATACTTCTTTTCAGAAGTGATGCCATCTTTAAGCAATGCTTCTGTTTCTACATAAGTATAGGTATTTCCCTCTATCTTACCGGAATAGTAGCACCACACTACGGCTAAATCCTTTATCTCATTTGAGCGCAAATCCGATAGCTTCGCCAAAGGATGATTCAATATGAACTGCGCTTTCTCCTGCTGTTCTTTATTAAATATCTGTTCCATAGCTTATGGTCAAATCTTATTGTTTCCTATAATACTCTTACCTTCATAATACTTAATCCTACTTTTAAGTTCATCTATATCTTTCTTGATGGAATCGGATATAGGAATATTATGTTTATCCAAAAAGGCTGTGAGTTTTTGAAGTTCTTCCTGTACTTCCATTCTGCGGATACCGTAATAATAGGTAGAAGTGAAATCAAATTCATCTTTGGTCATCAATACTCGCGCCACATCTTTAGGAGTTGTTTGGTCGGTGATATGAACATCTGTTTCCAGTAAAGAAGAAATATACTTTAAATCCGAAGCATCAGGACTATACTGTTTTTTTAGTCTATCGAAATACGAATTAAACTTTTGTTCCATAGTGTCCCATTCAAGTTTTACCAGCCCGAAGCCATGAATCGAGTAAGCTATTACCTTTTTAATAAGTCCATCCAGTTCTTTTTTACTGATGTAAACACCATCCGATGCACCAGCCAAATAGTTATCAAAGAAATAAGCCGGTTCTACGTTAAAGTATTGAGATATACTTAATAATGTATCTATTTTAGTTGAATTTGCCTTGATGATTTTATGCAAGCTCTGCTCTGTCATACCTAATTCGATGGCAGCCTGTTTCATTGTTACGTTTTTCTTTTCGCACAACTCCTTTATTCTTTCAAGATGAACCATATAATTGTATTTAAAAGTTAAATACTAAACTATTAGTTTAGCTTTAAATATATTATTTCTATATTTGCAGCATCAAAGATAAGAAATATAATTTAGTGTTCAAATAATAAACAGATTTTCTAATTAAAAAAATAGAAGTATGGAAACAGTAATTGTAACTACAGAATCCGCTATCGAAAAGATAATGGAAAGAGTTTTGGATAAGAAGTTACCAAAGTCTCCTGAATCGGATGTAGAGAAGACTTATAGTATTAATCAAGTAGCCAGAATGATGGGACGCTCACACAAGAAAATCTCAGACCTTGTGGCGGCTGGTGTATTAAAGGCTACTGCTGATAACCGAATTTTTGAGAGTTCTATTAAAGAGTATAATAACAAGTAAGCCTAATTGCTAAACTAAAAGTTGAACTAAATTCTTTTTCATCCACCACCTGAAAGAGTATGGTAGCGTTTCTGCAAAGGAACGCTACCCAATAAAAGAACTGACATGACAATATCCAAAGAAACAAACATCTGCATATCAGAGCTAAAAGAAGAAGATGTTTTCCCTGTAGATGTTTTCCCTGAACCGATAAGGAAAATTATAAGCGAAACGAAAGCGACTTTAAGCTATCCAACAGACTTTATTGCTTCTGCTATCTGTTTTACCCTATCCGTAGGAATAGGTAACAACTTTGTAGCAAAGGTAAAGGAAGGCTGGAATGAACGTGCCATTTTATACATGGCAATCATCGGACGTTCAGGAGTAAACAAGAGCCATCCTCTTAGTTTTGCCATGCAGCCATTGTTTGAACAGGATATTAAATCATCCGTAAAATATCAGAAAGAACGAAGAGAATATGAAAAGTACATTCTTGCTTCTAAAAAAGAGAAAGAAGATAAAGAACAAGCGGAAGAACCCGTACTGAAAAAGTTCATCGTATCGGATATTACTCCTGAACGTCTTATTACCATCCATCAAGATAATAAAAGAGGAATCTGCCTGTACGTTGACGAGTTGATGTCTTGGCTCAAAAACTTTAATCGCTATAATAGTGGTTCGGAAGAGCAGTTTTGGTTATCTGTATTTAGCGGGAAACCTATTATATTGGATAGACAGGGAAATAAAAATTCGGCTTTTATCAAGCACTCTTTTATTTCTGTGATTGGCACAATACAAAAGGGACTACTTAAAGAATTGGCAAAGGGAGAACGGAGCGAGAACGGTTTTATAGACCGCATTTTGTTTGTCTTTCCACCAAATCTGAAAAAAGAATACTGGAACGAGCTTGAACTATCTACAAGTATAGCCCCTCTTTGGGCTGCAATCGTAAAAAGATTAACTGATATCCAATGTGCGACTGATGAAGATGGAGAACTCGTTCCTAATCTACTTACTTTTAGTACAGAAGCCCGTAAATTACTTTATCACTGGCAACATAAAAATACAGATTTATGTAATAGCGAAATGGATGAAGTATTGGTCGGTATATATAGCAAACTGGATATATATGTTATACGCTTTAGTTTGATATTGCAGCTTTCACGATGGGCTTGTGATGAAAGCGATAAAGTAGAAATAGATAGTACAAGCGTAAAAGGCGCAATATCAATAGTTGAATATTTCCGCATTACAGCACAAAGAGTACAAGGCATAACAAACTCTTCGGCTGCATTAGAGCAACTAACTACAGATAAATATAGGTTATATAATGCTTTACCTATGGAATTTTCCACTGGTGAAGGCATCTCTATTGCTCAAAAGCAAAATATCTCAATGGATTCTTTCAAACGTTTTTTGGCAGATAAGAAGGGGATACTATTTGAGAATGTCAAACACGGAAAGTACAAGAAGCTGATTTAATGAAGTCCGCATTTCTCACACTTTCCATATTTTGGTTTATTACTTATTGATTATCAACAGTGTACACGTGCGCATAAATGTAGGAATCGCCACACTTTATGCCACTATTAAAAAAGGCGAAAATAAAAAGATTATGACTTATCAAGAAGCTAACAATATAAGTATCAAGGATTACTTAGAATCATTAGGTATTCTGCCTGTAGTGGATAAACTTTATTATGGTATGTACCGCAGCCCATTACGGCAGGACAACACCCCCAGTTTCAAAGTAGACTACGGTGTCAACCTTTGGTGTGACTTTGGAACAGGTGAAGGCGGTTCACTCATCGACCTTGTGATGAAACAATACGGATGCAACGCTTACGGAGCTATCAGCCGACTGGAACAGGGCTATTACGCCACCAATACCTTTTCTTTTCAAGGGAAAGGGCTTTCAGAAAGGAATCCAGCAAAAGAAGAAAGGAAGCAACCAGCCAATCCAATAGAAATTTGCAAAATTCAAGCGTTACAGAATCCAGCACTCGTTAACTACCTGAAAAGCCGGAGCATTTTACCCGAAGTGGCGGCAGACTATGTGCAAGAGATATATTACCGTGTAAACGGGAAGCCACTTTTCGCGCTCGCTTTCAAGAACAATGCTGGAGGGTATGAACTTCGCAATCCCGGTTACAAGGGCTGCACCTCACCCAAAGATATAACACGCATACAATTTGCAGGAAAGAAGAATGATAGTTGTTTTGTGTTCGAGGGATTTATGGACTACCTTTCTTTCCTCACTATCCGACATAAGAACAGCCCGACTTATCCTTGTATCGACTGGCAGGATTACATTATCCTGAACTCAACGGCCAACGTGAATAAAGCATTGTACCCATTAGGCGAGTACGAGAAAATACACTGTCTTTTAGATAATGATGAAGCAGGGCGAAAAGCTGTCGAAGCCATACAAAAGGAATACGGCTGGCGTGTGCGTGATTCTTCGCATCTGTACATCGGACACAAGGATTTGAACGATTACTTATGCAAGCAGTCAGCGGAGAAGATGCAACAGTCGGAGCTGAAAACACAGCCTGTCAAACATCAACAGCCGGAAGAGATAAACAAACAATCTCCCGGTGAAAAAAGAAAAAAGGGCAGACGGTTGTAACCCGTAAGAAAGGCGCAATGTACCAACGGCAAGCGGTGTGATTTTGGGAGAGCAAGGTTATGTTTCGGTAGACCGAAACCCTTGCTTTGCTCATCCGCAAAGAAAATTTCTCCCGTTGGTCGCAATTTTTAAGATACTCAACTAATAAGCAAAACGTATGACAGAGATAAGGAACAAGGCAGGAGGTCGCCCGGCAAAGAACCGGATAGACAAACAAAAACGGGTAGTCAGTACGAAGCTGACGGAACTTCAATATTACGCTATCAAGAAGCGAGCCGGAGAATCCGGTTTGCCTGTCAGTGAATACGTCCGGCAAGCGGTAGTTTCGGCAGAGATAACACCACGGCTGAACAGGCAGGATGCAGACACTATCCGCAAGCTGGCAGGGGAAGCCAACAATATAAACCAACTGGCACACCGGGCAAATGCAGGAGGGTTCGCACTCGTGGCGGTGGAACTGGTGAAGCTAAAGAATAGGATAATCGAAATTATAAACCAGCTATCGGATGATTGGAAAAATAAAAAAGGGAAGCGGATTTAAGGGCTGTGTAAACTATGTGTTGGATAAGGAACAAGCGGTTTTGCTTCATGCGGAGGGAGTGCTAACAGAAAGCAAGCAGGATATTATCCGTAGCTTCTGCACGCAAACAGAAATGAATCCCAATTTAAAGAAGCCAGTCGGACATATTGCGCTAAGCTATTCGGCAGTGGATGCACCGAAGCTAACGGATGAGAAGATGATACAGTTAGCGCAGGAATATATGAAAGAAATGAAAATTACCGATACGCAGTATATCATCGTGCGACATCAAGACCGGGAGCATCCCCATGTGCATATCGTTTTCAACCGGATAGACAATAATGGTAAGACCATTTCCGACAAAAACGATATGTACCGGAACGAGCAGGTTTGTAAGAAGCTGAAAGCAAAACACGGGCTTTACTTTGCGGATGGGAAAGAGCAGGTTAAACAACACCGTTTGAAAGAACCGGATAAATCAAAATATGAGATTTACACGGCTGTAAAGAACGAAATCGGGAAATCAAGGAACTGGCAGCAATTACAAAAGCAGTTGGCAGAAAAAGGTATCAGTATTCATTTCAAGCGCAAAGGACAGACGGATGAGATACAGGGTATTTCCTTTTCCAAAGGTGAATACACATTCAAAGGTTCGGAGATTGACCGTAGTTTCAGTTTTTCCAAACTGGATAAATATTTCGGTAATGCAGGATTAACGACAGCCGGGAGCAATAAACAGACAATTTACACACCTGTTCAGGAGCCAGCTACAAATAAAAGTAATGATTCACTGATTACAGGTTTGGGCGGTTTATTCTCCGTTTCATCCTCTCCGGCTGATGCAGCACCCGACAATCCCGATTTGAGAAAGAAGAAGAAAAAGAAACGACAATTTAAGTTATAGACGTATGGAAGACAATTTGATTTTAGAGGGACTTCTCTCTATGGTTACGGAACTCAAAGAGAAGCAGGAACAGCAAGTAGCACCAGCCAGCCAGGAAGAGATGATAAACCGACTGGATGTAATCGAACAGCGTATTTTGGAGATACAGAACAAACCCGCTATTACTGAAAATACGGTGCAGGATATTTTAACCCAAATCGCCGATATCAAGAAAGGACAGTCTGATAATCAGAAACAAGACCTTGATGATATAAAGGGAATGATTGCGACTTCGCACCGGTATTTCAAAGAGAAACTAAAGCCATTGTTTTCGACAGATACCCGGCAGCAGGAAAAGGTAGAACCTGTTTTGATATACGATAAAATCCTAAGCCGGATAACTCCCTACCTGCAACCGAAGTTCTTTCTTTTTTCAGCAGGAATAGTTGTCGGCATTACTTCGTTAATCCTGAATGTTCGTTTTACGGAACGTATGCAGCAGTTACAGGACAATGATATAAAATATCGTTATCTCCTGATGAAAGGAAAAGCGGACGGGGATATGCTTAATCTATTGGAACTAAAGTTTATCAGAGAACGGAACAACGCTTTCATTCAGGACTTGACAGATACGGTTATTGATTTTGAATATCGTAGTAGGAAGCAAGCGGAAGCATTGGAGAGGGCAAGGCTATTGAACGAGCAAGCCGAACAGTTAAAGGAGGAAGCGGGCAAATTTGGCAAGCCATAAAACAAGAAGCCGGAGCAGACAGGCAATTACCCGATGCTCCGGCTTTTTAGTTTATTTCCTGTCCGAACCATGTTCTTTCTCGAACTTACGGAGCGTTACCGAACTAAACCGCTCCTTTATGAACTCCCGGACATCCGAAGCCCGGTAATACACTTTTCCGCTAATGGTAAAGTAAGGCAATACGCCCAAAGCACGGTAACGTTGCAAAGTTTTGATGCTAACTTTGAACAACAGGCATAAATCCTGATTATCCAACAGGTTATCATCTTCGGGCAACACCTTGTCAGCATTGCGCAATGCCCGCATATCTTTGCAAAGCTCGTCCAACTTGTCGAATAACTTTTGCATCCATTCTTTGAAATCGTAGTTTTCAATATACATAGTTGCTTCATTTTTCTGATTATACATTATGGTTTGTCAATCGATTGATGATGCAAAGTTCAGAAAACCAGTGCAAAGATGTTACGGGGATGAACATGGAATCCCCTATAAACGGGTGCTAAGTTGTTGATTATCTATATCCTTTTTTATCATGTTCTTTTCGTATAAGGTCTGCCAGCCCATTAAGAAACTCCGTAATTTTACCCGATTTACGTTTTATCACATCCTCATGCTTTTGGTGATAGTTGGAATCGTTCTACTAAATCCTGCGCAGTAAATACCATTTTCATTTGAAGCAAATGAGGATGCATTAGAAAGCCTATCAATAACATAATAGGGAAAATAAATAATGATAAAGCAAATCCTTTTGTTCTAATTTGTTCATTGAAATTCTCCATAGGCTTTTTCCATTTCTTCGTTAGTGACTTGTGAAGGCTCGGATAATAATTTAATTAGCCTTGTGCTTGTGATTTTTTATGACCTTAAATTTAATATATTAATAATAAACGGTATAGGTCATTTTTAATATTCGAGTCATGAAAAAGAGAGTCTATATTCATCTCTACAAACTCTCTTTATTTTTTACATTCAATTAATATTTTTTGAAGATAACACTGGCATTGTGTCCTCCAAAACCAAAGCTATTACTTAAGGCGTAATTTATTGGTGTTTTAAAAGGTGCATTTAAAATCAATCGGGTATTTTGAGGAATCGCAGGATCAAGTTCCGTAACATTGATTGTCGGAGGAACTATATCGTTCTTAACTGACAATACAGATAGAATTGCTTCGATGGCACTTGCAGCACCAAGCAAATGCCCGGTCATGGATTTGGTAGAACTTATGCATATATCTTTGTAAGCATCCCCAAAGGCTTTGGAGATGGCTAACAATTCAGGAATATCTCCCGCCGGCGTTGATGTTCCGTGCGTATTTATGTAGTTAATATCAGAAGGCAAAACGCATGCATTACGAAGTGCATTTTTCATTGATAGGCAAGCACCTTTTCCCTCCGGTTGTGGAGCTGTCATGTGGTAAGCATCCGATGACATACCACCTCCGACAATTTCAGCGTGAATAGTTGCCCCTCTATTGATAGCGTGTTCATATTCTTCCAGAATCAGGCTTCCCGCACCTTCTCCGACAACAAAGCCATCTCTTTTTATATCATACGGTCTTGATGCAATAAGCGGATTATCATTGAATGTTGATAAGGCTTTCATCGAATTAAATCCGCCTACGGCACTTCTGGTTATAGATGCTTCTGTTCCGCCTGCAATAATCAGGTCTGCCTGCCCTGTTTGAATAAAGTTATAAGCACTAATTATAGCATGGTTAGATGAAGCACAAGCCGATACGGGAGCAAAATTAATACCTTGCAGATTGTATTTTATCGCAATCAATCCCGCAGGCATATTTAAAATCATTTTTGTGATGTAAAACGGACTAAAATGTGGAATGCTGTTGTTATCATGAAATTCTTTTAATTGATCTTCCAAACTTTGCAGACCACCTATGCCCGAGGCAAAAATAACACCGCACCGTTCATTATCTATTTTCTCCAAATCCACCCCTGAATCACGAATAGCTTCGTCTGCCGATACTAAAGCATAGACAGAACACGTATCTATTTTGCGTAATTCTTTTCGATCAATATAGTCCTCCGCTTTAAAATCTTTTACTTCACAGGCGAATTTGGTTTTATACTCCGATGTATCAAATTTCGTTATATCTCCTGCTCCTGACACTCCGTTAAGGGCATTCTTCCAAAAGTCAGAAACATTGTTTCCAATTGGAGTCAGGCAGCCCATACCTGTTATTACTACTCTTTTCATGTTCATTTATATTAAAATTTATCTACTAATAGGTAGATAATATGATTAAAAAAATATTATTCCATTAAAATACTATCATGTATAGTTTGATAACCATCCTTACCTAATACTTTATTAAAAAGCAAGGATGCTAATAACGATGACTGAACTAAATAGGCTTTCGTTTTAGGTGATTCAGTATAATGAAAAACATTTGTTTCTTTACCTTTAGCAAACAAATCGGTTAACCATTCTAAAATCATATTAGCCAATCGTTCCAGCTCAGCTTTCATACTATCTGATAGCGTATCGTAAATAGGCAACAAAGCGCCCATAATGCAAACCCAGTTGTTATTTTTACTTTGCTCGTAAATAGCTACATAATTTTTAAATTGTTCTCTGTAAGGCAGGTTTACCCAACTTGAAGTATGCTCTTTAAAAACCGAAACAGTTCCCTTTATTACTTCTACTCCGAGATCGGATTTAGAGGGAAAGTAATAATGAATGGTCGCATTCTTTATTTTGACAAGTTTTGATATATCAGCATAGCTAAAAGCGTTATATCCTTTAGTTCTGATTAACTCTTCTGCAAAACGTACTATTTCACTTCTCGTATCATTCATAATGCAAATATAGTAATTATATCTATTAGTAGGTAGATTTCTCAAAAAATAATTTTATCTTTGCAATAAAGTTATTTGAAACAATGGAAAAAGAAAGCAGACCAAAGTCTTTCGCTCGTTTCTAAATCGTTACCCATTGTTTATTTCTATTTCTTAAAACCCTGTAAATCAATAGGTAAAAATCCAATTTTGTACTTCACAAAACGCAATTTACATTTTGAAAAGATACTGGCAAAAGAAAAAACTAACTATCATTTTTCTTTCACCAGTTTTATCTTATCCACACTTTACCCGCATTATTAAATAACAGTAATACAACATATTAGTTATCAAAATGCGGAAAGTGTGGAAAATGCGCCAAAATTATACGACCCATTTATCCCGCATCTCCTTTACAATATCCTCATCATGCAAGTGAGTATAAATATCCTTGATATCATTACCTTCTGCGTGCCCCATTATACGTTCGGCTATCCCGTCACGAATACCTTTCTTTGCAGCAATCGTTCGGAAACTGTGCCGTGCCCGGTGAAAGGTCATTGTTTTATCAATCTTCAAATCAGCCATTATATCTTTGAGATAACGGTTTGTCGGCTGATTAGATATAGGCAAGAAAATCTTTTGGCAAGGTTCTCCATTTCCAAGCAGAGCCACCACTACAGGCGAAACAATGGGAATCTTATAAGTTACGCTGGTTTTAGTACGTTCATTACATAGTATCAAATATGTTTCGCCCGTATCAATTGTTATCGGCTTGATATCCGAATAGGTAAGTACGGATAGCTCAGCAAAAGATAAGCTGGTATAGCAACTAAATAGAAACTCTCTTAATACTTCCTGCTTCCCTTTACTATACTCTTTCCTATCATAGACGGCTTGCAACCTTTTGAGTTCTTCCCCCGTAAGCACATCATTGTTTTGAGCCTTGATGTTCTTTTTGATTTCAAACTTCTCGTAGGGGTTCTTTGCTAGCTTCTCCTTATCAACAGCAATACCAATCAGGAATTTCAAGTTAGAGTGTTTTTTATAGACAGTAGAAAGGATGTTACCGACTTCCAGTTCGTGATTATGGAACTGCTGAATAAAGTCTAAAGTAATCTCACTGAAAGAAAGGGTAGGCTTCCATTCTTTCATCGTATTGATAAGTTTATAATAATTGGAAATCGTTCCGGCTGCACGAGATTGTTTTAGTTGTTCTATCTCGTTCTCTATGAAAACATAGAAATCCGTATTGCCGTGATTCTTATCTTTCAGGCGTTCCAAGAATTGAGGGATAGGTAATGGAGTGAAGAAATTCTCCATTACAATGGAATCAGCCTTTTGATAAACTTCACTGATAGCTTTGTTATAGTAATAACAACGAGGTTCAGAACTACGTACCGTATTAGATACCTTATTCCAATGTTTGGGTAGAACCGCTATATTCATACTTATTAAAGTAGAACGGCGGTAAGCAGTGTAACGCAGACAAACCATCTGTTTGCCTTCTTTGGTTGCGTAATCTTTGCGCAACTCAATCTTAATCGTAGCTTTCATTACAATTTTTCTCCGTTTTACTGTAAAACAATTGTAAAACAAAAGCTGAAAACTATGAAAATTCTTGGGTCAAGTCGAAAACTCTGTGGTTATATTATGCCGGTATCCAAAAGAAATTTAT
>NZ_URFY01000023.1 GCF_900547205.1 uncultured Bacteroides sp.
TTTAGTAACTTTGTGCCGTAATCCCTTACACGTTTCAGGTGTAAGGGATTACGGCACAAAGTTACTAAAAACGTTTGAATTGGCAAGAACTATGTTTATTAAATGGTAAGTCCTGCTCTGATAAGAAGTCGTTTAACTTGGGTAATCTGGAACTGACAACCTTTAGATGTAACAAAGCCCTGCTCATTTAGTAGGTCAGTCATTTCGGATAATGATTTTCCCTGCGTTGACAGTGACCGTAGTAAAGCTATTGCCCTCATATTATTGGGGTTGTTATCAGCTTTAGCCTTATTGGTACGGGAACTATTGTAGATAGCTTGTTCAAACTTATTCATTAAGTTGTCAGACTTGCCTAACTTGATTCCTCTTGCCTTCTTAGCTTGTAAGGATTGTCTGGTTCTCTGACTGATTAACCCAGCTTCGTACTCTGCGATGCTACTAATGATATGTAAGATTAATCTGTTAGCCTGTGGGAAGTCACAGAAGACAATCTCAACATCTGATTCCAGTAGCTTAGATGTAAATGCTACATTCCTTGACAACCTATCCAGTTTGGCGACAATCAGAACAGAGTTAGTTTTCCTGCACATAGCCAAAGCTGTGAGAAGTTGGGGTCTGTTAGACTTCTTCCCACTCTCTGTCTCAATGTATTCGGCAAGTATAGGTTTGTTCCTTACATAATTATGTATAATCTCCCGTTGTGCTTCCACTCCTAAACCAGATAGTTGTTGTTTCATGGTGGATTGCCTTAGATATGCTATATAGGTCTTCATGTTTACAAATTTTAATAGTTGGTTACAAATGCTGAACGAACATTCAGCTTATGTAAGTTAGGACACCCAACTTAGAAATTGAATGCCCTTCGCCTTATTATATATAGGAAGTCCTACAACTGCCCTTCATCAGAAAAGCTGTAATATCCTACATCCGAAAGAATGAGGTGGTCTAAAACTTCAATCCGCATGAGTTTGGCAGCTTTCTTAACCTGCTGTGTTATCTCAATGTCCTGCTGACTTGGCTTCATGTTACCACTTGGGTGGTTGTGTGCAAGGATGATAGCTACTGAATTGGTAAGCAATGCAGCCTGTAAGATTACTCTTACATCGACATCTGTTGTAGTTAATCCTCCCTCTGATATGAGGGTGTAGCCAAAGACCTGATTAGCTTGGTTCAGAAATAAGATCTTAAAATATTCCTTGTAACAGATAGTTCCTTCCTTAAATGTAGGGAGTAAGACCTTGTAAGCATCGGCAGAGCCTGTTATCTTATGTAGTCTTTTAGCTGTTGGTTTGTAACATAATTCTACTTCTGCTACTTTGTAATTGATTTCCATAATGTGATTGAATTAAATGATTATTAATTTAATGCAGCAAGTAACATCTGATCTGTAAGTGGAATGCATTCACTTTCATTTCAGATGATACTACATACTGTCAAATAGCTATAAGTGTTATATCACTTAGGATATTTTACACTTAGAACTATTTAGTGTTATTCCCTAAGTATCATTAAATGGAGATTGGGAGTAATAGTAATTTTTCATCAGGATAGGTAATAGTTTAGAGTGCATCCACGCTGACAAGGGAAAAGATTGTTGATTAGATGATGTGAGGTAATAGTATATTCCTAAAGCATTCTTTTTATTAAGGAGCTACGAGGGGGGAATTAAAGTGGGTGGAGTAGTGTGCGTGGGGTCAGTTCGGTTGCTGGGGTCAGTTCGGTTGCTGGGGTAAACCTTCGCTACGCTCGGTTTCCCCCTAAATTTATATTTGAGAATGCTCTCAGTTTCAAATTGTTACAGTTTGGGACAAAACTATTCAGACCATAATAGAAGTAAGTCTTAGTTATTTTGTCCCAAATTTGAACTATTCAAACGAGTACTTCTCTTCAAGGGGAATGTACCCTTTAAGGCGAGTGCCGGGTACAGTTATCCTGTCAGAAATTTTAAAATATTTATCCAAGTAGGTAGCCTTAGCTTGTAAGGGTTTGCCACCATCATCTACAAGCTCATATTTATTATATATGGTCTGTAAGGTGGTTATTATCTCACTTTCAGGATATGGTTTGCCTATTATAAAGGTATTATGAATCTCATCTATCGGTACGAAATAAATCTCCTTCTTGTGCACGGTTTTAAGCTGTCGCTTCATGGTGGCTAAATCATAGTCAATTTCTACAATTCTATCCATACCAAACTTCTCATAGTATTTACATAGTTCAGGAGCTTCATGTCTTAAAGACCTCAATTCCTCCTGCTGATCTTCTGTAAAGAATTTTAAGACTAACCCTTTAGGTTCTAAATCCTGTAACCGTTCCAATATCTGCAACTTCCTTTCTCTTGACAACGGCTTAGCCTTTATAGCTTTAGGTTTCTCATCGTAACGCTCATAATGATACGACACATTGAAATGCCCTGTCTCACGATAAGCATTTACTAAGGATTGTAGATGTTTATAGAAAGATTCAAGTTTAGATTTCTGAATATGGCATTCTATCAGGAATGGGTTTATCTTGCCCTTGTAAGCGTCATTCTTAAACAAGAACTTATAAACAAGGATGCGTTCCTGAATCTCTGTCAGAAGTTCCCTTTCCCTACCTTTAAGAGTTTCTTTCAAGTCAGTAAGGATATTATAAACCTTCTTCTGTGCTTCCATCTCCTCAATGATTTCTTCACGGGATTGTGGTTTCAATTCATCATCCCAATTCGTAATATGGGTGATGCTACCAATTCCTAAACGAAACCTGCCTATTATTTGGACTGCATGAGTGAATGGGTCAATCATGGTCTGTGGTTTGCTCAAACAATCTGTAACCATTATTATATCAGGTTTGTCAGGAGTATCTAAATCTACCGCTGAATAGAACCTGCTCGTAAAGAAACTGTACTGCTCCAATATCTCGCCCGACATAAAGCTGTCGGAAGCCTCGTACCCGCCCTCATGGAGCTTGCGAATGGCGTTATCCTTATTAGAACAATAGATTTTACTACGGTTTCTGATGTCGGCTTTCTCTATCAATGCCTTAGCATAGTCAGGTGAATTTAAGAATATGGCTTTCTTGTTATCGTTCAGGGATATTTGATTCAGGAACTCTTGCTGTACGTTATTTGTGCCTATTAATGATAAGTTCTTCTTATAGTCAAAGGTGGGTACAATCTTGATATAGCTAAATGAATGGTTGGTAAAACCTTTTAAGGTTGGGAATAATGGGGTGGCTGAAATCAATGCCTTGTTGTCAAAGCTAAAGAAATCGAAGAATGGTAGAATTATATCAGGTCTGAAACCTGCGTCCTGTACAACTTTCTCACATTCATCTATTAAGAGGAAGAAGTCTTCGAAGAGGTTCACTTTTATATGTTCTGCCACTCGTTTGACTTTGGAATAGCTTTCAGGAGTTACTATGATCTTCTTGTAACGAATAGACCTGTTAAGTAGATATTTCTTAACATCATTATCCGTAATGCCTTCACGTACCCCCAATGAGTTGGGATATTTGACCTGCTTGCCGTCAATCACGGGTACATTGGGTTCAATGATTATGGAGTTACGTTTGGCATATCTATCATCCAATTCACAGGTCGTAGCACCTTTGGCTGTCAAAGTCTTGTCAATGATAGCATTGCTCGGCAGACCGTCAGGGTAGAGGTCTGACATATATTCATTATCCCGAATTTCAACGGGTTTTAACTCTAAGTTGGTGTTCTCTATCATAATCTGAATTTAAAATTAAATCGTTCATATTGTGAGACAAAATCAGTCAAAGTTATCTATATTAGGGTCTGAACAATTCTGTCCCAAGTTGGTGAAATATCGCTTAAAGATAAGCTTATTGCTCAATTCTTCCTGATTGCCACTACAATTATTCCCTATATCGGACTTCAAAGCCATTCCTGTAACAAATCTCTTTCATTTCGTCCAATGTGTAGTAAGCATCCACTTCATCGCTGTCAGTCAGTAGCGTGTTATTGGGAGTATAGAAGTTCCGTATGTCAGGATGATATTGTGCCAACGAATCATTGATGAAGTAAGCACATTTCTGTTTAGCCTTTCGTGGCTCGTAGAATATATTAAACATTCCTTCAATGGTGTCAACTTTCAGGAAACAATAAACCTTATCTATGTATAATGGGTAAATGCCTTTCACGTATTCACGCAACACTTTCATCTGTTTCTCAAGGTCGGCTTCCACCTCATTAAAATATTGCTCCGTGAAGTCCGTACTGTTGTACCGTTTAATATTGAAGTCTGAAAGCCTGATTCTGTCAGTCAGTTTATTCATTTGAACCCTGATAGATGTAAGTTCCTTCTCAATCTTAGACTTCCGTTCCTTGTAACGATCCTTATCTATGTCATTATCTAAATATAAGTCCTCCAACCTCGTCAGTTTATTCTCCTGTTCCTTATAAGAGGTTTTGAGAGCCTCCTGTTCCTCAATAGCTCTGCTTTTGTTCTCATTCTCTTCTGCTACGGCTTCAAGTCGTTGTTCCGCATTCATCTTACTAACATAGAATAGTTGCTCCTTAATGAAGTTCCATATAATAGGGTTTACAATTCGTTCATTCAGATAGACTTGGCTCATGCAACCTGTTGAACTACTCTTATTGCTTGTACATTTGAAGTGTACAGTATCCCTTTTATTGGAGTGTAACCTCGTATAGAATGCTCCACATTCAGAACACTTAATGAGTTTCTGTAATAAGTATTTGGTGGCTTTGGGATATGGGGTTGTCGTCCTGTTATGAGCCAGCTTCTCCTGTACCTTGTTATAGGTTTCTTCATCTATGATAGCAGGAATGTCAAAGTAGAATGTGTCAGTAATCTTGTCTATCTCGTCATAGATATTGGCTTCAACCCTGCCTGTATATGCACTGTTATTGAGTATAAACTTTGTGTTACCGATGCTCTTCAGTTTCTTAATGGCAGGGTATTTACCATAAATGTATCTTGTTGTAGTGATCAAAGCCTGTCCTTCTTCAAGGTACTTGTCAAACATTTCCTTTACGATTGTAGCATATTCATTCTTAACCAGGAATCCATCTTTTTGCCTTGTATAGCCGAATGGTGGGATGCCTGCGAACCATTGTCCCAAGCCTGCCGAATCCCGCTTACCAGATGCCATTCTAAAACGAATTGACACGAGTTCTTCCTCTGCTTGCTCAAATGCCTTACGCAGCTCCTTCTCAAATTCTAAATTGACTTCACCTGTTTCTACGTCAATAGTCCATTTCCTCTTATCTCTAAAGTAGATTGGAATGCTGTAGTCCCGATTAAACTTATCGACCAAAGTAACTCCATATAGAAAATTTCTCGTCAGCCGTGAAACCTCTGAAATCAGAACGACATCAACTTCATCGTTCTCACAGGCATTAATCAATTCATCCACTGATTTACGGTTGCCCTTACGAATATCATCCTTACCCGTTACATGTTCACCAAAGACCTTAGCGACTTTCAATTTAAATCTGTTGGCGACCTTCTCAAGTTCTAACTTCTGGCGATTATAATCCTGTATATTTGTGCTACATCTTAGCAATAATGCTGCTCGTTTCATTTCCTTAATGCTTGAATTTCAGTACAAATATAGCACTTTAAATTTAATCATAAAAGTTTTTAGTTTAGTTAATATTGACGAGTTCGACCAAATTAGCGACACCCAACAGGGATTCTTGAAACATATTCTTCAAAAACCGGTGGTGAATATGCGCAAACCCCATGCGGCGGCTGTGCTGGAGATGCGTCGTTACGCTTCGTTCATCGGCACGAGCAATCAGAAGGATTTGCTGACCAACCCTTCCGGCAGCCGACGTTTCATCTGCATTGAGGTGACAGATACGATTGATACTTCCCATGCCATCGACTACGAGCAACTTTATACACAAGCCATGTACGAGCTCGACCACGGCGAACGCTATTGGTTCGACCAAGCTGAAGAACGGGTGATGACCGAGAATAATCGCGAATTTGAACAGCAATCCATCGAAGAGCAGTTGTTCTACCGTTATTTTCGTCCGGTGAATGTGGACGAAGAAGGTGAATGGTTATCTCCGGCGGAAATACTGGAGGACATAAAGAAGAATAGTGATATCTCCTTGTCCAACAAGCGGGTAAGTGTGTTCGGAAGGGTACTTCGCAAACACGATGTGGCTTCCAAACGTGCCCGTCGCGGCACTGTGTATTATGTGGCAAGAGTTGAATAATACATTTATGAATGCGTGCAAGATAAAAGTATCTTGCACACATCTTCCACCCTATCTTACACATACTTAACCATTTAGCTGTCAGCGCATTAGAAGCACGGGTGTATGCAGTGTAGGATAATTACCAATCATATTCTTCGGTGTAAGAGTCGAAGGCCGGTTCATCAGTTATCCCCTTTTGGCGGAAAAGCCGACGGATATATTCTTGCTGTTCAGGGCTGACAAATTTCTCTTTTCGGTAGAAGCGGTAATACATTCCGCGTCCAAAATAGTTGAGCATCTGTCTTTTGAGCGTTTCGGCATCCTGATGTGGAACCTTGTCGAGCAAATGTTTGATTCCCCATGCCACCCGTATTTTCCGGATAGGTTTGTAGAAAGTGCAGGCACTGCCGTCTTCCGGAATGCATTTCGGATTCACGACCGATAGCGTGGGGAATTTGTCAGTACTATGCAATGCCACCAGACGCAGCAAACATTTTTCTCCTTTCGGACATCGGTCATTCAAGCAATGGGTATATTGATAGGGCACTGCTTCGTAATTAAAATCATCGTTCATTATCTTGTTATGTTATTAGTCAGACACAATGTGTGCAAAGATAGTGCAAACCGAGTACAACTCCTCTGTATAATTGAAGAATTATTCGTATCTTTGCACCGAGAAATTACAGCATTATGAAAAAGCGAATTACACAAGACGATTACATCAAAGCGAATCGTAAAGCAAGCCGAGAGGCTGAAATCGAGATGTATGGGCACCCTATTTGTCATAAGCGAGTGCACCAGTCAAAGAAAGTCTATAACCGTAGAAAGATAAAGGCAGCCGATAAAAAGCTGCCTTATTTTTTGTCTTTATCCAGACAATGCGCCGTAATTCTCCAGTCGTAGAATCAATCACAAATCCATAGACCCGCACGTCCGAAGGTATCAAAGGATGATGAACAATCTTTTTCTCTCTAAGTCCAACAAAAACCTCTGATTTATTGTTTAATAAAGAAGAAAAAGTGTAAATTTGTACCTGGATGCCACTTAAGCTAACTACATATTATCATGGAAAGGACATTCCCTCATTGCCGGGAAGCAACACGTTCCATTCCACAGAGCTGTTTCAGATTTATGAAGCGACTCCCGGCTATACACCTTTACTCATTGTAGCTACGGAAGATGGCAAACCTGTGGCACGATTGCTGGCTGCTATCCGCAAAGCGAAGAGATGGTTGCCTGCCTTTCTGTCAAAACACTGCGTAGTGTACGGTGAAGGAGAACTTCTTGACGAATCTCTCCTTAATAATAAAGAAAAGGCGGAAAACGTGTTTGGCGATATGCTCGAACATCTCACGCAGGAAGCTTCGCGCAGCTGTGTACTTATCGAATTTAAGAATCTCAACAATGCGATGTTCGGCTACCGTGTATTCCGGTCGAACGATTACTTCCCGGTCAATTGGTTGAGAGTGCGCAATTCATTACACAGCCTGAAAAAGACGGAGGACCGCTTCAGCCCTTCGCGCATCCGGCAGATAAAGAAAGGATTGGCAAACGGAGCAAAAGTAGAAGAAGCGCATACCGTAGAGGAGATACAAGAGTTCTCCAAAATGCTACACAAAATCTACTCATCGCGCATACGCAGGTATTTCCCGGCAAATGATTTCTTTCACCATATGAACAGTGTATTCGTCAAAGGAAATCAAGCAAAAATATTCATAGTGAGATACAAGGAGAAGATTATCGGCGGCTCCGTGTGCATCTATTCCGATGAGGACGCATACCTCTGGTTTTCGGGAGGAATGCGCAAGACGTATGCACTGCAAAACCCCGGCGTACTGGCGGTTTGGAAAGCTTTGGACGATGCTCGCCAAAGAGGTTTGGGGCATTTGGAATTTATGGATGTGGGGCTTCCTTTCCGCAAACATGGCTACCGCGACTTCGTGCTCCGCTTCGGAGGAAAGCAAAGCAGCACCCGCCGATGGTTCCGCGTCAACTGGGCTTGGCTCAACAATCTATTGGTCAAATTTTATGTCTAAATGTAATCTCAAGATTACAAAACGCCCTCTATACTCCTTCCCTACCAGTTTTTATACTTTATCGGCGAGCAATTAAATGCAGAAATATTTCTTTATTAAGCAAGAATTGTCTTTCTTTGTGCTGTTTTATGCCGTATAAGCACATAATTTAAAACCAAATAAAAAGTAAAGTTATGAAGATTTCACACATTGAACATCTGGGCATCGCTGTAAAAAGCATTGAGGAAGCCCTTCCTTATTACGAAAATGTATTAGGTCTGAAGTGTTACAACATTGAAACTGTGGAAGATCAGAAAGTAAGAACTGCTTTTCTGAAGGTTGGTGAAACAAAAATCGAATTGCTTGAACCGACTTCTCCCGAAAGCACTATTGCGAAATTCATTGAAAACAGAGGTGTAGGTGTTCATCACGTTGCGTTTGCTGTAGAAGATGGAGTAGCCAATGCTTTGGCAGAAGCAGAAAGCAAGGAAATCCGTCTTATCGACAAAGCTCCCCGCAAAGGCGCCGAAGGTTTGAATATCGCTTTCCTTCACCCGAAATCAACGTTGGGTGTACTGACAGAACTCTGCGAACATTAATCTATAAACTCTAAAACAACAAGAACTCATGAGTAATCAACTTGAAAAAATTAAAGAGCTTATTGAACGCCGTGCCGTAGCACGTATGGGAGGCGGCGATAAAGCAATTGCAAAGCAACACGAAAAAGGGAAATACACAGCGCGCGAGCGTCTGGCCATGTTGCTGGATGAAGGTAGTTTCGAAGAAATGGATATGTTCGTTGAGCATAGATGCACGAACTTCGGCATGGAGAAGAAACACTATCCGGGTGATGGCGTGGTGACCGGTTGCGGTACAATCGACGGTCGTCTGGTATACGTGTTCGCTCAGGACTTCACCGTTTCTGCCGGTTCGCTGTCGGAAACCATGTCACAGAAGATTTGTAAAATCATGGATCAAGCCATGAAGATGGGTGCGCCTTGTATCGGTATCAACGACTCGGGTGGTGCACGTATTCAGGAAGGCATCAACGCTTTGGCAGGTTATGCAGAAATCTTCCAGCGCAATATCCTCGCTTCGGGCGTTATTCCGCAGATTTCAGGTATCTTCGGTCCTTGTGCCGGTGGTGCTGTTTACTCTCCGGCGCTGACCGACTTCACGCTGATGATGGAAGGCACTTCTTATATGTTCCTCACCGGACCGAAAGTAGTAAAGACGGTAACAGGCGAAGACGTTAGCCAGGAAAATCTTGGTGGCGCAAGCGTTCACTCCACTAAATCAGGTGTAACTCACTTCACTGCTAAAACTGAAGAAGAAAGTTTTGCTCTGATTCGCAACCTGTTGAGCTATATCCCTCAAAACAACCTCGAAGAAGCTCCTTATGCAGACTGTGACGATCCTATCGACCGTCTGGAAGATTCTTTGAACGAAATCATTCCTGACAGCCCCAACAAACCGTATGATATGTACGAAGTTATCGGCGCTATCGTCGATGGTGGCGAGTTCCTCGAAATCCAGAAAGATTATGCTAAGAATATCATCATTGGCTTTGCCCGTTTCAACGGTCAGTCAGTAGGTATCGTTGCCAACCAGCCGAAGTATCTGGCAGGTGTGCTCGATAGCAACGCTTCTCGCAAGGGGGCACGTTTCGTGCGTTTCTGCGATGCTTTCAATATTCCTATCGTGTCATTGGTAGACGTACCGGGATTCCTTCCGGGAACGGGTCAGGAATACAACGGTGTAATCCTTCACGGTGCTAAGTTGCTGTATGCTTACGGTGAAGCTACTGTGCCTAAGGTAACTATCACGTTGCGTAAGTCTTATGGTGGTTCTCACATCGTGATGAGCTGTAAGCAACTCCGTGGCGATATGAACTACGCATGGCCGTCTGCTGAAATTGCCGTAATGGGTGGTGCAGGTGCCGTAGAAGTATTGTACGCGCGCGAAGCTAAAGACCAGGAGAATCCGGCTCAATTCCTTGCAGAGAAAGAAGCAGAATATACGAAACTGTTTGCCAATCCTTACAATGCTGCTAAATATGGTTACATTGACGATGTGATTGAACCGCGTAACACACGTTTCCGTATCATCCGCGCTTTGCAGCAGTTGCAGACTAAGAAACTGAGCAACCCGGCTAAGAAGCATGGTAATATTCCGTTGTAATCCAACTTTTCATATTAAAACAAGAACGATTATGAACAAAACCAAAATCGGAATATTTCTTTCTTTGCTGTTGCTGATTGGACTGACTTCTTGTGGAGAGAAAAAGTCGAATACCAAGCTGTTGCTGAACGAAATCCTGATAGACAATCAGAATAATTTTCAGGACGACTACGGTGTGCACAGTGCATGGATTGAAATATTCAATAAATCATTTGGTAGCGCCGACTTGGCGGCTTGCTTGATGAAAGTGAGCAGCCAACCGGGCGATACAGTTACCTATTTTATCCCGAAAGGTGATATACTTACTTTAGTGAAACCACGCCAGCATGCCTTATTCTGGGCGGACGGCGAACCCAACCGCGGTACGTTCCACACCAGTTTCAAGCTGAATACGGAAACATCCAATTGGGTGGGTCTGTTTGATTCCGGCAGAAAACTGCTTGACCAGGTTGTAATACCGGCAGGTAGCCTCGGTCCCGACCAATCTTATGCACGCGTCAGCGACGGTGCGGCAGAATGGGAAGTGAAAGGAGCAAGCTCAGATAAATACGTGACTCCGAGTACGAACAATAAGACGTTGGACAGCAATTCCAAGATGGAGAAGTTTGAAGAACACGATGCTATCGGTATCGGTATGTCAATCTCGGCCATGAGTGTAGTATTTGTCGGTCTGCTTCTTCTCTTTATCTCCTTCAAGATTGTGGGTAAAGTGGCTGTCAATCTGAGCAATCGCAACACCATGAGATCGAAAGGTATCGACAAAGAAGAAGCGAAAGAGTTGGCACAAGCTCCGGGCGAAGTCTATGCCGCTATCTCGATGGCACTACACGAAATGCAGGATGAAGTACACGACGTAGAAGATACGGTACTGACCATCACTCGCGTGAAACGTAGCTATTCACCTTGGAGCTCGAAGATTTACACCTTGCGTGAAACTCCCCGAAAGTAAGTCACCCAATAAAAAGTAATAACGATGAAAGAATATAAATATAAAATAAACGGTAACTCATATAAAGTAACCATCGGAGATATCGAAGACAATATCGCTCATGTGGAAGTGAACGGTACGCATTATAAAGTAGAAATGGAGAAGCAACCGAAAGCTGCTGTTTCGAAACCTGTAGTACGCCCTATGCCTAACTCTCCTACTGCTCCTACCCAGGTAGTGAAACCGACAGCTCCGGCAGGCGGCAAGTCAGGTGTTAAGTCTCCGCTGCCAGGCGTTATCCTCGACATTAAAGTCAACGTAGGTGATGTAGTGAAAAAAGGCCAGACCATCATTATATTGGAAGCCATGAAGATGGAAAACAATATCAATGCGGACAAAGACGGTAAGATTACTGCTATCAACGTGAACAAGGGAGATTCTGTTCTTGAAGGTAATGACCTCATAATTATTGAATAATATGGGAGACTTTATAAACTTTTTAGGAAACAACCTAGCCGACTTCTGGACCTATACGGGATTTGCCAACGCAACAGCGGGGCACGTCGTAATGATTCTCGTCGGCTTGGGATTCATCTATTTGGCAGTAGCCAAAGAGTTTGAACCGATGCTGCTGATTCCTATCGGATTTGGTATGTTGATCGGTAATATACCTTTTAATATGGATGCCGGATTGAAAGTAGGTATCTACGAAGAAGGTTCTGTATTGAATATATTGTATCAAGGAGTAACATCCGGCTGGTATCCGCCGCTCATATTCTTGGGCATCGGCGCCATGACGGACTTCTCGGCGCTGATTTCCAATCCGAAGTTAATGTTAATCGGTGCGGCTGCACAGTTCGGTATCTTCGGAGCTTATATGATTGCGCTGGAAATGGGATTCGACCCGATGCAGGCGGGTGCTATCGGTATTATCGGTGGTGCAGATGGTCCGACGGCTATCTTCCTTTCGTCCAAGCTGGCACCTAACTTGATGGGAGCCATTGCGGTGTCCGCCTACTCCTATATGGCGTTGGTTCCGGTGATACAGCCGCCTATCATGCGACTGCTCACCACAAAGAGCGAACGCGTCATCCGTATGAAACCGCCGCGCGCTGTCTCTCACACAGAGAAGGTTATCTTCCCGATTATCGGTTTGCTGCTCACCTGTTTCCTCGTTCCGTCCGGTCTGCCTCTGCTGGGTATGCTGTTCTTCGGTAACTTATTGAAAGAAAGTGGTGTTACCCGTCGTTTGGCTAATACTGCCAGCGGTCCGCTGATTGACGTTATCACTATCTTGTTAGGACTTACAGTAGGTGCTTCTACTCAGGCTTCTGAGTTCCTGACCTTCGACTCTATCAAGATTTTCGCCCTTGGTGCGTTGTCATTCATCATCGCTACGGCATCAGGTGTATTGTTTGTTAAGCTCTTCAATATCTTCTTGAAGAAGGGTAACAAGATTAACCCGCTTATCGGTAATGCAGGTGTATCTGCCGTTCCCGACTCTGCACGTATCTCGCAAGTTATTGGTTTGGAATACGACCCGACCAACTACCTGTTGATGCACGCTATGGGTCCGAACGTAGCCGGAGTAATCGGTTCAGCAGTAGCTGCCGGTATCTTGCTGGGATTCTTGATGTAAAAAGCAATCATCCTCTTATATGGAAAAACGCTTCTTTCTCTGCGAAAGGAGCGTTTTTTTATTGCTTTGTGTTATCCTCTCTTATCAATCCGTTAATCTATCCAAAATATCCTACGAATATTTCGTAAATAGAATATATTTAGTAACTTGCACATCAGTGAACAAACTACTAAAATCTTGATATTATGAAACGGATCATTTTTCTACTCTTTCTATGTTCTTCCATCTCATTGATGGCGCAACACACAGACCATGTTCAGGAAGCTATAGCGAACTATGATTATGAAACAGCGCTTTCACTTATCTCCCAAATGAAGCCGACCACTCCCCTGCTCTTGCAAAAAGGGAAAGCTTTGCGCGGACTGGGGTTGAACAAGGAAGCACTCACCACCTATCAGGAAATCTTAGCCAACGACACCACCAACACCCGCGCTTTTATCGAAGCAGCCGAATGCTCCCGTGCACTTGCCAAATACGACCAGGCACTTAAATACTTTGAACGGGCCATCGACCTCAGCCCGGAGAATAAGTATGCGCGCATCCAATACATCAACCTGCTTCTTTCGCAACAAAAGTTCAGAGATGCACTGGGCGAAAGCAGCGTACTGTCAGAGAAAGATAGTTCGGCTGTCGTGTTGCACCTGCAAGCACAAAGTTTTGAAGGCTTGGGCGACCTTCTCCCTGCTGTGGGCTGCTACTACAACATTCAGGAAAAGTATCCCGACGATTATCTTGCCGCTGCCAAACTCGGTGCAATCAATATTGCCGGTTCCTATTTTGACGAAGCAATAGAAGCTACAGAGAAGTATCGGCGGATAGACACTACCAACATCTCGGTCAATAGACAGAATGCATTGGCATACTGCCTGAAGGAAGACTACCGCACTGCTGCCAAGCGCTACCAATCTCTTGTGAATCAAGGAGACAGTTCTTTTCATACCTGTTATTATCTGGGCATCAGCTATTATGCCTTAGAAAAGTACTACGAAGCACATGACTTTCTGGAAGCTGCCAAAGAGTACGAACCGGAGAATGCCAATCTCCTCTATTACCTCGGACGTTCGTGTTCCAAAACTTCATGGAAAAAAGAAGGTGTAGAATATCTCAAAAAGGCCATTGAGCTGACTGTGCCTGATGACAGCACCATGATACGCCTCTACATTGGTATGACCGATACCTACAAGATGGCGAAAATGTATAATGAACAGTTGGCAACCATCAAAGAACGTTATGCAAAGTTTGATAGAACGAAACATAAACTACTGTATGATATGGCATATGTCTATTTATTTAATCTGAAAGACAGGAAAAATGCAGAACGTTGTTTGGCGGCATTCGTAAAAACACGACCTAAGGACCTTAAAGAGGGACCTCCAGAATATGATAAGCACGGTCATCTCGTATTAGGATTAGTACACTACTACATCGCTGCCGAAAAATGGTTGAAAGATATTCAAAGCACAAATAAGGTAGAAGATTTCTTTGAGAATGGAGAACCCAGTGTATTGAAGAAGGAGAATAAAGATTAAAAAAGAAAAGGCTGCAACCATCGAAATGGAAGCAGCCTTCTTATTTATATCAGATAACTAATGCGCCGGAATAATTATTCAGCCAATTTGTTATCAGAGCCAAGCACGTTAAGGATTTTGTGCTTGTACAGTTTTTCCATATTGTCGCGAGCCGGACCAAGATACTTACGTGGGTCAAATTCAGCAGGTTTTTCTGCGAATACCTGACGGATAGCAGCAGTCATAGCCAGACGAGAGTCTGAGTCGATGTTGATTTTGCAAACAGCAGACTTAGCAGCTTTGCGCAATTCTTCTTCAGGAATACCGATAGCAGCTTTCAATGCACCACCGAATTTGTTGATAGTCTCAACTTCTTCCTGTGGAACTGAAGATGATCCGTGAAGAACGATTGGGAATCCCGGAAGTTTTTCCATAACAGCATCCAATACTTCGAAAGCCAATGGAGGAGGAACCATGCGACCAGTTGCCGGGTCGATGTGGCATTGTTCGGGAGTAAACTTGTATGCACCGTGAGAAGTACCGATAGAGATAGCCAATGAATCGCAACCTGTGCGAGTAGCGAAGTCGATTACTTCTTCAGGGTCAGTATATGTGTGATGGTCAGAAGAAACTTCGTCTTCTACACCTGCCAACACGCCAAGTTCGCCTTCTACAGTTACATCAAACTGATGAGCGTATTCAACTACTTTCTTAGTCAGTGCAACGTTTTCTTCGTAAGGAAGGTGAGAACCGTCAATCATCACTGAAGAGAAACCTGAATCGATGCAAGATTTGCAAGTTTCGAAAGTATCTCCGTGGTCGAGGTGAAGAACGATTTCGGGATGTGCGCAACCTAATTCTTTAGCATATTCTACAGCACCCTGAGCCATGTAACGCAACAAAGTAGCGTTAGCATACTGACGAGCACCTTTAGAAACCTGAAGAATCACAGGAGATTTAGTTTCAACAGCAGCCTTGATGATAGCCTGCATCTGTTCCATATTGTTGAAGTTGAATGCCGGGATAGCGTATCCACCTTTGATAGCCTTAGCAAACATCTCTTTCGTGTTTACCAATCCTAAATCTTTGTAATTTACCATTTTGTTTAAAGTTTATTGTTAGTGAATAAAAATTCTACGCAAAAGTAAGCATTATCCACCGAATAACGAACTTCGGAAAGAAAAATATAGTAGAAAAGGTTTAAATCGGACTTCAAATTTCCACAGAGTGACTGCGCTGACATTATATTGTAATGTCCACCTTGCAAATAAACAACTAAATGATAGTCGCGGTAACCACAGCTGTCTCGTTACTATCTTCATTCATATAAATAAGGTGATTCTATAGAAATGATATAATTCATAGAAGTTTTTTCAGCAAAGCTTTTTCATATTCGGAGAAATGTACTATCTTTGCGCTCTGAAAATGACCATTACACTATTTCTTACCAAAATAGTAACAGAATATAAATTAAAAAAACAGATACTGAAATGAAAAAAGGCCTTCATCCAGAATCATACCGTCCGGTAGTATTCAAAGATATGTCAAATGGTGATATGTTTTTGTCTAAATCAACTGTAGCAACTAAAGAAACCATCGAATTCGAAGGTGAAACTTATCCGTTGCTGAAGATTGAAATCTCTAACACTTCTCACCCGTTCTATACAGGTAAATCTACATTGGTGGATACTGCAGGACGTGTTGATAAGTTCATGAGCCGCTACGGTGACCGTAAGAAGAAATAATTCAAACTTTCTTTGAAGAATGAAAAAAAGGAGATTCCCCATAGGAATTTCCTTTTTTTGTTGAAAGATGTATAATACTAAACTTAGAACAGATGACTAAACAAGAGATACTTAACTTAATCAGGCAACGGCTTTCTTTCAGTGATGAACTACTAAAGCAATTCAGGCATATTAATGAAGATGATTTTAATAAAGAACATCGCAGGTTCGAGATGTCCGGCTATGAAGAGAAAACAGGATGGTGCACGGTCTTCAATACTGCCATATTAAATGAATTTGCTGATTTGGGAATCTACAATTACACATCCTATCTTTTCCTTGATTTCCACGAAGGAGTAGCTACTCTTTATCTTAAATATTTCTTCGAAGACGAGAATCTGGAATATGAACTTCCCGGTTACTCAACAGTAGATATCATATTCACAGTTTTAGAATTGACAGTCTTTTCCGGTAAGCCGGCAAGGACAAGGAAATAAAAACAAAACACGTCCATATTGAACATAAATACACATAAGTTGTTTAGAACTTCTAAAAAAGAAAAACGAATCAACGCAAAAACTCTAAACATCTGTGTAGCATATGAAGAAGGTATATGGATTTATGTTCGTTGTTTCTATCTTGCTGATAGGCTGCGGACAAAAGAAAGAAACAAAAGAGACATCGGTCCGTCCTGTAAAGACGGCGGTTGTCGAGTCAAGCTCGGTTATCCGGAAAGATTTCTCGGGCATCGTAGAAGCGGTGGAATATGTGAAGTTGGCATTCCGTGTCAGCGGGCAAATCATAAAACTACCCGTCATTGAAGGAGAAAAGGTAAAAAAGGGGCAGTTGATTGCAGAGATTGACCCCAGAGACATTGCACTGCAATATGCAGCAACCAAATCGGCATACGAGACAGCCGCCGCCCAAGTGGAACGAAATAAACGGCTTCTCTCCCGCCAAGCTATCTCCGTGCAGGATTACGAAATTAGCCTTGCCAATTATCAGAAGGCAAAATCGGAATATGAACTATCCGGCAATAATATGCGCGATACGAAACTAACAGCTCCTTTCGATGGTTCAATTGAGAAACGCCTGGTGGAGAATTATCAACGTGTCAACTCCGGGGAAGGTATAGTACAACTCGTCAACACACGCAATCTGCGTATTAAATTCACCATCCCCGATGCTTATCTCTATCTGCTCCGTGCCAAAGATCCGCGTTTTCTTGTGGAGTTCGATACATTCAAAGGGCACGTGTTTCAGGCTAAACTTGAGGAGTATCTTGACATATCGACTGCCGGGACGGGTATTCCGGTAAGTATCACTATTGATGATCCTACTTTCGACCGCGATCTTTATGCCGTGAAACCGGGTTTCACGTGTAGCATCCGTTTCAGTGCAGATGTTGGTCCGTTGGTGCAAGATAGTTGGACAATGGTGCCGCTGAGTGCTGTTTTCGGTGAAAGCGAAGGCAATAAAATGTATGTTTGGATAGTAGAAAACAATAAGGTTCATAAGCGGGAAGTCACTGTTAATGCCCCTACAGGCGATGCACAAGTTCTTATTTCCGAAGGGTTGAAAGCCGGAGAAAAGATTGTGATTGCAGGAGTGTATCAACTGGTGGAAGGAGAAACGGTCAGGGAGATAAAGAACTAAAAGATTCTCTATTCAGCCATTTTCCTTATTCTTAATTCTAAATTCCTCAACTATTATGAACTTAGCCAAATATTCACTTGACAATACGAAAATTATCTATTTCTTTCTTGCAGTATTACTTATCGGGGGAATCACATCTTTCGGAAAGTTAGGCAAGAAGGAAGATGCTCCCTTTGTTATTAAGTCGGCAGTTATCATGACTCGCTATCCCGGTGCGGAGCCGGCTGAAGTGGAGCGACTGATTACTGAGCCTATCTCTCGCGAGATTCAAAGCATGAGTGGTGTGTACAAGATTAAATCGGAATCGATGTACGGACTCTCTAAAATTACATTCGAATTGCAGCCATCGCTAGCCGCCAACTCTATTCCTCAGAAGTGGGATGAGCTGCGGCGAAAGGTGCTCAATATACAGCCGCAGTTGCCTGCCGGTGCTTCCACTCCCACTGTTTCGGACGATTTCGGTGATGTTTTCGGGATTTACTACGGACTGACAGCAGACGACGGATTTACTTACGAAGAGATGCGCAATTGGGCGGAGCGGATTAAGACTCAAGTAGTTACTGCGGACGGCGTGATGAAAGTCGCCCTATTCGGTGTACAGACGGAAGTCGTCAATGTCTTTATTTCCACGAATAAACTTGTGGGGATGGGCATCGACCCGAAACAGCTTGCAAGCCTGCTTCAATCGCAAAATCAGATTATCAATACCGGAGAAATCAGTGCAGGTGTGCAGCAGTTACGGATATCGGCAAATGGTATGTATACTACCGTAGACGACATTCGTAATCAGGTGATTACTACGAAAGCCGGACAAGTAAAACTAGGGGATATTGCAGTTATTGAAAAGGGTTATCTCGATCCTCCTTCCAACATTATGCACGTGAATGGAAAACGTACCATCGGTATCGGTGTATCTACTGACCCGCAACGGGATGTAGTGCAGACAGGTGAGAATGTAAAAGTGAAACTGGACGAATTGTTACCACTTATGCCTGTAGGGTTAGAATTGCAAAGTCTCTATCTGGAAAATGAAATTGCGAACGAAGCAAATAATGGTTTTATCCTTAATCTGATTGAATCTATTCTGATTGTAATCGTTATCATCATGCTGGTGATGGGGATGCGTGCAGGGTTGCTAATCGGCTCGTCATTGATTTTTTCTATCGGAGGCACGTTGCTCATTATGTCTTTCTTTGGTGTCGGACTGAATCGTACATCGCTGGCAGGATTTATCATCGCGATGGGGATGCTGGTAGATAATGCAATTGTGGTGACAGACAATGCACAGATCGCCATTGCCCGCGGAGTGAACAGACGAAAGGCACTGATTGATGGCGCTACAGGACCACAGTGGGGACTACTCGGTGCTACCTTCATTGCTATCTGTTCGTTTCTGCCGCTCTATCTGGCTCCCTCTTCGGTGGCGGAAATTGTGAAACCTTTGTTCGTAGTACTCGCCATTTCGTTGGGATTGAGCTGGGTGCTTGCATTGACACAAACCACTGTATTCGGGAATTTCATCCTGAAAGCGAAGGCGAAGGATGGAGCGAAAGACCCTTACGATAAGCCTTTCTACCATAAATTCGCTTCTATCCTCCAGGGATTGATTCGCAGAAAGACGTTGACATTAAGTGCAGTTGTAGTGCTTTTTATCGTTTCACTGATTATTATGGGAATGATGCCACAGAACTTCTTTCCCTCTTTGGATAAACCTTATTTTCGTGCAGACGTATTCTACCCGGATGGTTACAGCATCAACGATGTGGTGAAAGAAATGAAATCGGTGGAAGAACATCTGGCAAAGCAGCCGGAAGTGAAGAAGGTATCGATTACTTTCGGAAGCACACCGTTGAGATATTATCTGGCTTCTACCTCAGTGGGACCGAAACCGAACTTCGCCAATGTGCTGGTGGAATTGAAGGACAGTAAATATACTAAAGAATATGAGGAAGATTTCGACGGGTATATGAAAGCCAATTATCCGAATGCGATTACACGTACAAGTCTGTTCAAACTGTCTCCGGCTGTGGACGCAGCTATTGAAATCGGATTTATTGGGCCGAATGTGGATACACTGGTAGCACTTACTAATCAGGTTTTAGAAATCATGCACCGAAATCCGGAACTAATCAATGTACGCAATTCATGGGGAAATAAGATTCCGGTATGGAAGCCAGTTTATAGTCCGGAAAGGGCACAGCCGTTGGGGGTATCCCGCCAAGGGATGGCGCAAAGCATACAAATCGGCACGATGGGCATGACACTGGGAGAATATCGGCAAGGGGATCAGGTACTTCCTATCCTACTGAAAGATAATTCCGTGGATTCATTCCGAATCAATGATATACGCACACTTCCGGTATTTGGTGCGGGGAATGAAACGACTAGTCTGGAACAGGTAGTTTCGGAGTTTGATTTTCAGTATCGGTTCTCGAACGTGAAGGATTATAACAGGCAGATGGTGATGATGGCGCAGTGTGACCCGCGTCGTGGAGTGAATGCTATTGCAGCTTTCAATCAAGTATGGTCGCAGGTACAAAAGGAGATTAAGGTGCCGGAAGGATATACAATGAAATATTTCGGGGAGCAGGAAAGTCAGGTAGAATCTAATGAAGCATTGGCGAAAAACCTGCCGCTTACATTCTTTCTGATGTTCGTTACGTTACTGTTCCTCTTCAGGACATATCGAAAGCCGATGGTGATATTGCTAATGTTACCACTTATCTTTATCGGTATTGTGCTGGGACTGTTGGTACTTGGCAAATCGTTCGATTTCTTCTCAATTCTCGGACTGCTAGGACTGATTGGTATGAATATCAAGAATGCAATCGTGCTTGTGGAACAGATTGATTTGGAAGCAGCTACGGGAAAACGACCTCTGGATGCAGTGGTCAGTGCTACAACAAGCCGTATCGTGCCTGTGGCAATGGCATCGGGAACTACGATTCTGGGGATGTTGCCGCTACTATTTGATGCTATGTTCGGCGGAATGGCAGCTACTATTATGGGTGGATTGCTGGTAGCTTCGGCACTAACACTGTTTGTGCTTCCGGTAGCCTATTGTACCATTCTGCGTATCAAAGAAGAACCTGTAGGGAATATTGCAACTATTCAAGAAAAGTAAAAAATGAAAGATATGAAAACTCAACTTATAACTCTGTCACTGTTGACCTTTAGTTTCACAGCTGGGGCACAACAGTCCTATCTAAGCCTTGAAGCCTACCGCGCCAAAGTGGAGACTTATAGCCAAGTTCTGAAACAACAAAAACTTAGAACGATGGCAAGCACTGAGGAACGAAAGATAGCATATACAGGCTTCCTGCCCCATATTGATATAAATGCAGACGGTACACTTAACATGAGCGACCTTAATGCCTGGAATGAACCTCTGGGTGAATATCGCAACCACACTTATCAAGGGGTATTTGTCGTCTCACAACCACTCTATACAGGGGGTGCTCTCAACGCCCAACAAAAGATTGCCAAAGCCGACGAGAAACTGAATCAGCTAAATGAAGAACTTACATTAGACCAGATTCATTATCAGAGCGATGCTGTTTATTGGAACGCCTCTGCTTCGCAAGCTATGTTGCAGGCTGCCAACACCTATCAAGACATTGTAAAGCAGCAATATGACATCATTCAAGACCGCTTCGATGATGGAATGATCAGCCGCACAGATTTACTGATGATTTCTACCCGATTAAAGGAAGCGGAATTGCAGTATATTAAAGCACGTCAGAATTATACGCTGGCTCTGCAAAGGCTGAATATACTGATGGGAATAGAACCGAATACCCCAGTAGACAGTCTTTATACCATTGACATAGCTTCCGCCCCCATACAGATTTTATCTCTTGAGAATGTATTGCAGCGACGAGCCGATTATGAAAGTACAGAAGTTAATATCGAGAAGAGCTTGGCTCAACGCAAAGCTGCTCTTAGCCAATTCAACCCTCAACTGAATATGTACTTCAGCGGCGGATGGGCTACTGCAACACCTAACTTAGGATACGATGTTTCCTTCAATCCCATTATCGGCATAAACTTGAATATTCCTATTTTCCGTTGGGGAGCACGCCTTAAAACAAACCGCCAACAAAAAGCGTATGTCGAAATACAGAAGCTGCAACAAAGCTACGTCACCGATAATATCAATGAAGAACTTTCTGCCGCGCTGACTAAACTCAAAGAAACGGAATTTCAAGTGAAAACAGCGAAAGAGAATATGAATCTGGCAAACGAGAATCTCGATTTGGTTTCATTCTCCTACAATGAAGGAAAAGCAAATATGGTGGACGTACTCTCCGCACAGTTATCATGGACGCAAGCGCATACCAATCTGATAAATGCGTATTTGGCAGAGAAAATGGCGGTGGCTGAATACAAGAAAGTTATAAGCGAGTGAAAAGAATAATAGTATAAAAAATCGTCCCACTATCACATTGCTGTGCAGTGGGACGAACTTTTTCTTTTCTTATATTACAATATATCGTTCTGCTTTAAGATATCTTGTATCTCCTTGTCTGTCAAGCTTTCACATTCGGACTTATCATAAATAGTGAGCAACTTTATTTCTGAATCTATCTCCGTCAGAATCACCGTATAAGTAATTACTCGTGCACCACCACTTTTACCTTTATTTTTTGAAGTAATAGCCATACGCACTTTACGAAGATTGTTACCTAAGCTGACTCCTTGTTCGGGATTCAATAACAAATCACGTCCCAAATCTTCAAGATCCTGCTTTAATGATTTATACCGTTTTGCCAAACGCTTCATTTCCCTAAGAAATCCAGGAGTAACGGTAATTTTATATTTCATCAAGGGCATCTTCTAGCGACTTAAATTCCAGCTTACCTTCCAAATTCAACTTCAACTCTTTGCAAGCTTCATCTAAGTTTGCTAAAACCTCCGCCTTTGTCCGGTATGGAATTGCCTCTTCAGCAACAACATTCATCTGATAGTTTTCACTATTCAACATTGATTTCACTTTCCTCAGAATAGTTATATCATCCACATCCAATATCCGACGAATCAGTTCATTCTTTTCAGCTTCTAACGTCATTGTACTCATACGCCTTCTGTTTTTAACTGTTATACATCAATACAAAGGTAGTGATATCAAACGAGTTCGCCAAACATGAATGTATAAAAAGTCATCTATACGATGCAGCCTTTTTACGCAAGGAATGAAATCAACACACCCGCAGCTACGGCAGAACCGATCACCCCGGAGATGTTACTTGCCATGCAATATTGCAATACGTGATTCTTTGGGTCATACTTCAACGCTATCTCATTGGCTACACGACTAGCCATCGGAACAGCACTCAGACCCGTTGCACCGATAAGCGGATTGATTTTCTTCTTGGAGAAGAGATTCACCAGCTTCACAAACAAGATACCACCTGTAATGGAAAGAGCGAACGCCAGGAATCCACCGACTACAATACCGATTGTAGTCCAATTCAAGAAAGCTTCTGTTGTCATCGTGGCACCTACGGACAAACCGAGGAAGATAGTAGCAGCATTCATGATACTGTTGGAAGCGGCATCGAATAAGCGGAAGGTGTTCGTTCCGATTTCTTTCACCAGATTACCGAACATCAACATACCAATCAATGGCACTGCACTCGGCACGAATAGAGCTACAACCGTAGTCACCACAATAGGGAAAATAATCTTCAGCACACGCAAGTTCTTGATTTCCGTTTTTGAAGGGAACTTCTTTTCCTGTTCCTTCATATTAATACTCAGTTCCTTCTTCGAACAAAGCAACTTCACCACCAACGGAATGATTACCGGAACCAAAGCCATATAAGAATAAGCGGCAATTGCAATCGGACCCAACAAATGAGGAGCCAACTTGATAGTCGTAAAGATAGCCGTAGGACCATCCGCACCACCAATTATACCTAAAGAAGCAGCTTCCTTCGGAGTGAAGCCCATCAAGATAGCAACCAGCAATACCGTAAAGATACCCAACTGGGCAGCAGCACCGAAAATAGATAGACGCAAGTTACGCAACATCGGCCCGAAGTCGGTTAATGCACCCACACCCATGAAGATTATCGGAGGCAGGAAGCCCGTTTTAATCAGCATATAGTAGATAAAGTTCATGATTCCCAACTCATGGGCGATGTCGTGCAACGGCATTTCCCAGATGTTCTTCATCACTCCATTTATCATTATCATACCATTCTCGTCTGCCTGAATCACTCCCATATCACCACCGGGAAAGTTGGCTAGCAACACACCGAAAGCAATAGGAACAAGCAACAGTGGTTCATACTGTTTCTTGATACCCAGATAAAGCAGGACGAACGCAATGGCATACATTACCAGGAACTGAGGTTCGGCAATAATATTGCTGAACGCAGTCATGTCGTATAAGTTCTCAAATATCTCGTTCATTATCCAATCTTCATTAATACATCATCTTCAGAAACAGAGTCTCCCGGATTGGCGCAGATGGCAGTGATTGTACCGCCAAATTCCGCACGGATTGCATTGTAAGTCTTCATGGCTTCAACATAGCAGAGCACATCACCTTCTTTCACCGTATCCCCTACTTTCAAGGCAGCTTCCTGTGCATTCTTCACCAAGAAGAATTTTCCTTCCAACGGAGAAAGAACGTCTTTACCCTCTCCCACGGGAGCAGCGGCAGCAGTAGCAGATGCAGCGGGCAATTCAGCATCACCGTAAGCTACGGTCACCCGATAAGCCTGCCCGTCAACCTGTACAGTCAGCGTCTTTGGTTTTGCATCGTCCAGCGGAGATTTATCCTTTTCGGCACGGCGTTTTGCCACATCTTCAAGGAAGTCTTCTTTTGCCTTCCCACTTTTGTAAGCTTCGTATTGAGCGGGATGCATGGCGTACTCGAAAAGTTCTTCATCGTCCTGTCCTGTTTCCCACTTGTTCTCTTTCATCAACTTGCGATACTTTTCGAGATTGTCCGGATAGTTGTCTTGCGGATTTCCTTCGAAGAATTTACGTCCTTCGCGTTCTGCCTTCTCGATGATTTCAGGAGCGAGTTTGCCCGGCAAGCGTCCGGCTTTACCTAGAATCATATCCCAGATATCGTCGGCAATCATTCCCCAGCGATCCTTTCCTTTTTCCATTGCCATCACGTTCATCATGGCAAGGTTTTTCACGTATTGGCTGAACGGAGTCACCAACGGTGGATAACCTACGCGCGGCCATACATAGGCCACTTCATCAAACAGCTTGATGAGAAGTTGGTCCTGCGTCATAAACGGCAGGTTGTGTTTTGCCTTGTACTTATTGATTGATTCCAGATTGGCTTCGAGGTCCGCCATCAAACTACCCATCATACCACCGGGAAGTCCGGGACCGATAAGCAATGAGTTCATCAAGCGGTTTTTCGGACTGATGTACAATCCCAAGAAGTCGTCCATAAATTCCTGAATCAGGGCACGTACCTTCATATAGGCTTCCATATTGATTTCCGGTACCTTATATCCGGCATCTTTCAACATAGCCTGAACACTGAGCAAGTCAGCATGACCGGTTCCCCAAGAAAGCGGTTCCATACCTACATCGATGTAGTCACAACCGGCTTCACATACTTCGAGGATACTTGCCATATTGAATCCGGGTCCTGCATGGCTGTGATACTGAACAGGTATCTCGGGATGTGCAGCTTTGATATTCGCAACGATTTTTCCCAATGAAACGGGGCGACCGACACCTGCCATATCTTTGATACATATCTCGTCTGCCCCAAGTTTGATAAGTTCCAACGCCATATTTGTATAATACTCTACGGTGTGGATAGGCGAATGAGTGATACATAGTGAGCACTGAGAAATCATACCCGCTTCCTTAGCATATGTAATGGAGGGAGCGATATTACGCACATCGTTCAGTCCGCAGAATGTACGGGTAATATCCGTGCCTTGTGCTTTCTTTACTTTGTAGAACAGCTTGCGGACATCTGCCGGCACAGGACTCATACGGAGTCCGTTCAGCGCACGGTCGAGCATATGAGTTTGGATACCGGCTTCGTGGAACGGCTTTGTCCAGTCGCGCACAGCTCTATTGGGATTTTCGCCAAACAATAAATTTACTTGTTCAAAACCTCCGCCATTAGTTTCTACGCGGGCAAAACAGCCCATTTCAATGATGGCAGGCGCTACCTTAACGAGTTGGTCTACACGAGGAACATATTTTCCGGCTGATTGCCACATATCTCGGAAAACCAAACTAAACTTTACTTCTCTTTTCATGTTTTTCTATGATATACTTTTTATAGATTTATAATTTTTCCACTTTAGTGACTTTACCTTTCCCTTGCGTCACCACATTCACGGCTGCTGTAATGGCGGCGAGTATATTTCCCGGGACAGGTGCAGGACCTCTCGGCGCTTCCTTCTTAGCAGGAACCGCTTCTTCAGGGGCATACTTGTTGACGAGGGCTATCAGCAATTTACCTAAATAAATCACAATCAGCAGAATAACAAACACGGTAGCCATTCCGACCACCATCAGCAGAAACGCTGTTTCGATATTTTCCATATAATAAACTATTAGTAATTCAAGTCGTTTTTTCAAAAAGCGTTCGAAATTACCGATTTTTTATTATAAAATAATTTAAGAAAGGGATAATAAAGTATAAAACAGTAATTTGAATAGTATTATTGACGAATATTTCTCCTTTTCGTAACTGCATTGTAGGAAGGATTATAAAAAGTGTGAGAGAATACCCCTCAATATTTCTCTCACACTCCGGATAAAACAATTATTAAATAAAAATACTCAATGATAATATGCCGGTTTAGCCCTATTTCTGGTTTCCTATCTTCTTAACCCTTAACTACCAGAAAAAAACCGGTTAATGTAAACCTCTGTTATTATTTATCATTAGCCTTCAAAAAAATATTAGCGTAGCAATCTAGTTGTCAAACCTTCTAAAACAACACTCAGTGAGGGAACCGCTATTCGACCTACGTTATGGCAGCCATTTTCCATCTACCATCTGTCTACTGTTTGTTTTGAGATTAATTTAATTCAGTGCTATTTTTTTCAAACCTCATTAATAGCCCTTACAATAGATAGAGAAGGTAACATTTCTTTTTTACCAAGAAAAGAAGAAAAAAAATCGATTTTATTCTAATATTATTTCGTTACCCCGTTGTTTATAGGTGAATCCGCATGAGCCGAATACTTGCTTCAAGGTCGTTTTCAAGTCTTTGGTCAATACTGTACCATCATAAGTCAGTCCGTCACATTTTTCATACCCCACTATCTTAACCTTAAATATATGTTCGATATCCGCCACTACATTTATTAGCGGATCGTCTTCGTATCCCAAAACTTCGGGAAACTCGGATTCTTTCTCTTGCTGAGCAACGGTGACTATCTTTTTCTCATCACAACGAACACTTTCACCGGCCTTCAACGTACGTTCTCCGACCGATGTCGCTACTTTGACACTACCCTCCTCGCAGTTTACAAACATATTCTTTCCTTGCTGGTCCACCAGAAATTTTGTTCCTAGCACCGTGACGTCTCCGGCTTCGGTACGCACAGTGAACTTACTTCCAAGGGTAACGTCGAACGATGCTTTACCGTTCAATTGTAGTCTACGTTGCCAAAGCCATGCAATCTTATTATAGTTGAGTTGAGAGTTTGCCATAATCTGCACATTACTACCGTCTGGCAATTTATAATTCATGGCAGTTGCTTCAGCAATAATCTTCTGTTCTGAAATATAGTAACAGCCTATTCCCAGAAGGATTACTAACACTGCCGCCACCCTCCAAAACAGGGAAGCGTGGCTAAGTACACCTTGCTTCCTCTTCCGGCTCAAAGCAATCTTATGGCTTTCTTCCCGCTGTAGTTTAAGCTTGTCGCCTATCTCTACCTTGCGGGAAAATCTTTCGCCAGTCAAGGGAAGTTTCTCTTCTCCTAAATACTTATCCAACGATTCCGTCCAGTTATCCATATCTCACTTTAATTAAAATATCCATAAGTTAGCCAACATTGCTATCAGGAAAGATTTGCTCAATCGCTCCCGCAACTGGTTTATAGCCATGTGGGTGGTATTGTAGACGGTGCGCGATGTTATTCCCATCACCCGGGCTATTTCTTCCGAATCCATCTTTTTATAATACTTCAGATACAATACTTCCCGTTGCTGCTTCGTCAAGTTATTGAGTTCTTTCTGCAAGACTTCCAATTGCTCTTTCTCTAACTCCGAACGAATAATAGCTGTTTCAATATCTATCTCCAGATCAAACGGATAGTCATTAGCATCCAGCTCATCCAGAGATTTAAAGACTCCACTATTTTCTTTCTTCAGTGCGTTTACTATCATGTGTCTCAACGAGACGCACAAGTAAGCGGATATGGACTGAGGCACAGCACAGGTTTTCCGTTTCTCGAAGATGTAAACAAACAATGACTGAATGGCATCCGTAACCAAAGCATCATCACCAGCTATCTTCATGCCATAACCATAAAGCAAATCTGCATATTGGTCATAAAGCTGCCGGAATGCCTCTTCATCTCCTTGTTGTATTTTTCTCCAGAATAGTGTACTACTCATCTATATCCTCTCTCACTATTATGAGATATTTATTTCTCTTTTTTACCTAAAACTCGCTTGTAAAATGAAATTTTATATGCTTGAAGTCTATTTGCGCCATTTGCAGCACATAGCCGGAATCTGCCAGGAACACATCGCGCCCTTCCCTATCCTTCGCCATATACTGATATTTGCGCTTTTTGAAGGCTTCCAGTTCTTCAGGATCGTCACTTTCCACCCAACAAGCTTTAAACAGACTTACCGGTTCCCAGCGACAAGACGCATTATATTCGTTCAACAGTCGATACTGAATCACCTCAAACTGCAATTGTCCTACCGTACCGATAATCTTACGACCATTGAATTGGTTGACAAACAATTGTGCCACACCTTCGTCCATCAACTGGTCGATACCTTTCGCCAACTGCTTCTGCTTCATCGGGTCTGCATTCTCGATATACTTAAACATCTCCGGCGAGAAACTCGGCAATCCGCGGAAGTGCAGCATTTCGCCTTCCGTCAGCGTATCGCCAATCTTGAACGTTCCATTATCCGGCAGACCGATAATATCTCCGGCATAGGCCTCATCAATCGTCGTCTTTCGTTGCGCCATGAATTGTGTAGGCGACGAGAAGCGCATGGTCTTTCCGTGGCGAACATGCTGATAAGGCGCATTACGCACAAACTTACCGGAGCAAATCTTGCAGAAAGCAACACACGAACGGTGGTTAGGATCGATATTGGCGGTTATCTTAAAGATAAATCCAGTGAACTTCGGTTCATCCGGCTTCACTTCACGCTCTTCGGCATGAACGGGGCACGGACTTGGAGCAATCTCTACAAAGCAGTTCAGCAGTTCCTGCACACCAAAGTTGTTCAGTGCCGAACCGAAGAATACAGGAGCGCAATCTCCAGCCAGATAAGACTCTACATCAAGCTCCGGATAGACACCTTCAATCAGTTCCAAATCGCCACGCAACTTGTCTGCCAGCGTCTTGCCGATTTGTTTGTCCAATTCTTCCGTATGGATATCGACTGCCACCTTTTCCGTTACCATCTGCTTGGATGGTTGATAAAGGTCTAGTTTCTGCTCATAAATATTGTACACACCCTTGAAGCGTGCTCCCTGCTCGATAGGCCATGACAAGGGGCGAACCTGAATCATCAGTTCTTCTTCCAGTTCGTCCAGCAAATCGAACGGGTCTTTACCTTCACGGTCCATCTTGTTGACGAAGATAATGACCGGAGTCTTTCTCATGCGGCACACTTCCATCAGTTTGCGGGTTTGTGTTTCCACACCTTTTGCACCGTCCACAACGATGATAACGCTATCCACAGCCGTCAGTGTGCGGTATGTATCTTCGGCAAAGTCCTGGTGACCGGGAGTATCGAGGATGTTAATCTTATAATCCCGATAGTCAAACTCCATCACAGAAGTAGTCACCGAGATACCACGTTGTTTCTCGATTTCCATCCAGTCGGAAGTTGCCGTTTTCTTAATCTTGTTACTCTTCACTGCTCCCGCTACTTGAATCTGGCCTCCGAAAAGCAAAAGCTTTTCTGTCAATGAAGTCTTACCGGCATCCGGATGCGCAATAATGGCGAACGTTCGCCGTCTCTGTATTTCTGTATTATCTGCCATATATATTATAAGGTGTCAATGCATCTTTTAAGGCTTTCCTCCCAATGAGGAATCTCGATGCCGAACGTTGTTTTTATCTTTGTTTTATCAAGCACGGAATAAGCGGGACGGTTGGCCTTCGCCGGATATTCTGCTGTGTGCAGCGGGTTCACTTTGCACGAAGTGATGCCTGCGAGTCGGTGAATCGCTACAGTGAAGTCATACCAGGAACAGACTCCTTCGTTACTGAAATGATAGATTCCGCGGACGATACCTTTATTTATAACAGAGAAGATGGCTCGTGCCAAATCGTTTGCATAAGTCGGTGTCCCTATCTGGTCGAAAATAACTCCTAATGTTTCCCGTTCTTTCCCAAGGCGAATCATTGTTTTCACAAAGTTGTTGCCGAAGGTGGAATAGAGCCATGCGGTGCGGATGACGACTGCCTTCTCGCAGTTGTTCATAACTTCTGTCTCTCCTTCCAGTTTCGTTGTGCCGTATACAGAGTTCGGGCAGGGTCCGCAGTCTTCCGTATAAGGGGTGTGGGCGGTACCGTCGAACACGTAGTCGGTAGATACTTGTATCATTGCCGCTCCAACAGATTGTGCCGCACAAGCCAGTTGCTTGGCAGCTTCACAATTCAGTTTATATGCCAATTCCGAATCATCTTCCGCTTTATCCACTGCCGTATAAGCAGCGCAATTCACAATCAGGTTAATCTGATTTTCAGCAATGTAGGTCCACACAGCCTGCTTGTCGCAGATGTCGAGTTGCTGAACATCTGTGAAATAATACGTATGTTGTGGGTACTCTTTTGCAATCACCTGCATTTCGTTGCCAAGCTGACCATTGGCACCCGTTACTAAGATTCTCATTTATTCATCTAGTTTTAATTCACCTTTACGGTCTTTATCGTAATAGTTTGCCAACATGGACAAGAAACTGCCAATAGCTTCTACGGCTTTGGCTGTTCCTTCGCTGACTGGTTTTCTTTGCAGGCGAAGCAGCAACAGTCCGTACAACGCCTCGAAGCAGGTATCCAGTTCGGGTTCATCCTTCTTGCCGTTTTTATTTCGCAGTTCCACGATAAACGGCAGTGCCTTGTAGTATGCCGCAGTGTAGAAAGGAAATTTTGGAGAAGAGGCCAATGCATTGTGCAGTTCTGTCAGGTTGATGATGACATTCTTGTTAATCTGCAAATGACCTTTCTCGCGCACTCCTTCTTCGCTCATCATTGTTATCAGGTTGCTGTACCACTCCCTCATGGCGGGTCGCTGTTCTTCGGGATAGCGAACAATGATATTCGCTTCCATCTCCTCCAGTTCGCAATGATTGGCACGAATCAGGTCTTCTTCCTGCCACATATATATAAGGTATTCGGCTATATTCTTCTCCTTCAGTTGTTGGGCTATTTGATTCATATTTTATCTTCTTAATAAAGTGATTCTCCTAATAAAGTATAAATCAATCCGGCAACGGACACCAGCATCACGATGCTTCCAATCACGCGATTGAGTATCCAGATGCCGCGCAGGTTAAACTTCGTACGCACCTTATTCACAAAAAAAGTGATTCCGAACCACCATACCAGTGCTCCCAGAGCGATGGCGCAATATCCCGTTATCTCCTCAAACACCAGTACTCCCGGCTGCACAAACGCGAAACGGGCAAAAAGTCCGATAAAAAGGAAGATGATAAGGGGGTTGGAGAGCGTGACGAAAAATGCCGTGATGAAGTTGTGAAAATACGAACCTTTGCTGGACGATGCCGGACGAATGGAGTTCACCGGATTGCTGCGAAAGGTGTATATCCCGAAGATAAGCAGCATGATGCTGCCTAGTAATTGCAGATAGAAACTTCCTTTATTGATATAATCGGACACAAAGCTCATGCCATAGCCTGTCAGCAAAGCATAAGCAATATCACTCAATGAGGCCCCGAGCCCTGTCACAAATCCGTACCAACGTCCTTTGTTCAGAGTACGCTGAATGCACAATACCCCCACGGGACCGAGGGGTGCGGACACAACAACGCCAATAATAAAGCCTTTAACTAATATATCGAATATTGTCTCTATCTGAATCATGTCGCAAATATCGCACTTTTTTATGATATGGGGATAGGATATTAACGTTTTTTCCAACGAACTTCGTATCTTTGCAAGGTTATCACAATAAGCATAATTATGAAGAAGTCTATAAAACGTTTGCCAAAGCGGACACAGGAGGAGCTGACAGCCTTGCTAGAATTAGTTCGTAAGAGCGTCGGCAATTGCCAGATGATTATCCTATTCGGCAGTTATGCAAGGAGAGATTATGTTTTATGGGACAGCAAAATAGAATTTGGTGTACAGACTTCGTATCAGAGTGATTATGATATTCTTGTTATTGTGACCGGACCAACCAAACAGGTGGAAGATAAACTACACCGGGTTGCAAACAAATATCATGATATGTTTGCAGACCGTCGCCATGCCTTTCCGCAATTTATTGTAGAACATATCAATACGGTAAACCGCAACTTGGAAGTCAGTCAGTATTTCTTTACGGATATAGTTAAAGAAGGAATTATGCTTTATGATAGTGGAAATTGCAAATTGGCCAAACCACGGAAATTGAGTTTTAAGGAAATCAGAGATATTGCTCAGAGCGAATTTAGCGAACTGTATCCTTATGCGTGCAATTTTCTGGACCTGGTAAAAGTATGTCTATCCAAAGAACAAAACAAAGAAGCTGCCTTTCTACTTCACCAAGTATGTGAGAAGTTCTATAATTGCATTCTAATGGTATTTACAAACTACCGCCCCAAGAATCACAGGATAAAAGACCTTAACGGATTGGTAAAACGCTTCTCAATGGAGTTGGCAACTGTATTTCCTCAAAATACGGAATGCGAAAAAGAGTGTTTTGACCTGCTATGCCGAGCTTACATCGAAGCCCGTTACAATAAAGACTATAAAATCTCCCGCGAACAGCTTGACTACCTTATTTCACGCACAGAAATTCTCAAAGATATAACTGAACGTCTCTGCAAGAAGAAGATTGCAGAATACGATGCAATGGTGGAATAATCGATATTAAGTACATATTTTAAAAAAGATATACAGCCTTCACAACAGTATTCCTCTGTTATAACTAAAGAATGATTTGCATTTATGCTTGCTTTCACGTATCTTCGTCTACTGATTCATAAAACAACTGATAAGAAGATGAAATACCCAATTGGAATACAGAGTTTCGATCGCCTTCGTGAAGACGGATATGTTTACGTAGACAAGACCGCTTTGGTTTTCAGTCTTGTGCAAGAAGGTTCAGTCTATTTCTTGAGTCGTCCCCGCCGTTTCGGGAAAAGCTTGTTGGTAAGCACGCTCGCCTGTTACTTTCAAGGACGAAAAGAGCTTTTCGACGGACTGGCAATATCCAGCCTCGAAAAGGACTGGCTGCAATATCCTATCTTCCGTGTAGACTTCAACGGAGGGAACTATACCCGTGAAGGCGAACTGGAGAAAAGCATCGAAACTTACATAGCCAAATGGGAAGTAGAATATGGTAAAGACCCTCTTGAAACCACTACGGGAGACCGCTTCAAGGGAGTGTTGCAACGTGCCTACCAAAAGACCGGACTGCGCGCCGTAGTGCTAATTGATGAATATGATAAGCCAATTCTCGACGTACTCGACACCGGAGCCTCTACCCGCACCCACGAAGGAGAAAAGCTACTGCTAGAGGATCATCATAGGGAGATTCTCAAATCGTTCTATTCCACCTTTAAAGGAGTCGACGAATACCTGAGATTCGTTCTGCTGACAGGAGTTACCAAATTCTCACAAGTAAGTGTATTCAGTGGATTCAACCAGCCCAAAGACATTAGCATGAGTGAACAATACGAATCGCTTTGTGGAATCACCCAAGAGGAACTGGAGAAATATTTCGAAGAATCCATATCGCGATTGGCAACTAAATACCAATGTACAGTAAAGGAAATGAAGGATTGGTTGAAACGACAGTACGATGGTTATCATTTCAGCACGAACATGACAGGCATTTACAATCCATTCAGCATACTAAATGCCTTTGACATGAATGAAATCCGCGACTACTGGTTCGCCACCGGGACTCCCACTTATCTGATACGCCTGTTACAGCACAGCCGCGAACAGATGAACGAACTGACAGGGAAATTCTACGATCCGGCTATGTTTGTAGACTACAAGGCGGATGTAGAGCAACCATTACCGATGATTTTCCAAAGCGGATACCTCACAATCAAGGAGTATAACAGAAGAATGGGAACCTATCTACTCGATTTCCCGAACAACGAGGTACGAAAGGGATTCCTTTCTATGTTGGCTGCCAACTATATGAAGCCGAAAAGCAAGGAAGTGACAAGCTGGACAACTAATGCCGTAATGGATCTTGAACGAGGTGATACAAACGCATTCCGCCTTTCGCTCACTTCTTTTCTAGCAAGCATTCCTTATGATTCTCACGGTTCGCTAAAAGATATAGATATCACCGAGAAACATTTTCAATACACTTTTTATCTGTTGCTTCGACTCATAGGTGTATATTGCCTTGCCATCCATTGTGAAGATCGCCAAAGCTACGGACGAGTGGACTGCACGCTGGAGATGGACGACTATGTGTATATATTCGAATTTAAAATGGATGGTACTGCACGTGAAGCTCTGGAGCAAATTGAGAAAAATGGCTATGCTAAACCCTATTTGGCAGACAAGCGAAAGGTTGTTTGCATCGGATTAAGCTTCTCTTCTTCCACGCGGACAATCGAGGATTGGGAAGAAATCTCTGTATAATCTTCTTTTACACGGAGTTTAAAAAGTATGACTTATTCAAAACCGCATGGAGTTGAGTCTGTTCCGTATCGCAATTATATTGGATAAAGCGAGTTCTTTTCTTGGAATATATTCAACACGTGTATATCTACAGGAGAATTGATGGAAATCAAATAAATAAACGGAGTCTTTGATTTGAAATTTGGGTTCTACTCATCGGCCCGCTCCTCACCGAGAATCGACCCGCTCCTCACCGAGAAACAGTGGTTTCCTCGGTGGGGAACGGGCCGTTGGTTTTAAAGGAAGAATTGATTGAGATAACTGCTTATATTACAGCACTTTGCAAAAGCGTGCCCTATGCTTGAGATTTATTAAAGCTTTGTTGACAACTTATGATTGCTTCATCCTTTTTCATTCTCTTCTTTGTTGCAACAATGTTTACATGTTGAACCAAGCTCATAATGATTATAAAGAAAGCTGTTTCACTCCTTTCCGCATCGGTTATGAGTAAAATAGAGGCTTCTCAGTAAATCACAATTTTATATATCTTCCATTTATTCAATCAGTTACAATGATTATACCCATTTTATAAATGGAAGTAAATATATAGGCTACTGATTTAGATAGATAATATCAGATATAAAGAAAGATAAACCCTATTATTGTTTATGTGACAAAATATGATATAAACAAAAAGAACCTTCATTGTATCACTTTGTATAATAAGTAGTTATGGGAGAACATGACGATGAAAAAGTTTTGTTTAATTAAAATTTCTCAGCAAAATACACATATCTCCACTCACTCTTCACTAATGAGCTTATCGTATTCACTAAAAAAAAGGTATAGCATCTTTTCATACAAACATTGCAGTGTTTGTGTTCAAACCTCTCAATGTTTACTTTAAACCTTCCAATGTTTATATCTACTTGCACCCAACAAGCAGCATCTTTCTTTAAAAATCCTAGCAGTTACTTTAATTTATCCAGCTTTTTTTTCTCCCCACAATGAAATTGCTTATCTTTGCAGCACAGAAAATCATATAATCATAAATATACAACATGATTCTTTTTTTCAGAACCCCTTCCAAGAGCGTGATTGCCGTAGAGAGCAACCATGAGCTCATCTCTGACGAAAGTAATAAACTCTGCTGGCTTTTTGGCGAAGCCGTGATGGAAAGTGAAGAAAACCTGAAAGGTTGTTTCGTTGGTCCGCGCCGCGAAATGATTACCCCATGGAGCACGAACGCTGTGGAAATCACCCAAAACATGGGACTCGAAGGCATCAGCCGCATCGAAGAATACTTCCCTGTGAAGAGCGAGAAAGCCGACCACGACCCGATGTTGCAACGTATGTACAAAGGACTCGATCAGAACGTATTCATCACCAACCGCCAACCGGAACCGATTGTCTACATCGAAGACCTCGAAGTATACAACGAACAAGAAGGTCTAGCACTTTCTAAAGAAGAAATGGACTACCTGAAAAAGGTGGAAAACGATCTCGGACGCAAGTTGACCGACTCTGAAGTTTTCGGCTTCGCACAAATCAACTCCGAACACTGCCGCCACAAAATCTTCGGCGGAACGTTTATCATCGATGGTGAAGAACAGGAATCTTCTCTGTTCCAAATGATAAAAAAGACCACACAGGAAAATCCCAATAAAATCATCTCTGCTTATAAAGATAATGTAGCCTTTGCCGAAGGTCCGGTGGTAGAACAGTTTGCTCCGGCAGACCACTCTAAGCCTGATTTCTTCCAAGTAAAAGATATCAAGAGCGTTATCTCGCTGAAAGCAGAAACTCATAACTTCCCGACTACAGTAGAGCCGTTCAACGGTGCTTCTACCGGTACGGGTGGAGAAATCCGCGACCGTATGGGTGGTGGTAAAGGCTCATGGCCGATTGCAGGTACTGCCGTCTACATGACTTCTTATCCCCGCACCGACGAAGGTCGCCAATGGGAAGAAATTCTTCCCGTACGCAAATGGTTGTACCAGACTCCTGAACAGATTCTTATCAAAGCATCCAATGGTGCTTCCGACTTTGGCAATAAGTTCGGCCAGCCACTGATTTGTGGCTCGGTACTGACTTTCGAGCATACGGAAAACAATGAAGTATACGGTTACGACAAAGTAATCATGCTTGCCGGCGGTGTGGGCTACGGCACACAACGAGACTGCCTGAAAGGTGCTCCCGAAGCTGGAAACAAAGTGGTGGTTATCGGTGGCGATAACTATCGCATCGGACTGGGCGGCGGTTCCGTATCTTCTGTAGATACCGGACGTTACAGCAGCGGCATCGAACTGAACGCTGTGCAGCGTGCGAATGCAGAAATGCAAAAACGTGCCAACAACGTGGTGCGCGCACTTTGCGAAGAAGATGTAAATCCGGTGGTTTCCATCCACGACCACGGCTCGGCCGGACACGTCAACTGCCTGTCGGAATTGGTGGAAGAATGTGGCGGACTAATTGACATGAGCAAGCTGCCTATCGGAGACAAGACACTGTCTGCCAAAGAAATCATTGCCAACGAGAGTCAAGAACGCATGGGATTGCTGATTAAAGAAGAAGCCATCGAACACGTGCGCAAGATTGCCGAACGTGAACGCGCTCCGATGTACGTAGTCGGTGAAACAACCGGCGACCATCGTTTTGCTTTCCAGCAAGCCGACGGTGTACGTCCGTTTGACCTTGCCGTAGAGCAGATGTTCGGTTCTTCTCCTAAGACATATATGATAGACAAAACCGTAGAACGTCATTACGAAATGCCGAAATACGAATTGTCTAAACTACATGAATACCTGACCAATGTATTGCAACTCGAAGCCGTAGCTTGCAAGGATTGGTTAACAAATAAAGTAGACCGCTCCGTAACGGGAAAAGTGGCCCGTCAGCAATGCCAGGGTGAACTTCAATTGCCGCTGAGCGACTGCGGTGTCGTAGCACTCGACTATCGTGGAGAAAAGGGTATCGCTACTTCTATCGGTCACGCTCCGCAAGCAGCATTGGCCAATCCGGCTGCCGGTTCTATCCTCTCCGTATCCGAAGCACTAACTAACTTGGTGTGGGCTCCGATGGCGGAAGGCATGGACAGTATCTCTCTTTCTGCCAACTGGATGTGGCCGTGCCGCTCTCAGGAAGGTGAAGATGCCCGCCTTTATACTGCCGTGAAAGCACTGAGCGACTTCTGCTGTGCATTGCAAATCAACGTTCCCACCGGAAAAGATTCTCTGTCGATGACTCAGAAGTATCCGAATGGTGAGAAAGTAATTTCTCCGGGAACCGTGATTGTATCGGCAGGCGGCGAAGTTTCCGACGTGAAGAAGGTTGTATCTCCGGTATTGGTGAACAACGAAAAGACTACGCTTTATCATATCGACTTCAGCTTTGACGAGTTGAAACTCGGTGGTTCCGCTTTTGCCCAATCACTTGGTAAAGTGGGCGACGATGTGCCTTGCGTGCAAGATGCGGAATATTTCCGTGATGCTTTCCTTGCCGTACAGGAACTTGTAAACAAGGGATTGATTCTTGCCGGACACGATATTTCTGCCGGTGGATTGATTACTACTTTACTCGAAATGTGCTTCGCTAATGTTGAAGGCGGTATGGAAATCAGTCTCGACAAGATGAAGGAACAGGATATCGTTAAGATTCTGTTTGCTGAGAATCCGGGTATAGTTATCCAAATCAGCGACAAGCATAAAGATGAAGTGAAGAAGATTCTGGAAGATGCCGGAGTAGGCTTCCTGAAGTTGGGTAAACCGACTGACGAACGCCACATCCTCGTATCGAAAGGAGACGCTACTTATCAATTCGGCATTGACTATATGCGCGATGTGTGGTATTCTTCTTCTTATCTGCTCGACCGCAAGCAATCAATGAACGGCTGTGCCAAGAAGCGTTTTGAGAACTACAGAATGCAACCGCTTGAGTTTGCTTTCATGCCGGAATTTAAAGGTAAGTTCTCTCAATATGGCATCGACCCGAACCGGCGCACACCAACAGGTATCCGTGCAGCCGTAATCCGTGAAAAGGGTTCGAACAGTGAACGTGAAATGGCTTATGCGCTTTATCTTGCCGGTTTTGATGTGAAAGACGTCACAATGACCGACCTTAGCAGTGGCCGTGAAACGTTGGAAGATGTTCATATGATTACGTATGTTGGCGGATTCTCCAACTCTGACGTATTAGGTTCAGCCAAAGGCTGGGCGGGCGGCTTCCTGTTCAATCCGAAAGCAAAAGAAGCACTTGATAAATTCTATGCCCGCGAAGATACTCTTTCACTTGGTATCTGCAACGGTTGCCAGCTTATGATTGAATTGGGACTTATCAATCCGGAACATAAGAAAAAAGCAAAAATGCTACATAATGAATCCCATAAGTTCGAATCAGAGTTCGTCACAGTGACAATTCCGACTAACCGCAGTGTCATGTTCGGCTCTTTAAGTGGCAGCAAGATTGGTGTTTGGGTGGCACATGGTGAAGGAAAGTTCTCACTTCCTTATGAGGCTGACAAATATAACATCGTTGCACAATACAACTATGATGAATATCCCGGCAATCCGAACGGTTCCGATTATTCAGTTGCTGCCTTGGCTAGTGCCGACGGACGTCATTTAGCAATGATGCCACATCCAGAACGTTCCATCTTCCCATGGAACAATGGTCATTATCCTATTGATCGCAAGAGCAGCGACCAAGTTACTCCATGGATTGAAGCATTTGTAAATGCACGCAAGTGGGTGGAAGAAAAAGTGCAATCAAATAGTTGATTGACTCTTACAGCATAATCTAAAAATTAGGCACGGATTACGCGGATTTCACGATTTTAGTTAATCGTCAATCCATGTAATCCGTGCCTAAAATATATTTATTTCACTATACCTTTATTCCTTTTATTAATACCGTGTTTCCTTCGGCAACTAGTAAATACCTACAGTAGTACGACAAGCTCCATTCACACCTATATGAGAGCAAAGTTATCTTATCCCAAAATTTTGTATACTCAGAAATTCTTCTTAATTTTGTCAAACTTTCCCCCTCAGAACAAGAACCAATAACCCTTAAAAGTCCTATTTATATGAGAAGATGGATATTTCTTTTATTATTGTTTCCTCTTGCTTGCATTGCCCAGACTTATCAATATCTAGGCGTTGAGGACGGGTTAAGCAACCGACGAGTGTACTATATTCAAAAAGATAGAACCGGATATATGTGGTTTCTTACCCACGAAGGCATCGACCGATACAACGGAAAAGAGTTTAAACAATATAAGCTGATGGATGGTGATGTCGAAGTAAACTCTCTATTAAACCTCAACTGGCTTTATATCGACCCGCAAGGTGTATTGTGGGAAATCGGCAAGAAAGGAAAAGTCTTCCGTTATGACGAGATTCACGATAGTTTCGAACTGGTTTACAAATTCCCATTAGAGAACTTTCACGACCTGTCTACTCCCATCAGCTTCGCATGGCTCGACCACAGCGGTCACATCTGGCTATGCAATGAGAAAACCATCTACCTTTATGACACGAAAACAGATCAAGCTACGCAGATCAAAAATAATATCAATGAAGAAATCAGCGACATCGCTCAAATAGACGACACTCATTTCTTCATCGGTACGGATATGGGCATCCACTATGCGGAACTTAAAAAAGATACGTTAGAACTTATCCACTGCGACAAGTTGGAGAATGTAAAAGCGCAAATCGTCGATTTAAATTTCGATACCATAAGCCGTAAACTGTTCATCGGAACTTTTCAACGTGGAGTAATGGTGTACGAGATGGATACCAAATCCGTGGTACAGCCCAAATACAGCCTGAGAGATATCAGTATCACACGATTCAAACCTCTGAATGACAAAGAACTGCTTATAGCTACCGACGGCGGAGGAGTGCACAAAATGAATGTTGATACCTACCGGATAGAGCCTTTTATCACGGCAGACTACAACAGCTATAACGGTATGAACGGCAGTAGCGTCAACGACATCTACATTGATGATGAAGAACGCATTTGGCTGGCTAACTATCCGATTGGAATAACCATACAGAACAATCGTTATTCGGGTTATAAATGGATTAAACATTCCATAGGCAACAAACAATCTCTTATCAACGACCAGGTAAATTCTATTATTGAAGATGGAGACGGAGACTTATGGTTCGCTACGAATAACGGAATCAGTATGCTTAATTCCAAAACCGGTGAATGGCGTTCATACCTCAGTTCTTTCGAAAACCCGCAAGATTATAAAAGTCATATCTATCTCACCGTGTGCGAAGTAGCTCCCGGCATTATCTGGGCAGGAGGATATTCTTCCGGTGCTTACCAGATAGACAAAAGGACTTCCAAAGTGAGCTACTTTATGCCCGATTCATATACGCAAGGCTATATGCGACCGGATAAGTATATCCGCGATATCCGTGTAGACGCACAGGGCTATATCTGGTCCGGAGGATTCTACAATTTGAAGCGTATCAATCTGAAGACACAGGAGATACGGCTTTATCCCGGACTGAGCTCTATCACTGCCATCCTGATAAGAAACGACAAAGAAATGTGGATAGGTACTGCCACCGGACTGTATCTGCTGGACAAAGAATCAGGAAAGTCCGAATCTATAAAGTTGCCAGTGGAATCGTCTTATATCTATTCCTTATATCAGGCTAAAAACGGTTCATTATATATAGGAACAAGCGGTTCCGGATTGCTAATCTACGATCCGGACAAGAAACTATTCACCAACTACCACATAGGAAACTGCGCACTGATATCGAACAATATCTATACGATATTATCGGATGCCGACAACCAAATACTGATTAGTACGGAAAGCGGACTGAGCAGCTTTTATCCCGAAGAGAAAAAGTTCTATAACTGGACGAAGGATATGGGACTGATGACTACGAACTACAATGCATTGTCGGGCACGCTGAGAAAAAATGGGCACTTCATCCTGGGAAGTTCAAAGGGAGCAGTTGAGTTTCATAAAGACATGAAGCTGCCCCGAACTTATTCCTCCAAAATGATATTCAGTGACTTCAAGTTGTTCTATCAGACTATTTATCCCGGAGACAAGAATTCACCGTTGAAAGCAAGTATCAACGATACCAAAGAACTGCACTTGAAGTACAACCAAAATATATTTTCTCTTCAGGTATCTTCCATCAATTACGATTATCCCACCAACATTCTTTACTCATGGAAGCTGGAAGGTTTTTACGATGAATGGAGCAAACCTGAAAATGAAAATACGATTCGATATACGAATCTTGCACCGGGGAAATATACATTGAAGGTGCGTGCCATCTCCAACGAGGAAAAACAGATCATGCTGGAAGAAAGAAGCATCGACCTTATCATTGCTCAACCTTACTGGCTGACTGCATGGGCCATGTTGCTTTATGCCATCTTCCTTTTCTTCATTGCTTTCATCTCGCTGCGTATTCTGATTCTGAGAAAACAACGTAAAACATCTGATGATAAAATTCATTTCTTCATCAACACGGCACATGACATCCGCACGCCGTTGACGCTCATCAAAGCCCCTCTGGAAGATCTCCGCGAGAAGGAAGATTTGAGCAAAGATGGTATTTCTAACATGAATACCGCTCTGCGAAATGTAAATGCCTTGCTACGTCTGACTACGAATCTTATCAATTTTGAAAGAGCGGACATATACTCTTCCGAGCTATATATTTCGGAGCACGAACTGAATACGTTTATGAGCGAGATATTCAATGCATTCCAGCAGTATGCCAACATTAAACATATCAATTTCACTTATGAAAGTAATTTCAGGTACTTAAATGTATGGTTTGACAAGGAGAAGATGGAATCTATCCTGAAAAACATCATTTCGAACGCACTGAAATATACTCCTGAGAATGGAAATGTTCAGGTGTTCGTTTCCGAGTCTGCGGATTCATGGAGCGTTGAGGTGAAAGATACCGGAATCGGTATTCCTGCCAACGATCAAAATAAACTATTCAGGCTCCACTTCCGTGGCAGCAATACCGTCAATTCAAAAGTAACAGGTAGCGGCATCGGATTGATGCTCGTCTGGAAATTGGTACGACTTCATAAGGGAAAGATTAATCTGTCGAGTGTGGAGAATAAAGGTTCGGTGGTAAAGGTTACTTTCCCGAAAGACAACAAGCGATTCCGCAAGGCGCACTTGATTGCTCCGGGCAAACAACGGCAGGATATTAAAAATCCCAGTAGTACTCCTACTCCATCGCCCGAGATTTACGAGAATGTTCAGAAGAAGCTTGAGCCCAACCGCCAGAAAATCCTAATAGTGGAAGATAATGATGAATTGCGCAACTATTTGTTGCAAACACTGGCTGAGGGATATATCGTTCAGACCTGCTCCAACGGAAAAGAGGCGCTGACGATTATTCCCGAATACAAACCAGACTTGGTTATCTCGGATATCATGATGCCCGAAATGCGGGGAGATGAACTATGTGCTGCTATCAAAAACAATATCGAAACGTCGCACATCCCCGTCATCCTGCTGACTGCCTTGAATAATGAAAAAGATATTATGTCCGGGCTCCTGACTGGTGCCGACGAATATGTGGTGAAACCTTTTAATATAGGTATACTGAAAGCGACCATTGCTAATCTGCTTGCCAACCGTGCACTGCTCCGTAGCAAATATGCCAATCTGGATTTGGATGAAGAAGAACAGGATGGCGAATGCATCAACTGCTCGCAGGATATTGATTGGAAGTTCATCGCGGACATCAAGAAGCATGTAGAAGACAATATCGATAATCAGTCTCTGACGGTTGATGTAGTTTGCAGTCTGATGGGAATGAGCCGCACAAGCTTTTACAATAAACTCAGGGCATTGACCGATCAGGCACCGGGAGATTACATCCGGCTGATTCGCCTGAAACGGGCAATACAATTGCTGAAAGAAGGTACACACACTATAACAGAAATTGCAGAAATGACAGGGTTTAGCGATGCGAAGTACTTCCGTGAAGTTTTCAAGAAGCATTTCACCGTAAGCCCGAGTCAATACATCAAAGAAAAGAGAGCAAACAAGGAAGGAGGAGAAAAGAAAGAATGAACATTTATCTCGAATCATTTGGAATCTTTTTCAAAATAGGTGCTTTCACCATCGGTGGAGGATATGCGATGGTGCCGCTTATTGAAAATGAAATTGTTACTAAACGCAAGTGGATTGCACAGGAAGACTTTATGGATTTGCTGGCTATCTCTCAATCGGCTCCGGGTATTCTAGCGGTTAATATCTCTATCTTTATAGGATATAAGTTGCGCGGCATACGTGGAAGCATCGTCACGGCATTGGGAACAGTGCTACCGTCATTTATTATAATATTGGCCATTGCCCTTTTCTTTCATAACTTCAAGGACAATCCGATAGTGGAACGCATCTTTAAAGGAATCCGCCCGGCAGTAGTAGCACTTATCGCAGCACCGACCTTCACGATGGGACGGTCGGCAAGAATCAACCGATACAACCTTTGGATTCCTGTGGTTTCGGCACTGTTAATCTGGTTGTTGGGTTTCTCGCCTATCTGGATTATCATTGCGGCAGGCTTGGGAGGCTTCATTTGGGGCAAACTTAAAAAAGTAGAGAATTGAGGAGTCACGGAATTACACGGATTAACACTGTTGTTTTACATTCATAATTCTAAAAACCGTGAAATCCGTGTAATCCGCGCCTAAATATATTATATAAATGACATTATTATTAATCGCATGATTTATCTACAGTTATTCTATACGTTTTTTAAAATTGGACTTTTTGGTTTCGGGGGTGGCTATGCCATGCTTTCAATGATACAAGGTGAAGTGGTGACACGCTACGGATGGGTCAGTTCGCAGGAATTCACAGATATAGTCGCTATCAGCCAGATGACACCGGGACCTATTGGGATTAATACTGCTACTTATGTGGGATTTACTTCTACAGGCAGCATTTGGGGCTCCATCATTGCTACATTTGCCGTAGTGCTCCCCTCTTTTATCTTAATGCTGACTATCAGTAAATTCTTCTTGAAATATCAGAAGCATCCAGTAGTAGAATCTATCTTTGCGGGATTGCGTCCGGCTGTTGTAGGATTATTGGCTTCTGCCGCATTGGTATTGATGAATGTAGAGAATTTCGGTTCGCCAACCAAGGACACCTATTCGTTCATCAGCAGTATCATTATCTTCGTAGTTGTTTTCATTGGAACCAGAAAATACAAAGTGAATCCCATATTGATGATTATCGCTTGTGGCGTTGCTGGATTATTGCTTTATTGAGAAAGAATTTCGCCGTTGCCCAAAATCTGTATTTGATTCAGGCAACGGCGATTATTATCAAGTCAGACTCACCAGGAAGGTGACTCTACATTATACTACAGTTTCACTTTCTTACTTACTGATTTCGACTCATTATGAAGACGATCTAACGCTGTCACTACATAACGGTATTTTGTCTTTCCCGTTTCATACGGAAGTTTGTAGAAAGGATTGCGCGTGATACCAACAATATGCGAAGGATCATCAAGGTCTACCTTTTCTTTATTACCAAAACGATAAACAACATATTGAACGGCTTTATCCATCTCAGTCTTAGCCTTCGGAGCAGTCCAGAACAATACATAACCATCTTCTGTCCACACTTTTTTCATCTTGCGCACTTTATCCGGTGCTTTATTGTCCATAAAGTCGAATACAGGAATCAACGCCGGATATTTATGATATTCCGTCACCAAAGCATCACGATATCTTCCTTCATTCTCCACAACCGCTGCTGCATACCACTGGCAACTGCCTCCAATTGTCTGATAAGCGCGCTGCAAGGCCATCTTCTGGGGAAGCTGATTGATGGAAGGATTCTGTGGATCGGCGTGCTGAACCGTATTCATCACCGATTGCCCGATAAACAAAGGACGATTCTCGGAATGGGTAGCCCACCATTTTACCAACGTTTCATAATCGGCAGCCTTATGACCGATTTCCCAATAAATCTGGGGAATATTATAATCTATCCATCCTTCACGAGCCCACAGCAACACGTCGGCATACAAATCATCATAATTCTGCAAACCATTCGTATTACTTCCTAAAGGGTCGCTCTTCTGATTCCGATAAATACCGAACGGACTGATACCGAACTTCACCCACGGCTTGATGCCGCGAATCGTTTCATGCAATTTCTTTATCAGAACGTTAACATTGCTACGACGCCAATCTGCCTTATTCGTGAAGCCACCACCGTAACGGGCAAAACTAGCATCGTCCGGAAAATCAACTCCTTTGATAGGATAAGGATAAAAGTAATCGTCCATATGGATAGCGTCGACGTCATAACGGGATACAATGTCCGTCACAATCTTACAAATATAATCGCGACTTTCGGGAAGTGCCGGGTCGAAATAGATCTGATCGCCATAAGTAACAAACCATTCCGGATGCTCATGATATACGTGTGTAGGTGCCAATTGATTCTTCAGCGAAGTTTTCACCCGATATGGATTAATCCAAGCATGAAACTCCATATTCCGCTTCTGGCATTCTTCTATCATAAACTGCATCGGGTCCCACACGGGAGTAGGCATTTGCCCCTGCGTTCCTGTCAGAAAACGGCTCCACGGTTCGTGCACGGAAGCATAGAGCGCATCTGCTTCGGGACGTACCTGAAAGATGATTGCATTGATGCCCGCTCCCTGAAGGGAGTTTAGTTGACTAATCAACATCTGTTTCAACCTCTCGGCAGGAATGCCTCGAAACTGACCGTTGACTGCTTGAATCCATGCCGCACGAAATTCACGTTTAGGGTATTTATTGCCTGACGGCACCTGTGCCCTCACTCCCACAGTCAGAAGAAGAGCCAAAAGTAAAAGATAGTTTTTCAGATTCATAATGTTCTTTGGTCCAAATAGTAATGTGGTGCAAAGATAATATAAGCAGATACTAACTCCAACTATTATTGAGGCCATTCCACCACAAATCTTGCTCCACCGGTGTAGTTAGCGTCCAGATAGACCTTGCCATCGACCAATTCCATAATCTGGCGTATGATAGGCAATCCCAATCCTGTACCCGGACTAAAGGTATCAGCCTTTACAAAGCGCTCGAAAATTGAATCACGGTAGTTTTCATCAACTCCCAAACCGGAATCCTCAATGATAAAACGCACCATATGTTTTTGCTTGTCTTCGAGATAGCTCAAGCGGATAAAACCAGACTCCGTGAATTTATTAGCATTGTTTAATAAACCAAGAAGTACCCGTTTGATCCACGGCTCTACTGTGTTCATAATTATGGGTGCAGAAGCAGGATTATACTGCAACTCGATCCCATCCTTTAGTTTCTGCCGTGTCACATTCAGACATTCCCGACAGCAGAAATCCACGTCTACCTGCTTTTTCGGCATATTATCTGTCTGCGAGTCCATATCGGCTATATCAATCACGTTATTAACCAAGTCGAGCAGATAAGCGTTACTAGCTTCCATCTGTTGAGCATATTCTTCCATTTCCTCCTGCGATAATCCGCCCGCAGCCATCAACGAAGAAAAACCAATGATTGAATTTAAAGGAGTACGAATTTCATGCGTAATATGCTGGATAAAAGAACTCTTCATATGACTGGCTCTGACAACAGCTTTATTGGCCGCATCAAGTTTTCGATTCATCGACAAGGTACGCAGATAATAGATAGTGATGACAACCAGCAGGATGAGAATCAAGCTCCCGATAATGGCAGAAGTGATAAATAGATTGCGGTTGACTTCCGCCCGCAATTCCAGCTTATCCCGCTCCAACTTATCTACATCAAATTGAACCGTGTATTTACTCAACTGTTCATCCTGTTCTGCCGAACGAACAGAATCATTGACAAGCGCATAAGCCTTATAAGCCGCACAGGCTTCCGCAAACCGATTCATTTGTTCCAAGAATTGTGCTCTCAATAAATGGTTTGACGGATAACAACTACCTACCGAATGGTGATAATCCATCAAAGAATCGAGATATTTCAATGCCATTTGATTATCATCCAATGTTCGAGCACAAAGTATTTTATATCCGAACCATCCTTCTTTTGGAAAAAGACTCATGTTCTCTTTATAGAACCCATCGGCCTGAGCGATAAAGGGTTCAGCCGCTTCATTACCTTTCAGAGCCAGCATAGCAATGACTTGAAACTGATAATAACGCATGGTAAGTTCCTCTCGGACAGGTATGGCTTTACACTTCATTGTTTCAATCAACCCTGCCATACGATTCAGATATTCCATTGCAGAGTTATATTCACCCCGTGCCAAATAAGTCTGTATGATATTTAATGATACGACGTAAGCATCGGTATAGAACTCGGCATCTTCAAAGTGTTGCAGCGCAGACGTATAGTACTCTAGACAGAGTTTGACATTGTTGCTGAACACTCGGTGGTTGTATCCAATACACATTTCACTACAGGCAAGTCCAAAAAGACTTTTGGCAGCATCGGCATCTTTTTGGAGAAGTTCGGTTTCGCGGATGGATTCATCCTGCATACCTTGTTCGGTAAGCAACTGAATGTATTGTCGCCACTGAGTATATCGACTGTTTACCCGGTCATGCTTTTTACACCAGTCCATAAATTGATAAGTGGCAATCTTTAGACTATCCGTATTCCTCAATCGATAGTAATGAGTAGTTATCTGATTGTATGCATCTTCTATCTTAGCCGTGTCCGCTTGTAGCTCAGCCAATCGCATATATTCCTGATAGAAAGGCAAGAAGTCTTTTTGCCCTACTTTATTTTTCATACTGTCGGCAAGTGCTTCTATCCGGTTTTCTTTGTGTGTGCTACAGAAGGCTAAATTAGATACAAAACACAGTATGAATAATCCTATAATTATCCGTATGTTTGTCACGATTCAAATTGCTTTTTATTATTTCAAAACATTTGTTATAAAATTCGGTCTAAGATACAGCAATTAAACCGAACCAATTTATCTTTATTATCAATTATAACAAATCTTAACCCAGTCAAAAGTATTTCTCCTATCGATAAAATAGCTAACTTTGCCAACTATCAAAAATCAAGGAGTATTTTATGTCTGAAAACAACAATATCTCAATCAAAGGCGCAAGAGTAAATAACCTAAAAAACATCGATGTAGATATTCCACGCAACAAACTTGTTGTTATCACCGGTTTGTCGGGTTCAGGAAAATCATCACTCGCTTTTGATACTCTCTATGCAGAGGGACAACGCCGTTACGTAGAAAGTTTAAGTAGCTATGCACGTCAGTTTCTAGGGCGAATGAGTAAACCTGAATGTGACTTTATCAAGGGAATTCCTCCCGCAATTGCCATCGAACAGAAAGTAAACAGCCGCAATCCCCGCTCTACCGTGGGCACATCGACTGAAATCTATGAATATCTGCGCCTGTTATATTCACGCGTAGGGAAAACCTTCAGTCCCATTAGTGAACAGGAAGTGAAGAAACACTCGACGGAAGATATCGTCAACTGTATGCTTTCATATCCGGAAGGAACCAGATACACCGTACTGACCCCTATCCGCTTACGCGAAGACCGTACGCTTGAACAGCAACTAGAAATTGACATGAAACAGGGATTCAACCGCATCGAAGTGAACGGTGAGATGAAACGCATCGATGAATATGCGCCTGCGGAAGGTGACGAAGTGTATTTATTGGTAGACCGCATGGCTGTGGCTAATAGCAAAGATGCTATCAGCCGACTGACCGATTCGGCCGAAACAGCAATGTACGAGGGAGATGGAACCTGTATGCTACGTTTCTACCTGTCGGACGGAACAACGAAACTTTATTCGTTCAGCACGAAGTTTGAGGCAGACGGCATTGTCTTCGAAGAGCCCAACGACCAGATGTTTTCCTTCAACTCTCCTGTCGGAGCTTGTCCCGTGTGCGAAGGTTTCGGAAAAGTGATTGGTATCGACGAACATTTGGTAGTACCCAACCGTTCCTTGTCCGTTTATGAAGGAGCAATCGTTTGCTGGCGCGGTGAGAAGATGGGGGAATGGAAAGAAGAACTGATTCATAATGCAGAGAAATTCAACTTTCCGATATTCACTCCTTATTTTGAGCTGACGGACGAACAGCGACGGGTACTTTGGGAAGGCAATCAATACTTTCACGGCATCAATGAGTTTTTCAAAATGCTGGAAGAGAACCAATACAAGATTCAATATCGTGTTATGCTTGCCCGTTATCGGGGAAAGACACTTTGCCCGAAATGCCACGGCACACGTCTGAAACCGGAAGCAGGATATGTGCGGGTGGGCGGAAAGAGCATTTCCGAATTGGTAGACTTACCTATCTCGGAATTAAAACTATTCTTCGACAATCTCGAATTAAACGAGCATGATACCAACGTTGCCCGCCGGATTCTACTCGAAATTAATAGTCGCATCCGCTTTTTGATTGATGTGGGATTAGGTTATCTGACTCTGAACCGTCTCAGCAATTCTTTGTCCGGTGGAGAAAGTCAGCGCATCAATCTGGCCACATCACTGGGAAGCAGTCTTGTAGGTAGTCTTTACATTCTTGACGAACCGAGTATCGGATTACATAGCCGCGATACCGACCGGCTGATTAATGTGCTTCGCCAACTGCAACAACTAGGCAATACGGTGGTTGTGGTGGAACATGATGAAGAAATCATCCGTGCGGCAGATTATATTATAGATATTGGTCCTAATGCCGGACGATTGGGTGGCGAGGTCGTTTACGAAGGCGATATGAAAGACTTGAAAAAAGGAAGCAACAGTTATACGGTACGCTACCTGCTGGGAGAAGAAGTGATTCCCGTCCCCGAACATCGCCGCCCGTGGAACAATTATATTGAACTAAAAGGTGCACGCGAGAATAACCTGAAAGGTGTAGACGTTCGCATCCCACTCAACGTAATGACCGTTGTTACAGGTGTTTCCGGCTCAGGGAAGAGTACATTGGTTCGTGATATATTCTTCCGGGCATTGAAACGCGAGCTTGATGAATGCAGCGACCGACCGGGCGAGTTTTCTTCTATCGAAGGTAGTCTGCGCGACTTGCGGAATGTAGAGTTTGTAGACCAGAATCCGATTGGAAAGTCTTCTCGTTCCAATCCGGTGACTTACATCAAGGCTTATGACGAAATACGTAAGCTCTGGTCGGAACAACCTTTGGCAAAACAAATGGGATACACTGCGGGATTTTTCAGTTTCAACAGTGAAGGTGGACGCTGCGAAGAGTGTAAAGGCGATGGAACTATTACTGTAGAAATGCAGTTCATGGCAGACTTAGTATTAGAGTGCGAATCCTGCCACGGAAAACGTTTCAAATCGGATACGCTTGAAGTGAAATTTCATGATAAGAGCATCTATGATGTCTTGCAGATGACCGTGAATCAGGCAATTGAGTTCTTCAATGAGCACGGGCAGAAGAAAATTGTGAAGAAGTTGCTTCCTCTGCAAGATGTCGGTTTAGGATATATCAAGTTAGGACAGTCCTCTTCCACCCTTTCGGGCGGTGAGAACCAACGCGTGAAACTGGCTTTCTATCTGAGCCAAGAGAAAGCAGACCCGACCATGTTTATCTTTGACGAACCGACAACAGGATTACACTTCCACGATATACGTAAACTGCTAGATGCATTCGACGCTCTGATACGCAGAGGACATAGCATCGTCATCATCGAGCATAATATAGATGTTATCAAATGTGCCGATTACGTGATAGACCTCGGACCGGAAGGTGGAGATAGAGGAGGATATATCGTTGCTACAGGTACCCCGGAAGAGGTAGCTGCTTGCGGAGCAAGCTATACGGGACAGTTCCTGAAAGAGAAACTTGAATAAATTGAGAGTTGAGAGTTGAAAATTACTATGTAGTAAATACTGCGTAGCCAACTTTCAACTCTCAACTTATTAAAGGTAGAATCCGAATCCTATTTTAACGCCAAAGCGAGACATATCGCCGTCATTGAAACGCCATTTATAATAGACGGCAGGTTCAACGGTCACTGTGCGGGAGAGGAAGTAAGCATATCCGGCTTCGATACCCAGTCCCCAATCTGTTTGATGATGACCGCCGCTCCAACGGAAGCGGTTCCAGTCGAGTCCGCCACCCAGATAAACACCCGTCTTATTGAAATAGAAGCGTAAACCCGTGCCTATTGTATATTCGTCTACGGGTTTTGACCAGTCGGCGCCTGCATTGACCATCAAGGCGATGCCGTCAGCAAAAAAAGCTCCGGCTTGTGCACCCAAACCAAACTTTGCTTTATCATTCTTACTGTACGAAAAATCCAATCCGGTGAAGGACGGATTAATAATCGTAGTTCCTTTCTCAAATTGTGCCTGTGCAGCGAGTGAAACTGCCAATAGGCAAAGACCCAAAGCTAATTTCTTCATAATTTATCTTTTTAAGTGATTAGATTGTTCATCTTTCTTGCGGCGCTCGCGCATCTGTTCCTTTTTGCGGAGCACCAGCCAGAGGAGGACAACGATAACATAGGAAACTGCCACCGTGACTATTTTCTCAGTCAAGCTGACTTCCGTATTTCGGGGTAACAGATAAGCCGCCGTAACGGATACATAAATAAGGAATGCGAGTGCAACTCCTGTCGATTTCTTTATTTTCTTCATTCTGATAGTTTTCTTGTTTTTTGTTTGCCCAACCAGATATAAAACCAGACAGAGCCGATTACTACACATGCTATCCCGACCACATAGGAAACGGTATGCGAAAGTCCTAACCCTTCGGGAGCAATGCAGATATAAGTAGCACAAACGCAGGTCATAAATAAGGCGGGAATCAATGTGATAATATATGGTTTGCGGGAAACTGCCAGATAAACGGTTATTGCCCACAGGGTAAATACAGCCAAGGTCTGATTGGCCCACGCGAAGTAACGCCATATCATATTAAAGCCGTCAGCATCGCGTAAGCTATACAACAGCAATCCGATAGCTACCAAAAACATCGGTATACAAATATACAGACGGCGGCGCATACTCTTTTGTTCCATTCCCAGAAAGTCCGCCACAATGAGACGGGCAGAACGGAAAGCCGTATCTCCCGAAGTAATCGGAGCAGCAATCACGCCCAATATAGCCAGTATGCCTCCAACTGTTCCCAACCATTCTTTGGTGATAGAATCTACGATAACAGAAGCGTTGCTCTCTCCCATCCCATTTTCATGGAAGAAGTAAGTAGCGGCAGCAGCCCAGATAAGGGCAACGATGCCTTCGGTTATCATCGCTCCGTAGAACACAGGGCGTCCATGGCGTTCTGAAGTCATACAGCGAGCCATCAATGGGCTTTGAGTAGCATGGAAACCGGAGATAGCGCCACAGGCAATACTCACAAACATGATCGGGAATATAGGAAGTTCACTCGCTTGCGGATTTGTATTTTGCAGTCCGTCCCACAATTCGGGCAGGGCAGGATGATTGACATAGAGCATCACCAGTATGCCGACTGCCATGAACAGCAGGGCGACAGCAAACAACGGATAGATTTTACCGATAATCTTATCGACCGGAAGCAGCGTAGCCAGTATATAATAGGCAAAGACAACGATAATCCAGAACGTAGCGTCGAGACTCTCAGGAGTAAGCTTAGCCAATAGCCCGGCAGGTCCTGCCACAAATACGGAACCGACCAGTATCATCAGCAGCACCGTGAAACCTCGCATCACCTGCTTGGTAGTCAGCCCCAGATAGCGGCCTATGATTTCCGGCAGACTCTCGCCGCCATGACGCAACGACAGCATTCCAGCAAAATAATCATGAACGGCACCAGCAAAAATACTTCCCAGTACAATCCATAAATAAGACGAAACGCCAAACTTAGCTCCCATGATAGCTCCGAATATCGGACCTAAGCCAGCAATATTTAGAAATTGAATCATGAAGATTTTCCAAGTGGGCAGGGGAATATAATCCACTCCATCTGCTTTGGTAAGAGCCGGTGTCCGACGGTCATCGGGACCAAAGACGCGTTCCAACAGTCGCCCATATGAAAAATAGCCTGCTATCAGCACCAGCAAGCACAAGGTAAATGTAATCATGGTATGTCGCTTTTTAATTCACGCAAATGTAACATAATCTCACGAAACAGCCCAATATTAACGACATTTTCACTAACTTTGCAGGGAATTAAAACAAAAAACAAAGAATATGCTTCGAACTATTCTCATTCTTTCACTTTTGTTTCCTTTCCTCAAGATGACTGCACAGCCCAAGCAAGAAGTGCGTGCTGCATGGGTCACGGCTGTATACGGGCTAGACTGGCCTCGTACTCGCGCCACGAATCCCCAGACCATCCGTAAACAAAAGGAAGAACTCGTAGACATCCTTGATAAACTTAGAGCAGCCAACTTCAATACCGTCTTATTTCAGACACGCACCCGCGGGGATGTATTGTATCCCTCTGCCATAGAGCCTTTCAATTCTATCCTGACCGGAAAGACTGGAGGAAATCCTGGCTACGACCCACTGGCATTTGCTATTGCAGAATGTCACAAACGAGGGATGGAATGCCATGCCTGGATGGTGAGTATTCCACTGGGCAACAAGAAGCATGTAGCTTCGCTCGGAAAGCAGTCGGTCACCAAACGAATGAAGGATATTTGTGTGCCTTACAAGAACGAATATTTTCTTAATCCGGGGCATCCTGCTACGAAAGAATATCTGATGAAAATGGTGAGAGAAGTCGTAAGCCGCTATGACGTGGACGGAGTGCATTTCGACTATCTGCGCTATCCTGAAAACGCTCCCCGCTTTCCTGATAAATATGATTTCCGCAAATATGGCAAAGGCCGCACGCTGGACCAATGGCGACGGGATAATATCTCCGAAATCGCGCGCTATATATATAAAGGTGTAAAAGCAATGAAGCCTTGGGTGAAAGTCAGCACTTGTCCTGTGGGGAAATATCGGGATACTTCACGCTACCCTTCTCGCGGATGGAATGCTTTCTTCACAGTCTATCAGGATGCACAAGGTTGGCTGGGCGAAGGCATTATGGATCAGATTTATCCGATGATGTATTTCCAAGGAAACAACTTCTATCCCTTTGCGCTCGACTGGCAGGAACAGAGCAACGGCCGACAAGTGATTCCGGGACTCGGGATTTATTTCCTTCATCCCGACGAAGGGAAATGGACACGGGATGAGATTGATCGACAGATTCACTTCATCCGCAACCACAAGTTGGCCGGCGAAGGTCACTATCGGGTGAAGTATCTGATGGAGAACACGCAAGGCATATATGACGAATTAATTGAAAATTTCTATGCCTATCCGACTTTACAACCCCCTATGCCATGGCTGGACAGTGTTCCACCCAGTGCTCCCACCGGATTGAAAGCAACTTCCATCGACAATGGATATACCGAATTGACTTGGCAAGAAGCTACCGACAATGACCAACGGAACAAACCGATGTATGTAATCTATGCATCCGATGAATATCCGGTAGACACCAACCGACCTGAAAATATCATTGCGCAAAGCATAAGGGAAACCAAGTTTATCTATGCCCCTATCCTTCCTTGGAATGCAAAGAAGCATTTTGCGGTCACAGCTATCGACCGTTATGGGAATGAGAGTGCGGCGGTGCAAGAGTGAACTTAATTATAACGTAATAAGAACCCAGTCATTTAGATGTAATAAGAACCCATGCCCGATAACAACTTTTCTTATGCACAGGCACTAATGGCAAATACCCTGACAGTATCCTTCCTGCTTTCACTGTCAACGGATTAGCAGCCAATATATTTGTATGTTCCTTCCAAGCTTCCCCAACCGAAGGATGATAGGTTATTTGGAAACTTCCTGTCGCCCCGGGATGCACATGTCGATCGTATAATTGACGCGCCACTACACCCATATTCATTCGCAAGTTTATTTCAACGCAAGGATGAATACGATAAACGGGCGATTCGGGAAAATGACATATCATCATATCTACTCCCAAATAGCCGATATAGAAAGATCCGAACCTCAAAGATAATTCATGTTCGAGAGCGGTACGCAATCGAAGCAATTCTTCCAAAGGTATGTAAACGGAAAGATTATGTTCGATATCTGCATCCGAAGCGAGCAAATTACTTTCATACGCCCCGCTCCCACCCGTACGGAAGTGCGAATATCCGGCAAAACGGACTTGCCCGTCTCCCAATGAATAAAACTCCATTGCAAAATCTTCCACCTTATTATAGATAGGCTCTCCCACAACTCCACCTTGCCGGCTGCCAATACGCGCGCACCAACCCGAAATTGACTGAGTATAAACACCTTTACACCAATTCAGTCCTTTTCCGCTGCCGGATAAAGGAGCTTTCAACAAGCAGCTGTCGTGCGATTCGACAAACTGCTGCCACTCTTGGGGAAGAGTCAGATAAAAGGATTCACCGCAAAAGTATACACCTAACTGCAAGCATGGCAGCAATTCAACCGCAGATAAACGATGAGAACCGGTACGTAATGCTTGTAATTGTTCCGTCGTGGGAAGATTCCGGTCCTTTATCCCCAGCCCTAACAGACGCTTACGAACAGCTACATCCCAGCCCCAAGGGCGAATATCCCAATCCGTTTCAGCAGCAAGCTCCGGTTCCGTTATTAAATGAACCGGAAGCCCCAACAGTTCCTGCATCTTTCGCAAATAGTCGAGATTATAGGCAAAAGATGCCAAAACCGCACTTCCATTATCCGCATACCACACCGGAAGCATTGCCAAATCAGCCGCCATCCGTCGTGCGGAAGCCGGAGCCATATAGTTTGTTTCGCCGCTAGCCAACGCCAAATCGTGTTCGGGATTGAATATATAAAGAGTCCTTTTTGTCATCTTAAAACGGTTTCATTACTTTACGCTGCAAATATATACAGGAAATAATCAAGAAGAGCTACTCAAAAGAGAAAGTTGTAATTAAAAGCACAAATTTGCCATCTCCACTTTGCAATTCCTAAAAAAAACACTATATTTGCCACCCGAAAACCAAAGAACAGAAATGGAATCATTCTATCGCACACACGCTTACCTTGTAGAGCACACCAATGCCCCCGTTCGCCGCGATCTTATGGACGAGATCGACTGGAGCGACCGCCTGATTGGTATTAAAGGAACACGTGGCGTTGGAAAAACCACCTTTCTTCTCCAATATGCCAAAGAGAAATTCGGGACCGACCGTTCCTGTTTGTTCATCAATATGAACAACTTCTATTTCTCGGGACACAGCCTTGTAGATTTCGCCAACGAATTTCAGAAACGTGGTGGAAAGGTGTTACTGATCGACCAAGTATTCAAGCATCCCGAATGGAGCAAAGAACTGCGTATGTGCTACGATCGTTTTCCTAATCTGAAAATTGTGTTTACCGGTTCGTCTGTGATGCGCTTGAAAGAGGAAAATCTCGAATTGCGCGACATAGCAAAAAGTTATAATCTTCGCGGATTCTCATTCCGTGAGTTCCTGAATCTGCATACAGGAATGAAGTTCCGCGCCTATAGCCTTGAAGAAATCCTCAGCACCCACGAACAAATTGCCAAAGGAGTACTGTCGAAAGTACGTCCGCTGGATTACTTTCAGGATTATCTGCACCATGGTTTCTATCCGTTCTTCCTCGAAAAGCGTAACTTTTCGGAGAACTTACTGAAGACAATGAACATGATGGTGGAAGTAGATATCCTGATTATCAAACAAATTGAACTGAAATATCTTTCAAAGATAAAAAAATTACTATATTTGCTCGCTGTAGATGGTCCGAAGGCTCCAAACGTAAGCCAACTGGCTAGCGACATACAGACTTCACGGGCAACGGTAATGAATTATATCAAGTATCTGGCTGATGCGCGACTCATTAATCTTGTTTATCCGGAAGGAGAAGAATTTCCGAAGAAACCTTCCAAGATTATGATGCACAACTCCAATCTGATGTATTCCATCTATCCGGTAAAAGTGGAAGAACAGGATGTGCTCGAAACTTTCTTTGCCAACTCTTTATGGAAAGATCATAGGGTACATAAAGGAGATAAAAACGTCTCTTTTATGGTTGATGAAGTGATGCCGTTTAAGATTTGCCCGGAAGGTACCAAAATAAAGAATAACCCCAACGTGACGTACGCGTTGCAAAAAGCTGAAATAGGTCGGGGCAACCAGATACCTCTCTGGATGTTCGGCTTCTTATACTAAAAATACGATTATGGATTACAGGAAGTTAGATGAATTGAACAAACTACGCCTCTCCGGAGCACTGACCGACGAAGAGTTTGAACGCGAAAAGCAGAAGCTTTTTGATGAAGAAGAAAAAGAAGATGCGGCAGATAATGTCCGTCCCGTTCAGCCGCTCCCGATGGGTTTGCAGGAAAGTTCTTATCTGGCTTTAATGAATTTTTTGATGCTTGTGCCCTACGTAGGATGGATTATCCCAATCATATTGTGGATTATGGGAAAAGACGCCTCGGAGAATGTTAGAAAACAAGGGTGCTATATTCTGAACTGGTACATCAGTTGGTTTATCTTCGGAATCTTACTTGTAATAGCCATCTGTGCCAGTATTCCCGTTGCCATTCTATCGGGAGGAAGCATAGGTACTTATGGTGTCGTCGGAAGTGTATTCTGGATTTTACCAGTCACAATAATTATTGGCATTTTGTTTCTGGCCTTCCCCATTATCGGGGGTATCAAGGGGCTCAACGGACAAACATGGAAATATCCGCTTTCCATTCCTTTTTTGAAATGATTTATTTACTTAAATATTTAATTTGGTTATGACTAAACAGAAGAAATTCATCACTTGTGATGGTAACCAGGCTGCGGCACATATCTCGTATATGTTCTCTGAAGTAGCAGCAATCTACCCCATCACCCCTTCTTCGACTATGGCTGAGTACGTAGACGAATGGGCTGCCGCAGGACGTAAGAACATCTTTGGCGAAACAGTATTGGTACAGGAAATGCAATCTGAAGGCGGTGCTGCCGGTGCAGTTCACGGTTCTCTTCAGGCTGGCGCGTTGACTTCTACTTACACTGCTTCTCAGGGTCTTCTCCTGATGATCCCTAATATGTACAAGATTGCCGGTGAATTCTTGCCTTGCGTATTCCATGTATCTGCTCGTACATTGGCTTCTCACGCATTGTGTATCTTCGGTGACCACCAAGACGTTATGTCAGCTCGTCAGACTGGCTTCGCCATGTTGGCAGAAGGTTCTGTACAGGAAGTTATGGATTTGGCCGGTGTTGCTCACTTGGCTACTATCAAATCACGCGTTCCTTTCATGAACTTCTTCGATGGTTTCCGTACTTCTCACGAAATCCAGAAGATCGAAATGTTGGAAAACGAAGACCTTGCTCCGCTGATTGACCAGGAAGCTTTGGCTGAATTCCGTGCCCGCGCACTGAATCCGATGAGTCCGGTTGCCCGTGGTATGGCTGAAAACCCCGACCACTTCTTCCAACATCGTGAATCATGCAATAACTACTATGAAGCAGTTCCTGCTATCGTAGAAGAGTACATGAATGAAATTTCCAAACTTACAGGTCGTAAATACGGTTTGTTCGATTACTACGGAGCAGAAGATGCAGAACGCGTGATTATCGCAATGGGTTCTGTAACAGAAGCTGCCCGCGAAGCTATCGACCACTTGGTAGCTAACGGTGAAAAGGTGGGTATGGTTGCCGTACACTTGTACCGTCCGTTCTCTGCTAAACACTTCCTGGCTGCTATGCCTAAGACTGTTAAGACTATCGCAGTGCTTGACCGTACGAAAGAACCGGGCGCTAACGGCGAACCTTTGTATCTTGACGTTAAAGACTGCTTCTACGGTGCAGAAAATGCTCCGGTTATCGTTGGCGGTCGTTACGGATTGGGTTCTAAGGACACTACTCCTGCTCAAATCCTTTCAGTATTCGAAAACCTGGCTATGCCAATGCCGAAGAACCACTTCACTATCGGCATCGTAGACGACGTTACTTTCACTTCTCTTCCTCAGAAAGAAGAAATCGCTTTGGGCGGTGAAGGTATGTTCGAAGCTAAATTCTACGGTTTGGGTGCTGACGGTACGGTAGGTGCCAACAAAAACTCTGTGAAGATTATTGGTGATAATACTAATAAACACTGTCAGGCTTACTTCTCTTACGACTCTAAGAAATCAGGTGGTTTCACTTGCTCTCACCTCCGTTTCGGTGATACTCCGATCCGTTCTACTTATTTGGTGAACACTCCGAACTTCGTGGCTTGCCACGTTCAGGCTTACCTGCATATGTACGACGTAACCCGTGGTTTGCGTAAGAACGGTTCTTTCTTGCTGAACACTATCTGGGAAGGCGACGAACTGGCTAAGAACCTGCCTAACAAAGTGAAGAAATACTTCGCACAGAATAATATCTCTGTTTACTATATCAACGCAACTCAGATTGCAATGGAAATTGGTTTGGGCAACCGTACCAATACGATCCTCCAGTCTGCATTCTTCCGTATCACAGGCGTTATCCCTGTAGACCAGGCTGTTGAACAGATGAAGAAATTCATCGTTAAGTCTTACGGTAAGAAGGGTGAAGACGTTGTAAACAAGAACTATGCTGCTGTTGACCGCGGTGGTGAATATAAGATGCTGCCTGTTGATCCTAGCTGGGCTAACCTGCCGGACGACGCAAAAGCAGAAAACAACGACCCTGCATTCATCAACGAAGTAGTTCGTCCGATCAATGCTCAGGATGGTGACTTGTTGCCTGTATCTGCATTCAAGGGCATCGAAGACGGTACTTGGTATCAAGGTACTTCTAAATACGAAAAACGTGGTGTTGCTGCATTTGTTCCCGAATGGAATGCTGAAAACTGTATCCAGTGTAACAAGTGTGCATACGTTTGTCCTCACGCTTCTATCCGTCCGTTCGTACTCGATGCTGAAGAGCAGAAGGGTGCTCAGTTCGAACAACTGAAAGCGGTAGGTAAAGCATTCGACGGTATGACATTCCGTATTCAGGTGGACGTTCTCGACTGTCTGGGTTGCGGTAACTGTGCCGACATCTGTCCGGGTAATCCGAAGAAGGGTGGCAAGGCGTTGACTATGAAACACCTCGAAAGCCAATTGGCTCAGGCTGACAACTGGACTTACTGTGCTGAAAACGTGAAGACTAAACAACACCTGGTTGACATCAAGGCTAACGTGAAGAACTCTCAGTTCGCTACTCCGTTGTTCGAGTTCTCAGGCGCTTGCTCCGGTTGTGGTGAAACTCCGTATGTGAAACTGATTTCTCAGTTGTTCGGTGACCGTGAAATGGTTGCTAACGCTACCGGATGTTCTTCTATCTACTCTGGTTCAGTTCCTTCTACTCCTTATACAACGAACGAAAACGGACACGGTCCTGCTTGGGCTAACTCACTGTTCGAAGACTTCTGCGAATTTGGTCTGGGTATGGAATTGGCTAACGAGAAGATGCGTGCACGTATCGTGAAAGTTATGAACGAAGCAATTGCTGCAGACTGCACTCCTGCTGACGTGAAAGAACTGTTCGCCGAATGGATTAACAACATGTTGGATGCTGACAAGACTAAGGAACTGGCAGCTAAAATTATCCCGGTTGTTGAAGCTAACAAAGATAAATGCAACCACTGCAAACAAATCGCTGACCTGCAACAATATCTTGTAAAACGCAGCCAGTGGATCATTGGTGGTGACGGTGCTTCTTACGACATCGGTTACGGTGGTCTTGACCATGTAATCGCTTCCGGTAAGGACGTTAACATCCTTGTTCTGGATACTGAGGTTTACTCCAACACAGGTGGTCAGTCTTCTAAGGCTACTCCGGTAGGCGCTATCGCTAAGTTTGCTGCCGCAGGTAAGCGCGTACGCAAGAAAGACCTCGGTCTGATGGCTACTACTTACGGTTATGTATATGTTGCTCAGATTGCTATGGGTGCTGACCAAGCTCAGACTTTGAAAGCTATCCGCGAAGCAGAAGCATATCCTGGACCATCTTTGATTATCGCTTACGCTCCGTGTATCAACCACGGTCTGAAAGCCGGTATGGGCAAGAGCCAGGAAGAGGAAGAAAAGGCTGTTAAGTGCGGTTACTGGCACTTGTGGCGTTACAACCCTGCTTTGGAAGAAGAAGGCAAGAACCCATTCCAATTGGATAGCAAAGAACCGAACTGGGAAGATTTCCAAGGTTTCTTGAAGGGTGAAGTTCGTTACGCTTCTGTAATGAAACAATATCCTAACGAAGCCGAAGAACTGTTCCAAGCTGCCGAAGCTAACGCTAAATGGCGTTACAACAGCTACAAACGTTTGGCTAAAGAAAACTGGGGTGCTGAATAATTAATCACACGCTGATAAATAAAGAATGGAGGTCTGCCGCTGGCATGACCTCCATTTTTTATTTATACCTATAAAGGTGTTTCTTTAAGTCAACACATCCATTCTGCTTAAAAGTGACTCCTTCTTCCAATAATAATTGCTTTTGTTCTTCCCAACTGGGAACAAGTCGCCCGGAAGAGTTTACAACGCGATGACATGGAATTGAAAGTTCATTCGGGACTTCTTTTAAGGCACGTCCCACCATACGGGAACATTGAGGCAAGCCCAATAAAGCGGCAATTCCTCCATAAGTAGCGACTTTACCTCGCGGTAGTTGGGATACTACTTCATAGACTTCTCTACAAAATGACTCGGAAAACTTCCCTTTATTGACTTTATAATCTTCCATAGCTTACTTCTTTTAACCCTCAAAACTAAAGACTATTCACTTGAAAGCGCAATATTGTTTTCAGTTTATCGGCCTGTACTTTTCGAGCATCGGACAAGTAAATCTCACGGTGCACTTTAGTCGTTCTAAAAAGATTATTATTCCGGGCAAAAGCATCCATTTCAGCAAACGACGTCGCTTCGTTATCGTAGCTGCCCTGATGGAGCATCTGCACACACAATCCCTCTGAAATAGCTTCAAACTTCGCATTAGCCAACAAAGGATGCGGCTTTTTAATCTTTACTTTCTCGATTATATCAGTAGCATATTCTTCTGAAACAAAATCAGGCTGCCTAACCATCAGTGTATAGATTAGGCTTTTCTTATTTAAGCCCTCATTATCCGGACATTCGGATGCCGGCAAAGCCCAAACACCTTCCAACGGATAAACGGCATAATCAAAACCGGTTTCTTTTTTCCATTGCATCTTCAACGCATAAGATAATGAAAAAAGACATTGAATATGTTCTGCAAAGAACGCATCATTCGGATCTCCCACACCTGCTAAAGTGAAGAACTTAAATGTGGGAATATCAACTAATAGGGGTTGTTTTCCTAGGGTGTAGATAGATTTCTCCGCCTTTTTCCACTCATATTTTTCTGCCATATCCTATCTATTTTATTGATTTATAAAACTCATTTATTGCACTTCAAGCAAAAGTACAACTTATTAATATCCCTACATTGTCCAATCTTGCCAATCTCATATATCAATACTATAATATGGAGAATAAATACAAAATACACCTTCTCCCCTCCTTTTATATCACCCTTTTCTCTTCAAGAAATCCGTCGGGCTCTCGCCAAACTGCTCCTTATAACATTTTGTAAAGTAGGACGGTGAACTAAAGCCAACTTCATAACCAATCTCCGCCACTGTCAAATCAGATGAAGCAAGCAAGGACGCTGCTCTCTTCAGACGGGCTATGCGAAGCAATTCATTCGGAGAATAGTTGGTTAGTGATTTAAGTTTGCGATAAAGCTGCACGCGGCTCAATCCCATGTCCTTCCCTAAATCCTCCACATTCAGGCTGGAGTCTCCCATTTTAGTTTCGATAAGGGATTTGAACTTTTCTACGAAATCTTTGTCCATATCGCAAACATCTTCTTTAGCCAGCGTCTGCCCGTCACCAAAGAACTGTTTCAGCCGACGATGCGAATCTATCAGATTGCGAACTCGTGCCAGCAACAATTGCGAACTAAAAGGTTTGGAGATATAAGAATCCGCACCGCCGTCATAACCTTGTATCCGTTGTTCGTCCAGCGAACAGGCAGTTAGAAGAATAACAGGTATATGGCAGGTTTGCAATTCAGACTTCAATCGGCGACAACATTCGATACCGTCGATTCCCGGCATCATCACATCGGATATTATCAAATCAGGAACGTACTTCATAGCTTTACGGATACCTTCCGAACCATCCGCAGCTTCAATTACCGTATAATCATTATGAAGCAATCCGTGCACATACGAACGAATATCTACATTATCGTCAATAACAAGTACAGAGGGTTTAGAAGAATCGTAATTCTTTTCCAATTCCTCTTCTTCTTCAATTTGCGAAGCATCATTAGTAAGGGTAGCGGTTACAGAAGCAGGCGTGGAATCCTCTTCGGCATCGAAAGTAGCTGTTCCACAAGTCTGTATAGGCAAATCAACAGTAAAGATAGTTCCCTGTTTTTCATCACTTTCCACTGTGATGCTACCTCCGTGCATCTCCACAAACGCTTTCACCAAAGCCAGTCCTATCCCCGACCCAGCATGATGCATATCTATCTTGTAGAAACGGTCGAAAATATTTCGGATATGTTCGGCAGAAATCATCGAGCCAGTATTGGCTACCGTAAAACGAATCCATCTTTTATCTTCATTCATCAAAGTAGACAAGCGGACTGCTATTTTTCCATTTTCAGGAGTAAACTTAAAAGCATTGGACAGAAGATTGAAATAAATACGTTCCAATTTCTCTATATCCGCCAATGTATGATAATCTGTATCGGGCATATTATCAAACGAGAAATGAATATGCTTCTTTCGGGCAGCTGCTTGGAAAGATTCATTCCAACCTTCAAAAGAAGAAAGAATATCTATCGGAACAGGAGTATATTCCATCTTTCCATTCTCGTGTTTACGGAAATCGAGAATCTGGTTGACAAGACGCAAGAGAATATTAACATTTCGCTGAACCAGCATTAACATACGATGCTGGTCACTGCTCAGTGTTTTATCGGCCAATAGTTGGTCCACCGGATCGGCAACCAATGTCAAAGGAGTGCGGAAGTCATGAGATATATTCGTGAAAAAGACAAGTTTGGCGTGTGTGGCTTCTTCCAATTGGTGCGAAAGTTGTATTAACTGGTCGCGTTGCTCTTCCAATTTATCGCGCTGTTCTTCAAGTTGCCTCTTTTGTTCGGAGAGTTCTTTGTTCAGGCGGTTTTTGGAGCGGAGTGATTTATAAACGATTAATAACAATCCGCCCACCAGCAGTAGAGCTACCAGACCTCCATACAAAACGACCTGCTGTGTAGCCACCCTCGACAGATATCCGCCGATTCGTCCATTCAGTGTTTCAATCTTTTGATCCAGTTCGGAGATATGTGCAGTCTGGAGTTGCATCACGTGTGCATTCGTACCATCTACGACGGCTGTATTCATTACGGTTTCTCTGGGAAAGAGTTTCTTTTCGAGAATATTCATTGCGAGTTGCATCACTTTGTCGCCATTGGTGGGATAGATAAAAGTAGCATCCAGCACACTATCAAGAACAAGTTCCAGCCCGTTTCCTTTGCCGGGCAGTGCATCGATACCGACAAATATCATTTCCTTTTCACGCCCAGCCTTTTTTGCTGCCTGATATGCCCCCGGAGCTATACGGTCATTGTGTGCATATACAGCGTCAATCTTTGGATGGCGGCGAAGCATACTATCCATTTCCTGTTCAGCCGGTTCCCGTTCCCATGCAGCATCTGCTTTGTCAATCAACTTAAGTTCCGGAAAGCGAGTGATAGCCGCCATAAAACCTTGATGTCGTTCCATAGCGGGAGTTGAACCGCTTAATCCGGTCAATTCTACGATATTCCCTTTTCCCTTCAGACGGGAAGCAATATAGTTTCCAACAGCACGACCAATCTCGTAATTATCAGCACTTATATAGGCGGTATATTTATCAGAAAGAATCTTCCGGTCGACCAGAATAACGGGTATTCCTTTTTGATAGGCTTCCTCCACTATCGGAGTCATCGGAGCTGCTTCATTGGCCGAAATGATTAGTAAGTCTACTCCCTTATCAATAAAATAGTTCACATCCTCCGCCTGCTGTTTATTATCATCTCCTGCAGAACGAATCTCGACCGACACTCCATCATAAAACATTGCTTCGCGAAGAATCTCGTCATTCATCTTATGACGCCAAGAATCGTCGCTGCATTGTGCCACTCCAATACGGAAACGAGGAACATCCTGCTGACAGCCAACTATTACAAGAAGACAAAATAGTACTATCCAATTCGTATATTTCATCGTTTTAATTATTTTCATTCTTTCGTCTTTCTTTCTGTAATCCAAATTCTTTTCCCTTCATTGTTAGCGTTCACCACCAGGAATTTGCAGATTTCACAGACGTCCGTATCTTTGTACAGTGTTTTTCATAGTATTAGATTTAAGGCAAACAAAGGTTGGAGCAAGACGTTGCTCCTTCTTTATATCCGTACCTTTGCTTTGCTATTTAATTTTCCTCCCATTCCTTTTCCAGTTTGCCATCAACATCATAACGTTTCCAGCGACCAATGCGACGTCCGTTTTTATATTCTCCGCATTCCTTCAGCTTATCATTCTTCACATAACGGGCTTCATAAGGACCATTTTGACGTCCGTTCTCATATGTAGTCATTTCCCAATAATCGAAACGATTGCTTACTATCAAGCGCCGTTCTTTCCCGTGCAATCTTCCGAGTTTGTACGTTGCTTCGTATTTCACTTCTCCATTCGACGGATTATACTCACGATACAATCCATCTTTGCGGTCATTCTTCATATAATATTCTCTCTCCCGTGTTCCAGTAGAAGTATTGAATGAAACGTGTAATCCGTCTTCTTTTCCATTCAGGTAAGTTTCAATAAGAAGTGTATCGCCACTCTCGGCAAATTTTGTCCATTTCCCGTTTTTCTGTCCATTCTTATAGCTACCCAGTTCGTAGGGAGCACCGAACGTAAACATGGCTGAATACTCTCCATCCTTTAAACCCTCTTCATTATAATAAACGGTTTCATAAAATTCGCGGGTACCTTTTATAAAAGTGTATTGCTTGCCTACTTGTTTGCCATCCTTATAATTATGATCCATGCGCAGCGTGCCGTCAAACTCATACGATAAATGCCTTCCATTCTCTTTCCCCATCCGGTAGCTCTTCTCTGTTTCTACTTTTCCGGTATTAAAGAAGGTTTTGCACGTACCGTCCAGTTTGCCTTCTTTATAAGACTTCTCTTCTTTCAGTTTACCGTCAAACTTGGAGTGAATTTTGAATAATCCATTCTTTCTTCCTTCTTTATAACTGCCATCGGTCACAAGAATATTATCCAGATATTCCTTATAATTTCCCTCATAAAAGCCATCTTTGAAAGAAGCCAGCACATAAGCTGAATGGTATCCATCAATAATGCGATGTTCACCATTTAAAGGTGCTTCCGTCTTTAAATCTCGGAACAAGATTCTGCCGTCGCCCACATTGATGGCAGACACCTGATCAATCTTATACTCTTTTTGCGCAAATAAAGAAAGAGAAATACATAAAAACAAGAATATATTCCAGCTTTTTGAGCAGAGGATAGTAGAAATGTGTTTCATAAAGTGACATTCTTTTAATTAGTTATTATTTAGTTAGCTATGCAAAGGTAAACAATTTATGGAATATATTCATTCATTTTCATTTTGCTTTTTATCACCCTACCCTTCGGATACCATTCTCCTTCCCCAAAGAGGGAAGTTTTGAGATACTACTGATGTATTCAGTTAGCTCAATACTGTGCGGAGTTGAACAATTTATCAATGTGCTAATGTGCCAATATGCTAATGGCTGCGCTGTGTGCCGCA
>NZ_URFY01000024.1 GCF_900547205.1 uncultured Bacteroides sp.
CAAGAACAAACTTCTGAGAATTATCGTTGCATTGGTAAAAAAGAAAGTGAAATATGACCCTGAAACATACAAATTTTACAGGAATCGACTGGAAAAACAGTTTGCACCTGGATAAAGCAAAAAAATCTAAAATTATTTGGATTTTAGTATAGAATACGTGAAGTGCGATACTCTTGATTCTACATATAAAGCTATTATGGATTCAATAGAAATAGGAAATATTACATTTTATAATATACCTGTTGAAGTTGAACCTTCTTTTTCAGATTCTTCTTCTGTATGTCTTACAGCTCCCATCACACTGGGATTACCATTGATGCAATTAATTGGAAAGCTATTAGTGGATAATGAAAATAAGAAAATAACTTTTCCTGTCTGCAATGATACTACAAATTTCTCAAAAGAACCAAATCTTTTTATTCATCATGGTTTCTTGTATACACATCTTAAAATAAATGAGAATGAATTTACGTGCTGTTTGACTACAGGGGCAGAGGCTTTTATGGGAATAGATACAGCCTACTATGAAAAAAACAAAAATGATATCAAGTTAGATACTGTTATAGCTTTACTCCCTTGTTATATCAATGCGTCTGAGCAGGATTCTAATAGTATATCATATACGATTCCTTACAATCCGATAATAAAATTTGAAGATAGAGTAATGCGGGTATTTACTAAGAGATCAATAATGATACATTCTCTGTCTTCTATTATGGATTTTGAATATTTCGATGGGATTATTGGATATCATTGGTTTAAAAGATTGGGAAAGAAAGTTCTGTTGGATTTTGATAATATGCGACTTGAAATAAAATAATCTGTGAACTAAAATAATATATTAAAGCTATGAATTATTACAGATATTTCTCTATAATGTTTTTTACGCTCATCTTTCTCTCAGTGTATGGGCAAGAGAACAAAGTTGAAAAGCTCCGAAACTTATTGAATGAAGGTCGATATTTTGAATCGAAAGAGTTGTATGACGAGATACATCAAACCCTTGATTTTGATGAAGCCTTATCTTATAAATACCGTATGTTTTCATTTATGGATCAAAAAGACAGTGTCGCCCACTGTCTGGAAGAATTGCTTGAATATTATCCTGAGTATATCGGTAATCAGGCCATAAATGTTTATGTGGAATTATTTAATTTATATTTCCTTCTCGGTGACAATGAAAAAGGAATGTATACTTATAAACGCTTAATAGAACATTTGGAAGACAATCCATACGATATTGCCGAAAAGGATATAGAAGAATGTAGAAATTATGTTGAAAAGCGACTTGTGTATTATAAAAAGTTGATGAGTTATCCCCCGATAAAATTGAAACGTAAAGCTATAGATCAACCGCTGGATATTATAGGGGAAGATAAATTCAGGTTTGATGCTAACTTCAATGGAATAAAGCACAAAACTATTTTCGATACAGGAGTTGAATGTAATTGTGTGATGAATCTACATTATGCTGAGAAAATGGGCATTAAATGTGATGCGTCTAAAATAGTATATGAAACTATTAATAATGAGCAAATGCCATCCTATGAAATTATAATGGACTCAATTGAAATAGGTAACATACTATTGTACAATGTCCCAATCCAATTAGTGGATAATGATATAACTCAATATTTGCCGGATTCGATTAAGACTGATTCGATAAAGATGGCAAAAGTTGATTCTGTAAAGAATATGATGAGTGTTCCAATAATTGGCTTGCCAGTGATGCAAATGATTGGTAAATTCATGATAGATTATGAAAATAATAAATTGTATTTCCCGGACTTGCATGATACCTCTGAAATGACCAAGGAACCTAATTTGTTTTTCCGAAATAATAAAGTGTATACCCAAGCAAAAATAAACAATGTACCATTCACGGGTTTACTTGATACAGGATCTGATGGAGCTATTGATATTGATACTGTGTTTTATGAGAAATTCAAAAATGATATACCTATAGACACTATAGCAGAAAAGAGTCCGTATAATTTCGTCATGATTCATTGTGCATGGGTGGATATTCCTTACGAAATTCCAGAATTAACAACCATAACTTTAAATAATAAATGCATCTTACCTCCTTCAGAAAATGATGATCCTTTAAAAATATACTCTATGCAGTCTATCTGGCCGGTAGAATTTCTTGATGGAGTATTGGGTTACGATTTCTTTAAAAGAATCGGCAAAAAGGTGTTGCTGGATTTAGATAATAAACGTCTTGAAGCAGTTGAATAACTAAAAGAGGTCAAGATTGGGCGAAACTTATCACTACTTATGGCTGAATTGTATAAATAATTTCTATCTGGATATGTAGTTGTGGCTATGAAATACAACTTGTTTGTTGGAAAATATGCAAATGAAAGTTATTGCCTAATTTGACTTTTGTAAGAGCTTGATATACTGCTAGTTATAGATAGATGATTTTTCTTTAAAACCAAGCGAGTGTTTCTTTAAATGAATCGCCCCGTTCGGCACCGAGAAACGACTCGTTTCTCGGTGCCGAACGGGGCGATTACTGTAATACAGAGATAAAATAATAAAGAATATACGTGTTTTTCAAATATGCATATATTGGGTTATTTCTTAATGATGTAAATATTATATTGATATTCCTCGCAGACGACTAAGTTTATTTCTCTATCTGTTCTCATATTATGCTGTATGGCTTTTGAAATATTTAATAGTTAATGAATGTTATATATATGATACCGAATGTGGGGATAGAAAGCTTTGATGTGTATTTATATTCAAAGGTGAGATTGTAAATAGTTAATCTTAGTATAACTTTTGGTGTAGATTGAAAATTTCTCATTAATTAAATCTTGTATCTATGAATATTGATAAGTTAAAAAGGTTGGTTGCTATAGTAGTCATTTTCTTAGTAAATAGTGGAGCTTATAGCCAAAGTTCTAGGGTTGGTAGGTTAACCCATTTATTAAACAGCGGTCGATATTTTGAAGTGAAGGAGTTATACAATGAAATTTGTGATTCTATACCTCCAAAAATTGATTCATACTACAAATTTCGAATGGCTGAGGCTGAAAATAAAAGAGAAGCTGCTGTTGTTGAAATGGAAAGAACATTAAAACAATATCCTGGCTTATTTGGAAGTGAAACTATTGATATTTATTCAATATTATTTAATACATATCGTAATCTTGGAAAATATAATAAAGTGATTGAAATTTACAAGCTAGCTAAGAAGCATTTGCGGAAAAATCCATATAATATTGATAAGGAAGAACTTGTGTTGCGAAAAAAAAATCTTAAAGAATCATTCAATTATTTTAAAGAGGTTTCAAGTCAACCTTCAATCAAGATGAAAAGGAATACGACACCTACAAGTATAAATATAGAAGACAGTATAATGCTTGGATTTGAAGCAAAATTAAACGGTGTTTCTAAAAGGGTAATTTTTGATACAGGTAATAGTTCTTATATAATAATGAAAAAAAAGACAGCTAAAGATGTTGGTATAAGGTTAAAAGAAGACACAAAAGGAATGCTAAATGGAGTGGAAATGATGGGGCAAAAAAACATCATTGATTCTATAGAAATAGGGAATATTACGCTTTATAACATTCCTGTTATAATCTATGATTTTGATTTAGCTTCATGTTTGCCTGATTCCATAAGAAATGATTCATCTATGATGAAACGATTTGAAATTGGAAATGAATATTTTGAAAATCCTATAATAGGCTTACCGTCTATGTTGTTGATTGGTAAAATAAAAATAAATTGGGAGGATAAAAAAATATCTTTTCCACGTGAGGATATAAGCTTGGAACAAAAAGTTAATAACCTGTTTCTATATAATAATGCGCTTTATACTTATCTGAAAATAAATAGGATTCCTTTTACAGGATTGTTGGATAATGGTTCTTCAGGTTATGTTGAATTAGATACAATATTTTATCAAAAAAATCAAAAGGGCATACCTATAGACAATGTTAAGGGAAAGAAAATACTTAATATAGCATCAGCCCATGGCGTCAAGATTGCAGTACCATATCTGACTGCCGACAATCCTATTGTAACATTTAACGAAAAGACTATAGCACATTGTAGAAATAAGCATGATATAATAATTTATCCTATATTTAGCACACGTCAAATATTTGATGGTTCAATAGGAATGAATTTTCTAAAATGCATAGGAAAGAAAGTATTGTTAGATTTGGATAATATGCGTCTTGAAGCCCTTGAATAACTAAATATAAAAGATATGGATACAAAACTAACCGTGATTATTCCTTTTTTAAATGAAAAGGAGGAAGTGCGTGTAACACTGTGAAAAATCTACGAGAAAAATCGGATTATGATTTTGAAATAATCTTAATTAATGATTGTTCTACTGATGGATACGATTATAAAAAAGTAGCTCTCTCTTTTCCAGCGTATAATGTTTCCTCTTAGAAAAATATTAATTGAAAACTTCTTGCCGATTTCAAGACTATTTGCGAATATTGCGTGCATATTATGTATTGGTTAAATAGGAAATAAATAATGTAATGAAAAAGTTCTCCTTTTGTGAAGAACACAACAATTATTGCGTATGAACAGAATGTATTTTCAGTCGTTTCTCGTTGTCCTTATTTTTGTGTGCGTACCACTGAAGGCGCAATATAAATGGTTCAATCCATTGCAGGCAAATTATCCTGTTGTCCGCGGACAAGCGTGGCAAGAAGAACCAATAGCGCCTTATGCCCGGCTCCCGCTGCGGGCTAAAGAAAAAGTAAGAAAACCTTTATGGGACTTATCTTGCCAGAGCGCAGGGCTATCCATTGCATTCCGTTCTAATACACCCGAAATAAAGGTTCGTTATGTAGTGAAAGGTGCTTTATCTATGGCACATATGCCGGCTACAGGCGTATCAGGTATCGATTTATATGCGACAGACAACGACGGTCGTGAACGTTGGTGTGCCGGAAAGTACTCTATGCGAGATACCATTACCTATGTTTTCGACGGACTCTCTTATGCCGCTAAAGCTACCAACGGCTTTGAATACCAATTATTTCTACCTCTTTATAACAGCCTATCATGGTTGGAGATTGGCGTACCCGAAAATAGCACGTTCCATTTTCTTCCGGTATCGCAAGAAAAGCCGATAGTCATTTACGGAACTTCCATTGCGCAAGGAGCCTGTGCGTCGCGTCCGGGCATGGCATGGGGGAATATCTTAAATCGAAAGTCGGAACATCCTGTCGTTAATTTGGGATTTTCCGGTAATGGCTTATTAGAAAAAGAATTATTCGACTTGCTATCTGAAATTGATGCTAAACTGTTTATCATTGACTGTATGCCCAATCTGCCGGGAGAAAAAGCAAAGGTCATATACGACCGCACTTTGGCAGGTGTGAGAAAACTACGTGAAAACAGCAAAGCGCCTATTTTACTGGTAGAACATGATGGATATGCCAACGACGCCACTTCCGAAAACGCAGAAGAATCATATCGCTCGGCTAATAGGGAACTACGGGAGGCATACAATGCTTTGCAACAAGAACAAATTGAGAATATTTACTATCTGACAAAAGAAGAAATAGGTATTCCGGCAGATGGAATGGTTGATGGGGTTCACTCCACGGACTTGGGAATGCAGCAATATGCGGAGAGTTATCTGAAAAAGATACGTGAAATCCTGCACGAAGAGATTGGAACCATTTCCACGTGCATACCTTGTAAGCAGCAAAGAGATCCTTACGATTGGTATGGACGCCATGAAGAAGTCTTAAAATTGAATCGTCAAGAATCCCCCGAAATATTAATGATAGGCAACTCTATCACGCATTATTGGGCAGGTGAACCCGCTGCCGGACAACAATATGGGAAAGCGGCTTGGGATAAGTTGTTCAAAAATAAAATAGTCCATAATCTCGGCTTTGGTTGGGATAAAATAGAAAATGTGTTGTGGCGCATTTATCATGGTGAACTGGATGGATTTAAAGCAAATAAAATATTCTTGTTGATAGGCACTAATAATCTATTATTTAACACTGATGAAGAGATAATTCTCGGTATCCTGCAGATTACGGAAGCTATCAAAGTGCGCCAACCTCAAGCGCAATTGTTCGTATTGGGAATCTTGCCAAGAACAAATTTAGAAAAACGTATTCAGCAGCTCAATCGGCAACTTTGTGAAAGCATTGAAGGAAGTTGCACTTACATCAATCTTTTCCACTTGCTGACAGACAAAGACGGTGTAATCTCTTCATCCTTATTCCGTGGCGGACTCCATCCTAATGAAAAAGGATACGAGGTAATAGGCGTAGCATTGAAAAAATATGTAAAGTAGCGGCAATACTTCATTAGTGTATTATCCAAAAAACATTAACGCCGGGAACTTTTCGTGCTTGTTGGTTGTCATACACACGTAACCAATTAAAATAGAGAAGATATGAATGATATGATTAACAGGCACAATGCGATTGCCGAAGAGAATATCGATCCGAATGGCCGTCCGGCAACGAACGAGTTTGAAGAATGGACAATCGAAATTACTGATCGTGCAGACAATGTGTATAAGGATGATACGAAGGATGGTCCTATTGAGGATCGGGAGAAACGTATCAAAGAAATGGAAGAAGTGATAAAAGAAGACCTTGAATAAAGGTCTTTTTTGTATATGGGAATAAAGTTCTATTTGAAGGGCTAAATCCGTAGACTCATATAAGCTTCCCAGCTGTGATGGCGTATAAAGGTGTATCCATTCACAACAGAATCCCTTTTGCTATAAGCGTTAAAAAGATGAATCACATATCTTCCAGTGTCAAGCATATTGTTTCAATCTCAAACTTAGGTAACACCTTTTTTCTTAGATGCTCTACTTTGGCGGCTAAAAGTTCTGGCTTGAAATTTTTCCTTTGTCGTTTTACTTCGGCCACAATAGCCTGATTCTTTTCAAGTTTCAAAGCCACAATATCTATTTCGTTTTCTCCATTCTTTAGTTCCCACCATGAACCGATAGTCCGATATTGATAAGTTTCTGCAAATTGCTGCTTAAAATACATTTCTAAGGATTTTCCGGAATAAGTCGGATAGTCGGATTTTACTATTCCTTGTAGGCCGATATAGTTTTTAATTTCAATCATGGAGCGGTGTCGGTCAAAGTAGTTGAACCAGAAACGGATAAAATTGTCGGTTATCTCGTATCTGACAGCTTGTGTACCTTCCTTAGCTAGAATAGGTCGTTGACGGGTAATAATATTATAGTCTTCGATTAACCTTTTGATTTGCCCTCCGATACTTTTCTCCCCTAATGCTGCTTCTATCCCGGGCTGTGTGTTGATGCCACCCGATATAGCACTTAAGATAGAGAAGTAGGTTGCGTAATTCTTGCCAAACTCTTCAATCAGCAAGTTTTTCCCTTCGTCTATGAATGAAGAATTCTCCCGAATCATGAAGCTGATCATTTCGTCCACACTTAATGAATCGTTGTCGCAGAACAGTTCTATATATTTGGGCACTCCTCCGGTGAAAGTGTAGAGAGCCAGCAAATCGTCATTCGTATGTTCCGGTCGGTAGTCGTACATAATCTCTTTCAGGGTGGATAAATTGAATGCAGAAAGTTTTATTATGTTGTCAGCCCTACCAAATAGAGGCTCTTTAGAGTTCTGAAATATTTTCTGCATTAAAGAATAAATAGAGCCGGATACAATCAGATTCATACGGGATTTCTTGCGGTATTGATCCCAAATATTCTGCATATCACTATAGATGGATTCGTTTATGTTATAAAACTCTTGGAATTCATCTATAATAAGGTTAAACTCCATTCTCGTTGCCAACTCCATCAAATACTGAAATAGCGATCGGAACGTTTTAATTTCGTTAGGTATATAAACGTTGAGTGTTTGGGAGATTAATGGTATGTATTCGGCACAGAGTGTAGCCTCATTCTTCCGGCCAACGAATAAGTAGACAACAGTAGAATCTTCCACAGCTTTCATGATCAGACTTGTTTTACCAATGCGTCTTCTTCCAGTCACAACCGTCAGGCGTGAATGGTCAGAGAAGGAGAGCTTCTGTATTCTTTTAAGTTCTGCTAATTCGTTTGTCCGATTATAGAATTTCATAAGTCGACTATTTAGTTACGGCTATAACTGTTACGGCCGTTACAAAGATAGGCGCTTTTTATGTTAATAACAACTTTAGGGGGAAATCTCTCTTTCTTTTTCGACTTCCTATTTAAATCTTTAACAGTTGCTAACTGACCTATGTTTAATAAATCTAAAAGTTGGGGGGGAAGGAGGGAGTATCAGAAAAAGAAAATTTTCTAAATTATTGAAATTTAGAGAATTGCAAAACTTGTAGTTTTCTATTTGTGGAGCGTATCGGACTCGAACCGATCACCTCGACACTGCCAGTGTCGCACTCTAGCCAGATGAGCTAACGCCCCTTTTCAATCTTATATGATAACGTTTGTAAACGAATCCTTTTTGTTGGCGCAAATATAATGCAATATTCTGAAATAATTGCTATGTTTGCGGAAATAATCATTAAAAAAGGAATATGTTAATCTACAATACAACTTTTCAGGTGGACGATGATGTTCACGATAATTTCTTGATTTGGATAAAAGAATGTTATATACCCGAAGTTCTGAAGCATGGTGCGCTGAAAACACCACGCATCTGCCGCATACTGAGCCACCGGGAGGAGGGGAGTGCCTACTCCCTGCAATGGGAGGTAGAGAGTAGCGGCCTGTTGCATCGCTGGCATTTGGAACAAGGAGCGAAATTGAATGACGAACTCACAAAGATATTTAAAGATAAAGTGATCGGATTTCCGACATTGATGGAGGTAATAGAGTGATTCAACCGGTAAAAGAAAAGATAATTCTGGGCATTGACCCCGGCACCACAATCATGGGATACGGCGTTCTGCGAGTGAAAGGAACCAAACCGGAAATGATTGCAATGGGGATTATCGACCTGCGTAAATTTGCCAATCACTACTTGAAGCTTCGTCATATCCATGAACGGGTGCTAAGCATCATCGAAAGTTATCTGCCCGATGAACTGGCTATCGAAGCCCCTTTCTTCGGCAAAAACGTGCAGTCGATGCTGAAACTGGGACGTGCACAAGGCGTGGCGATGGCAGTGGCATTGAGTCGGGATATACCAATTACCGAATATGCACCTCTAAAGATAAAGATGGCTATCACCGGAAACGGACAAGCATCGAAAGAACAAGTGGCGGATATGTTGCAGCGAATGCTGCGTTTCCCCAAAGATGATATGCCTACCTTTATGGACGCAACAGACGGGCTGGCAGCAGCTTACTGCCATTACCTGCAAATGGGACGACCCGCCATGGAAAAGGGATATAACAGTTGGAAGGATTTTATAGCAAAGAATCCCGACAAGGTGAAGTAAAGTGATAGAATATAAAAGTTGTGCTAAATTGCGCAATTGTTATCATACAGAGATTGAAGATGGGAACTAATTATTTAGCAGTATTGGGAGTAACTACGTTGACAACACTAATGAGTTGTTCTCCTACGAAAAAGGAATATACATCCTTTGAATTATATCCGGTTCGTACGGGAAGTCTGACAGAAATGGAATATGCGCCGGAAGAGACTAAGTTTACACTTTGGTCGCCTACTGCAGACGAAGTGCGGCTGATGCTATACGATGCAGGCGAGGGGGGACACGCCTACGAAACTGTGAAAATGGAATCCGGCGAGAACGGAACCTGGACAGCAATAGTGAAAAAAGACCTACTCGGTAGCTTCTATACTTTCAACGTGAAAATAGACGATCAATGGCAAGGAGACACGCCCGGCATCAATGCCCGCGCCGTCGGTGTGAACGGGAAACGTGCTGCCATTATCGATTGGAAAGCTACGAATCCCGAAGGCTGGGAGAGCGACAGTCGTCCTCCGTTGAAATCTGCGGCGGATATGATTATTTATGAAATGCACCATCGTGACTTTTCGGTAGACTCTACTTCGGGCGTGAAGAATAAAGGTAAGTACCTCGCTTTGACCGAACATGGCACGACCAATTCGGATAAACTCCCGACGGGCATCGACCACTTGAAAGAGTTGGGTATCACGCACGTGCATCTGCTTCCTTCCTACGATTACGCTTCCATTGATGAATCCAAGTTGAACGAGAATCAATATAATTGGGGATATGATCCGCTGAATTATAACGTACCCGACGGTTCTTATGCCACCGATCCTTATCAACCCGCCACTCGTGTGAAGGAATTTAAGCAGATGGTGCAGGCATTGCATAAAGCCGGCATTCGGGTGATAATGGATGTGGTCTTCAACCATACTTTCAATACCGCCGAAAGTAATTTTGAACGCACTGTTCCCGGATATTTCTATCGGCAGAAGGATGACGGATCGTTGGCTAATGGTTCCGGTTGTGGCAACGAGACAGCCAGTGAGCGTCCCATGATGCGTAAATTCATGATAGAATCCGTACTCTACTGGATGAATGAATACCACATTGACGGTTTCCGCTTCGACTTGATGGGAGTTCACGACATTGAGACAATGAACGAGATTCGCAAAGCTGTGAGCAAAGTAGATCCTACTGTCTGTCTCTATGGAGAAGGATGGGCTGCCGAAACTCCTCAATATCCGGCGGATTCGCTGGCTATGAAAAGTAATATCTCCCGGATGGCCGGCATAGCGGCTTTCTCGGATGAATTGCGCGACGGGCTATGCGGTCCGGTCTGGGAAAAGGGCAATGGGGCTTTCCTTGCAGCAGTTCCCGGAGGAGAAATGAGTGTTAAGTTCGGCATTGTAGGAGCGATAGCTCATCCGCAAGTACATTGCGATTCGGTGAATTACAGTAAAGAACCGTGGGCGGAGCAGCCTACCCAAATGATAAGTTATGTTTCCTGTCACGACGGTTTGTGTCTTGTCGACCGTCTGAAGGCGAGTATGCCCACCATTACTCCCGAACAGCTTGCGCGGCTTGACAAGTTGGCGCAAACAGTAGTTTTCACTTCACAGGGGATTCCTTTTATCTATGCAGGAGAAGAAGTGATGCGCGATAAGCAAGGAATAGACAACAGCTATAAAAGCCCGGACGCTGTGAACGCCATCGATTGGAGACGTAAAACAACGAATGCGGATGTTTTCACCTATTATAAACGGTTGATTGACTTGCGCAAATCTCATCCCGCCTTCCGTATGGGAGATGCCGAAATGGTTCGGAAGCATTTGGAATTTCTTCCTGTTGAAGGGCAGAATCTGATAGCCTTTCGCTTGAAAGATCATGCAAACGGAGATCGTTGGGGGGATATTATTGTTGCTTTTAATTCGCGTACCACTCCTGCACGTCTGGAAGTGCCTGTCGGCAAATATACCGTCGTATGCAAAGATGGAATGATAGATACCCGCGGATTGGGTATACAATCCGGAACGGAAGTTATTGTTCCCGGTCAGTCTGCATTGATAATGTATAAATAGAAGAAAATGAGCCAATATACATTCAGCATGACGGGGGGCGTAGCACGCAACCCGCTTGTGCGTTTAGCCAAGCCGATTACGGCAAGCATCGCAGCAGGCGAACATATTGCTATCGTTGGTCCCAATGGAGGTGGTAAAAGCCTTTTTGTAGATACCCTGATAGGAAAATATCCGCTGCGCGAAGGAACGCTGCAATATGATTTCTCTCCCTCCGCCACCCAGACCGTATATGATAACGTAAAATACATCGCTTTCCGTGATACATACGGAGCAGCCGATGCCAATTATTACTATCAGCAGCGTTGGAATGCTCACGACCAGGACGAAGCACCCGACGTCCGCGAGACATTAGGCGAAATCAAAGATGAACAACTGAAACAGGAACTATTCGAACTGTTCCGCATAGAGCCGTTGCTCGATAAGAAGATTATCCTACTTTCCAGTGGTGAGTTGCGAAAGTTCCAACTGACGAAGACGCTCTTAACAGCTCCACGCGTCTTGATTATGGATAATCCGTTTATCGGTCTGGATGCTCCCACCCGCGAATTGCTTTTCTCGCTTCTTGAGCGCTTGACGCAAATGTCTTCAGTGCAGATTATTCTTGTACTATCGATGTTGGACGATATCCCTTCATTCATCACTCACGTTATCCCTGTAGATAAAATGGAAGTGTTTCCAAAGATGGAGCGTGAAGCCTATCTGGAAGCATTTCGTACAAGAAGTACGGCAACCCCTTTTGAGGACTTGCAGCAGCGTATCATTGATTTGCCCTGCGACGGCAACAATTATGATTCTGACGAAGTGGTGAAACTGAATAAAGTAAGTATCCGTTACGGTGACCGCACCATTCTGAAAGAACTGGACTGGACAGTGCGCCGCGGCGAGAAGTGGGCATTGAGTGGTGAGAACGGTGCCGGTAAATCTACTTTGCTGAGCCTTGTCTGTGCGGACAATCCCCAATCTTATGCTTGTGATATCAGCCTTTTCGGACGGAAAAGAGGAACGGGCGAAAGCATCTGGGAAATCAAGAAACACATCGGCTACGTAAGTCCCGAGATGCACCGCGCCTATCTCAAAAACCTGCCTGCCATCGAAATAGTAGCTAGCGGATTGCATGACAGTATTGGTCTGTACAAGCGTCCGCGGCCTGAGCAAATGGCTATATGCGAATGGTGGATGGATGCATTCGGCATTGCCGAACTGAAAGACAAACCGTTTCTTCAACTTTCAAGTGGAGAGCAGCGTTTGGCTCTGTTGGCGCGTGCCTTCGTAAAAGACCCCGAACTGCTGATTTTGGACGAGCCGCTTCATGGGCTGGATACTTACAATCGTCGTCGTGTGAAGAAAATCATCGAAGCCTTCTGTCAGCGAAAGGACAAAACGATGATTATGGTGACACACTATGAATCGGAATTGCCGCAGACAATCACAGGCCGTATCTTTTTAAAGAGAAATCGATAAGAAAAACAATTCATTTTTTAATCGAGTGGATGCGTAAACCAGAAGCAAGAACCTTCTCCGGGGACGGATTCCACTCCGATTTTACCTCCCAATTGCTTAATGATGCTCTGGCAGATAGATAGTCCGAGACCTGTGCCGGGAATAAAGTTGTTGAGCTTGACAAACCGACTGAATATCGCTTTCTGGTTTTCGGGAGCTATGCCCATTCCAGTATCCTGTACATAGAATTTCACTTCCTTGCCATTTATTTGATAGCCGATGGTGATACTACCTATTGAAGTGAACTTAAGAGCATTTGTCACAAAATTTGATAAGACCTGATTAAGCCTGTTTTTATCGCTGGTGAAACTGAGCGCCGGTAAATTGGGCGTCAGGCGAACTTCTACATCCGAGTCCGCTTTCGTTTGCATCACTCGGTGTAAATCGGTGCAGAGTTGTATCGCGTTTACCTTTTGGAGCACAAAATCAAAAGTTCCGGCTTCAATCTTCGATAAATCAAGAATGTCGGATATAAGTTGCAACAAGAGTTTGTTATTCTCTTCAATAATGTTATTGTACTGGCGTTTTTCTTCTGCATCTTCAGTCTCTTCCAGCAAACTAGAAAAACCAACTATCGCATTAAGCGGCGTGCGTATCTCATGGCTCATATTGGCGAGGAATGCAGACTTTAACCGGTCGGACTCTTCCGCTTTCTCTTTGGCTTTGATAAGCATCCGTTCCGTCTCTTTCAGTTGGGTAATATCGAAATTGATACATAGCATCTCAATGATATTATCCTGTGGTCGATAATTTCTCACCAAAACGTTTACGCGTGTCCATGTATAATTTCCGTCTGCCCTGCGGATACGCATATCACGGCATAATTTGTAGCTTTTTCCTTTCACCACTTTATCCAGAAAGTCAAGCATCACAGCCCGGTCTTCCGGGTGGAAATGCGAATGTACACCGATGATTTCGGGCAACGGAGTACCTTCTTCTTCTCCCACATTCCTATACCAGCTACTCAGTGCATATCCGTTTCGGCTCAAGGCATCGAAATGCGCATAACCCACTTTGGCGTAATCGCCCACCAGATCGAAGAAACTCTTGAACTCTTGGATTTTGTTATAGGCAATGGTGTTTTCAGTCTTATCCACGTTAATCAGCAAATAGTTGTTCGGCTGGTTGTTGTGGTCATACAAAGTAGTAACTTTAGTCATTAGGTCCAGATAACCCGTTGTCTGTTGCGGTTGGTAATATCCGTTGAGTTTGGAGAAGTCATAGCGGAATGTGAAGTCGGCCTCGCCGTCGTCTCTGACTTTCTGTTTTATCTCATCCGGCAATACTGGATTGTCGAAGATATTAATTCCCAAAGCATCTTCTTTGCTATTGAGATGAAACATTTCAAGCTCCTTTTTATTCAGGTCAATCAAGTATCCGTTTTTATCGTAAAGTTCGAGACCTATAGGGATATTCTTGTATATATTGTGCAAGATGCGTTCGCTGTTTTCCAGTGCCTGATAAGCAGATATTTTGTGCGGGCCGTCCTGTATTTCGGCTATGCCGTATACCTTTTTATTGCCGTCTTCATCAGTCTCCCGAAAACATATTTTGCTACGAATCCATGTGGCGCCTTTGGGAGTATCGAGCAGAAACACTTCTTCGCTACTCTGTCGTAATTCGTCGAAAGAATTGGACGTAATATGTTGCTGGTCTTCCCTCATGACGCGTTTATTGAAGTCTGCGAAACTAATAACTCCGTTGTCCTCCAAATCGAGAAGTTGGGCTATCAGTCCGGAACATACATAACTTTCCTTATTTATATCTGCTTCCCACCAGCCAATATTAGCTTTATCCAATAGCTTAAGCAGGAATGCACTGTCTTTTTGTTCGTTCGTTTCCAAATTGCCGTTGTTTATGTGATTACTATAAATTTGTTTCAGGCTGTAAAAATAACTATTAATATTGAATGGACATCTATAATCCATTATTTTTAGGTATTGATAACTCGCTGTTCTTTTTTGAACTTTGTGAAGCAATAAACGTTCTATATATAAAAGAAGAAAGGAGAACATTAACGATGAAAAAGATTGTATTGCTTCGCCATGGCGAGAGTACTTGGAACAAAGAGAACCGTTTCACAGGATGGACCGATGTAGACCTAACGGAAAAAGGAATTGCCGAAGCAGAAAAAGCAGGAGAGACATTGAAAGAATATGGCTTCAATTTCGATAAAGCCTATACTTCTTATTTGAAACGAGCCGTGAAAACGCTCAACTCAGTGCTCGATAAGATGGATCTCGACTGGATTCCAGTGGAGAAAAGTTGGCGTCTCAACGAGAAGCATTATGGAGAATTGCAAGGCTTGAATAAAGCCGAGACTGCCGAGAAATTTGGAGAAGAGCAAGTGCTCGTGTGGCGTCGCAGTTATGATATAGCCCCCAATCCGCTTTCGGAGAAAGACTTGAGGAATGCCCGTTTCGATTATCGTTATCATGAAGTGCCCGATGCGGAACTGCCTCGTACCGAATCATTGAAAGATACCATCGAACGCATTATGCCCTATTGGGAATCGGATATATTCCCCAGCCTGAAAACAGCCCATATGCTCTTGGTGGTGGCTCATGGCAACAGCTTGCGAGGAATCATCAAGCATCTGAAAAACATATCGGATGAAGATATCGTCAAGCTGAACTTGCCTACCGGTGTGCCCTATGTATTTGAGTTTGACGAGAACTTGAATGTCGGCAATGATTATTTCCTGGGCAATCCGGAAGAAATCAAGAAGCTGATGGATGCAGTAGCCAATCAGGGAAAGAAGAAATAGTTATAGATAAAACAGAATAAAGTTATGAGTAAAGTAATAGATTTATTGGGAGATAAAGCCGGTTTTTACCTCGACCATACTTGTGAGACTATTGATAAATCATTGATTTACATACCCTCACCGGATACAATAGATAAAATATGGGTCGATTCGGACCGTAACCTCAAAGTGCTGAATAGTCTGCAAGCATTGCTAGGACACGGGCGTTTGGCAAATACCGGATACGTATCCATACTTCCTGTCGATCAGGACATTGAACATACTGCCGGAGCGTCTTTTGCCCCGAATCCCATCTACTTTGATCCGGAAAATATTGTGAAGCTTGCCATCGAAGGGGGATGCAACGCAGTAGCCTCCACATTTGGCGTATTAGGAGCTGTGGCGCGCAAGTATGCACACAAAATACCTTTTGTGGTGAAACTCAATCACAACGAATTGTTGTCTTATCCGAACAGCTTTGACCAGGTGATGTTTGGCAGCGTCAAGGAAGCATGGAATATGGGCGCCGTAGCTGTGGGTGCTACCATCTATTTCGGTTCCGAGCAGAGTCGCCGCCAGTTGGTAGAGATTGCCGAGGCGTTTGAATATGCCCACGAACTGGGGATGGCAACCATTCTTTGGTGTTACTTGCGCAACAATGATTTCAAGAAAGAGGGCGTGGATTATCATTCTGCCGCCGACCTCACCGGACAAGCCAATCGCTTGGGTGTGACCATCAAGGCAGACATTGTGAAACAGAAACTTCCTACCAACAACGGCGGTTTCAAAGCCATCGGTTTTGGTAAGACCGACGAACGTATGTACACCGAATTGACTTCGGAGCATCCCATCGACCTTTGTCGTTATCAGGTAGCCAACGGCTTCATGGGACGTGTCGGTTTGATAAATTCCGGTGGAGAATCTCATGGTTCTTCCGACCTTCGCGAAGCTGTCATTACGGCCGTAGTGAACAAACGTGCCGGAGGCATGGGGCTGATAAGCGGACGCAAAGCATTCCAAAAGCAGATGAACAAAGGAGTGGAATTGCTGAACGCCATTCAGGATGTTTATCTCGATCCGGCAATAACGATTGCTTAACCATTAAATAAAAGAAGTATGAAGTTTTTTATTGACACAGCCAATCTGGAGCAGATTAAGGAGGCATACGACCTCGGAGTACTGGACGGAGTAACCACCAACCCTTCGCTGATGGCAAAGGAAGGTATCAAAGGAACCGCCAACCAGCGTGAGCATTACGTTAAGATATGCGATATCGTGAATGGCGATGTGAGTGCAGAAGTAATAGCAACCGACTACGAAGGAATGATTCGTGAGGGCGAAGAACTTGCTGCGCTCAATCCGCACATTGTGGTGAAAGTGCCTTGCATTGCCGATGGCATAAAGGCTATCAAATACTTCACGGACAAAGGGATACGCACCAACTGTACGTTGGTCTTCTCTATCGGTCAGGCATTGCTGGCGGCTAAGGCGGGTGCTACTTATGTGTCTCCATTTGTCGGTCGGTTGGATGACATTTGTGAAGATGGAGTGAAGCTTGTAGGTGATATTGTGCGTATGTATCGCACGTACGATTACAAAACGCAAGTTCTGGCAGCTTCCATTCGCAATACGAAGCATATCATCGAATGCGTGGGAGTGGGAGCCGACGTAGCTACTTGCCCGCTAAGCGCTATCAAAGGTTTGCTGAATCATCCGTTGACGGATTCCGGGTTGAAGAAGTTTCTGGAAGACTATAAGAATGTGAATGGATAATAGGGGTGTTGATACCTCAGATATATAAGTTCGCCCGCCTTAGACTGGTTGTTAGTTTAGGGTGGGCGCCTTGTTAGTTTAGGGTGGGCGCCTTGTTAGTCTAGGGTGGGTGTCTTGTTAACCTAGTGAGGGTGCCTTGTTAGTCTGGGGTGGACTGTAGACTAACAGTTTTTCGTCACCACCTAATATAATAGGAATAAAGATTGCATTAATTTACCTATAATCTTTATCTTTGCCCGAAAATATACGACTATGATTTCCGAAGAACTACAGCAGCTTTACAACACCTATACGGGCATTCCCGCAGAAACTATAATAGAATTACCCTCCTCGGGTTCCAACCGCCGCTACTTCCGCCTGACGGGTGTGAAGACCTTGATTGGAGTGTGCGGCACATCCGTTGAAGAGAATGATGCTTTCCTCTATATGGCGGCGCATTTCCGCAAATGCGGCTTGCCTGTCCCCGAAGTGTTTATCGTGTCAGAAGATAAATCCTATTATCTGCAAGAAGATCTTGGCGACACATTACTGTTTCATGCCATCGAGAAAGGGCGTGCCACCAATGTGTTCTCCGAAGAAGAAAAAGAATTGCTTCGTAAAACGATTCGTTTGTTGCCCGCTATCCAATTTGCAGGAGCCGACGGCTTCGATTTCTCCCGTTGCCATCCGCAGCCGGAGTTCAACCAGCGTTCCATCCTTTGGGATTTGAATTATTTCAAATACTGTTTCCTCAAAGCCACTGGTATGGAGTTTCAGGAAAACACACTGGAAGACGACTTCCAGAAAATGAGCGATGTCCTGCTGCGCAGCTCTTCCGCCACCTTCATGTATCGCGATTTCCAAAGCCGCAACGTGATGATAAAAGACGGTGAACCGTGGTTTATTGACTTTCAGGGAGGTCGCAAAGGACCGTTCTATTATGATGTAGCTTCTTTTTTGTGGCAGGCAAAGGCAAAGTATCCCGACAGTCTCCGCAAGGAATTACTGAAAGAATATATCGAAGCCCTTCGCAAATATAAACCTATCGACAAACACTATTTCTATAGCCAGCTTCGTCACTTTGTGCTGTTCCGCACGCTGCAAGTGCTCGGTGCTTACGGTTTTCGTGGTTATTTCGAGAAGAAGCCCCACTTTATTCAAAGTGTTCCCTATACCATCGAAAACCTGCGCGAACTCTTGAAGGAAGACTATCCCGAATATCCGTATCTCTGCAAGGTATTGCGCCAGCTCACCGAATTGAAGCAATTCACCGGCGATTTGAAAAAACGCCAGCTCACCGTCAAGGTCATGAGCTTTGCCTATAAGAAAGGGATCCCCGACGACCCGACGGGCAACGGGGGAGGTTATGTGTTCGACTGTCGTGCCGTGAACAACCCGGGCAAGTATGAACGCTACAAACCGTTCACCGGATTGGACGACCCCGTCATTACTTTCCTCGAAGAAGATGGCGAAGTCCTCCGCTTCCTCGATCATGTCTATGCCTTGGTCGATGCATCGGTGCAGCGCTATATGGAACGCGGCTTCAGTAATCTTTCCGTCTGCTTCGGGTGCACCGGAGGGCAGCACCGTTCGGTATATTCCGCCCAACATCTGGCGGAACACCTGAACCGTAAATTCGGAGTAAAAGTAGAACTGGTACATCGCGAACAGAATATTGAACGGGTGTTTGAGGCAACCATATAATAAGGAGAGTCTGAGATGAAAGCAATGATATTCACAGCCGGACTGGGCAGCCGGCTGAAACCGCTGACCGATACGATGCCCAAAGCCCTTGTGCCCATAGCCGGACGTCCCATGCTGGAGCACGTCATCCTGAAACTGAAAGCATCCGGCTTCAACGAGATAGTGATTAACATTCACCACTTTGGCGAACAGATACTTGATTTCCTGAAGGCGAACGATAACTTCGGGCTTACCATCCACATATCCGACGAACGCGACTGGCTGCTCGATACGGGAGGAGGAATCAGGAAAGCCCGTCCCTTCTTCGATACGTCCGACGAACCCTTCCTTGTGCACAATGTCGATATCCTTTCGGACATCAATCTGAAAGAACTTTATGACTATCATTTGCAAAATGGAAGTGTGGCAACTTTGCTGGCGAGCTGGCGTGTAACTTCCCGTTATCTGCTTTTCGACAGGGAGCGGAAACTTTGCGGATGGATCAACAAAGATACGGGGCAGGTGAAGCCGGAGGGATTTCATTATGACGAATCGCTCTATCAGGAATATGCATTCAGCGGCATCCATGTTCTTTCTCCTTCTATTTTTCCCTTGCTCGATGCTCCCCGGTGGGAAGGCAAATTCTCCATTATGGATTTTTATCTCGCTACTTGCCGGCAAGCCGACTTTATGGGATATCTGACGGAAGAGTTGCAACTCATCGATATCGGCAAGCCGGAAACGCTTGCCAAAGCGGAAGAGTTTTGTACCAGAGTGCTACACTGCTATACCTAAAGCCCCTTTTTGAATCCACCTTTCATCGGGAAACAAAAGATTTGCGTAAGTTTGCTTGGATAAACAATTGATAGTATATAATTGCACAAATCTTATTTGCATGAAAAATGAAAATCCCTCGACGTTGGTAAATGGGACATCTGATAAACTATTGTATAGTATATTCGAGAATCTGTCTGCGGGTTTGGAACTGTATAATAGGGATGGTTACTTAATCGATATTAACCATACGCAGTTGAAACTAATGGGGGTAAACGATAAAAAGGATATATTAGGCCAGTATTTATTCGATAATCCCGGTATTTCCCACGACATCGCAGAACAAATAAAGAAGGGTGAAACCGTACATTTCATGGCGAAATACAATTTTGATTCGCTAGGAAACTCCTTTCATACCTACCTGTCGGGCATCAGATATTTCGACGTTACCGTCTCTTCCATTCGGAATGAGAAGGGTGACATCACAAACTATTTGATGAACACTCAGGACGTCAGCGACCGCATCTCATGGCAACGTAAATACGAAGACCTTTACGCAGAAACTGTATACTCGAAAAAGGAACTTCACAAGAGCGAGCAAAGGTTGATGAAACTGATTCGCCATAACGAATTGGTGCTGAACAATACCAATTCCGGACTTGCTTATATTGGCAACGATTATATAGTGCAGTGGGAAAACATCTCGCTGTGTAGCAGGAGCCTTTCTTACGAAGCATATAAAAAAGGAGAACTTTGCTATAAAACCGCTCACAACCGTAGCACTCCCTGCGACAACTGCGTGATGCAGCGTGCCCGGAGGTCGGGTCAGGTGGAGTCGATTAAATTTGCTCTCAATAACGGCCATACAATCGAGGTGTTTGCTACCCCGGTTTATAATAGTATGGGCGAAATAGATGGCGTTGTCATCCGTGTGGACGATGTGACGGAGCGGGAGAATATGATACAGGAGTTGGAGCAAGCCCGAAGCAGGGCAGAGCAATCGGACAGATTGAAGTCCGCCTTTCTTGCGAATATGAGCCATGAGATACGGACTCCGCTGAATGCCATTGTCGGTTTCTCCGATTTACTGTCGGTGACGGAAGACTATGAAGACAAGTTGGAATATAGTCGCATCATCAATACGAATAATGAGTTGCTGCTTAAATTGATTAATGATATATTGGACCTTTCAAAGATAGAATCCGGGTCGGTGGAACTGAAGTACGAACAGTTTGACTTGGCAGTCTTTTTCAATGAGTTGGCATCTGTTATGCAGCAGCGCATCACGAATCCCGATGTTTGTTTGAAGGTTGTTAATCCATACGCCACTTATATGGTGACATTGGATAAGAGCCGTTTTGCACAAGTCATCATAAACTATGTCACAAATGCCATCAAATACACTCCGGAGGGGATGATTGAAATGGGGTATGAAGAACTGGACGAAGGTATGGGCATCCGTATTTATGTTCGCGATACAGGCATTGGCATCCAGGATGATAAAAAGAATAAAGTATTCAACCGTTTCGAGAAACTCGACGAGTTTGCCCAGGGAACCGGATTGGGACTTTCTATCTGCAAAGCGATTGTGGAAGCTTGCGGAGGAAGTGTAGGGTTTGAATCCGAGTATGGGATAGGCTCTTTGTTTTGGGCAGTTGTGCCATGCGAAAACGGGATAAAGGGTAAGAAGTTATCCGTCTCTCAACAGAAAAACAGACGAAAGAACACACATATATTTTCTAAAGAGAATAAAGGAGCACAAAAGATTATTCTGGTGGCGGAAGATGTCCAGAGCAATTTCTCTCTGGTATCTTCGCTACTGAAAAACAGATGTAAGTTGTTGCACGCCGCCAATGGGCAGGAGGCGGTTGAAATAGTCCGCACCCAACCAGTCGATTTTGTCCTGATGGATATGAAAATGCCTGTTATGGATGGGCGCATTGCCACGACGGAAATCAGGAAGTTCAATGCTTATATTCCGATTATAGCATTAACCGCTCATGCTTTTGACACCGACCGGGTGGCGGCATTGGAGGCAGGATGCGATGATTATCTGGTAAAACCTATCAATGGAGCGAAATTAATGCAGGTACTGAAAGGGTACTTTACCTAAAGTTATTTCACAGGTTTTCAGAGCGTTTATTTTCGATGCGGTATATCTATATATCCACCGTGGTAGATCACTATATCCACCACGCTGGATCTATATGCCCACCAACTCAAGTATTAATGCTATGGAAACCAACCGGTATTTACTAAAAAATAAGCAAAAAGCGGACTATTGGAGAAAAAAGTTCTATTTATAGCTGTGTATTTAGTAAAGTGTCTCTATCTTTGTTGACGTAATCTAATATAAATAAAGCAATTATGGAAAAACTGCACTTGAATTTGTTTTATCCTTTAGTAGGAATGGCTGGCGTGGCATCTATCGCCTCATGCACAAATAAACAGAAAACTGCGGAACAAAAGCCTTTGAACATCGTCTACATTATGACGGACGACCACACGGCCCAGATGATGAGCTGTTATGACACCCGCTACATGGAAACTCCCAATCTCGACCGCATAGCGGCAGACGGAGTACGCTTCACCCAAAGTTTTGTGGCAAACTCGCTTAGCGGTCCCAGCCGTGCCTGCATGATTACAGGTAAACATAGCTGTGCCAATAAATTCTACGATAATACCACCTGCGTGTTCGACAGTTCGCAACAGACCTTCCCGAAACTTCTGCAAAAGGTGGGCTACCAGACTGCACTTGTGGGCAAATGGCATCTCGAAAGTCTGCCGTCCGGATTTGATTACTGGCAGATTGTTCCCGGACAGGGCGATTACTACAATCCGGCTTTCATCACCCAGCAAAATGATACTATCCAGAAGCATGGTTACATCACCAACCTTATCACAGACGATGCCCTCGACTGGATGGAAAACAAACGCGACCCCGAGAAACCGTTCTGTCTGCTGATTCACCACAAGGCAATCCATCGCAATTGGATGGCGGATACCTGCAATCTGGCTTTGTATGAGGATAAGACTTTCCCGCTGCCGGACAACTTCTTCGACGATTATGAAGGACGTCCTGCCGCAGCCGCACAGGAGATGAGTGTAGTGAAAGACATGGATATGATTTACGACCTAAAGATGCTCCGCCCGGATAAGCAGTCTCGTCTGAAATCCCTCTACCTGCGCTTCCTCGGACGCATGGACGAAGGGCAACGTGCCGCATGGGACAAATTCTACGGTCCCATCATCGACGACTTCTACAAAACGAATCCCCAAGGCAAAGACCTCGCCAACTGGAAATTCCAGCGATATATGCGCGACTACATGAAAACGGTGAAGTCTCTTGACGACAACGTAGGCCGCGTGCTCGATTATCTGAAAGAAAAAGGATTGCTGGATAACACGCTCGTTGTCTACACCTCCGACCAAGGTTTCTATATGGGCGAACACGGCTGGTTCGACAAACGCTTCATGTACGAAGAATCCATGCGTACACCGCTCATCATGCGTCTGCCGAAAGGCTTCGACCGTCGCGGAGATATCACCGAAATGGTTCAGAACATCGACTATGCACCTACATTCCTCGAATTGGCAGGAGCAGAAGTTCCCGCCGACCTCCAAGGTGTTTCGCTCCTTCCTCTGCTGAAAGGCGAACAAACGGAGAACTGGCGGAAATCCCTTTACTATCATTTCTACGAATATCCTGCCGAACACATGGTGAAACGCCATTACGGTGTACGTACAGAACGCTATAAATTGATTCATTTTTACAATGACATCGATTGGTGGGAACTCTACGATATGCAGGCAGACCCGACAGAGATGAAAAACATCTACGAAAACCCTGAATACGAGCCAGTGGTGAAGGAACTCAAAGAAGAGATGCTGAAACTACAAGAACAATACAATGACCCTGTGCGCTTTTCGCCGGAACGGGATAAAGAATAAGATTAATACCAACCAAGAATGAACCTGAAGAAACGAACCTTTTTAATCTTACTGGCAGCAACGACAGTGGCTTTCGCTTCGGCACAAGAGCAACCGCCACCACAGCCCGAATGGCAAAGCCAGTACGCAGTAGGACTGAACAAACTCGCTCCTCATACCTATGTGTGGCCTTATGCCAATTCTGCCGATATAGAAAAACCGGGAGGATATGAGCAATCTCCTTATTATATGAGCCTGAACGGGAAATGGAAATTCCATTGGGTGAAGAACCCGGATAACCGTCCGAAGGACTTCTACCAACCCTCTTACTATATAGGAGGATGGGCGGACATCAATGTCCCCGGCAACTGGGAACGGCAGGGATACGGCACAGCTATCTACGTCAACGAGACATACGAATTTGACGATAAGATGTTCAACTTCAAGAAGAATCCGCCCTTGGTACCTTATGCCGAGAATGAAGTAGGCTCCTATCGCCGCACTTTCAAAGTGCCTGCCGACTGGGAAGGACGCAGGGTAGTGCTCTGCTGTGAAGGCGCCACCTCTTTCTATTACGTATGGGTGAACGGAAAGCTGCTGGGATACAACCAAGGCTCAAAGACTGCCGCCGAATGGGACATCACGGATGTACTCGAAGAAGGAGAGAATGTTGTTGCTATGGAAGTATATCGCTGGAGCTCCGGCGCTTATCTGGAATGTCAGGATATGTGGCGTTTGAGCGGCATCGAACGGGATGTGTATCTTTATAGTACCCCTAAACAGTACATCGCAGACTATAAACTGAATGCTTCGCTGGATAAAGAAAAGTATAAAGACGGTATCTTCGGACTCGAAGTAACAGTGGAAGGTCCTTCCGCTACGCCGAGTTCCGTCACTTATACGCTCAAAGACGCTGCGGGCAAAGTAATTCTACAGGATATAGCGAACATAAAATCCCGTGGTCTGAGCAATCTTGTTACCTTTGATGAAAAGAAGATTCCCAACGTGAAAGTATGGGATGCCGAACATCCTAACCTCTATACCTTGGTACTTACACTGAAAGACGCCCAAGGAAAAGTGACCGAACTGACAGGTTGTGAAGTCGGCTTCCGCACTTCGGAAATCAAGGACGGACGTTTCTGCATCAACGGCGTTCCGGTATTGGTGAAAGGTACCAACCGCCACGAACACTCGCAACTGGGACGCACCGTGAGCAAGGAACTCATGGAGCTGGACATTAAACTGATGAAGCAGCACAACGTCAACACGGTGCGCAATTCGCATTATCCTACACACCCTTATTGGTATCAGCTTTGCGACCGTTACGGACTGTATATGATAGACGAAGCGAATATCGAATCTCACGGAATGGGCTACGGCGCCGCTTCTCTGGCAAAAGACAGTACTTGGCTCACTGCCCACATGGACCGTACGCATCGTATGTACGAACGTTCAAAGAATCATCCTGCCATTGTCATCTGGTCTTTGGGAAATGAGGCAGGAAACGGCATCAACTTCGAGCGTACTTACGACTGGCTAAAATCGGTAGAAAAGACACGCCCCGTGCAGTACGAGCGTGCCGAACTGAATTACAATACGGACATCTACTGCCGTATGTATCGCAGCGTCAATGAAATAAAAGCATACGTAGCGAAGAAGGATATTTACCGCCCCTTCATCCTTTGCGAATACCTGCACGCCATGGGCAACAGTTGCGGTGGGCTGAAAGAATACTGGGACGTGTTTGAAAGCGAACCAATGGCGCAAGGTGGCTGTGTATGGGACTGGGTAGATCAGTCTTTCCGCGAAATAGACAAGAACGGAAACTGGTACTGGGCTTATGGCGGCGACTACGGACCGAAAGGTGTCCCCAGCTTCGGCAACTTCTGCTGCAACGGATTGATTGGTTCCGAACGTGAGCCGCATCCGCATCTGCTCGAAGTGAAGAAAGTATACCAAAACATAAAGGCTACTTTGCTGGAACCGAAGAATCTGAAAGTCAGCATTAAGAACTGGCATGACTTCTCCAATCTGAACGAATATATTCTGAACTGGAATGTGACTGGAGACAATGGGTCGGTGCTGGCAGAAGGTACAAAGACCATCGATTGTGTTCCCCATGCTATGGTGGAGGTGACTCTGGGTGCGGTGAAGCTCCCCAATACGATTCGTGGAGCTTATCTGAACCTGAGTTGGGCTCGCAAGGAAGCATCTCCGTTGGTAGACACCGATTGGGAAGTGGCCTACGACCAGTTTATTCTTTCCGACAATAAGAATGCTACGGCTCATCGTCCGCAGAAAGCTGGGGTGACTACTTTCACCGTCGATAAATCCACTGGTGCATTGTCTTCTCTGACTCTTGACGGTAAAGAACTGCTGTCTGCTCCGATTACATTGAGCCTTTTCCGCCCGGCTACGGATAATGATAACCGTGACCGGAACGGAGCCCGTTTATGGCGCAAAGCAGGATTGGATAAGCTGACGCAGAAAGTGGTTTCTTTGAAAGAAAACAAGACTTCGGCAACTGTCAGTGCAGAGATTCTCAACGCCAAAGGGCAGAAAGTGGGTATGGCGGATTTCGTCTACGCACTTGGCAAGAATGGTGCATTGAAAGTGCGCACTACCTTCCAGCCGGATACGGCAATCGTGAAATCAATGGCTCGTCTGGGACTGACGTTCCGTATAGCAGATACATACGATCAGGTGTCTTATCTGGGACGCGGAGACAATGAAACCTATATCGATCGTGACCAATCCGGTAGAATCGGGCTTTATCAGACAACTCCCGAACGGATGTTCCACTATTACGTCGTTCCGCAATCTACGGGCAACCGGACGGATGTGCGTTGGGCGAAGTTGACCGACCGTGCCGGTGAAGGAATCTTTGTAGAGTCCAATCGTGCTTTCCAGTTTAGTACAGTTCCTTTCTCGGATGAAGTATTGGAGAAAGCCCGCCACATCAACGAATTGAAGCGTGACGGATTGCTGACTGTGCATCTGGATGCTGAACAGGCAGGTGTGGGAACAGCTACTTGTGGTCCGGGCGTATTGCCGCAATACTTGGTTCCGGTGAAGAAACAAAGTTTTGAGTTTACCCTTTATCCGGTAAAATAAGGAGTTTGGGACTATAAGTCTTTAGATTATATATAAGGTGGGTATTTCACTAGTCATATTGAGTATCATTAGAAATATTCTTTTAGATTAGTGAAATCCTCACCTTTGTTTTATCTTTGGGCCATCCATATAAAATTATAATCTTATAGTATGAATAAACTACTCATCTCTCTTTTATTATCTTCCGCTGTCACTTTGGGAGTGCAGGCGCAGAATAAAGAAAACTACTATGTGAAGCAAGTAGAGTTTCCGCAGAATGCGACCCTCGAACAGAAAGTAGATATGGCTGCACGTCTGACGCCCACCCTTCAACAGCTATCCTGGCAGCATTTGGAACTGACTGCTTTCCTCCATTTCGGTATCAACACCTTTACCGGACGTGAGTGGGGAGACGGCAAAGAAGACCCCGCATTCTTCAACCCTTCCAATCTGGATGCCGAGCAATGGGTGCGCAGCCTTAAGGAATCCGGCTTCAAACTAGTGATTCTGACAGCCAAGCATCACGATGGTTTCTGCCTTTGGCCCACAAAGACGACTAAGCACTCGGTCGCTTCTTCTCCATGGAAAGATGGAAAAGGCGATGTGGTGAAGGAACTGCGTGATGCCTGCAATAAATACGATATGAAATTTGGCGTGTACCTATCTCCGTGGGATAGAAACGCTTCCTGCTACGGTGAGGGCGAGGCTTACAACAAGTTCTTTATTGAACAATTGACGGAATTGCTGACAAACTACGGCGAAGTATACGAAGTCTGGTTTGACGGAGCCAACGGTGAAGGTCCGAATGGAAAGAAACAGCAATATGACTGGAAAAACATTTATAATACCATCCATACCCTCCAACCCAAAGCGGTGACTGCCATTATGGGAGATGATGTACGCTGGGTAGGAAACGAAAGAGGCTTGGGACGCGAAACCGAGTGGAGTGCAACAGTGCTTACTCCAAGTGCTTATGGTTCTTCTCTAAATAAAGACTTAGGTATATCGTCTACAGGAAAAGATTTGGGAAGTCGTGCCATGCTCGAAAAAGCGACCCGTTTGTGTTGGTATCCTTCGGAAGTTGATGTTTCCATTCGTCCGGGATGGTTTTATCACGAATCGGAAGATAGCAAGGTAAAGAGTCTGAAACATCTGTCGGATATATACTTTCAGTCCGTAGGCTACAACTCGGTCCTATTGCTTAATATTCCTCCCGACCGTCGCGGATTGCTGAGCGATGCAGATGTGAATCGCCTGAAAGAGTTTGCCGCTTATCGCAACGAGATATTTGGAGACAATCGCGTGAAGAAGGGAAGTAAATACTGGAACGCTACTCCGGGCAGTGAAGCCGTTTATTCCTTGAAGCCGAAATCGGAAATCAATGTGGTGATGCTTCAGGAAGACATTGCCAAAGGTCAGCGGGTGGAGGCTTTCACCGTGGAAGGCTTGACGGACGATGGTTGGAAAGAACTGGCAAAAGGTACGACGATAGGTTACAAACGCCTGCTACGTTTTCCGACAGTAAAAGCCAGCAAACTACGGGTGAAGATGAACGAATGTCGTCTGACTGCTCATGTCAATCAGGTGGCTGCTTACTATGCAGCTCCGTTGCAGGAGAATGCAAAGACTGAGACTTGGAACAATCTACCCCGCTCGGGATGGAAACAAGTGGCTGCTTCTCCGTTGACGATTGATTTGGGCAAGGCCGTGACACTAAGCAGCTTTACTTATGCTCCTCTGAAAGCGGAGGCGAAGCCGACGATGGCTTTCCATTACAAATTCTTCGTAAGCAAGGACGGTAAGGACTGGAAAGAAGTACCCACCAATGGTGAGTTCAGTAACATCATGCACAACCCGTTGCCACAAACGGTTACTTTCGGCAAGAAGGTGCAGGCACGTTACATCAAGTTGGAAGCCACTACGCCTACAGCCACCACCGCAAAAGTGGAGATGAATGAAATTGGGGTGACGGTTGCTCCTTAAAACGGGAACTTTCACCACAGATTACACAGATTGACACAGATTAATATTATATCAGTATGATTGGTAATAAATTATATCTGTGTCAATCTGTGTAATCTGTGGTGAAATATTAGTTTTTAAACCAAATCGGCGTTTTACTGTTATTCATTAAATAAAAAAGGAAGGAAAGTATGTTAGTAGTCGATTTAGGAAAATGGATGAACAAAGTCCTGATAGATTGGGGGGTAGACCCGACGTTTGCCGACCGCTTTGACGAAACGATTATTGCGTTGTTGATGATAGCAATTGCGGTAGGGGTGGGTTATCTTTGTCAAGCGTTGCTCATAGGCGGATTGAAGAAATATACCGAACGGAAGCCTCATAAATGGAACACGCTGCTGATAAAGCGAAAAGTCTTTCACAATCTCATAAATACGATTCCGGCGCTCGTGGTCTATTGGATGTTGCCAATGGCCTTTATTCGTGGAAAAGATTTGTTACTCATTTCACAGAAGGCTTGTGCCATTTACATTATTTTTTCTTTATTGTTGGCAGTCAACGGGATTCTGTTGATGATAATGGATATCTATGACGGAAAGGAATCGATGAAGAACCGGCCAATGAAAGGATTTATTCAAGTGCTTCAAGTGTTGTTGTTCTTTGTGGGAGGAATTGTGATAATTGCTATAATCATGAATAAATCTCCCGCCAGCTTGTTTGCCGGACTCGGTGCTTCGGCCGCCATTCTGATGTTAGTATTCAGGGATTCGATTCTCGGTTTTGTAGCGGGCATCCAACTTTCTGCCAATGATATGATTCATTTAGGCGACTGGATTACGCTTCCTTCCGGTGCAGCAAATGGAACAGTGCAGGAGATAACCCTGAACACAGTCAAAATCAAGAACTTCGATAATACTATCTCAACCGTTCCTCCTTACACATTGGTGAGCAGTCCTTTCCAAAACTGGCGGGGAATGGTGCTGTCCGGTGGGCGACGGGTAATGAAGAATATCACGCTGGATTTGACGACATTGCAATTCTGCACGCCCGAAATGCTGGACCGTTACCGCAAAGAGATTCCTCTGATGGCGGACTATCAGCCGGAGGAGGGAGTGATTCCTACCAATTCCCAGGTTTACCGTGTTTATATCGAACGCTATCTACGGAGCTTGCCTGTAGTCAATCAGGATTTGGATTTGATTATCAGTCAGAAGGAGGCTACAATGTATGGAGTGCCTATTCAGGTGTATTTCTTCTCCCGCAATAAAGTTTGGAGGGAGTATGAACGCATACAGTCGGATATCTTCGACCATCTGCTAGTAATGGTTTCGAAGTTCGATTTAAAGGTTTACCAGTATTCGGAATGATGCTTGTCATTTGTTATTCGATGGTTATGTCGAACTGGTCGTAAGATGCCGTTCTCCACGCCTTATCCGCACTTTTCGGCGAGAGGGCGAAGAGGGGAGAAAACGTTTTAATCTTTATCGTCTTTCCATCGGGCAAGAACTCCATGATTCGCAACCAGCAGTCGCCACCATTCCCGAACCATTGTCCGTCGGCAGTCTGTGCGTTAAACATCATTTGGGGGATGTTCTTGCCGGATTCGTTCTTATCAGAGCGGAAGCTGACGTTATGTTCATCGTCCGTAATATTGCATTCATGTCCGCACACCACCATACAGATGTTTTTGGACGGATAAACCAACTTTTGCCAAATAGCTTCGGCATAGTTGGCGGGAGTTACTTTGTAATCCTCCTTAATAAATCGCTCTCCTTTATAATCGAGGAAAGAGTGAGTCAGCAGAATCACTTTGTGGTTGGCATACTTCTTTTTGTTAGTTACTCTTTTCGCCCATTCAATGGCTTCATCCCTCGGAGCAAATTCCAGAGATAGAACCAATATCTTTCCCCATGTATCCGTAGTAAATTCATACGCGGCATTCTCCAAAGTAGGAACGCCATTAGAGTCGAGTCCCACTTCAACCAAAGTATTACGCCAACAACTATTCCTTTCGGAAGGGAAATAATAGGGGAAGCGACAAAGGCGGTTCTCGGATTTCTCATAGCCGTAGTCGTGGTTTCCGGTGCAAATAACGTAAGGCAGTTTATTGTCCAAACGTTCGAAGGCACGCGATGCGGATTTCCATTGTTCTTCGCTCGTCTGGTTTCCGTTCACGCAGTCGGGGATGCGGATTTCGTTCTGCTCCACTAAGTCGCCGGTGCACAAAGCAGCTTTGATGTTGAGTGACCGGATGCTGTTGGCTACCCATGCCGTCTGTAGTTCAAAGAGAGGTTGGTTGGCATCAAACTTGATGTAACTTTGCGGATCGGGTATCAGAATCATGCTGAACGAATTCTTATCCGTCAACTCGGCACGCACCGGATAAACTTGTGCGGATGCATACAAAGCCTGCATACAGAGGGCTAATAGGAATAAACTTTTCTTCATTGCTATTGTGTTTTTACTTAATATAAAATGTTACCATCACAGCTTTATGGTCGGTAGGCCATACACCTAAAGGCGTCACAAACCGGTCGCTACTGTTTTCTTCCGTTCTTACGCTGCGGACGATAGACTTGGAAGGTCCCACTATCACGGCGTCTTTCACTATCATTTCCTTCAAGGGTTTGAAATAAATGAAGTCTATCCGATCTCTTTCATCGGCATCGGGTGCCCACGATAGCTTTTGTTCTGCCACCAGTTCATTGTCCGACGGGAACGTGAATCCCGGATGAGTCACCGGATTGGGGAACTTTGTCCGGTAAGCGTCTTTAAATCCGTCTTTAGCCAACATAGTGGAGCAATCCCAACGGACTACGGCACCATGATGATCCCACAATTCTTTCGTCTTCTCATTCCAATCAAGGTGCGAAGGTTCATTAAAATCTCCACCTAGCAAAATAATAGAGCCTTTTTCTTTCTTTGAATCTTCAATAAAATGATGGATGGCTTCGTCGCGCATGGATTCACGGTTGGATTTCTCCACTTCCAAGCCGTCGGTGACTGGTGCATCCAGCTTTTTCCATGTGACGCCGCTATATCCTCTGGGCAAATAACAGGCATAATGGGTATAGTCCAAATGTGCTGAATAGACTACCACCATCTTGCCGTTGATACGTATCCGTGTTTTCAGTACCGAACCGGCGTCCTCTTCGGAAGGGCAGTTGGGGGCCTGCTCTTCTATCGGATACTTGGAAAGTACGCCGACATCCAAAGGACTGTTTTCTCCGTAATACGTCTTACCCCGTTCCTTGAGTGCATGGAGGATGCGTGGTATAAACATCTTGCCATGGTAATTGCGCACTTCACTGAACATCACGATATCCGGTTCCAGTCGGGCTACTTCGTCCGCGATGGCGTCAAAGCCTCCTTTCACCATGGTTCCTTCCTGCCAAATATTCATTTGCAGTACTTTTAATTCCATTCCTTTCTTATCTCTTCCAGCTGCGCTGTTCATTCCGGCTGCGCTGGTAGCACTGGCTGCGACTATGCACAGCCAAATTAGTATTCCTGTAAACTGAACTCTCAACATACGTCTGTTATTGTAAAATCCACATTAGTTTGTTCACATCATCTACTCCGCCAAACTGACGAGCCAAAGCTTCGTCGATATTCTCCTGGTTGTAGTCGGATTCACCTTTCGGATACATCCAGCGCGTGGGTATTTTGTCTAACACGGCGTTACGGTTTGTTTTGGGATTGATAGGGAGAACTGGATATCCCGTGCGTCGGTAATCGTAATAGATATCCCACGGATGCTGCATAAAGGAATACAGATAACGTTGTGTGAGAATCTTTTCTATATCCTTCTCTTTGCTTCCGGTAAGTTGTATCTCAGGGTTGGCGAGGAAAGCTGCGATACTTTCTTCGTTAATGGGATGTCCGTGATGATAAATAACATCATCCGGTGTGTTTGTTGCGATAAAGTTCATGCTGGCTTCTATACCTTTTTTATAATAAGCGGAGGCATCTCCTTGTATCCAACCTCTTACGGCAGCTTCGGCAAGGATAAAGTTCTGTTCGGCATAGCCCAGTCGTATGACGGGTTCGCCTGCCGGATAGTCCGTATATCGCAGGTTTAATGCGGAGTATTCTTTAATTGCATAGGCTGCATTGATTTTATCAAGAGGATCGGAAGGGTCAAGACCGACATATGCATTCCAGTCATCTTCTTTCAATCCGGCTTTCAATCGCGCTTCCGCAGGTTGGGCATAATAGAACATTCGTATGTCTCCTGTTTCCCTGCATTTGTCGATTATCATGTTCGACAAAACCGTGTTGGGAGCGTACTTCGTATTTGTGTAATGGAACGGATAGATTGTGTTCGCCTTATCCATAAATGTCATTTGCAGGTTATCGGCATTAGACTCCATCAGGCTGCCCGACGAAACGATTCCGGTGAAACGTTGCTTTATGTTCAGGTCTGTATCTCCTTCTTTTTTAGAAAGATGCATCAATACTTTGAGTTGGAGAGCGGTAGTCGCTTTCTTCCATCGTGCTATTTCTCCTCCCAGTATAGGGTCACCGCTGAAGTCTTTCCCGTTAGAGAATAGTTCGTAGGCTTTCGACAAGTCGTCGAGGATAAAGCCCATTACTTCTTTCTGTGTGTTGTATCGGGGTTTCACCAGTCCCTTTTCTCCTTGCAGGGCTTCTTCGTAGGGGATGTCTCCCATTTCGAGAGACATATAGAAAAGCTTGTAGGCTTTGATGAAATGTGCCAGTCCGTCGTAAGCGTTCACGTTGTCATCCGTAACAGATTCCACCATTTTCTGGGCGTTAATCAATGCGTTATATCCACCGAAGCTGGAACGTCCGAATACATTATATTGGTAGTCTTCCATACCTTCATTGGCCCATACCAATTGTTTGGATAAGAGTTTGTCGCTGATGAAGGATTTACTGCTGCTGGGCGTGGTGATGTTGAGTACCAGTCCGGTTGCTAGTAGCGATGCGGTGACTTTCGTAGTGGCATCCGGATTAGTATTGATTTCATCGAATTTGTCGCAAGAAGCTAGTAGGGCAACTATAAGCAACAGGGATAAATATTGGTTTATTCGTTTCATAATTCTATTATATTAAAAGTCGAGTTTAACATTAAATCCTAAATAGCGTGTAGAGGGTGAACTCAGGTTGTCCGAGTCTCCATCGGGGTCGGTGAAACGGAATTCCTTTGTCCAGATTAGTAAGTTCTGGCCTACAAAGGCAAGAGACAAGCCTTTCACGTGCAGTTTCTCGCAAACAGGTTTCGGCATTTGATAGGTAACGGAAAGATCGCGCAATTTGAAGAATGTTTGGTCAAAGACGTTTTGGCTGGTGACGGTGTAAGGAGACGGATTCATCTCTTTTATATATGATTCGTAAGATACTTGCACATCATTGCGAGCATACCTACGGTTATCGAATGTAATCTTTCCATTGGAATCATACTTTACTTCACCATCAATAATCTTGACTCCCTCTCCTATATAATTGACTTTATTATTGACTACCTCATCATATCGCCATTTGTTATCCGAATCTATATGGGCTCCGGAGTTCCACATACCTTGATTGGTTTTTGAGTGTGCCAGTCCTCCTACGCGTCCGTCGAAGGAGAAGGATAAAGTCACGTTCTTGTATGAAAGAGAGTTGCTCCATCCCCAAATCCAGTCAGGATATTCATATCCCTTCACGGATTGATAATCACTTTGCTTGGGATATCCCCCGTAATTGATGATGCGTCCGCGTCTGTCACGCTCCCAGTCGTAGACACCATACCAGTCCCAGCGCTTACCGGGAGCTACCCATGGCTTTTGAGTAGAGTACTTGGGGTCGACTTTAGTATAATACCAACGGTCTCGTGACCAGTTGAATGAGGTTTCCCAGTTCCAGTCTTTCGTACGGACAATGTTGCCGGATACTGTAAGCTCAACTCCTTTACCAACATATTCTTCGTCGATATTAATTAATGTGGAACCGAAACCCGATGCATTACTGATACCGGCGCTTCGGGTGAGATTATAATACAGCTTATTATAATAGGTGAAATCTACTTTCAGGCGATTCCCAAAGAAGTGTACAGCCGTACCGATTTCATAAGAGCGGGTAGCGGATGGCTTTACTGCCACACCACGGATGGATGAGGGATAATAGGCGGCACTTTCTCCATTCCATAAGTTGTTAGAAACACTGTAGGTGTTGTTTGTGTCATATACACCCAAATCACTTTTAGTAACCGTCCATGCTCCTCTGATTTTCCAGAAGTCTATAAATTGGGGCATCGGAATGAGTTGGGACATCACTACGCTACTAGCTACAGATGGGTAGAAGTAAGAGCGTGTTTCTGAAGGCAATGTTGACGACCAGTCGTTACGTGCCGTAATGTCTAAGAATAAAGTACTCTTCCAAGATACGGATGCTTTACCGTAAATACTAGTAGTCAGCTTCTTCGTGATACCGCTAGTTGTTTTTAGCGGGTCCACAGATGCTTTCAATGAGTAATATCCGGGGATAGTTATACCATTCTGTGTTTCGGCCAAAATATTGTCGCTTTTCCAATAATAGACAGTACCTCCGATGAAACCGTCTACGTTAAAATCACCGAACTTATGGTCGGCAGAAAGCATCAGGTCATTATTAAGACTATATCCGCCCAAACGCTGTAGAGCATAATATCCTAATTTGTCCCATCCGCCTAAAGCACTAATCGGATTGCGCCATTCTTTCTTTTGTGAGTAGGAGTCTAAACCTGAACGTAATGAGAGTTTCAGCCACGAAGTAAAATCATAATTGGTTGAAAGATATCCGTTGATAAGGTCGTAATCACTGCTTGATGTAATTTCGTAAGCAGTTATATAAGGGTTGTCGTACCATTTGTTATCCATCCAGTTCTGTTGTTCGTCAGTTTTTATCCAGTAATCTTTGTAATCACGGATGTCATATTCTGTACCCGACCACACAAGTAAGTTGTACAAGAATCCGGCACTGCTATATCCAGCTCCGGTGTCATTCGGATAAAAACGCTTGTTATAAGTAAGCCCGCCTTCAAAAGAGAACTTTTTCCATTTCATATCTCCCGAAACTGAATAGGTAATTTTGTTCAGCTTTTGATTAGGATATTGTCCTTTATTGTATACGTGCGTTAAAGAAGTACGCACACTTCCGTATTTCCCTTTTTGCGCTACACTCACATTATTGTTGGTAATCATGCTCAATTCCTGGAAGTTCTTCAGGTTATTCTTGCCTTTTGAAACCAACGGCATTTCCACCCACTCATGTGTATACGGATCATATTGTTTTGCAGTGCGACCAATATCCAGTTTGTCACCCCACACGTAGCTACCGGTTTGATAGTGTCCTCCGGAACCTGTACTGTAAGATGTCTGAACTTCAGGCTTTTTTAGATATCCTGCTGCAAACATTGTGCTGCTGTTGACTGTCACTGTCAGTCCTTCCTGACTACCTTTCTTAGTTGTTATCATCACGGCTCCCGCTCCTCCGCGTGCGCCGTATAGTGCTGAGGCTGTAGCTCCTTTGAGCACATCGATAGATTCGATATCGTCGGCAGCGATATCATTCAATCCTACATTTCCATAAGGCACTCCGTCGATAACTAAAAGGGGAGAAGAAGCACGAAGCGAAAGTGAAGGTGACGTATTAAATTCGGTACTGTTCTTTACATTCAAACCTGCTATCTTACCAGTCAGCGAAGTGGCTACATTCACTGTCTTTACTGTAGACAGTTTGTCTCCATTTACCTTTTGCACTGCATATCCCAATGCTTTTTCTTCACGTTTGATACCTAATGCAGTCACTACGACTTCTCCTAGCACTTCTGCGTTTTCATCCAGATGGATGTTGAATGAAGTAGCGCTATTTACTGCTATTTCTTTGGTTTGATATCCGATATAAGAAACAATAATGGCGCTTTTCGTTCCCACGGAAAGTGAGAAGTTTCCGTCTATATCCGTAATCGTTCCGTTTCCGGCAGTTCCTTTTTCTTTGATATTTGCACCGATAATAGGCTCGCCGTTCTTATCTCTCACCGTTCCCTTTATCCTTTTGATTTTCTGTTGCTGAGCCACTGCTTCAGTTTCCAAAATCGTTGTAGGGGATAATATAATACTGTTCTCCAGTACTTTGTATCCGATATTTGTTCCGGAAAACAACTCACTGAGCACCTGCTTTAGTTCCTTTTGGTTACTCTTGATGCTTACATTCCGTGAGATATCGACTTGCTTATTGTTATAGAAGAAGTGATAATCTGATTGTTTTTCAATTTCGTCCAGCACCTTTTGCAAGCTGCCGTTCTTAACATTTAAGGTTACACGTGCCGACTGCCCGTAACTATTGACTGCAAGTGTCAGACTTGCAAATGCAAACAACATAATTGCTGATAGTTTCATACACAACGGTGTTTTTTTCAGGAGATTGAATAGATTCATTTTCCTGAAAAGTTGGAAGTTTAAATAATAAGTCATAGATTTGTAAAGAGTTTAATTAAAAAATTACTATAGACATTGTACTTGTCGCCAAACAAGTCTGCTGTAGGTTTTTCATACGGAAAAATACGCCAATATTTTTCCGTATGTTTTTTGTTTTAAGGAGGAGGGTGTGTCATCATATGTATTGAGTATTAAGGGTTAAATATTGTGTGAATTAATAAAGTTCGATTCGCGTCTTCTTTTCCATATCTTCATCTTTACCAGTTCTAAGTTCAAGGAACTTATATTGTATACCAGCTGCCAACCTGAAATGTTCGAGGATGAGCGGCAAATACTGGCTGTCGAACACTCCGGTGAAAGAACTATTATATAAGGTAGAATCTTTCACAATGAACTCGGCATTGAAACGTTTACTCAATATTTTGAGTGCCTCATCCAATGAAGTATTCCTGAACACTACTTGCCCATCTTTCCATGCGGTATAAGTTCGCACATAAAGAGTTTCCGTCTTTGTTTCTTTTGTCTCAGGGTTGTATACAAATTCTTCATCAGGTTTAATGATGTGAGTCTGCTGTTTATTATCCTTCCCTAGGAAAGAGAGTCGGACGGAACCGGAAACCAAAGTCGTTCTCACCACACTATCCGTCTGATAGGCTTCCATATTAAACTCCGTACCCAGTACTTCGGTTTGTATTTGAAAAGGAGTTGTTACGATGAATCGTTTGCTCTTATCTTTATGTACTGCGAAATAGGCTTCTCCATTAAGCTCAACTTGACGTATCTCATTTTCAAACTTTACCGGATATTTCAAAGAAGAACCGGAGTTTAACCAGACCTTCGACCCGTCGGGCAAATTGGTAACAGCTACCATTCCCGGATTTGTTTTGACTTCTACATATTCGGCGGGCGTGCTCTTCAACGTGAGATATAAAGTGGCAGCAAGTAAAGGTATCGCCAGACAGGCTGCTACACGTTGCCCCCAAATGAACCATGAAACTTTCTTCGGTTGCTTATGCATTCTGACTTTTACTTTCTCGAAAGCTGCCGGAGCATCTACTTGCTTCATATAGTTTAAAGTATCTGCTGCACGATAAAGCTGGTAAACGTCACGTGCCGTCTTTTCATTTTCTTCGGATAAATGAATCCACTCCTCCACTTCCTTTCGGTGTTCGGGAAAAAGCTCACCGCTAAAATAGCTGAGTAAAACCGACTCATTGATGTAATCTGAATTGTTCATATTTCCTGCTTTTATATATATGACTGGCGAGGGAGAAAATCTCCTAGTCGAAAAATGACTTTTTTTCAGAAATAATAGTATTTTTGCTGAAAACAAAACTGATATGTATAGCGACGCCTTAAATAGAATGACTGATGAAAGTCTCTTTTTACAAGTTCAAGAAGGACGTGAAGATGCCTTTGAGGCGTTATTTCTTAAATATTATCCGGCTCTTTGTGCCTATGCGCATATGTTTGTGGAACCGGATGACGGACAAGAAATTGTTTCGGACGTGATGGTTTGGTTGTGGGAGAACAGAGAGATGTCTACATTCGATCTTTCAGTGAAGAGTTATTTGTTTAGAGCGGTCAAGAATCGGTGCCTGACACTTATCAGACATAACGAAGTGAGACAAAAAGTAGAGGAAACCATTTTCGATAATTTGCAGTCGCAATACGATGATCCGGATTTTTATATAGTAGATGAATTGACTAAGAAGATTGAAGAAGCACTGGGAAGTCTTCCTGAGAATGTGCGCGAAACATTCGAGATGAACCGATTCCAGAATCTTACTTATAACGAAATAGCCGACCGTCTTGGCATATCTCCTAAAACGGTGGATTACCGGATTCAACAGGCATTAAAGTTATTGAGGATTAGTCTGAAAGATTATCTCTCTTTGGTGCTTCCTATATTGATGAAAATGCAATGAAGTAATGTTGTCGTTGCCATACTTATTATCAGTAAATCATATTTCTGCCTATCATTCAATAGATCAGTCTATTACAATGAAGCTTCTTTTTTTTATACGAAGCAGTCATTTAGTCTGCTGATTTGGATTCATCAATCATGATTTTACTTCTACATACTAACTCACACTGTGTGCAACAGCTGATTCACACAGTGTGCAATAGCTGTTGCATATAATGTGAGTTAGCTGTTGCACACAGGTGCAACAGTAAATTCCATAGATAAAAGCACGACAGTGGCAATCGGATATACAAGGAGGTAACAATGTGTAAATAAAAGAAGCTTCATTGTATTCATTTGTATATTAGGCGATTATGAGAGAATATGACGATGATAAAATTTAGTTTGCCATTACTATTCCGTACCATTATTAATACCTTTCACCAAAAACTACTAATGCTTAATCATAAATCAGTTCGAAATCAGTAAAGATAGGAAGATGGTCGCTAAATCCTCCCTGATATCTCATCCCTTTATAAGTACGGAAAGGTTCTTTATCACCGTATTTCTCATCATCGATGAGTAGAAATGAAGATTGAAAGACGTTTGCTTTTTCTTCATTGGTGAAGAAGTTCTTGGTGGCATCGAGCAAAGTGCCAGACACAATGAGATGGTCGAGCAGCCCCCATTCTCCGCGATATTTGTAAGAGCCGAAGTCTCTAGACTTAGCTTTACGCGCTAGTAAATGATAGAGCTTTAAAGGAGAAACCTCCGAAGTAGCTGGTGGCGCTTCCGCTTCCAGTATCTTTTTAATCGACTTATTAGTTGGATAATCGTTGAAGTCTCCCATAATAATGAGCTGTGGATGAAAGCGGACTTTCAATAAACTGTCAGCTTCGGCACGTAGCTTTTGGGCGGCGAAGAGACGATACGGTTCAGACTCTTTCGCTCCGCCGGAACGGGAGGGAAGGTGGCAGACAAACACATCCAGCGTATCACCGGTCAGAAGCAGACCGCTGACGTGTAGCAAGTCTCTCGTGGGGCGATGCTGCTTAAACGAAGGAATAGAGATGGAACGATAGGAGAGAAGTTTGAATAAATCGCGCTGATAGAGCAATGCTACATCGATACCTCTTTGGTCGGGAGAACTGGTCATGACATAACGGTAGTCGAGGTTTTTCAACGGAGAACGGCGTGTAAGGTCGCGGAGCACCGTATCGTTTTCTACTTCGCAAAGCCCTACTAGGGCAGGAGGATTCCATTCGCCAACGGCAACGATGACACGGGCAATATCGTCCAATTTCTTTTTATATCTGGTGTAATTCCAATGACGGAGAGCTTCCGGCAGAAATTCTTCGTCGTTCTTCAACGAGTCATGATGAGTATCGAACAGGTTCTCCACATTCCAACTCATTACCCGAAAAGGAACCCTGTCTTCGGAATGATTATCTTGCCTTATCGGATAATCATGTTTGTTACTAAGATTTTGTCCGCTAATAGAAGATGAGGAAAAGAAACCCGCTCCAAATAAGCAGATAAGAAAAGAGATTATGGTCACAGATTCTCTTTTCTTGCTGCGACCATAATCTACTTTATATTTACTTTTCAAACTATTACGCTTTGGCTGGTACATTAGCCAGTATATCCAACAAATGTTTCCAGAATTTCTCTACGGAAGGGATATGCATTCTTTCGTCGGGAGAGTGCACGCCGGTAAGTGTCGGCCCGAAAGAAATCATGTCGAGCGTAGGATACTTGTCGAGGAACAGACCGCATTCCAGTCCTGCGTGGATAGCTTTCACTTTGGCGTCTACACCAAATAAACGTTTGTAAGATTCGGCAGCTACTTCGAGGATAGCCGAGTGCGGATTTGGTTTCCATCCCGGATAACCATCTCCAAAGGTTACATTGGCACCCGCCAATTGGAAAACGGAACGAACCGTATTCGCCATATCATCGCGTGAAGACAAGATGGAACTGCGTTGGCTGGTTTCGATGCGGATTACATTGTTGGGCTTCATCTTGACGGAAGCAAGGTTGGTCGACGTTTCCACCAGTCCGGGGATATCCTGACTCATGGCATATACACCGTGAGGAGCAGCATACAATGCTTTCAGCAAACGGGCAGTCGTATCTTGGTCGATAGCAGTCTTGCGGGTAGTTTCCGATTTAAGAATCAGTTTCAAATCCGGTTCGGTGACGGATAGCTCATTTTCTACTTTGCTGGTGAAGATATTCAGTTCCGTGCGGACATCGTGTTTTGCATCTTCGGGAACGGCGCAGATGGCATACGCTTCGCGGGGGATGGCGTTGCGCAGATTACCGCCATTGATTTCGCAAAGATACAGGTCTTGTCTGGTAGCCATGCGGGTGAGGAAACGGTTCAATATCTTGTTGGCATTGCCACGTCCCAAATGGATATCACCACCGGAATGCCCACCTTTCAATCCTTTTACTTCTACTTTGAAGAAGAAATATCCGGCGGGAACTTCTACCTCTTTATAGGTAAACTCTGCTACGGAATCGATGCCGCCTGCGCAACCGATATAGAGTTCTCCTTCGTCTTCCGAGTCGAGATTTAAAAGGATGTCGCCGTTCATGAAACCTTCTTTCAGGGCAAAAGCTCCGGTCAGTCCGGTTTCTTCGTCTACGGTGAAGAGACATTCCAAGGGTCCGTGCTCTATGCTGTCGTCAGCGAGGATTGCCAGTTCGGTAGCTACGCCGATGCCGTTGTCTGCTCCGAGCGTTGTGCCTTTGGCTTTCAGCCATTCTCCGTCTATTTCAGTTTCGATGGGGTCGGTGAGGAAGTCATGCTGAACGTCGTTGTTCTTTTCGCAAACCATGTCAATGTGAGATTGCAAAACGACGGTCTGAAGGTTTTCTTTTCCCGGAGTAGCGGGCTTTTTAATGAGTACGTTACCAGCCTCGTCTACTTTGGTTTCAAGATTATGATTTGCTCCGAATGCCTTGAGGTAGGCAATCATTTTCTCTTCCTTCTTCGAAGGGCGCGGCACTTGGCATATTTCATCGAAATACTTGAATACGCCAGCCGACTTTAAGTCTTTTTTTTCCATGCTATTTTTCTTTTATAATAAGGAATAGGAGTGCTAATCTGGCTACTTCTATTGCTAAATATGGTTAATTTGATTGACTTATCTGAACTCATATCTCATTAAAGCCTATCTTTGCACTCACAAAATTAATAGAAATGCTTGAGACTATACTTATAACTTTGTTAATAGTTGCTATTTCACTGGTATTATTAGGAGTGAAAGTATTCTTTACGAAGAATGGGAAGTTCCCGAATGGTCATGTAAGTGGAAATAAAACCTTGCGTGAAAAAGGGATTGGCTGTGCGCAGTCTCAGGACCGCGAAGCGCAGAAGAAACCACGCTTTTCTATTGATGAATTGGAAAAAGCCTTGAACGATAGTATGAATTAAATTAATTAAAAACAATACTTATTTATTATGAATAGAATGAACTACCTCACGAACGGTTTGGCTGCTCTTGCATTTATCGTTTTATTTTCTCAATGTGCCGGCAAAGCTGAGAATCAAACTGCGACTACCCCGGAACAAGCTACTGCCGAACTGTCGGGAATGAAGATTGCTTATGTTGAAATCGATTCACTACTGGCTCAATATAATTTCTGCATTGACCTCAATGAGGCGATGGTAAAGAAGAGCGAAAATGTTCGTATGACATTGAATCAGAAGATGACTACTTTGAACAAGGAAAAGCAAGACTTCCAGAAGAAATATGAGAACAATGCTTTCTTGTCACCGGAAAGAGCTCAGCAGGAATACAACCGTTTGGCTAAGATGGAACAAGACTTGCAGGAGTTGAGCAACAAACTTCAGAACGGTTTGATGGAAGAGAACAACAAGAACAGCTTGCAGTTCCGCGATTCAATCAATGCTTTTCTGAAAGAGTTTAATAAGACTCGCGGATATAGCTTGATTTTCAGCAACACAGGTTTTGATAATCTGCTTTATGCTGACCAAGCATTTAATATCACGAAAGAAATTGTAGACGGGCTGAATGCCAGATATTCACCTGTGAAGAAATAAAATTCCATTTTAATTTATTAAATGTAATATTATCCCTATTGGGAGATTTTTTTTTTACTAATGATTTTAACGTTTTACCTGTTCATTACTGTGAAGTAATGAACAGGTTTTTTTTATTGCTTTTCTTTTTCTTCTTCCTGCGGGATGCGGAAAGCTGTATAAAGTTCGATTACGGCAGCTATGGTGAGACAAGCAATCCATTCATTGCCTCGTGTGGTGAACATGAATGCTCCGGGCAGGATAAGTGCCAATGCTCCAAATATTTGCTGGATGCGCAGACGTTTCAGTATTTTGCTTTTTCCTTTTACGGGTGTGTTTACTTGTGCCAATGCGATAAATCCGGCTCCGATGGTATATATATAAGGAGCATACATCCATCCGGTGATAAATACAGCAGCTCCGGTGAGGGCCATAATGGCGCCAACAACGAAAAGGGCGGGTACTAATTGCTTCATTCTTTAATCTTCAAAAACATAAATATCTTCGTTAGGCTTCTTCATCAGGTATTTCTCACGTGCAATCTGCTCGATAGCATCCGGGTTGGTGTTCAACTCATTGAGACGTTTGGTGTTCTCTTCATAATCGGCCCGATACTTGTCAATCTCTTCCTTCAACTGGCTGATTTCCCGCTCATATCCGAAACGGCGGAGTAGGCTGTTTTCATCCAGAAAGCCAATGATAACAGCAAATGCGACGACTGTAATAAGATACTTCCGTCGGCATATAAAGTCCCAAATGCTTATAAGTTTACCCATAATTCATCCTTTTAATATCCGCAAAGATAAAACTAATAACTCAAAAACTTATCGCTTCGGCTTTAAAACTTCTCTCTCTATCCTTTATTACTTATCAGTTTTTTATGTACATTTGCACAAAAAGCAAAAATAGAGAGAATCCCAGATATGGAAAACTATATTGTATCAGCCCGTAAGTACCGTCCGTCCACGTTTGAATCGGTGGTGGGACAACGGGCGCTGACCACCACGCTGAAGAATGCGATTGCAACCCAGAAACTGGCTCATGCTTATTTGTTTTGCGGACCACGCGGAGTGGGTAAGACTACTTGTGCGCGTATCTTCGCCAAAACAATCAACTGCATGACACCCACCGCCGACGGCGAGGCCTGTAACCAATGCGAATCCTGTGTTGCTTTCAACGAACAGCGTTCATACAATATTCATGAACTCGATGCTGCTTCCAACAACTCTGTAGACGATATCCGGCAGTTGGTGGAGCAAGTGCGCATCCCGCCACAGATTGGTAGATACAAGGTATATATCATCGACGAGGTTCATATGCTCTCGGCTTCCGCCTTCAATGCGTTTCTTAAGACTCTCGAAGAACCTCCCCGGCACGCTATCTTTATTCTGGCTACGACGGAGAAGCATAAGATTCTTCCGACCATCCTTTCCCGTTGCCAGATTTACGACTTCAACCGCATTAGTGTGGACGATACGGTGAATCATCTTTCATATGTAGCTTCCAAAGAAAGCATCACCGCAGAGCCTGAAGCACTGAATGTGATTGCCTTGAAAGCCGATGGAGGGATGCGTGATGCGTTGTCTATCTTCGACCAGGTGGTGAGTTTCACTGGTGGTAACATCACTTATAAGAGTGTGATTGATAATCTGAATGTACTCGATTATGAATATTATTTCCGTCTGACGGATTGCTTCCTCGAAAATAGGGTGAGCGATGCGTTATTGCTTTTCAATGACGTATTGAACAAAGGATTTGACGGGAGTCACTTTATTACCGGATTATCCTCTCATTTCCGTGATTTGCTGGTGAGTAAAGATCCGGCAACATTGCCTTTGCTCGAAGTAGGGGCAAGCATACGCCAGCGCTATCAGGAGCAGGCGCAGAAATGTCCGTTGCCTTTCTTGTATCGGGCGATGAAGCTTTGTAATGAATGTGATTTGAATTACCGTATCAGCAAGAACAAGCGTTTGCTGGTAGAACTGACCTTGATACAGGTTGCCCAGCTTACCACCGAGGGGGATGACGTAAGTGGTGGGCGTGGCCCTGCAAAAACTTTAAAACCCGTATTCTCTCAGCCTGCCGCAGCTCAGCAGCCGCAGGTGGCTTCTGCTTCACCTGTTCAGCACGCTACTGTTTCACCTGCTTCAGCGGTGGCTAGTCAAGCTGCTAATAACGCCACTGCAACTGCCGGAACCGCCCGTCAGCCGCAGACGCCTACAACGTCGCAACCGGCATCTCCTTCAACGAATGGGGCTTCTTCTGCCCCGTCGCCAGGAGCAGGAGTTTCTTTGTCGGCAAAGGAAGAGCGGAAGATTCCTGTGATGAAGATGTCCAGTCTGGGCGTGTCTATCAAGAATCCGCAACGCGAGCAGACTTCTCAGAATGTGGCTGCATCTACTGCTCCTAAAGTGCAATCACCCCAAGAAGATTTTATTTTCAACGAGCGGGATTTGAATTATTATTGGCAGGAATATGCGGGGCAATTGCCGAAAGAACAGGTCGCTGTTGCAAGGCGTATGCAGATGATTCGTCCTGTATTGCTGAATAATTCGACCACATTTGAAGTGGTGCTTGATAATGAAATTGCTGCAAAAGACTTCACGGCTATGATACCCGAATTGCAGGATTTTCTTCGCAATCGATTGAAGAACAGTAAGGTGACGATGACGGTACGGGTAAGTGCACCGTCGGAAACGGTTCGTGCGGTGGGTCGTGTAGAGAAGTTTCAGATGATGGCTCAGAAGAATCAGGCGTTGATGCAGTTGAAAGATGAGTTTGGGCTGGAGTTATATTAGTGCAGGTCTTTTGAAGAATTGAAATAAAATAAGCCTCGTCCGATATTGTTATTGCTAACATGAATCGGGCGAGGCTTCTCTTTTATATAATGTATCATTTATGTAATCTATCATTCATACGGTCCGTGTATCTGTCCGAAGGCTTTATTTCCGGCATAACAATCCACAAGATAACATATATGATAACTCCGGCAAAAGCTGTGAAGAATGTTGCCAATACATAAACGATTCTTAGCAAGGTGGGGTCCCAACCGAAATAGTCAGCAATTCCTGAACATACACCTGCAATCATTCGATTGGAAGAACGAGTCAGTTTCCTATTATTTTCCATATACTAAATACTAATTGTTAGTGACTTATGCAAATATAAGTAATATATTTGGTTCATTGGGTAAATATGGGGTAGTAATGTTATTTTTGTGCCTAAATTATTTCCAGCCTATTTAAGACAAAACCCTCATAAGTTCTTAACTTACAAGGGTTTTCTTTGGGTGGAAGACCGGACTCGAACCGGCGACATTCAGAACCACAATCTGACGCTCTAACCAACTGAACTACATCCACCATGTCTGCGTTTCTCTAACGCGGTGCAAAGATAGATATTATCTTTAAATCTCCAAAACATTCTACTACTTTTTTTCGTAGAAAGTGTATTCTTTTATTCCCCGATTGTGCTTGCTGAAGAGGGCTCGCGCATCATCTGTGAAGATTTTCAGGGAGTTACGTGCTTTTACAGGAACTAACTCCGTCGGTAGGTTAACCGGAAGTAATTGATGATTTTTCTTTCCCGACTGCTGAGGCCGTGCTGTCCACACCAAACTATAATCACAATTGCCGAGCCGAACCGTGCTGTCTTTCACCAGTTCCATCCTCACCATCAATCCGCCATCCGTGCGGTGGGCGGACATATTGGAGATATAATTCCCCAATGAATAAACCACAAGATGCTTCTCGTTCATCAGGCTGTCCGTGCGGACTTCAATAGGTTGCACCACGTGCGGATGCGAACCGATAATGTGATGAACTCCTTTCTGAAGAAGCCAGTCGGTAAGGAACTTCTGTTCTTTGTTGGGAAGGGATGCGTATTCGATTCCCCAATGCATACAGGCGATAATGGCATCCGGTTTCAGTGCTTTACTCGTTTCGATATCTTTGGCGATAAGGAGCGTGTCGATGTAATTTACGATATTGGGAGGTGTGACGGTGATACCGTTCGTGCCATACGTATAGTTGAGCAAAGCAATGCGGAATCCGTTCTTCTCCAGCAAAAGCGGATACTTCTTTTCTCGTTCGTCGGAGTTGACGTAAGTTCCGGCATGAGGGATACGTAAAGAATCAATCAACTGTATCGTTCGTTCCACTCCCTTCCTGCCACGGTCCAGACTATGATTGTTGGCAGTGACCAGTACATTGAATCCCGCGTCGTGAATAGCTGTGAGAAACTCGTCGGGAGCACTAAAAGCAGGATAACCTCTATAAGGTTTTCCGCCCAGTGTCACTTCGAGGTTGGCTATGGCAAGGTCGGCTTTACCTATTTCCTCTTTCACATAAGCGAAGCATTCGGAATAATCGTAGCCCGTCTTGGTGCGCGCAGCATCGATTTGCGCTTGATGTTGCATGATATCACCTACGAAAAGAAGTCGAAGCGTATCGGCAGGGATAGTAGAAAGCGTATCGGAACAGTCACTATAAACAGAATCTCTCCTTGCCTGCGACCGTGAGGTGCAGGACAAGGAGAGAAATATAATCATCAGAAACAATGTGTGTCTCATTGATAAATCGCTTTTTTCCCGGCTAGAAGCGTATTCTTCATTAACGATACAATCGTCATCGGACCCACACCACCGGGCACGGGAGTGATGTACGAGCATTTCGGCGCCACTTCATCAAACTTCACGTCGCCCGTCAGCTTGAAACCGGATTTCTTTGTTGCATCCGGCACACGCGTGGTACCTACGTCGATTACTACTGCACCTTCTTTCACCATGTCGGCTTTCACAAAGTTGGGCTGTCCCAAAGCAGCGATAATGATATCGGCTTCCTGGCATTCTTTCACCAAGTCTTTGCTGCGGCTGTGGCACACCGTCACCGTTGCATCCCCCGGATAGGCTTTCTGCATCATCAGGGCAGCCATCGGCTTACCGACAATGTTGCTCCGACCGAGTACGACGCACTTTCTGCCCGAGGTTTCTATCTCATAGCGTTTCAGCAATTCGAGAATGCCGTTGGGTGTAGCGGAAACATAACACGGAAGTCCGATGGACATACGGCCTACGTTGATAGGATGGAAACCGTCTACATCTTTGCGATAATCAATCGTTTCAATCACTTTCTGTTCGGAGATATGTTTCGGCAGTGGAAGTTGCACGATGAAACCGTCCACGTCGTCGTCTTCGTTCAGTTCGCGAACTTTGGCAAGCAGTTCTTCTTCGGTCACGTCGCTTTCGTAACGGATGAGGGAGGACTTGAATCCACAAACTTCGCAGGCTTTTACTTTGGCAGCCACATATGTTTCGCTGCCCCCATCGTGTCCCACAAGGATGGCTGCCAGATGCGGGCGTTTACCGCCACGTGCCACTATTTCGGCCACTTCGGCTGCAATCTCTTGCTTCACTTGTTCGGAAATAGCTTTTCCGTCTATAAGAGTCATATTTTCAGAGTATTTAATTGGTGATGGACAAAAGTAAAATAAATAACTGAACTCTCCAAAAAGAAAGTTAGATTTCCATGTTCTTATTAGTCAATAATTTGCCTTTGTATTCTCCGGTCAGTGTGCGGAGGAAGCCTACCATCTTATCCACTTCTTCTTGCGGCAAGTCGATGCCTAGCTGATACTTTGCCATTGCACGAACGGCATCGTCCATCGTAGCCATACTTCCGTCGTGGAAATAAGGAGCGGTAAGTTCGATATTTCTCAAGCCGGGAACTTTGAAGCGGTGACGGTCGCGTTCTTCTTTTGTCTGTTTGAAGCGGCCGTTATCCTCTTCTGTCATTTCCGCCTGGCGGTCGGAGAAGTAATCGTGCTGCACACCAATCAACTCATAAGACTGGCCACCAAGGATTTCTCCCACATGGCACGTTGCGCAGTCGTACTTCTTGAAGAGCTCGTAACCCTCTATTTCGTTAGCTGCCAGTACATCTTTCTGTCCTTTCAGGTAGCGGTCGAAGCGTGAGTTGGGCGTCAATAAAGTCTTTTCAAACTCCTCGATGGCATTGGTGATGTTCTTCTCGCTCAGTCCGTCAGGGTAAACTTCGGTGAAAGCCATTACGAAATTCTTATCTTCTGCCAGCTTGGTGATAATCTGGTCGAAGGATTCGCAAGCCATTTCCACCGGATTCAATGGAGGGCCGGCAGCTTGTTCGGCAAGGGTTCCGGCGCGTCCGTCCCAGAACTGGACGAAGTTGTAGGCAGCATTGTATACCGTCGGAGCATTCACGCCGCCGAATTGTCCGCCCACTCCTTCGGAGTATTGCTTATTGTCCACACCGCCCGTATCCAAGCCGTGGCAACTGGCACACGAAATAGTATTATCCGCTGACAAGCGAGTGTCGTGATACAGCATATCTCCAAGGACAACTTTACGAACATCCACTGCGATAGAGTCGGCGATAGGACGAATCGGCTCATTGATAAATTCCTCTGCTACTGCCACGTCTGTATACATACCCATGCGGTGGTTCTTTACCCAGCTCAATGCCACTTCTTTTTTAGCATCGTTGAAGGAAGAACCCCAATGCACGAGATAGTATTTCGCTTGCGGCATCTTTCCGTCGAGAATCACTTTCTCCACTTTAGCCAAGTCCACGGGATTGAGCGCACGGCCTTCTTTCAGGTCTGCTTCCATTTGCGTCATGTCGAAAGCACGATAAGCCTTGCTTACGTCTTCCATTACAATCTTTCCTGCCACGGGCACGCTGGCATAGAACGGCAAATCCGGAGTAGAGGTATGACATCTCAGGCATCCCGCATCCGTAATAATCTGCTGCATCTGGGCGTTGGCTTCCAAGTCGGCGGAAGGCACCCTGTGCATCAGTCGGTAAGTGACTGCCAATGCTGCCACTACTACCAATAATGCTACGATTAGTTTTGTACTTTTCTTCATTTCACATCAGTTTTTAGAGTTAGTTATTACGATTATATAAATGTATACTTTGTTGGGCGGCGGGCAGATAGTTGACTCCATACCAACACATCTGCAAAGCCAGGAAGGAGAGGATGAGCAACACGTAGAGAGTCTTTCGCCCCGTCTTTCCGAAAAGTCGGAGGTGGACGTAGAGCAGATATCCCATCCAGGTGATGACGGCCCATGTTTCTTTCGGGTCCCAGCTCCAGTAGTTGCCCCATGCTTCCTTTGCCCAAAGCGAGCCGAGCAGCATTCCGATGGAGAGGAAGGCTACTCCGGCGTAAACCAGATTGTCGGCGGTATGCAAGTACTCTTCTTTATGGCGGAACAATCCGGTCAGTGCGATGATGAAAGCGCACCCCAGAACGGAATAGGAAAACATATATACCGTGACGTGGGGGATGAACCAGATGCTTTGCAGGGCGGGCATCAGCGACTGGTCGTGTATCTCGGGTTTCAGCAGGTTGATGATGACAAACACGGTGGAAAGCAGTGTCGAGAAAGACAATATCCAGCGATATTTCCATCTTATATAGGTGAGCAGTCCTGCCACTCCCATGAAGAAAGAGTACCACAAGCGGGTTTCTCCCATTGTGCGTAGGGGAGGGCGTTGGAGGAAAATCCATAGTCCGGCAATGAATATGCCTAGTGCTAGGATTCCTGCGGACGTAAAGGTGATGGCTGCCCGGCTCTTGGTGGAAGAACGAAGGGCGAAGATGGCACCTGCCAGCCAAAGTACGATGGCGATTGTCGCAAATAGATAGAAATTATCCCAGTTTATCATATTTTTCTTGGTCCGTTAATGAATAATAGAATTGCACCTGCCAGCATCATCAGTATGCCCGCCACTATTACATATTTCCAGGGTTGCTTCACTACCTGCAATATGCAATATCGGCTGTCATTGCCTTTCGTCACGTCGTATCCGGTGAGGTATACATCTTCTCCGAGCCGATAGGCATACGGGTGATTTACTTCCAGCAATGCTTCTTCATTGCCTAGCCGCACGGTTGCCCCAAAGCGAGAAGGGCGTCCGTTGGGGTAATACTCCACGGCAAATGAATTGAGTTCCATTTCGTAATCCAGATAATAAGCTGAGCCGTTCATGTCGAATGCTTCTCGTGTCGGTTCACCTTTATATAAAGGTACGCGTAAAGTCAGGGTATCGCTGCTGCCCATGAATCCGGCGAATAGAGCCAGCCATAGGCCTACGTGGTTGAGGATGAAACGCCAGCGTGCCTGTTTGCGATGCAGGTAGGCTTGGATGGTTATCATTCCCAGATTGCTTAGCAATAAGAAAAGTATGGCAATGAATATCCATGATGTCATAAAGTTGTAGCATCCCAATGAGGCAAGAATGCCTTGGCGTGCGTTTGCTTCTGCATCCGATAGTTGAGGGAAGAGTCCTATCACGAGGCAGCCACCGATGAACAACCCGATGGATAGTGCACTGGTTTTGTGGGAGCAGAGAAAGCGGGTAAAGGCTGAGTTTCTGTATTCCTTATACAGCATCCACAGAGTGAAAATCCAGATTACCGCTAAGATAATGTTAAGCGGAAAGGCAAGGAAGGAAACAGGAAAGTTCCCCATAATCAGTTGCACGACAACTGCCAATGAAATGTAACCTGACGTGTAGGTGTATCGCATACTTATGTTCTTGTTTGTAATCTTTTGCAAAGTAATGAATAAAAAATGAATAATCACATAAAATCTTTATAAAATTGTAATCGTTACAAGATAATAAAGCTAATAATCTATCGCAGCTTCAATCCTTTCGTTTTATGTGTGCCAATGTCATAGTAGCTTTGGGGCGCTTTCACCCCTTTCACCTTCTTTCTGCAACCCGCTCCCAGAAGGGGAAAGCGGGTGAAGGGGCACTACAAAATGTCTCTGTTTGGCGGGTTTCATCGGTTTCACCCGGTAACTATCTATGCGCATTTAATGATTGCCTGACGTGTGGATAGTATTTATAGTATAGTGATTCACTTCGGTGGTTCATCTAAGTCACTCGGGTGATTCAAGTGATTCACTAGAGTGATTCAAGTGAATTACCAGGGTGAGTTAATGATATATTGCCTTAAAATACTTGATAGATAGTAACTTACATCGTGCTATGTCTAGTAAAGAAGAATGGAAGATATTCGGGAGAAAAAAAGAGGAAGCCGAAGCCTCCTCTTTCCATATATGCTGATTCTTAAAGAACAATTCAAGTTATTTTTTCATCTTGGGCATCATCTTACCCATCTTGCTGCTCGTCACCATCTTCATCATCTTGCGTGTCTGGTCAAACTGTTTCAGCAGGCGGTTTACTTCCTGAATAGTCGTACCGCTACCTTTAGCAATACGTGTACGGCGCGAACCGTTCAGCAGTTCAGGGTTAGAACGCTCTGCCGGAGTCATTGAATAGATGATGGCTTCGATGCTCTTGAAAGCGTTGTCGTCAATATCAATATCCTTGATAGCCTTGCCTACACCCGGAATCATAGAAGCGAGATCTTTCAGATTACCCATCTTCTTGATTTGTGCAATCTGGCTAAGGAAGTCGTTGAAGTCGAACTGATTCTTGGCAATCTTCTTTTGCAGGCGTTTCGCTTCTTCTTCGTCGTATTGTTCCTGAGCACGCTCTACCAACGAAACGATGTCACCCATACCGAGAATACGGTCTGCCATACGGGCAGGGTGGAATTGGTCGATGGCATCTAGCTTTTCGCCCGTACCCACAAACTTGATTGGCTTATTAACTACCGAACGGATAGAAAGAGCCGCACCACCACGTGTGTCACCGTCGAGCTTCGTCAATACCACACCGTTGAAGTCCAGACGTTCATTAAATTCTTTTGCTGTATTTACCGCGTCTTGTCCCGTCATTGAGTCTACTACGAACAGGATTTCATCCGGATGGATAGCATCCTTGATAGCAGCGATTTCGTTCATCATCTGCTCGTCCACCGCCAAGCGTCCGGCTGTATCGACGATTACAAGGTCGTATCCTTTGGCTTTAGCTTCCTGAATGGCGTGTTGTGCAATCTCCACCGGGTTCTTGCTGTCCAGCTCGGAGTACATCGGCACATTGATTTGTTCCGCCAATACGCGCAACTGTTCGATAGCTGCCGGACGGTAAACGTCACAAGCCACCAGTAAAGGCTTCCGGTTCTTCTTCGTTTTCAGCATACGAGCCAACTTGCCGGAGAAGGTAGTCTTACCCGAACCCTGCAAACCTGACATCAGGATAACTGCCGGACGGGATTCGATGTTTATCTCGGCCGTCTCTCCACCCATCAACTGGGTCAGTTCATCGTGCACGATTTTCACCATCAACTGGCTTGGCTTCACAGCCGTAAGCACGTTCTGGCCAAGTGCTTTTTCTTTCACCGTATCGGTGAAGTTCTTAGCCACCTTGTAGTTTACGTCGGCATCGAGCAGTGCTTTGCGTACGTCTTTCAACGTCTCTGCAACGTTGATTTCGGTGATTTTGCCTTCACCTTTCAGAATCTTGAATGACCGTTCTAGTCTTTCACTTAAATTATCGAACATAGGTATATAATTACTAATTAATGTTTTGAGCCTGCAAATGTACAAAAATCTCTTGTATTTATATCTTTTTATTCTGCCATTTTGCTTTTTTGAGGTAAATATAGCTCGTTATCAGCAGCAAGGTATAGTACACTATCTCAATGGTAAAGCAGATTTCAATCGGTGCTTTGAGCCACATCCCTATGAAAATGATGTAGGAACCGTAGATGACTATCGTGATGGTTTCGAGCATGAGGGCTGCCTGGGTGTTGCCTGTTCCGGAGATGCCGTTGAACACAACGTTTGCCACCGATGCAATGAGCATGGCGAAGCAGATGACGTATACCGATGGTACGGATTCTGCAATCAGTGCAGTGTCGCTGGTATAGATGGACAGCAGAAATTGCGGAAACAATGCCGTCAGTGCCACCAATGCCAGCATGATGAAGAACGAGAATTTCGCAATTTTATTGATAAGCGGCATCACAAACCGGATACCTCCTCCGCCAATGGCATTGCTGACAAGGCTGTTGGTGGTAGTTGCCAGTGAGTTGACCGGAATAAGCAGTACGACGTAGATACTCCGCACGATATTGGCAATTGCCAGCTCCCTTTGTCCCAACCGCTCCACTGCCACGAAGAAGATGAACCAAGTAGCCATCGACAGGAAATATTGAAGCATGGTGAAACAGGAGATACTGAGGATGCGCATCAACAATGCCGGGTCGAACGAGCGCAAACGGTTCAATCCGTATTTCTTTAAATCGACCGTGGCATACGTATAGATGACGAAGAAGAGTATGGACGACGCTTCCGCCAGCACAGAAGCAATGGCTGCTCCCTTGATGCCCATGGCGGGCAGGCCGAACTTACCGAAGATTAGCGCATAGTCGAGCACTACATTGATTAGTGCCATCACGATGGCATTGATGGTGAGTACCTTGGTGCGCGTGATTCCGATATAGAATGCCCGGAACATGACGTTGAGGAAAGAGAAAAAGAATCCGTAGATACGCCAGTCCAGAAACTCCATTGTGCCTTCGTAGATGGATTCCGAAGATACCAACAGGCGCATGATATTGCCGCCAAATACTTTGGTGAAACCGAATAGCAGCAACGCCATCACCATCAGGAACATGATGCCCTGAATCATTACCGGACCGACATCGGAATAACGCCCCTCGCCATTGCGCCTTGCAATGACTATCTGCGAACCGGTGCTGAATCCGAATGCAATAGTGAACACGCATATATAGAATAATCCGCCCATGGCCGAAGCTCCAAGGGCTACTTCACCGACGTGTCCAAGAAAAGCGGTATCGGTGACATTGATGACATTTTGTGCCAGCAAGCTTAGTAGTATCGGGTAACTGACACTCCAAATCTGTTTGTTGGTATACATAATTAAGCGTTTAAGTTTGCAAAGATAACGCTTTATTCCGATTCGGGAGCAATGGGATAGGTGAAAACTATTTCCGGGCCTTCGGGTGCTTTGTCGTTTACCTGATAGTCACCTTCGAAATGTTTCAGTAGTAACAGGTTTATGTCATGACGGATGATTGTTTCCTGCGAACTGAAAGCCGGGTCTGCCAACGGAGAGTTGACTATCCGGAAACGCACGTCGCCGCCTTCACGACTCACGATAAAGAGGATGCTACGTTCCTCTTTGCATTCTTCAGGATAAACAAGCGTGCTGAGCAATGCTTGCGTCAGCCTTGCTGAATCGGTGCGGAGGATTGCCGGATCCATCTCAGCGGAGAACTGAATGTTGATTCCTGTTTTTTCGTTCTTCATGCGTGCCATGTAATTGACTTCATTACATAGCTCCATTACATCATAATCCTGTATCTGGAACTTCATCATCTGAGCTTCCAGACGGGATAAATCGAGCACATCATTCACTAGTCTCATTAGTTTCTCCGAACTTTGATGGATTATGTTCGAGTATTCCTGTCGGGTCACCTTATCTATATTAGGATCGGAAGCGATGAGTTGTGAGAAACCGACTACATTATTGAGCGGTGTGCGGATGTTATAACTCATGTTCGAGAGAAAGCGGTTCTTTATTTCGTTGCTCTTACTCACCGTTTCCGCAGCTTTCCGAATGCCGTTTTCCGAATACTTCAATGCTCTTCGCACTATGAAAAGCCGCGCCATAAAGATGAACAATACAATCAGAATAATGAAAATAAACATCAGGCTGATAAGGCGTGTTTTGTTGTTATGCCTTTTCTGATCCATGTCCCTTATATCCAACTTGTAGTTGCTCTTTATCTGCTCCATCTGAGTGTTGGCAAGGGCTGTTGCAGCCGAGTCTTTGATGGCGAGTGCCTGTTGGTAGAAAGGAATCGCTTTTTGACTTTCGCCCGCTTCGTGCCATATTCTGGCTTTTGCGAGTAGCTGTTCGGCGTAATCACTCGGGAAATGCTCTTTCAGCATAGTTAGCGTTGTGTCTATGTAGCTCGATGCTTGCTGGTATTGGCCCATCAAATGATGATATCTTGCATAAGTATCGAAATAGAGCACCCGATACATAAAGTAGGTGTTCTCATTGAGATATTTTGCCGATTTAACTAGATGCTGATAGGTAAGTTGTGCTTGCTTAATATTCAGATAATAATATGCATAGAAAATCTCATTGAAAAGATATACATCATAGAATCCTTCTTCTAAAGAGGGATTATCGTGAATGTAGGTATGTAGCACATTCTCCAGTTCTTGCAGATATTTAAGCTGTTTGCTGCTATTCTTCATCTCTTTGGTGACGGATATTAATTGGGTCAGCACGGAAATGCGAACCACCGGATTGCCTTTGGTGCCTAGTAGTTGGTAAGCTTCTTCCAAGGCATTCATTCCTTCATTCCAGCGCTGGCTGCCGATATAAGCATTGCTCAGGCATTGTTGGGCAGCCACTAATCCACGGTTATTATTTATTTTAGCAGCTTCGTGTTTCATTTTGTTTGACTCGCTGATGGCGAGTTCGTACTTTTCGTCGAATGTGTAGAGGTCTATTTGGAAACGTTTGGCATCGAAGAAGTAATCCCATAAGCCGGACTTGCGGACATATGGCTCCATGATGTTTAACCATTTGGATACACTGTCTTGCTTACTCCTATTATAATAATACAACAAGTGGTAATAGGCTGCAAGGCTGGCGTATTTGTTGTCTCCCAACCATTGTGCTTCTTTCATCAATGTGTCCGAATATTGAATACACCGTTGGTTGCTTTGCTCTATTTTAATAATCTTGTTGAGTACGCTTAGGCGGGTACTGTCGTGTTTTAAAGTTTGCAACACTTGCACCAGACTGTCAGATTCAGCCTTAACACTAGCCTTTGCTGTCAGGAGAAAGCAACATGCGGCGATTAAGAATAACATTCGCTTCATTCTGCTTCCTCCTTTTCTTGTTTTTCGTGACGAATAGGATGGGTGAACAGGAAGCGTGCTCCTTTATCATAATCCGGATCAATCCATATCTTGCCGCCCAGTTGTTCGATGATAAGTTGGCAGATGGATAATCCCAGTCCCGTGCCTTGAGCGTTCTCGTTGAGCTTTTCAAAGCGGTTGAATATCTTATCTTGGTTTTCAGCAGAGATGCCACAGCCGGTGTCGGTTACGGAGAAGAGTGCCGTAACCTCCGTTTGCTTCTCTAAAGTCAGGGTTATGGAACCCTGTGAAGTAAACTTGGTGGCGTTGATGAGAAGATTGATTAACAGTTGTTGCAAACGGGCGGAATCCGTTATCAATTCCAGAGAATCGAGTGAAGTGGCGAAAAGAACATTTGCCTGAGTCTGCTTTATTTTCTCAACCATATCAATCACATTCCTGCAAGTTGACACTGCATCGCATTTCTCGTACTTGAAAGTCATTTTACCTATCTCAAGGCTGGATAGGTCAATTACGTCGTTAATCAGTTTGAGCAACAGTTCAGAATTTTGCTGAATGATGTCGCTACATTGTTTCCGGGTTTCGTTGTCTATGGATTCTTCCGTCATAATAGACGAAAAACCGGACAACGCGTTGAGCGGAGTACGGATTTCATGGCTCATATTAGAAAGGAAGAGACTTTTTGTGCGGATGGAGTTTTCTTCCTGCTTTTTGGCTTTCTCCAGTTTCTCCTGCGATTGTCTCAAACGTCTGTTGTCTCTGATGATAAGGAAAATGATAACTATAATCAGTATAAGTATCAGTATGATAGTAAACTTGCTCCAATGAAGTATCGTTTTCTGCCTGTTAATGTTGTTTAGCTCATTCTTGTCAATCTGGTAAAGAGTGTGCAGCTCATTAATCTGTCCGATATAACTCATTGCATCCAAAGAATCTTTGATTGCATTGAATGATTCGTAAGCTTTGCAAGCTTCCTCATTGTTTCCCATAAGTGCCAGAACTTTCGTGCGTTCCTGCAATATCTGGAGGTATCTGTAAGAATCCGGCACGCTCATCTTGGCTAGTACCTTATTGAGCATATCGAGTGCTTTTGCATATTCTTTATTCTCGATGTAATAGCATGAATAAAAGTATTGAATCATCACCGGAAAGTAAGAATGAGTATGCTCATCGTTAATCTTTTCTGCCTGTTGCAGATACTCTGATGCCTTAGGGAGATTATTGGTCTTGATATTGTATAAGGCTTGGCAGCAAATCAGATTGAAGGCATCCTGAGTATTTCCCTTTATATTGATAAGAGATTCGAATTTCTTAATGTCCTCTTCTACGTCTTGCATCTGACGATAGGTGAGTTTTGCCAGGATGAGCTGCGACAAGGCGCCTTTTAAGTACTGATCGGAGTCTGGTGTTTTATATAAGATTTCCAAAGCTTCTTCGTGAGATTGTATAGCTGTCTGAGGCGTGGATGAACTTAAGTAAGTGTTTGCTATAGCACGAAGTGCAAGTGCCGTTCCTAATGGATAATCCATTTCTTTGGCTTTCTGGTACATTAGGTTGGCTTTATTTATGGCAAGGCTGATGTTTCCTTTCGTGATTAATGCCTGAACCGTTAGTAAATTTAACTCAAATAAGAGTGAATACTGTTTTTGTTTCTGCAATTCGGGGGCTAAGAGTTTTTCCCACGCAATGATGCTGTCTGTGGGGGCTTTTATGCTAAAAGGTTGGCTGTATTCAAGTAGTGGTTTTAATAGGGAAAGGCGCTCTTCATTAGAGCGTGCTGCGTGTGAGGTCGCCGATATGGATATGGCTACTGCAATCGCGATTATATGGTATCTGCGTTTATTCACTAAGTGTTGTTAACCGTTTGTTTGTCAGATTTTATGCAAAAGAAATAAAAAGAGCGAAGACTACAAAGAAATCTTCACTCTTTTTTATTATTTATTTTCTTTTAAGAAGCTTATGTGCTCAAAAACTCTTGTGAGCGGGGTAATTCCAATTAGCTATTCATGCTTATCAGGAATTCATCGTTGTCTCTGGTCTTTTCTAAACGGTCTTTGATGAAGTCCATAGCTTCAATCGGATTCATGTCGGCAAGATACTTGCGGAGTATCCACATGCGGTCGAGCGTTGTCTTGTCAAGCAGCAGGTCGTCGCGACGGGTACTGGATGCTGTAATGTTGACAGCAGGGAAGATACGCTTGTTGGACAGGTTGCGGTCGAGTTGCAACTCCATGTTGCCCGTACCCTTGAATTCTTCAAAGATAACTTCGTCCATCTTAGAGCCGGTATCGATCAGTGCGGTAGCAATGATTGTCAGTGAACCACCGTTTTCTATATTACGGGCAGCACCGAAGAAGCGTTTCGGCTTATGAAGGGCATTTGCGTCCACACCACCGGAAAGTACTTTACCGGATGCCGGAGAAACAGTATTGTATGCACGTGCCAAGCGGGTGATAGAATCAAGGAAGATAACTACGTCGTGACCACATTCTACCAGGCGTTTTGCTTTTTCAAGTACGATACCTGCGATTTTTACGTGGCGTTCTGCCGGTTCGTCAAAAGTCGAAGCAATAACTTCTGCATTGACGCTACGTGCCATATCGGTAACTTCCTCCGGACGCTCGTCAATCAGCAGCATAATCATGTAAACTTCCGGGTGGTTGGCTGCAATGGCATTGGCAATGTCTTTCATCAGGATTGTCTTACCTGTCTTAGGCTGAGCAACGATCAATGCACGTTGTCCTTTACCAATCGGAGCGAAAAGATCTACTACACGGGCAGACATTGAATCTGAATAACCGCCTTTGCAAAGCTTGAACTTTTCATCAGGGAAAAGAGGTGTAAGATGCTCGAAAGGAACACGGTCGCGAACGAAAGCTGCGTCACGTCCATCGATTTTCGACACTTTTACCAACGGGAAATATTTTTCTCCTTCCTTAGGCGGACGGATAATGCCTTCTACTACGTCACCGGTTTTCAGACCGAACAATTTGATTTGTGATTGTGACACGTAGATGTCGTCCGGAGAAGAGAGATAGTTGTAATCGGAAGAACGAAGGAATCCGTAGCCATCCTGCATTATTTCCAATACGCCTACTCCGCTCAGGATATCGTCAAATTCATAAGGTTTTTCACGCTCGATAACTTTGCGCTCCTGTGGTTGCTGTGCCGGAATGCTTTCGTTGATAGCATTGTTCTGTTGTCCGGAACGTGGCGTAGGAGTACGCTGTGGTTGGTTTTGGTTGTTATTGCGTTGGAAATTGTTGTTATTCTGGAAATTATTGTTATTGGCGTTGCTGCTAGCAGCATTGTTATTGCTATTGTTGTTAGCATTGTTATTGCCATTATTATTGCCATTATTATTATCACGTTGACGCATAATGCGTGGACGCTGCTGTAGTGAAAGCTGTTGCTGAGATTGCTGTTGAGCTTGCTGCGCTTGAGGAGCTTGCTCCGGCGCAGTTTGAACGGGTTCTGCTTTCGTAGCTTCAAATTTGCCGAACAGTTCAGTTGGAAGCTCTATTTTCTCAGATGGTAAATCCTCTATTGGAATAAAGTCATCTTCATCTGCAGCAGATAAGATATTGCTTTCCTCGTCGATAACGGGTGCAGCTTTCTTTTGCGGCTGCTGAGGTTGTGGCTTGTCTATAACCTTCTTTTCAAGGATAGGCTTGTTTACTTTTTCTTTCTTTTCATCAGACTGTACCGGAATAACTTTCTCTACGGTTTCGGTAGTGTTTTCTACAGCAGGTTTCTGCTCCACAACTTTGGGTTGCTCTACTTTTGGCTGCTCTATTGGCTTTGCATTTTCCGCTTCTTTATTCTCGGTATTTTCTACGTTTTTCCGTGGGCGTCCAACTTTGCGCTTAGGAGCAGCATTTTCAGCTTTGGCATCTGCCACTTCTTTCTCTTTGTTTCCACCTTCCTTCTTGAGAGAGGGCTGTTGGGGCTTTGCAGGCGCAGTCTCTTTGCTTTTGTTCACTTCTCCACTTTTTGTTGGAGAAACTACTTTGTCTTCTTTTTTAGCTGGTGCTACACGTGAACGCTTATTCTTTTGTCCTTCTTTGCGTTCTTCTTTAAGTTTGTCTGCGGCAACTTTCTTTGTGGCTCCTACAATGGCTTGTTCATCAAGTATTTTATAAACAAGGTCTTCTTTTTTATATGAGTCTCCTTTTTTTATGCCTAACTCTTTGGCTATAACTTGAAGTTCCGACAGATCTTTGTCGTTTAATTGGATAATGTTATACATATAGTATGGTAAGTTATTAATATTTCTATTTTTGCTGGATTATGGACAGCATTACTACAGCTCATAGCTACAGATATGCTAGCATACGTTTTGCTTTTTATTATGAATTAGGGATGTATGTGTTGAATCGTAGAATGTTTCAACGGGGCAAAGATAATAAATCTTTTTGGTTTCATGAACAATCAAACAATTTTTTCCACGTAAAAGTGTATCTTTGCTGTATAAAAGAAAATAGTATGACAGTAAATGAAGCTCATTTAATTTATTTTTCGCCTACACACACATCTAAACAAGTTGCGGAGGCGATTGTTCACGGAACTGGAATAAAAAATATTCTTCCCATTAACGTCACCCAGCAGACTACCGGTGAAACCGTGATTCCTGCATCTGCATTGGCTGTTATTGTAGTTCCTGTCTACGGAGGTCACGTGGCTCCTTTGGCAATGGAGCGTCTGCAAAGCATTCGTGGCTTGGATACTCCCACCATATTGGTAGTGGTTTATGGTAACCGCGCATATGAAAAAGCTTTAATGGAGCTAGATGCCTTTGCTGTTCCCCATGGATTGAAGGTGATTGCCGGGGCAACTTTTATCGGAGAACATTCGTATAGCACTGAAGAACATCCGATTGCTGCCGGTCGCCCTGATGATTCTGATTTGGCTTTTGCGGCTGAGTTTGGAAGTAAAATCATGGATAAAATACAGAAAGCTACTTCTCCGGATACACTTTATCCGGTAGATGTACGCGCCATCAAGCGTCCGTCGCAACCTTTGATTCCTCTGTTCCGCTTTTTAGGTAAAGTTATCAAGTTGCGTAAAAGTGGTACACCGCTTCCTCGTGCTCCCTGGGTGGAGGATGAGAGTTTATGTACTCATTGTGGGTTATGCGTAGTCCGTTGTCCGACAGGTGCTATAACGAAAGGGGATGAACTTCACGTTAACGAGCTCAAGTGTATCAAGTGTTGCGCTTGCGTAAAATCGTGTAGCCAAAAAGCAAGAGTGTACGAAACACCTTTTGCCGCACTGCTGGCCGACTGCTTCAAGAAACAGAAGCAACCTCAGACTATTCTGTAGATAACAATACGCTTGGTCGTTTCATCTATACGAAAGCGGTTGTCTGTCCGTTCGCCTATCAACCATGCGATGCGTTCTCCACAGCAAAGCACCCATTGACGTTCTTTCTGGCTGATAGAAAATTTGCGGTCGGTCAGATAATCGCTTATCTTTTTCTTGCCTTTCATACCGAAGGGTACAAAACTGTCGCCAATCTTCCATTTCCGGTAATGCACTTCTCCGTCTAATTTGTCCGCATCGAAGCAGGCTACTTCTTTTTCTCGTGGTATTTGAAAGTCTAGGGTATATTCCATTTCCTCTCTTATTAACTGAAAAGGATGTAGATTGTAATTCTCGGGTTGGAGCTTTTCCAGCAATAAAAACTCTCTGTCTTTAATTACTCTCCACTCTTTGCTTCTAAACTGCTTTCCTGATTGTCCGTGAAGTGAATTTGCAATGTCTTTGATTTGCGAGGAGTTGAAGCCGAGGGGATGAAGAATTTCAAATAAAATCGCTTCGGGTGCAGATTCCTTTAATAAACTATTGATTCGAATACCTTCGGCAGTGACGATCTCCCTCTTGGCTTTCTCTATACATATATTATATATGGTAGCTACGTCATTCAGATAATTACTTGTTTCTATCAGATTGCTTTTTACCGACGGATTGATTTCCTGCATAAGTGGAAGCAGGTTGAGACGAATTTTATTACGGGTATATTCGTCTTCCAGATTAGTACTGTCCGTAACATAATCCTGACCTATGCTTTGGAGATAATAAATAATATCTTCCCGATTGACACAAAGCAGCGGACGTACTATAGCTCCGTTTCGGGGGCGAATGCCTAACAAGCCGGTGATTCCTGTTCCACGGATTAGATTAAGCAGCGTCGTTTCTACGCTATCGTCCTGATGGTGGGCAACAGCGATAACATCTGCCTGTGATTCGTTTTTTATTTTGTCGAACCAGTTGTATCTAAGTTCCCGGGCAGCCATTTCTATCGAAATATGATTTTCGGTTGCATATTGGGTGGTATCAAAGTCGATTGTGTGCAACCGGATATTATATTTCCGGCATAATTGGCGGACAAATTCTTCATCCCGGTTAGATTCTTCGCCTCGAAGATGGAAGTTACAATGTGCGGCTTCGCATTGATAGCCAGTTGAAAGAAGGATGCACATCAATGCCACAGAATCGGCTCCACCACTCAGTGCAATGAGAATTTTATTATCCTGTGAGAATAAGTTTTCCTTCTCTATATATTGTATAATTCTTTGTTGTATCATGTCTGCAAAGTTAATAGTTTATTGGTTAGTCCTTTTATTTTTCTGAATTTTATCATCCCCTTTTATTCTTTTTATTTTCTGAAGTACTTGATTTGAGGGTGTCTTTAGCTTAAAAGAATGTACTATTTAAAAACAATCTAAATAATTTGCGTGCTACGAAGTTATGAATTATCTTTGTCGAAAATTTAGAGAGTTATGCGTTTGTCCGAATTAAAAACAGGCGAAAAAGGTATCATCGTTAAGGTGCTGGGGCACGGTGGGTTTCGTAAACGTATCGTGGAGATGGGGTTTATCAAAGGTAAATCAGTGGAGGTTTTGCTAAATGCTCCATTGAAAGACCCCATAAAGTATAAAGTCTTAGGGTATGAAATATCTCTGCGTCGTCAGGAAGCTGAAATGATTGAGGTAATCAGCGAAGAAGAAGCTAAGAAATTAGCAGAAGAAATTGTCTATCACGAAGGTTTGCCCGAAGATGTTTCCGTAAATGAAGAAGAGATGAAGCGGTTGGCATTGGGTAAACGTCGTACCATCAATGTTGCTTTGGTCGGGAATCCGAACAGTGGCAAGACTTCTCTGTTTAATCTTGCTTCTGGTGCTCATGAGCACGTGGGGAATTATAGTGGTGTGACCGTAGATGCCAAAGAAGGTTATTTTGATTTTGAAGGCTATCATTTCCGCATCGTCGATTTGCCGGGAACTTATTCCTTGTCTGCTTACACGCCAGAAGAAATTTATGTTCGTCAGCATATTGTCGATGAAACTCCGGATGTGATTATCAATGTGGTCGATTCATCTAACCTGGAGCGGAATCTATATCTGACTACTCAGTTGATTGACATGAATGTCCGTATGGTAGTCGCTCTGAATATTTACGATGAACTCGAATCCAGCGGAAATACATTAGATTATCATTTATTGAGTAAACTGTTCGGAGTGCCGATGGTGCCTACTGTCAGTAAGAAGAATCGCGGACTGGATACTTTATTCCATGTTGTGATCAATATGTATGAAGGGGTCGATTTTTTTGATAAACAAGGGAAGATGAATCCGGAAGTTCTGAAGGATTTGACTGAGTGGCATGACTCTTTAGAAGACAGAAAACATCATGAAGAGGAGCATCCGGAAGACTATGTGCATGAAAATCATGATCGTGGACGAGTGTTTCGCCATATTCATATTAATCACGGACCCGATTTGGAGAAAGCGATTGAGGCTGTAAAAGAAGAAGTGTCCAAGAATGAATTTATCCGCCATAAATACTCCACACGTTTCCTTTCTATAAAGTTGCTGGAGAATGATCCGGATATAGATCATTTTGTTCGTACGTTGCCAAATGCGAAAGAGATTTTGTGTGTTCGTGATAAGATGGCGAAGCGTGTGCAGGATACATTGGGTGAAGATTGCGAATCCGCTATTACAGATGCAAAATACGGATTTATCAGTGGCGCTCTGAAAGAGACATTTACCGACAATCACTTGGAACAGGCGCAGACAACAAAAGTACTGGATGCTATAGTTACTCACCGGATATGGGGATATCCAATTTTCTTTTTATTCATGTATCTGATGTTTGAGGGCACCTTTGTGCTTGGAGAATATCCGATGATGGGGATAGAATGGCTGGTGGAACAACTTGGTAATTTGGTGCGTAATAATATGGCCGATGGACCGTTGAAGGACATGCTGGTCGACGGTATTGTCGGTGGAGTAGGAGGCGTTATTGTTTTCTTGCCGAATATCTTGATTCTTTATTTTTGCATCTCGTTGATGGAGGATTCTGGTTATATGGCTCGTGCGGCGTTCATTATGGATAAGATTATGCATAAGATGGGATTACATGGAAAATCTTTCATTCCTTTGATTATGGGATTCGGATGTAATGTACCTGCTATTATGGCTTCCCGCACCATTGAAAATCGGAAGAGTCGCCTTATCACGATGTTGGTTAATCCGTTGATGTCGTGTAGTGCCCGTCTACCTATTTATTTATTATTAGTCGGAGCATTCTTTCCGAACAATGCAAGTCTTGTGTTGTTGAGTATTTATGCAATTGGTATATTCCTTGCTGTGATATTGGCACGGTTGTTCAGTAAGTTTCTGGTGAAGGGAGATGATACTCCGTTCGTAATGGAACTTCCGCCTTACCGGATGCCGACTGCAAAATCCATTTTTCGTCATACATGGGAAAAGGGGGCGCAGTATTTGAAGAAGATGGGGGGAATCATTATGATTGCTTCAATTATCATTTGGTTCTTGGGGTATTATCCTAACCATGATTCTTATGAGACAGTGGCAGAGCAGCAGGAAAATTCTTATATAGGTCAGCTTGGCCGTGCTATAGAGCCGGTGATAGCACCCATGGGATTTGATTGGAAACTGGGTATCGGTTTGATATCAGGAGTAGGAGCGAAGGAATTGGTGGTAAGTACATTGGGAGTTTTGTATGTTGATGATCCGGATGCCGATACGGTGAGTTTAGCGGAACGTATTCCGATAACTCCATTAGTTGCATTCTGTTATATGCTGTTTGTACTGATTTACTTTCCATGTATTGCAGCATTGGCAGCAATTAAGCAGGAGTCCGGCAGTTGGAAATGGGCGCTGTTTGCTGCTTGTTACACAACTGGGTTGGCTTGGGTTGTATCAACTGTAGTTTATCAAATTGGAGGTTTATTCGTATGAATAATTGGCAAGAATGGGTAGTCGGAGTACTAGTTGTACTCTGCATTGCCCGTGTCATATATGGAATATTTCTTTTTTTTCGTCGTACGCGAGAAAGTAAGAATCCTTGCGATAGCTGTGTAAGTGGCTGTGAATTAAAGGATATGATGGAAAAGAAACGCAAAGAGTGCAGTGTAAAGAAAAAAAGTCCGAAGAAAAATTGCTGCGGATAGTTGGTAGTTTCAAAATTTGTACTACCTTTGCAACCGCAAACGAGAAACAAGGTTCCTTGGATGAGTGGCTTAGTCAGCGGTCTGCAAAACCGTCCACGGCGGTTCGAATCCGCCAGGAACCTCTAAAGCCAAAGAAGGATTAGAATGAAAATTTCTAATCCTTCTGTTTTTTAAGTACTTACGTCCTCTGTGGTGGAGGGATTGGAAGAAGAATTTGGGTCAAGTCGAAAACCCTGTAGTTCTGTTAAAAGCTCACACACATAGTTTGCATAGTCTAAATATAAAGAATGGTATATCTCTCACTCCTCTAAACTGTGCACGAAATGCCTTGATTTTCGCATTGAATGATTCGGCAAAGGCATT
>NZ_URFY01000025.1 GCF_900547205.1 uncultured Bacteroides sp.
GTAATATCTCATATAAAATCCCGGTTCATCACGAACCGGGATTTTATATGAGATATTACTACAATGAAGATTTACTTATTCTTTAACCTCTTCACCTTTTTCGTTCATAAGAACGGTTACTTCTGTAGCTTCTTTAGTAGTAATGACTACCTTATAAACTTTGCCGCTTTCTTTCTCCGCTACAAACGCTTCTTTGATGGTAGAACCTTCATAACTCTTGGCAATCGCCAAAGTTACTACCTTAGGAAGATCTTTAACTTCAACCTTTGTGTATTCATCCTGAGTGGCTCGTTGTGCCTCTATTGTTGTAGTTTTGATTACTTCCTGTGCAAATGCTACAGAACTGCCTAAACCCATCACTAATGCTACTGCTACTAATACCTTTTTCATAATCGTAATTTTTAAGTGTGAATTAAAAAACATTGGTTACTTACACTTATAATGTTGCAAAGCAGATGCCAAACTTAGAAAAAAGCTATATTGTGCTAATAATCAATGTGGTAAAAACAATAAGTCTTATTCTCACTGTAGAATTAGTGTAGAAATGTGTGGAAAATCATTCCCATAATGTTCCATTTATCCACAATGGAAATACTTATGTACCAGTTCCAACATTTCCTGCGGCTTCCCATCCAGTTCTGCACGCAATGTTTTATCATTATAACTGCGAAGCCTACAAATAATGCCGTCAATCATTGCCGGACTGAATACGTTATACTGCTCAAAGATAGCCCTCTGTTGCTCCAAGCAATCGGCAGATGCCGCACAGCTATCCGGTAATTGAGCCAATGATTTCATTTTGCCCTCATTCTCTTTCTGGTGGATATTCACATTTACATAAGTCTTTTGTGCAATATCCAAAGCATTCTCTATCTCAAACCCATGTCGGCAGGCAACAGCCAATCCGGCAAAGAGTTGATACAAATCCGCTGAACCGTCCGGAGAACGCATTTCCACAGTTTGCTTCTGGCTAGTGTCGAAATTACTTTCTTTTTCCAATGGATTTGCTAAAGTGCACATATCCGTTTTTGCCGCCCATCCCAATGGTACGCGTACTAATACAGAACGGTTCCTGTCTCCCCAGCAAACATTGGTCGGTGCTTCCTGATGAGGAACGAGACGGAAGTAAGAGGTAGGATTTGTATTACCAAAAGCAGTAATAGAAGGTGCTAGTTCCATCATTCCCGCTATAGCCTTGCGGGCAGTTTCCGACAGCACTCCGTCTTGAAGCATCTGGTTCTTTCCATCTTTCATGATACGCATATGGACGTGCAGACCCGAACCGGCTTTGCCTGCTGTTATCTTAGGAGCAAAAGTCACGTTGTATCCATACTTATATCCTAAATTGCGAATTATCCATTTGGCAATCATCAACTGATCTGCCGCCTGCTCTACCGGAACCGGAAGAAACTCAATTTCATTCTGCTCGTAGATATAGCCATCAAGTGTAAAATTACCAACCTCGGAGTGTCCATACTTAATCTGTCCGCCCGTTTGAGCTATATAAGACATACATTCCGTGCGGAACTCATTGAACTTGGCATAAGGTCCTGACTCATGATAACCTCGCTGGTCGGTTGCCTCAAACATTCCCGTATCCGGTGCTATCACATAATATTCCAGTTCGCCCATTGCCTGAAACTCCATTCCTGTGACGTCGGTGAATGCTTTACTTGCTTTATGAAGCGTATATTCCGGCGAACTTTCCAGAGGCTCTCCATCCTTATTGAAGAATGAGCAAAGCATGGTTAGAGTCGGAATTTGAGCAAACGGGTCGATAAATGCCGTACTGAAACGAGGAACAACATATAAGTCGCTACTCCCCGCCTCGATGAAAGAAAAAAGGCTGGAACCGTCCACCCGTTCGCCACAAGTAAGGATAGCTTCCAGATAAGCTTGGTTATTAATAGCAAAGTTCAGTGTTTTCAGACGACCGTCTCCTGCAGGATACATGAAATTGACCATGCGGATACCCTTGCTTTCAATAAAATAAATGATGTGGTTTTTGGTAAATTCAGAAGTGGGTTTCTGGAGAAATGCCACCAGTGGATTGGCATTCAATAATAATTCTTGGTTCATAATCGGTTGTTTTTCGTTGTTGTATGTTTTAATAACGATTTGTTATGCACCAAAGATAATAAAAAAACAGATAAACCTATTGCTTGTCTAAACTGTTTTATTCATCAGTAGAAACTTTTAAATAGCTGACACATGAAAAAGGATATTCTGAAAGACCTGATTGCCATGCCCGGAAAGAAACATTCCGTATCAGATTTTGATTCTTCGTCTACGGATGAGATAACTAAACAAGAGGCTAAAGACCAACTGACAAAGGATATAGAGAAGCTTGCCGAACTGCAAAGTAAGCTCTATGCACAAGACCGCTATTCCATTCTTGTCATCTTTCAGGCGATGGATGCTGCGGGAAAAGACGGAACAATCAAGCACGTCATGTCCGGCATCAATCCGCAGGGCTGCCAGGTCTACTCTTTCAAGCAGCCTTCTGTCGAGGAACTCGACCATGATTATCTCTGGCGCATCAATCGCTCTCTGCCGGAAAGAGGACGAATCGGCATCTTCAACCGTTCGCATTATGAGGATGTACTGATTGCCAGAGTGCATCCTGAAATCGTTTTATCGGCCAAGCTTCCGGATATTAAAACCGTTGATGATATAGACGCCGACTTCTGGAAACGCCGTTACCGGCAAATCAACGACTTCGAACGTTATCTGACCGAAAATGGAACCGTCGTCCTGAAATTCTTCCTCAATGTATCAAAAGCGGAACAAAAGAAACGCTTCATAGAACGGCTAGATGACCCGACAAAGAACTGGAAATTCTCTTCTGCTGACATTAAGGAACGCCAATTTTGGGACGAATATATGAAAGCTTATGGAGATGTACTTACGGAAACATCAACGGAAATAGCTCCGTGGTACGTGATTCCTGCCGACAATAAATGGTTCATGCGTTATGCGGTAGGAAGGATTATTTGCGAGAGGATGAAAGAACTTGATTTGCACTATCCTCAATTATCCAACGAAGAAATGGAAGAACTGGAGCTGTACAAGGAAAGTGTATCCGACATTAATTTCTAAAATCCTTGCGCTTATTCTATTTTCTTCTAACTTTGTAGGGGGATTCTTCCTATAAAACAATAAATCAATAAGCTATGGACATCCAAACATTTATTCAAAACTTCAAGGAGGCCTTCGGAGAAAGTGCCGAACTGCCTCTTGTATTCTGGTATTCAGATAAACCGGAAGGAGAAACGGAGAAGATAAACGGTTGCTTCTTCAAAGGCATGAAAGCGGTAAGAGACGGTGCTATTATCAGCCTTAACGCTGAGAATATCGGTTGTGGCGGCGGGAAATTCTATACAGGCTTTACTGAAATGCCGGAGCGTGTGCCTAACTTTGTCTCATTGAAAGAAAGGTATAAGCAGACTCCTGAGATGGTTACAGACTTTATAGAGCACATCGGAGTACCCAGAACGGAAAGGAAGTATCTTCACTTTGCACGTATAGATAAGGTGGAGAGTTTGGACGAGATGGAAGGCGTAATGTTCATTGCAAATCCTGATATGCTTTCGGGATTGACTACTTGGGCTTATTTTGATAATAATGCCGAGGACGCAGTGGCTTCACCATTTGGCTCGGGCTGTAGCAGTGTGGTGACGCAAGTTACTTTGGAGAACTGGAAAGGTGGCAGACGAACATTTATCGGTTTCTTCGATCCTTCGGTTCGCCCCTATTTTGAAGCGGACAAACTTAGTTATACCATCCCGATGTCGAGGTTTCGGGAAATGTGTCAGACGATGCGCCAAAGTTGTTTATTTGATACTCATGCGTGGGGAAAGATACGGGAAAGGATGAATGCGGTTGAAGGATAATTCTTACCTTGTAGCAAACTTACTTATGTCCTCCATCAAACTACTTTTTGGCGGCCATCAAACTTACTTTTAGTTACGCCAAAACTATAACCGGAACTTGCAGTTATAAAGCCGGAACTTGCAGTTACATAACTGAAAGTTTCGGCTACATAACCAGAACTTCCGTTTATAGTTTCGTCCTAGTGATTCACAACTTTGCTCCTTGAACAAAAGAAGTTTGGGCATCACCCTATGGTAGTTTTCCTGTAATGCAATCGGAAAATAGCCACGGATATACGGAAACAGTCTGCCGGACAAGCCAGTTATATCTTAAAAACAATAAAATGAGAGAGGAAGTCTGAAAATAACATTACTTTTGTAGATAACAAACTCATATAATTACTAGCTATGCAAACCTCTAAAGTTTATTTCACTAATCTGAGGACGACTCCCAATTCCAACCTTTTGGATAAGTTGGAGCGTCTTGTGAAGAAAGCAGGTCTAACTACTCTTCCATTGAAAGATAGTTTTGTTGCTATTAAAATCCATTTCGGAGAACCGGGCAACCTGGCATATATTCGCCCCAACTATGCAGCAAGAATGGCGAATGTGCTTCGCAATCTAGGCGCCAAGCCTTTTCTTACGGATTGCAATACACTCTATTCCGGTCGGCGTGCCAATGCCGTAGACCATCTGCAAAGTGCCATGGAGAACGGCTTCAATCCTATTTCCGCCCAATGCCAGGTTATTATCGGTGACGGACTGAAAGGTACGGATTGCAGGGAGATTCCACTGAACGGAGAATACTGCAAAGCTCCGAAAATAGGGACAGCCATTGCCGACGCAGACATCGTTATCAGTATGAACCATTTCAAAGGACACGAACAAGCCGGATTTGGCGGAGCGTTGAAGAACTTAGGAATGGGCTGCGCAAGCGTTGCCGGAAAGCTGGAACTTCACAGTGCCTCGCAACCTAAGATTGATAAGGAAAGTTGCATCGGATGCAATATCTGTGTGAAGCATTGCGCACATGATGCCGTGCATCTCAATGCCGGAAGGAAAGCGGAAATAGATTATGACGAGTGCATCGGCTGCGGGCAATGCGTGGCCCTCTGCCAGTATGACGGAGCTGTGATGGGCGATGAAGATACTTCCGAACGGTTGAACTACAAAATAGCTGAGTACTCCTTGGCGGTCGTTAAAGACAAACCACATTTCCACGTCAGTTTTATAATGAATGTATCGCCCGAATGTGATTGCTGGAATCATAATGATGCAGCCATCGTGCCGGATTTGGGGATATTGGCATCGTTGGACCCGGTGGCATTGGATAAAGCCTGTGCCGACTTAGTGACCAAAGCGCCTATCTTGCACAGTGGCAACCGATTGTCCGAGAAACACGACCACGAAGACTTGTGCGGATGCGATAAGTTTCACCTGATGCATCCAAATACCAACTGGCTGGCGGGACTGGAACACGCAGAAAAGATAGGATTGGGAACAATGAATTATGAAATTATACAAATCTGATTAAACCTTTCCGCAAGAGAAAGGTCTAATATCAAATTACTATCGTTCTATTAAATAATTAAAGCTATCAACGAAAATGGAAACAACTGCCAAACTTTATTCGCTGAACTACAGCAATGTAAAAACTTACCTGTTCGCACTGCTATTTATAGCCGGAAACATTGCACTTCCACAATTGTGCCATCTTGTACCCTACGGAGGGCCAACTTTATTGCCTATTTATTTCTTTACGCTGATTGCTTCTTATAAATACGGCTTTCGCGTAGGTTTATTGACGGCAGTTCTGTCGCCTGTCATTAATCATTTACTGTTTGCCATGCCTTCGGCAGCGGTACTTCCCGCCATATTGGTAAAATCCGCTTTGCTTGCAGGCGCTTCCGCACTAGCTGCACGCACTGTGAAATCTGTTTCTTTATTGGCAATTCTTGGCGTAGTCCTCTCCTATCAGATAGTAGGAACCGCTTTTGAATGGGTGCAATTGGGAAATTTCTATGCAGCAGCACAAGACTTCCGCATGGGCATTCCGGGAATGTTGATTCAATGGTTCGGCGGATACTTCCTACTTAAAGCGATTGCTAAACTTTAAGCAAAGAAATTATAAATGGATAGAAGAGACTTCATCAAAACGGTTGCCATTGCCGGAGCAGCCTTTACCGTACAGCGTTCGGAGGCAATGGAGATATTGACTCAAACAGTGAGTAAGGCAAACGGGGATAAACCGGATTTGGTAGCCGTCATGGGCGGAGAGCCGGAAGCGATGTTTCGCCGTGCCATCAGCGAATTGGGAGGTATGAAACAGTTTGTGAAACCCGGTCAGAAGGTGGTTGTGAAGCCTAACATTGGCTGGGATAAAGTCCCCGAACTGGCAGGAAATACCAATCCGAAACTCGTGGCAGAAATAGTGAAACAGTGCTTTGATGCAGGTGCCAAAGAAGTCACTGTGTTCGACCATACTTGCGACGATTGGCAGAAATGCTACAAAAACAGTGGCATCGAAGCCGCAGCAAAAAATGCCGGAGCGAAAGTGATGCCCGCCCATCTGGAATCTTATTACAAACCGGTGGACCTGCCGAATGGAAAGAAAATGAAGAAGGCAAAGGTGCACGAAGCTATATTGAATTGCGATGTATGGATCAATGTTCCTATCCTGAAAAATCATGGAGGTGCCAATCTGACTATCTCAATGAAGAATCACATGGGTATCGTGTGGGACAGAGGATTCTTTCATCAAAACGATTTGCAACAATGTATCGCGGATATCTGTACCCTGCAAAAGAAATCGGTGCTCAATGTTGTAGACGCTTATCGCATCATGAAGACCAACGGCCCTCGCGGACGTTCCGCTTCGGATGTAGTGCTGGCTAAAGGTTTGTTCATTTCACCGGATATCGTAGCTGTGGATACGGCTGCCGCTAAGTTCTTCAACCAAGTGCGTGAAATGCCATTGGATACCATTGGTCATCTTGCCAAAGGGGAAGCCTTGAAAGTAGGAACCATGAACCTTGACAAACTGAATGTCAAGCGGATTAAGCTGTAAAAACAACTATGTTAAGAAACATACGTATCGGTATATCAGCCCTGCTTTTCGGGCTGATTACTTTCTTTTTTCTCGACTTTGCAGAGATACTGCCTACGGGTTTTCACCGGTTGGCGCATCTACAATTTGTTCCTGCATTACTTTCATTGAGCGTAGGTATCTTGCTATTTCTCATTGTGTTAACTCTTCTTTTCGGTCGAATCTATTGTTCGAGCATCTGCCCGATGGGAATCTTGCAAGATGTCATTGCGCGCATTTCGAAGGCAACCGGAAAAAAGAAGAAACGGTATCAGTATAGTCCTGCAAAAAACATTCTGCGATGGAGCATACTCGGATTGACAATCATCGGTTTCTTATGTGGATTTACATTTATAACAGGTCTGTTGGATCCTTATAGTGCGTATGGACGTATTGTAGTTCACGTTTTCAAGCCTATTTATATGGGGGGCAATAATCTGCTGGAATCTATATTCTCTAGATTTGATAATTACACATTTTATCGGGTAGATACTTCGGTGATTGAGCTGTCTTCTCTGCTTATTGCAATTATCACTTTGATAGCTATTTTTGTTTTAGCATGGAAGCACGGACGTACATGGTGCAATACCGTTTGTCCCATAGGAACAGTTTTAGGATTCCTCAGCCGTTTCTCATTATTCAAGATTCGTATCGACCATGCTAAATGCAATGGCTGTGGTCTTTGCGCTACCAAATGCAAGGCTGCCTGCATCAATAGTAAAGAGCACGTCATCGATTATAGTCGGTGCGTGGATTGTTTCGACTGTTTGGGGGCTTGCCGACAAAAAGCGTTAAATTTCACTCCTTCTTTAAAGCGTTATCCTAACCCTGAAAGTGAAACTATTGCGAAAGAAGAACTGTCGGAGATAGCAGATTCTTCCAAACGTCGTTTTTTGTTAGCAGGTTTGCTTACTGCCGGAGCTGCACCGAAAGTGATGATGGCGCAAGCTCAAGAAACAATAGCTTCTTTGGAAGGTAAGAAAGCCTATAAAAAGGAGAACCCGATAACTCCGCCGGGCTCTATTAGCCGGAAGCATTTTCAGCAACAATGTACTTCGTGCCACCTTTGCGTCAGCAAATGCCCGTCGCACGTGTTGAAACCGGCTTTTATGGAATATGGGCTGGCGGGAATGATGCAACCGACTGTGAGTTTTGAAAAAGGATTCTGTAACTTCGATTGCACGGTATGTGGAGATATATGCCCCAATGGCGCTATCCTCCCACTGACGGTGGAAGAAAAACATCTCACACAAATGGGATACGTTGTCTTTATAGAAGAGAATTGCATCGTTTATACGGACGGCACCAGTTGTGGAGCTTGCTCTGAGCACTGCCCCACTCAGGCCATTGCGATGGTTCCTTTCAAAGACGGGCTAACGATTCCCCACGTAAACAAAGAAATATGTGTGGGATGCGGCGGATGCGAATATGTTTGTCCCGCCCGACCGTTCCGAGCTGTATATATCGAAGGAAATAGTATACAGAAAGAAGCTATACCATTCAAAGAAAGCGAAGAGTATAAAGAGGAAATAGACGATTTCGGATTCTAACTTTCTATCCTTTTTACTCTTTTACCAGTATTAAATACTCCATTAAAAGCAGCTCGAATGTATGGTATTTCGGGCTGCTTTTAAAAAACTATTCATTATATTCCTTCTACTCGCAATAATTTCACTAAATTCGTGGCGAATAAAAAAAAGAAAACAACTCATGGAGGTAAATACGAATAACAGGAGCATCCGGAATTATCAGATTGGCTTTGCGCTAAGCGGAGGATTTATTAAAGGATTCGCTCATCTGGGTGCAATGCAAGCTCTTCTCGAACACGATATCAAACCGGAAATCATTTCAGGAGTCAGTGCAGGGGCACTTGTCGGTGTTTTTTATGCTGATGGCAATGAGCCGCACAAAGTGCTTGAATATTTCTCGGGACATAAATTCCAGGATTTGACTAAACTGGTAATCCCAAAGAAAGGATTATTCGACCTTTGTGAGTTTATTGATTTTCTTCGCTCAAACTTAAAAGCACAAAAGCTGGAAGAGTTGCAGATTCCTTTGATAATCACAGCTACCGATCTCGATCATGGACGTATGGTTCACTTTCATCGTGGCTCCATTGCCGAACGGGTTGCAGCTTCCTGCTGTATGCCTGTCATGTTTGCTCCGGTCAATATTGATGGTACAAACTATGTAGACGGCGGATTAATGATGAACCTTCCTGTTTCTACTCTCCGAAGAGTCTGTGAAAAGGTGGTGGCAGTCAATGTTAGTCCCATCATGGCGCAAGACTATAAAATGAATATCGTGAGCATCGCCATGCGTTCGTTTCATTTTATGTTTCGTGCCAACACTTTCCCCGAAAGAGATAAATGTGATTTGCTTATCGAACCTTATAATCTCTACGGATATAGTAATACGGAACTGGAAAAAGCGGAAGAAATCTTTGAGAACGGATACAATACCGCGAACGAAGTTCTCGATCATTTGTTATTAGAAAAAGGTAAAATATGGAGATAACTCCTATTTGCATGACTATCATAATATGAATAATATAAATCTACTCTATATGAACAACGAAAATAAGATGATTATCTATCAGGTGTTTACGCGCCTGTTTGGAAACAATAACAACCACTGCATTTACAACGGAGACATCACCACCAATGGCTGTGGCAAGATGGCGGACTTTACGCTCAAAGCACTTAATGAAATCAAAAAATTGGGGGCTAATTATATCTGGTATACCGGAGTGATTGAACATGCCTCTCAAACGGACTACCGCCGCTACAACATAATCCCCGACCATCCTGCCATTGTGAAGGGAAAAGCCGGTTCACCTTACGCCATCAAAGACTATTATGATGTCGATCCGGATCTTGCCAATGACATTCCTGAACGAATGAAGGAATTTGAAAATCTGGTTCGACGTACACATCGTGCAGGACTAAAAGTTATCATCGACTTCGTACCCAACCACGTGGCACGCCAATACCATTCGGATTCACAACCGGACGGCACCACCGGACTGGGAGCCAATGATGATACGAACCAACCTTTTAGCCCGTACAATAATTTCTACTATATTCCGCAAGCTGAACTGCACCCCCAGTTTGATATGAAAGCCGGTGCGGCTGAACCTTACAGGGAGTATCCTGCCAAGGCAACGGGTAACAATCGCTTTGATGCAACTCCCAATATTACCGATTGGTATGAAACAATTAAACTGAACTATGGGGTTGATTATCTGAATGGCGGTACCTGCCACTTCTCCCCGACTCCGGATACGTGGATTAAGATGTTGGATATCCTTATGTTCTGGGCTTCTAAGGATGTTGATGCTTTCCGGTGCGATATGGCTGAAATGGTGCCTGTTGAATTTTGGGAATGGGCTATCCCACAGGTGAAAGAGGCTTATCCTGAAATACTTTTTATTGCAGAAGTTTACAATCCCAATGAATACCGCAATTACTTGTTCCGCGGACATTTTGATTACCTGTATGACAAAGTTGGATTGTATGATACGCTGCGTAATGTTGCTACCGGTTACGAATCTGCTGCTGCTATCACTGGTTGTTGGCAAAGTTTGAACGGAATAGAGAAAAGGATGCTCAACTTCATGGAGAATCACGATGAGCAACGTATTGCTTCCGACTTCTTTGCCGGAGATCCGCGTAAAGGAATCCCTGCTCTTATCGTGTCCGCTTGTATGAATACCAATCCTATGATGATTTATTTCGGCCAGGAATTTGGAGAACTCGGAATGGATAGTGAAGGATTCAGTGGAAGAGACGGACGGACGACGATATTCGATTATTGGAGTGTAGACACGATTCGTCGTTGGCGAAATGGAGGAAAGTTTGACGGGAAGATGCTTACCGAAGATCAGAAACGTTTATATGGAATCTATCAAAGAGTGCTGACGCTTTGCAATGAAGAACAGGCTATATCGAAGGGCGTTTTCTTCGATTTGATGTATGCCAACATAGATGGATGGCGTTTCAATGCACACAGGCAATATACTTTTATGAGGAAATATAAGAATGAGTTATTGTTCTTCATCATCAATTTCGACAGCCATCTGGCAGATATTGCCATCAATGTTCCTTCACACGCTTTCGACTTTTTGCAGATTCCGCAAATGGAGTCTTATCAGGCTACCGACCTGCTGACAGGAGCAAAAGAAGAAATTAGCTTATTGCCTTATAAGCCAACGGAAGTTTCTGTTAGTGGATATAATGGGAAAATATTGAAGATCGTACTTTAAAAGATAAGATTCAACTAATTATTGTAACCCGGCTGTTTCTCATAACGGTCGGGTTCTTTTTTGTGCATCATCATGCAAACAAATATTCTTAGAGGCTGTTTAGTAGATATATAACTAACTAAACTGAAGGCTCATGAAGAAAATTAATATTTTGGCGGTCATATTGCTATTGTTATCATCTTTATCCGTTTTGGCAGATACGCCTCCTAATAGTGTCAGTGCTACTTTCAAGTCAATGTATCCAAAAGCCAATGATGTAGCCTGGTCGCAAGACGATGGGTATTATTGTGCTAACTTTGTGATGAATGGATTCACTAAGAATGTTTGGTTCAATGTTCAAGGACAATGGGAAATGACTCAAACCGATCTGGTTAGTCTCGATCGTCTGTCTCCGACAGTTTACAATGCTTTTGTCTCAGGTCCTTATGCTAGTTGGGTAGTGGATGATGTGACGATGGTGGAATTTCCTAAATGGCAGGCTATCATCGTCATCAAAGTGGGACAAGATAATGTGGACATTAAGTATCAACTGTTCTATACTCCCAAAGGGATGTTGCTGAAAACCCGCAATGTGAGTGATATGTATGATATTCTCGGACCGGGAACATTCTTATAGGAAACGATACTGGTATAACTAACAAGAAAGCCCCTGCGACATATCCATTGGGTGTTGCAGGGGCTTCGACTATCTATATTAAAAGTTTTATTTCTTCTTTCTTAGCACTACAGCGCTGCGTGCAGGAATATAGAGTTTCAACCACTCTTTCTTCTCTTTCTTATACAACGGGTCGGTAAGTGTAAAATGAACAACTGAATCATCAGCCAGTCCGTTTCCGCCAAATGCTACATTATCTGTATTCAGAATAACTTCATAAGCTCCGGGAGTCACCAAGAAACCATAATCGGCGAAAGATTGCTTTGGATTGAAATTAAAGACAAATATCAGGTCCTTGCGGCCATAAGCCAATACCTGATCGCCATCATTGTGCCATATCTCCTGTATAGGAGTTGCTTGGAAATCTTTAACGCTCTTGATGACTTTCAGCATTTCTTCATCAAAGTCGCCCATATAGTGATATGCCAGATTCTTGTTATCTACCAAATCCCATTGACGACGGGCATACTTGCAAGACCATCCGTTGCCTTCGCGCGGGAAGTCAATCCATTCGGGATGGCCAAACTCATTTCCCATGAAGTTCAGATAACCACCGTTGATGGTGGAAGAAGTCAACAACCGAATCATCTTATGAAGGGCGATACCTCTGTTAACCACATAATTTTCATCGCCTTTCTGCATATGCCAGTACATATCGGCATCAATCAGACGGAAAACAATTGTCTTATCTCCTACTAATGCCTGATCATGGCTTTCTGCATAAGATATCGTCTTTTCATCCTGACGACGGTTAGTTACTTCCCAGAACATACTGGAAGGTTTCCAATCTTCATCTATCTTTTCCTTTATTGTCTTAATCCAGTAATCAGGGATGTTCATCGCCATACGGTAATCGAATCCATATCCGCCATCTTCTACTTTTGCAGCAAGTCCGGGCATACCGGAAACTTCTTCGGCAATACTTATCGCTTTCGGATTCACCTGATGAATTACTTCATTGGCCAATGTCAGATAACAAATCGCATTATCATCCTGATGTCCGTTAAAGTAGTCACTGTAGTTGCAGAAAGCTTCACCCAGACCATGACTAATATAGAGCATAGACGTCACACCGTCAAAACGGTAACCGTCGAATTTATATTCCTCCAGCCAGAACTTGCAATTCGACAGCAGGAAATGAATTACTTCATTCTTACCATAATCAAAACACAATGAATCCCAAGCTGGATGTTCGCGACGAGCGCCCGGATAGAAATATTGGTTTGGATCTCCGGCAAAGTTGCCCAATCCTTCTACCTCATTCTTCACGGCATGAGAATGTACAATATCCATAATAACGGCAATGCCCATCTCATGAGCAGCATCAATTAATGCTTTCAATTCGTCGGGAGTACCAAAGCGTGAAGAAGCAGCGAAGAAACTGGATACGTGATAGCCAAAACTTCCGTAATAAGGATGTTCTTGGATGGCCATAATTTGAATGCAATTGTATCCTTCCTTAGCAATGCGCGGAAGTGTTTTTTCGCGAAATTCATTATAGGTACCTACTTTTTCCTCTTGCTGTGCCATTCCGATGTGGCATTCGTAAATCAACAAAGGATTGGTGCTGGGTTTGAACGTTTTCTTTTTAAACTTATAAGGCTTTTCCGGTGCCCACACCTGAGCGCTGAATATCTTTGTTTGTTCATCTTGAACGACGCGTGTTGCCCAAGCAGGAATGCGTTCTCCTTGACCGCCATCCCAGTATACATTCAGTTTATATAAATCTTCGTGATGGATAGCATCTGCCGGAAGATTGATTTCCCAGTTGCCGTTCTTTAGTTTTTTAAGCTTATAGGCATCTTTCTCTTCCCAATTGTTGAATGTACCAACCATATAAATATGAGTAGCGTTAGGTGCCCATTCGCGGAAAGTCCATCCTTTATCAGTGCGGTGCAATCCAAAATAGAGATAGCCCGATGCAAAGTCCGAAAGAGTTTGTTTACCTTTGTTAGTCAGTTCTGCTTCCTTGTCCAATGCAAACTGATGGCGACCTGTAATAGCATCGGCAAAAGGTTCTAGCCAAGGATCATTTTTGATAAGATTGAGTGTCTTTTCCATATCAGAATTTAATTTAGATTATGCTTTAACTTTTACAATCACTTTCTTCACGCCATCAGGTGTAATCCCAGGAGCATGACCGTCTTGAGGGAAAAAGATGGCGAACATTCCCGGTTTCACGGCAACGTAAGATTCAGCTAATCCTTCAAAAAAAGTAATATCTTTCTCTGCGTTATAAGGAGCATCTGCCGGAATACAGCCTTTTGCAGCTGTGTATCCCATAATTTCTGTTCCCGACAAAGGGATCTGTATATCAATAAATTCCTTGTGTGTCTCCAGCTTGGCTTCTTCTTTCGCTTTAGGCTTAGTCTGTGCAATGTTTACCAGCAAATCTTTTCCTTTTAGCTCAGTTTTACCTATCTCCATGGCTTGCAGGTCGTGAGATTTAAGAAACTCGATAGCTTGTGCAAACAAAGGATTTAAAGAGGCATATTTCTCCAGATTTTCTAAAGTGTCTATTACCATATGAGTTATTTTTAAAGTTTATATTCTAGATATTATTTTAATCGAAATCGTCAATCGTAAAATTAATAAAGTCCGCAAACCGTTTGAATTGACGGAATACTTTCTCCACTTGATCTAATATATCCGGTTGAGTAAAAAAGCTGTCTGAGACATAATTAGAGCAAACATATTCCTTGCATTTTAGATATTGAATGTATTCAAAATCTTTTGGAAATCCCTTTGGTGCAGTTTTCAGGAAGTCTTCTCCAATGACAGGGAAATAGTTCTTGAATTCCGGATCTTCAACTATGGAAACAAACTCTTCGATATTGTCGTAGATAGATTGTCTCACAGCTTTCAATACGTTTGAGGGCAGGCAAAGGCTTCCTCCAGCTAGCATAGAACCATCCGGTTGCAGGTGTACATAGTATCCACAATGATTGGACTTCTTACCTTTTGCATTGATATAGCCACCGAAATGTATTTTATAAGGAGTTTTATCCGCAGAAAAACGGGTATCCCGATAAATACGATAGGTGCAATCTTTGGGTTGGATTCCCCGAATTGACTCATCAAATAGGGATATGCGGGCTATAACAGCAGCTAGAAAATTATCAAACTCGGCACGGGCTGCTTCATATTCTGCACGGTGCTCATTAAACCACTCACGATTATTATTCGCGGAAAGATCTTTTAAAAACTGAAAGATAACGGGTATGTTCATCTTTATCATTTTCTATTATTACCCTACAAACGTACAAATTTTATTTCATATAAACTACAAAACCGCTCAAAAGGACATAAAAAAAGCATCGGTCTGGTAAAACCGATGCTCTAACACATTTATCAAAAAAACAGACTCTTCTGTTTCTGACGTACTTAAGCTTTCACAAGTGGAGTACAATCTCTTTAATTAATCTTATATCTAATACTATGAAAAACACATAATTATAACAGATAGCAGAAGATGTTTGTTCAATGGTTCTCTGCATATTTGAGTTAATTATAGTTTATAGAATCAAAGTATCGTGTCTTGATTGCAATAAAAAAGGGCTACCGTCTGTGTCTATCGGCAACCCTCTTTGTTAATTTAATAGGTTATTATGATTACTTCATAGCATCTTTCACCTGAGGAAGCATCTTCTTAACATTCTCGTTTTCGGGAGATACTTTGGCAGCTTCTTCCAGATAATCTACGGCTTCTTTGAATCTTCCATCAGCTTTCTCCTTTTCTGCAGCATACTTATCAGCATCTGAATTTGCTATAGGAGCAGCCTTTTTCAGGATATTGGCACCATCATTGTAGCACAAAACTCCCAAGCTATACAATGCATTTGTTTTGTATTGCTTGTGGTCCAATGGAATAACTTTTTTGAAGCATTCTTCTGCTTCTTCTGCCTTTCCTGCTTTTTGTGCAGCGAGTCCGGCTTTCAGATAATGAAGACCATAGTTCTTTACCATTGTCTTATTTTTCGGATCGACTTTTAATCCTTCTTCTAGTGTAGCGATGTATTCATCAGTCTTCTTTTGTGCATCCAAAGCCAGAGCTTTACGGGCATAAGCGTTTCCTGTATTGAATTTCTTTTGAATTGCGATATCAAAGAATGTCACAGCTTCAGGATACTTCTTCACTTCATCGGCAGCAATACCACAATAGTAAGCTGTTGCAGAGTCCTGATTATTAGTCTGTTTTAGATATTCACTGAATTTCGCATAAGCCACAGGATAGTTTTTTGCATTGAATGCATCAGTTCCTTCTTTTTTCAATTGGTTAGGGTCAGTTTGTGCAAAAATGTTAGTGGCTGCAATACAAAATGCAAATAAAAAAAATAATTTCTTCATAACTTTATGTGTTTTTTAGTTGTTAATCGTCCAAAAGTAAGGCTTATAATACAAACTCACAACCCAATTTGTGTTTTTTTGAGCTTTTTGAAAGCAATATAACGTTCGTTACTCTTCGTGAAATTAAAGATGTGGTATTTATAGAATATATAGTCAAAAAATTATTTAATTATAAGTTGCTGATTTATAGCAGTGAATGAAAATTTGAACAAAAAAGTGATAGAAAGTTTTTGAGATTTCAGAAAAAGCACTACCTTTGCAACCGCAAATGAGGCTGGTTCCGTAGCTCAGCTGGATAGAGCAACGCCCTTCTAAGGCGTGGGTCTTGCGTTCGAATCGCAACGGAATCACTTTAATAAAAGGCTGTAAATCAATAAATTACAGCCTTTTTTCTTTTCCTTTCCAGAGTGTGAGTTTTAAAAAAAACGACAAATTGACCTACGGATAAGCACATGTGTTTGTCGAAATGTTTGTCGCAAAACTCAAAAACTTATGGCAACAATTCATTTAGCAGTCTTGAAAACAAGACAAAATTCAAAAGGGACTTATTCTATTTACGTAGCTGTAACTCACAAAAGAGCCGTGAGATATATATCAACAGAATACGAAATAGATGATTTATACCAGTTTGACACTGGTACTATAGTCTGTCGAAAAGATGCAAAAATCATGAATCAGCGTTTGCAATATCTCCTTTCGGAGTATCAGGAGAAGCTAGATTCCATAACGAAGCAAGAAGTATATACTTGCTCTCAAATCAAAAATATGCTTACCGGTAAGATGAAAGCTGAAAGTCTGGTTACTATCAGTGAGTATATGACTGAGCGAATCAACAGATTGCGCAAAGAGAATCGAGGTAGTTATGCAGATATGAATGTTTATACCCTATCGAAGATTTTAAGTATACTGGGAGATATTACCTTGCAAAGTTTCTCCCCTGACACTATTGCCTTATTTATAAAGGGGATGAATAATTTAAGCAACGCAACGAAGCAAATGCGCCTTACTCACCTAAAGGCTACTATTAATGAAGCTATACAGGAAGGACTTGTGAAGTATGAGATTCATCCTTTTAAGTACACCAAGATGCCTAAACCTGCCGTAAAGCAGTTGGATATTACTGTGGAAGAGTTTATGCGGATTAAGAATCTAAATACCCGGCATATTCGTATTGGACTAGCAAAAGATTTATTTTTGTTATCTTTCTACCTAGGCGGCATCAATCTAGCCGATTTAGTTCAAGTCGATTTTAGTCGTGATGTTATTAAGTATATCAGGCAGAAGACCCACTTAAATAAACAGGATGAAAAGTTTGTGGTACTCACGGTTCCAGAGGTGGCGAAGCCTATAATCAAAAAATATTTGAAAAGAAACGGTAAGTTGGACTTTGGCTACAACTTCACTTATTCCAATTTCCAGCGTTATCTAAACCGATGTTTGAAGAGTTTAGCCAAGGAAATAGGTATTGAAACTGAGTTTTCCTATTATTCTGCTCGAAAAACCTTTTCTCAATTTGCTTTTGATTTAGGTATAAAGACAGAAATTATTGAGTATTGCATCGGTCAATCAATGAAAGAGAACCGTCCTATCTATAATTATGTTCGCATTATGCAAAGACAAGCAGATGCTGCGGTTGCAAAGGTAATTGATTATACGTGTAGTCCTCAGAGGTATGAATCAGTTATAAACATGGGGATTCAATTAGGTAATACTACTGTTTGAGTTGTGATTGACATTCAAGTAGCATATTTATGAAATAAGTAATAGTTTATTTGATAGAACTATTTGGCAGTAAAGTACAAACGCTCTCGTTTTTAAGCGGGAGCGTTTTCATTTATACTCTAATGTTTTACTGATTTCTTTTAGTTGCACAGCATCTTTCTTATCTAAACAAATAGCTTTACATAGCCATTTCATGTTCCAATTCTTTTGATACAGCCCGATTAATGAACTCATTAATGGTAGTGCCTGTATTGGCTGCTGCCATTGCCACCATTCCATGAAGGTCGGAAGGCATACGAACAATAAGTTTTCCGCTATATGGCTTGCTTGGCTCTACACCACGGTCTTTGCAACTGGCAAGATAATCATCAATAGCACCTTCAAAATCGCTTTTCAGTTCGTTAATAGTTTCGCCTTCGTAAGTGATACAATCCTTTCTAAGACCAAGAACCTTGCCGAACAAGCAATTATCTTCTTCGCTATATTCCACGCTACCTGAGTAGCCTTTGTACTTTAACTGTCCCATAACTACTTTGTTTTTTGTTCTTTACTCTGTTCATATTTCTCAATTAGCTTGTTTTCACGGATATAAGTAATCAATTGCTTCATCACATACCCTTTAATAATATTAGAGGGGTGTGGCTTGTGCATTATATACGAATCCTTTCCATCTGTACTAACAAACTCAACCCGTGAACCTGACGTGCTCCCTTTACTACCTTCGCTAAAGCCAAACAGTTTAAATAAGCGTTTCACTTCATCATAGGTGAAGTCTTTCGGCAGCGTGAGGAAACGTTCTATTAGCTTTTCTTTTGTACCCATAGTTTTAATGGTTTATGCAAAGATACTAAATATAGTATCATACGCAAATTATAGCTTTGTTTTTTTATTTATCACTGCTGATATTTAACATTCACGCGAAACAGGCAAAATCTGTTTATTTCTCGTTTTTTTAGAGTAAAAAGCTGTTTTTGAGTAAAAAAACACGGAAAAAGGGCAAAAAATCACATAAAATTCTACTTTTTACCGAAAATACAGTTTATCTAAAGTAGACTGAAATAGATAAAACTACTCCCCTATTTGCTCACTTAATTCCTTTAGTTTATCTTCAATTGTTTTCTCCTCTCTGGTTTCATCCGTAATTGATACGGATTGCAGAGAAGGAACTACGAACTTGCATAGGTCAAGGTATATCTTGGCTTTCTTTGCCGGGTCTTCTATTGCATCGAAGGCTTTCTCGAAATCTTCGACTTTATTCTCTACTAAATTCTGGAATAATGCCCTGACGTTGGCTTGTACCTTGTTGGGCGTTCCAGCTTTTCTTCCGCCTGTCTTTTTTCCTGCTGCCATAAATATGCTTGCTTGGTTAATGGATAAAATGTTGGTGCAAAGTTAAGCACCTATTTTAGCACCATTAATTTATCCATTAACAGAAGAATTATGATTGGAAGTATTATCGGTGCAGGAATGAAAGTAGCCGGAAGCATATTTGGAGGTGTCAAGGCATCTAAAGCAATGAAAAAGCAAATGCAGATGTTGGACCAGAGTGCAAAGGATAATCAGAATTGGTATGACAGACGGTATAATGAGGATTTTACGCAACGTGCTTCTGCACAGCAGGCTCTTAACCAAATGAAACAGGCTATGCAGGAACGCTCTTTACGGAGTGCCGGAACGAATGTTGTTGCAGGTGGGACGGAAGAAAGTATTGCTGCGGAGAAGGAAGCACAGAACAAAGCTCTTGCTGGTGTGACAGGTAACATTGTTACCGAAGGTGAAGCACATAAGGATGAGATTGAAGGGCAGTATATGCAGAAGAAGGATGCTATCAATAATGCTCGCATGGAATTGGAGGCAAAAAAGGCTGCCAATATAACAAATGCTGTTCAAGGTGTAACTGAAACGGCTAGTGGTATTGCTGAAATGTTCTGATATGGCTACTATAGTTGAACAAATATTGAAAAAGCCTGATACTACCAAACCGGTGGTTCAGGATACGGTAGGAACTCAACAACCTGTTCCTGCCAATAATGGTGTTGAGCCGGCTAAACCGAACGTTCCTCAAAAGAGTGTTATGCAGCCTTTGACTGATAAGTCAATTAGTCCTGTTCAGGTTGCATCTAAGAGTGGGGTTCAGGAAAAGCCTCTTTTGCAAACTCAACAAATGACTATGACGGATATTTACCAGAAACTTAATCCATATACTCCACCATCGCAAGAGCAACTTGAAAAGGAAAGGAGACGGGATAAGGCAAGCAGGATTATAAGTGCTATTGGTGATGGCATTGGTGCATTGAGTAATCTGTACTTCACTACTAAAGGCGCGCCGTCGGTGCAAATATCTCCTTCCAATACTTTATCCGGAGTTTATAAGAAACGCTATGATGAATTGACAGCCAAACGAAAAGAAGAACGTGATAAATGGGTGGCAGGATATTTGAATGCAGCCGGACAGGATAGAGTACAAGGGAATGCAGATCGCTCCCATGAGTTCCAAAAAGAGCGTGCTAAGGAGCAAGATAAAAAAGCAGACCGTGCACATGAGTTTCAGGTTACGCAGGCTGACCGGACTTGGAAACGTGCCAGAGAACAGGATGCAGAAAATAAACGTCGGTGGGAGGAGCAATTTGCGGAAACGAAAAAGAACGGTGCCGCTTCACGTGCCAATGCTGCTGGAACCCTCGGACTCCGTAAGCAACAACTTGACTATAGCAGGCATAAGGATAAGGAAACGAGGGTTTATAACTTCCAGAAATCGCAAGGTAAAACTATTCCTTTCTCCATCGGTGATAAGACTTTTGTCGTAGGTTCTAATGCTTTGCATGACAATATTGGAAACATGGCTGGCGCCATACTCTATGATTTAAGGAACTCGGACAAGTATAAGAATCTGAGTGATGAAGAACTTACCAACTATAGTAAAGCAAAGGATTATATCGCCATGCAAAGACAGCTTGACCCTTCCAAAGTCAACCCGAAGCAATTGGCGGAAACGGTGAAGAAGTATGCAAGTTCTTCTCCCAGCGCGCAGGCAATCCTAAAAGAACTTCATGATTATTATGCACAAGAAAAGGCTTTTGCTGAAAGTGGAGAAAGTAGAAGCGGTAATAGTCTGGGGATTGGTTGGGATAAAGGTTCGAATAGTAAGGATAAAGGTAATAAGGGTAATTCACTTGGCTTAGGCTGGTAATAATCGATTTTTATATGACGAATACTATAGATAATGTTGGTGCATTGTACAAAGCACTTAGACAAAAAGGATTTAGCGATATTGGTACGGAAGATATATTCCGAAATAAATTACAGGATGAGAATAACAGGAAGCAACTGTACGACGCGTTGAGAAAGAACGGGTATGATGATATAGGAGACTATGATACTTTTAATATACGTGTTGGAAGTAGTTATCAATCTGCTTCTCCTGTTCAGGAGGTGGATTCAAACTATACTGCTGGGCAGGTGGATGTCGGTGATATAAATGGGGATGTTCCTGAATACTTGCAGCGACCGGAAGAACAAGAAACTATAAAGGGATTTGTGCCTGCTTTCAAACAAGGTTCGGATGCTTTGTATCAGGGTATGAAATCTTCTGTTGGTGAAACGGCTAATCTTCTAGCAGGTTCCAGCCGGGACTATACGAAGGCACAGAGGCAGTTGCAGGAGCTGGTGGATAGTGGCTATGACTTAACGGGTTTTGATAAGGAGAAGGCTTTAAAGGATTATAAGGACCGGCAGTTTCAGCGTGATATGGATTCGTGGGAGGAGATGATGCAACAAAGGCGTAAGGAGCGTGAAGGCATGGGATTCCTTGATGCGCTGGTGCATAAGTTTAAAGACCCTGACCGCCCACGGGACCAGTATGATAGTTCGGCTGTTGCTTTCAATAAGATGAAGGTTGGTGATGAAGTGCAGTTGGGACGTGCTTTTGATGCGATACAGGAGGCTTTGACACAAGCTAATGGTGATGTGGAGAAAGCTTATACCTTACTTGGTGAGCAATCTGCTAAGGAGACATGGGGTGATAAAACATCACGTGAAGCCCGTGAAGCTATGCGAGAGTTTAAGCCGACCGAGGGTACTGCGGCTTGGGTAGGTAATATTGTTCCGCAGATGATCGGCAATGTTGCCGGTATTGCTGCATCAGTTTCTCCGTGGACCCGGTGGTTGGCACGTCCGTTGGGTGTTGCTAATTTGGGTATGCTTACGGCTTCTTCATCCGGTAGTGCGATGGCAGATGCCAGAGAGTATGCAGAGCAGACAGGCAAGCAGGTGAGCGAAGGTGATGTACTGCGTGTTGGTGCTATTTCGGGAACTATTGAAGCTGGAACGGAGATGCTGCCTTATGGACGTTTCTTTGGGGGTATTCATAACTCTGTGGCTAAGAAGCTAGGGAAAGAGGTGACGAATGCCATTGCTGGTAATCCGGCTGCGAGAAGAGAGTTAAGTAGTTTATTGAGGGATGCCGGAAGTGAATTATCAACTAAGCTTTTCACAAAAGAAGCTGGTAAGAGGTTTATCGGTGATGTGAGTATTGAGGGGTTCTCGGAATTTCTAGCAGAAGGCGGCGGAACGTTGGTACCAATGATTTATCAGAATCCGGAGGATTATCCTACTTTGTATGAGGTGCTGCAGAATGGCTGGGAAGGTGCTAAAGCCGGTATCTTCATGGGTTCTATTCTGGGTGGTGCTTCTTCGACCATTGGGCATTATCAGAACAGGGCGAGAAGAAAGCAACAGGGTAAGATGATGCTTGCCGATACAAAGGACGGTGTGCTGGAAGTTGTGGGACAGACTGGAGAGGATAAGTATATGGCGGTGGATGGTAAGGGTATGCCTCACGAGATTACCCGTGATATGGTGAATGATTTTGAAGTGGTGGACTTTCAGGAGTTTGATACGTATTGCAAGGCACAGACGGAGGAGAATCTGCAAAAGGCGGTGGAGAACGGGCGATCACTTGCAGAAGATATGGACCGGACTAAGAAACATGCGGCTAAATTGGAACTTGACAAGGCTTCCCGTGGGCTTACACCTGAAATGATTGAGGAGATGGACGGGGTCTCTCCTACTGATTATCTGGCTTCACATGAGGATGTGGCAGAACAGGTTCTTCCATATCTTAATGCTAAAGCGAAATATGAAGGGTTGATTCAGGGAGTGCGTGAGGGCATTGACGGGAAGATTGAGCAATCTAATACGTATATTGACAAGAATACGCATACGGATGGCAGGATTTACTCTGCACGTCTGAAAGTGGATGATGAACCGGTGTCGATTGTGTCGGGGGATGTGGCTTTGGATGAAAACGGGCTGATTGACAAGGAACGTTCTGCCGGACGCTTTATCGTGATGAACTCTAAAGGGGAATTGCAGATGCGTGACCGGGATGATATTTTGTCGGTGGATGGCATTTCGGATGCACATGAAATGAAACTGACCACTGCTGAAACCATACGGCAACAGGAAGCACAGAGGGCTGCTGACGAGATTGAAGGAAAGCGTGAATTTGTGCAAGGTGAGGAAGTGGAGACTTATCTGAATGGTATGCGTGTGTTGGTTGGCGTTCAGGCGCAAAATGAGGATGGCACGATTACTGTTACGGATGGTAAGAATGAGATATTGACTACCCGTGAGGAATTGCAGAGGGGAGTTGATATAGTGGAACAGATGCGCATTGATGAAGAGTTAGCGGCTGAACAGCAAGGTAATGATTTGGCTTCGAGCGACGGGATGGAGGATACTTATGCGTTGAATACGGAACTTAGCTTCCAGACAGAGAACGGCGTGGTGCGTGGTTCTGTTACCAATGAACGAAATGCGGACGGACTGATTGAGGTTTGGACGGAGGAGCCACTAAATGGAAAGAAGGTGAATTTATTCACGGAGGAGGAATTGAATGCCTTATTGGATGGTAATAATACTGATAAGTTGAATAAAGAAAGTGGTGTTGACTTGCAAAATTTATCATCAGAAATTTTGCAAAGAGCTAATGTTACAACCGATAATGGAGCGAGAAATACCATTAATAGCAATGACAGCAAAATAGAAGGTGGATTAATTCTGAATAATCTTCCACAGGTTGCTTCTACAATTGACTCTCATGGTATTGCTAAAGGAAATGAACTGGAACACTTACTTAACTTTCTCATTAATGGTGTAGATACCAGCAGACGGTTTGATACTGCACCTTTAGGAAAGGCTTCGCATGCATCTGGAAGTGGGTTAGGCACGGCGAGCGGTACATCTTATCGAGATGGATTGTTTATCATTGCATCAAAACCTAACAGCATGATTCTGGATGCAGATGGTAAGACAAACATATCTACTGTGCTTATTAATGATATGAGCTATCAAGGGGGGAATCCTTTAGGAGAATCCCATGCAAAAGCAATCCAAAAGGAGTTATCGAATATGTTTCCTAAAGTTGATTTTGTACTCTATTCTGAGGCGAACGATTATTATTCTAAGACTGCTGTGGAACCAGCACAGAATGAAACCCCTGAACAGAAGTTACAGAAGTTACAGAAGTTGATTGAGACTTTACCAAAGAAGAAGGATGGAAAGGTAGATTATAAGGCGTTAACACCCCAACAACAATTTGAATATACAAGTGCAGTTGAATCTCCAGAGATGGCAATTGAAGACTTGAAAATTTATATGTCTGCCAAAAGTGAAGAACTTGAGAAGTTGAATGCACGTTTGACAAAGGCTATTGGCGGAGAGCGTGCTGAAATACGTGACTTGATACGAGATAAGAAGCATGAGTTGGACGAATTGAGTACATTCTACCAGAGTGTTGTGTCAGAACAAACTGAGGAGATTGGAGCAAAAGAGGAGGATGAAACGCCCCGTTCCATTATGGATGTTGATATGCTGGAATGGACCGCAGAGAACTCTACAGATTTGAATGAGGTTATTACAGCATATAACGAGGCTAAGCAATTGGCGAGCCATGATATTAAGTTGCAGCCATGGGAACAGGCTTTGTTAGGAAGAAAGGTTAGTACTGATAGCTTTGTGCGATTCTCTGATAAAAACCATATTACGGGGCAATTGGCTAAAGCATGGTTGCGTAAGGATGGTGTAGGAATAGACCAGATACAAAAGGAGTTTGAAATGGAGGGGCTGAACGTGTCGGAACAAGATATTGTCGACTTTATGTTGCGCCATCCTTCGAACCATGTGCGCACGACATCTGACACGCAGAATAGTTTGGGCAGACGTTTTTCAGAGATTGCGACCAAACAGGCGGGTATGCCTATTGGCGGACCGGAAAGCGTGACTGGTAAATTGTTCCTTCAAACTCTGGTACAGGGTAAGAAGTTGGAAGGTATTCAGCAAGCTATCGAGAAACAGGCAACACAGGAGGATGAAGTGATGGAAGAAACATTCTATCAATCAATTCCTAATGATGCATTAGGCACTGACGAGGAGATAATGCATGGAGTGCTCGATGGTGTAGAATATATAGACGGTGAGTATGTGTTTAACGACGCTGAAATTACTGCCGAAGAGATAGATAATATTTATTCAGAATTAGAACTTAGTAATTATGGAAGAGAAACAGAAACGGAGAATAGCCAAGAAGATGGTATTACGAACCCTTTTGACGAGGCAAGAGAAATCGAAGAACCCAGAACACAGGGAGTTGCTGCAGAAGAGGATAGAGAAACTAAAACGGGAAATAGTGGAACTGGAATAAAGAACGCTTTTTCATACGATAAAATAGTTGAAATTCAAGAAGGAAATCAAGTAGATGAATATGATCGGCTACATGGTACACAAATAGGAGAAATGCTTAATGCCATTGATGCTATACAATCTAATGATACAGAAAGAAAACAGAAATATAACCAGAGACATTTTCGAATTAATAAAACTTCTGATTTCCTTAAATCTATTGGTGTTAAAGGTGATTATTTTACTGTAAGAACCGGAGTTATATCACGCCACATTAACAAAGATGGTTCGCATGGATTAGGCTTAGAAGAATGGAAAGACGTTGCAATGTCTCTTTCTTCTCCGTTTGCTGTGACAAAATATGATAAGAAGGACAATGCTTTTAGAATTTGGACTAATGCGAAAATTAATAATAGTTATATTGTTGTTGGAGTTGATGTGAAAGTCTCCGGCAAAGATATGTTTGTTAATTCTATATCAACTGCTTTTGGACTTGATAATACAGGCGTATCGAAAGATAAAATAGTCTGGTACGATGAAAAAAATATAAACCCTGCGCAACGGTCAGTTCTAAATGGGCTCAATTCCCAAATATATCCCGAAGCGCAAGGTTTATTTTATGGAAACAAAGATAATGAGTTTCAGGAAGAAAAGCAAATTTCGAGCCAAGAAACTATTGCTAAAGCAGAAAATCAAAAAGTTTTGCCGGACCTCCTTCCTGCTCAAGAGGATAGAGAAACTGAAACGGGAAATAGTGGAACTGGAATAGATTACACTGGAAGCTATACTTTGAGTGGTGTTCTTTCAGATAACGGGGAACGTTTTTATCAAGATATCAATGGTAACATAAATTTAGTACAGATACCTCTGAATGTATTTGAGGCTATTCATAAAGAACCGGCTCCGTTCAGACTTATTCCTTCAATGCTTTCGCACGTATTTGACAGACATGGGAAAGAAATGAAACTTCAAAATGCGGCTGATGCAATTAAGTTTGTTCTTGATGTAATGAACAACTTCGATCATGTTCGCCAAGGAGAAAGTAAGGCTCTGATATTTTCTGTAGAAAACGGAAGAAACAGAATTGGGCAACGTGCAATTACAGTTCTTCTTGATTCTAAGAATGGAGAATATTATGGAATAAAAACTTCTGGATATGAGAGGTTAGATGGATTGAGAAAAAGAGCGTTGCTTTGGGAGAAGGGCGCGAATGAAACTTCTACTACAGATGTTGCTTCTGTAAATGTTACCACCGCTAAAGCTCAACAAGGCAACGAGCTATCCGGCAGCGCATCAAACCAAAGCAATGCTCTTTCAGACAACAAAAATAGTGAGTTTCAGGAAGAAAAGCAAATTTCGAGCCAAGAAACTATTGCTAAAGCCGAACAGGAGGTTGATTCTTCTCCCAGCGAAGCGCAAAAAGAAGCCGGGAATTATAGAAAAGGTCATGTAAAGATTGACGGTTTCGATATTACGATTGAAAATCCCAAAGGAAGTGTGCGTAGTGGCGTAGATGGAGACGGTAAGCCGTGGAGCGTTACCATGAATAACACATACGGCTACATTCGTGGTACGGAAGGTGTGGACGGGGACCATATTGATATTTTCCTCGGTGAACATATGGAGGCTCCTAACGTGTATGTTGTAGACCAAGTAAAACAAGATGGTTCATTTGACGAACATAAGGTGATGTATGGTTTCAACTCGGCACTGGCAGCTAAAAGGGCTTATCTGAAAAATTACTCTGCCGGCTGGAAAGGATTAGGTAACATAACGGGCGTATCGAAGGAGGTGTTCAGAGAGTGGATTGATTCCTCACACCGGAAGACAAAACCGTTTAATGAATACAAGAGTGTCCGAGATGCGGTGCAGAGTGAGATGAGACAGAGGGCAGAACAAACGGAAGCGGTTGTTACCAGCAATGAATCGGAAACGAAAGATGCGGGGATATTTACCGTGGAAGATGTGAATGCCATCAAGAATAATCCATTGACGGTTGAAGAGATTGAAAGTGCTGCTGTGGAACCGGAACTTAAAACCTTGGCAAAGGATTATTTGGCAGGGAATGAATCTTTTATTAACTTAGTTGCTTATCAAAATATTTATAACGATGTACGGAATAGAACAAGAGGTATTGAACCAAATAGCACAGGTGCCAGCGAAACACAATTGGATGAAGTCATTAATGGAAATCAAGGAGGATTGGAAAGCGGATTCGGCAGAGGCGAGGTTGATAATGTGGGTGCAGAAGGAAGTGAAACTCCTGTATCCAGACGCGGACGAAGTGGAAAGACTGGTACGGAACAGCCTACTCTTTTTGATGGAGAACGAAGCGATCATGAAGTTCGTGGAGAAGAACCCGCAGTGGATGGGGTATCTCCCGGACGTGGATACTCCGATGGAAGCGGCTCAGCTGGCGGCAATGGACGTGATGTATCTCGACCAGCAAGAGGTAAAACAGGCAGCAGAGGTACTAAGAATGATACAGGAGGGAGAACTAATGCCGAACATGAAAGAGTTGATGCCGTAGATAAAAGTTCTGTTTCTGTAGATGCGGACTTGCAAAGTGCACTTGATGATTTTAAGGATATTCTGCACCAATTCGGGAAAGCCGGAAAGAACGATATGTCATTGTCCCTTGTGGGACTGAATAAAGAACAGATTCAGTTACTTCCGAGATTAGTAAGTTCCGGCGTGAAGCTGGGATACCAGCTTATCAGAAAAGAGGTCTATGACTTCAAGAAGTGGGCTGAACAAATGCGTTCCTTTATAGGGGACCCGCTTAAACAAGCTATCGGGTATAGCGATACCGATGTGAACGCTTTCATCCGGGAGATGTGGAACTCTAAGTTTGAAATAGACGGTGAGGTTCATACGCTTGCTGAATGGAGTGCAAAGCTAGGTACAAAGGAACTAAAAAGACAAGTGAGTGCAACGCTCGAAGAAAAACGGGCACAACAGATGGCTGCCGAATCTATCCCGGTAAAAATAGCCGATGCACAGAATATTGATGAAACTTTGCCTTATCTCCTACCCCAGCAAAGAGAGGATGTGAGGCTTGCGGAAGTTCAGTTCTTTGATGACAGCCATCAGGACAGAGAACACGGACACGGTAAAGGGTATCTGTTTACCAATGGAACGGGAACGGGAAAAACTTATACCGGGCTGGGTATCGTGAAACGGTTTATCAAGCAGGGCAAGAACCGTATTCTTGTTGTTACTCCGTCTCAACCAAAAGTGACGGACTGGATGAAGGATGCCACTAATCTTGGCATAGAACTCCGGGACCTTGATACCTTGTCGAAAGAAAAGGGTACGACTGCCACGACTGAAAAGGGAGAAGGTGCTGTTATCACTACTTTTGCAAACCTCCGGCAGAACAAGGCTTTGCTGGAAGATACGTTTGACCTGATTGTGTATGACGAAAGCCATCGTATCATGGAGAACAAGCAAGGCGAGGCAACAATTGGTGCCGATGTACATTTTATGATTACGAACCGTAATACGAATGATGCGTTGAGGCGTTATTCGGTTATCAATCCGAAGTATCAGGCTTGGCAGAAGGCACAGGAGCTATATAAGAAGGAAATGGAAAGTTCCCGTCTTTTGATGCAACATGCCGGTGATAATGAAATAGGTGCCAAAGGCGACGAGTATGCCAAACGCCTGGAAGACGCTAAGGCGGCTATGCAATCGGCTGAAAAGGAATGGGAAGAAGAGGAAAAGCGTTTGAAGCCTCTTGTGGATAATGCGGTAAAAACCACAAAGACGGTGTTCCTTAGTGCTACGCCTTTCAATACTCGTGAATCTTTATCTTATGCAGAAGGGTATATTTTCAGTTATCCGAAAGAGAATACGAATACTGTAGGAAGCTACCATCATCATAGTCCACAGACGGAGTTTTATCTTACTCACTTCGGTGCGGGGTATAAGTTTCGCTACGGGCGTTTGGAGAGAGGTTTGACAAATGCGGATGCACTGGTTAAACAGGAGATTGCTTTCAGTGATTATCTGGAAAATGAGTTGGGGACTAAGAGCGGACGTATCATCGACAGTGAATATGACTACAGCCGTGATTTCCCAATGGTAACTTTGAAGCGTGCACAGGATATTAATGACGCAATAGAGTGTGTGTGGAGAGAAGATGCTTTAAGTCCGCTTTCGGATGCGTTGCGCCAAGTGTGGTTCAACTATAATTATACGTCGGCTCTACTGGAAACGATGAAGATTAGTGCTACTATCCCACGTATCAGGGAGCATTTAAAGATGGGACGGAAGGTTGTTGTCTTCCATAGACGTGTGCAAAGCAAGGCGGCTCTTAATCCACCGTTCAAGACTATGTTGAGCATTGCCAGAGAGCAAATGCGCAGTGAAAGCAATGCGGAAGCAAAAAAGAAGTTGCAGGATGCGATTACCTTGTTTGAAAAGAGACATGAAGGGTTGCTACAGTATGAACAGACTTTGGACTACTCTATGCCACGTGAACAGATTGCAGAGGCATTCGGTGCGGAGAATGTGCTTTTCTTTAGTGGAAAAGAAAGCGGGAAAACTAAAAACAAGGCTGTGGAGACGTTTAATGATGATGATAGCGGAAAGAATATCATTGTCATTCAGGAAGCGAGCGGTAAAGAAGGCATCTCCCTGCATGATACGAGTGGAAAGCACCAACGTGTACTTATTACGTTGGCTCTGCCGCAATCTCCTATCACGGCTTTACAAATTGAGGGTCGCATCTATAGAATAGGAAACAAGAGTAATGCTATTTTTGAATATCCTTTGCTGGGGCTTGATAGTGAGATGATTCTATTTGGGCAACAGTTTAACCAACAGGTTTCTACAACTGAGAATCTGGCTTTGGGGAGCAAAGCTCGTGACCTCCGTTCTTCGTTTACAAGAGGTGTGGAAGAGCATACAAATGTGCCACTGGAACAACAAGGGTTTGGCGGAAAAGAGTTTGATAAGGGAAAGATGGAAATGGCTGACCCATTTGAGGATGCGGTGCTGGACTATTACGGAAATCAAAAGGTAAAAGGAAGACGCGATAACCGTGAGGGCATGGACTACTTTGCCACTCCTGAACCTGTGGGCTTTAAAATGGTGGAATGGGCTATGCCACAGGAAGGGGAAACGGCACTGGAACCAAGTGCGGGTCATGGTGCGATTGCCCGGTATGTGTCACGTGATGTTTCGTTGACTGCTATTGAACCTTCTAGTAGTTTGTTTGGCAAGCTGCAATTAAAGGCTGGCGGAATGGGACGCAAATTTGTGAATGATTTGTTTGAGAATTATGCGGTTCAGAATAAACATGATGTGATTGTGATGAATCCACCTTTTGGCGCGGCGGGTAAAAAGGCTATGGACCATCTGGAAAAAGCATTCGACCATTTGACAGAAGGTGGACGTGTGGTTGCGCTTATCCCACATGGACAGATGGATAAACGTTTTGAGAAATGGTATGGGGAAAAGAAGGAAGCTGTGGTTACGGCTGAAATCAATCTGCCGCCATGTACATTTGAACAAGCCGGTACGAGTGTTTATGCGCATATTGTGGTGATTGACCGGATAGGGCGTGAGGAAACGAGGCGGAAGGCTCCGTACAGACGGAATATTGACTTGTCCGGCATTAAGACTGTGAAGGAGTTGTTTGAACGGCTGAAAGATGTCGAGGTGCCCGGACGCACGATTGACAAAGTAGCCCGCAATATGAAGAATGCCAAGAAGACGGTTAAGGAATTTAAGGAGATCAAAGGCGTTGATGTTGTTGTGGATACGGACGGGGTATACGCTTACAACAGAAGTGGCATGACTTTGTTCAGTCAAAGGTTTGATAGTGAATCTATGGCTAATATTCCTAATGAATATGCACGGATGCACTACTGGATAGAGGCAAACGGAACGGTAGACATGGGAAACCGTACTAAGGAGCGAATAGAGGTGTATGTTACCGGAATGAAGACATTGCGTAATCTGACGGGCAAAACTCATGAGCAACTTATGGAAGAATCGAAGGACGGTAAGAGTGTTCTTCCGGCTGAAAATACTGTGAGAACCGATGCTACATCCGAACAGCAACGTTCAGGGGATAAGTATAGTTATAAAGAGGACCGAAACACTAAGACGGGTGAGGTGATGCACCTGGCAATTCCTTTATCTAAGGATTTGGACCGTGAGCTTTACTTGCAGATGGTGGCGTGCGCCAAACGTAATGACGGATACTGGAACAGGTTTAAAAAAGCTTTCCACTTCCAAACAAAAGAGGGTGCCGACAGATTTATAAAGGAATCGGCTACGATAGGTGAAGATGGTAATATACGCTTCCGCATCCATGATGATGATGTTAATGAGAGGTTTAATGAGGAGTTGTCTCGGTATAAGGATGGGCGTATGAAATCCAACGAGATGTTCCACTTGGGTACCCCACAAGGGGCTATGTTGGCTTTCTTGCCTGACTTGCCAATAGTGATGCACCAAAGAACAGTAAGAAAAGGAATTGAAAAGAAACATAATGTGGATGTTAATATGCTAAAGGATATGCCTTCGATGATTGCTTCACCTATATTTGTGTTTCAACGGGATGTTAAGAATATTGGTATTCTAACAGAGATGGTAGATAGGGATGGAAAGAATGTATGCGTTGCTATTGAGATGAATAAGACTATTCAAGATGGAACAAACATCCTTGAAGTAAATGACATACGCTCTTTTCATGGCAGAGAAGTTGAAAATATTATTAAACCTATTCGAGATAATGGTACTTTAAGATGGGTGGACAAAGAGAAAGGTTTTGATTGGATTACCTCAGCTCTCCACAATTTCAAGCAGGCACAATCCAGTCAAAACCTTTCAGAAGAAGATTTCTCTTCCGTCACAAAGATAGTAGAAAGTTTTGAGAATCCAACTATCGAGCAAGGGAAAATCGTTTCGGAGGTGGAGAATTTGGCAGATGAATTACAAACTACTGTACGTGTTGTTAAGTCTATTGAAGAGTTGCCGGAAGGAAATTTGGCTCGTAAGCGCATTGAAAATGGAGACGGGATAAAGGGATGGTTTGATACTAAATCGGAGGAGATGGCTATTTTTCTTCCTAATGCTAAGAGCGTTGAAGATGCAAGGGCGACGGTGTTTCATGAAGTGGTAGCACATAAAGGTCTTAGGGGATTGCTGGGAAAAGAGTTTGCTCCATTCCTCGACAGGGTGTATAAGGATTTGTCGGAGAGCGTGAGACGCGAAGTTGTAGAACTTTCAAAGAAGCATGGTTGGGATTTGCGTGTGGGCATGGAGGAATATATGGCGAGACTTGCGGAGCATGGCTTTGCTGATCGCGAAAGTTCTTCCGTGTGGAATAAGATAAAAAATGCTTTTATGGATGCGGTTCACCGTTTAAAGATTGAATTAGGTTTCCGTTTGCGGGATAATGATTTGCGGTATATTCTTTGGAAATCGTATCAAAACTTGAAAGGCGGGAACGGGATTCTGGAACAGGCACAGGATATTGCTTTCCAAATGGAGTTGGGGGTAGGACGTTTCCGCAAGGAGGATGATGCAGATGTACATTACGGTAAATTGAGCAAGGAAGCGGCACGGCTGGAAGAACTTACGGGGCGTGGTGTGCATATTGGAAGAAATGAAGATGAAGTTGCGTTTATGATGAGTATTGAGGGGGTGGATGCGAAAACGATTGATGAGGTTCGCGATACATTTGCACGTGCAAGAGAAGAAGGAAAAAAGTTTTTCGGGTTCTTTGATTCTGAAACTGGAAAAGTTTATCTTTGTGCTGACCAGATACAAGATATTAGAGAGTTGCGTGGAATATGGGCGCATGAGAATGCCCATTTAGCAACATTAAAAACTATTTCTGATAACGAGCTCGAAAATTTGTATAAGGCTATCGGTGAGGAGGAGTTTGCTAATGTGCTGGATGAATCCTATTTGATTGATGGATTATCCAAAGCAAGGGTAGTTGATGAATATTTTTCATTTGTCATTCAGACTATCGCTTCGGATAAGGAATCTATGGTTTACATAGTGAGTGGCAAAATTGAGGAAGTGTTGGATGTATGGGATATTCCAAAGAGTATTATCCCATACATTGAAAGTAATTTAAAATATATATTTTATGGAGAAAAAGAAATTGAGAAAAATGAGCAAGGAAGAGGCAGAGACTTGGATGCTGGCTCGAAATTTAGAAGAGAGAATCTGTCAGGGAAAGAAAATTATAACAGGAAAGATGAATCCGGAAATGGAGTGGTGGTCGCTGGAAGAAGCAAAAATCCAGCAGAAAGTAAAAGAGAGACAGAGCGAAGAGAAGAGAGACAATCTCCCACCGATGAAAGAGGACGAAATTCAGAAAAAATAGAGAAAGGGAAATTACCTGATTCACTTATCGGGATAACAACTCCCGGTTTTAATCAAACAAATTCCCTTGATTCAGAGAAACTGTTACCCGAGGAACACGGGATAACAAATCCCAGTCCAGCTAACAATAGCCCTGTTTCTGATTTTAAAGATAAGCGTTCAATTTCAATTCTCCAAAATAAAGAAAATAATTTGCTTTGGAACGAGAGTGAACCTCGTAATGTAGCTACCGAACCTACAGATACTTTGACCGGATTATCCCACAAGTCGGCAGGGAACGCCATTGACACTGTATCCCAAAACAATTCTTCTAGTGCAAATGTAGAAAATAAAACAGATAATACAAAGAGTAATGAGGAAAATATAAAAAGTCGTTCAGCTTCTTTGAATAGTGGCTCTGAATCCGTATATTTGCAACAGACTAATAACAATGACAATGTATCTGAATCAATTTCACAAAGAATCAACGGAAAGATGTCTAAAGAAGATAGCCGAATCGAAGAAGCTCTCTCTAAATGCAAAAGAGGAGGTGAGCAAGATGCGAAAAATGCACGAGAAGCTGGCAGAACTTTATCCGAAAGACAACAAAAAGAAGTAGAAGCTCGTGTAATGGAGAAATATGCCAAAGATAATGGTATGTGGATTCCAATGCAGGATGTGTTTTCTTTAGGTATTCCCGCTCCGAGTGGGAACGAAAATGATGTTTACTTGGATTCTAAAGACAATTCTGTCTACAAAGTAAACAATCTAATGAATAGCAAGAAGATTTCTTCTCTTCTTGAACGAATTAAACTTCATAATTTATTTTTTCCTCAAACTAAATATGAATTAGCGGGCTTCTCCGGCTTTGGTAGTAGTGACGTGTATCCTGTGTTGAAGCAGGATTATATTGTAAACAGTACGTTCGCTACTCCCGAAGATATTGATGCCTACATGAATAAGCTAGGCTTTAAACAAATTGGCGAGGCTGCATACTCCAATGGTGAATATGTGATTTCTGATTTGCGCCCACGAAATGTATTGAAGGACGCTGATGGGGACATTTATGTGGTTGATGCAGATTTTAAAAGCGAAGGAAGTGATAAAGGCGGGGGAATACGGTTCCGTGATAGTGATTCTTCTTCCGGTGAAGCAATGAGGGAGTATGAAGGTGCTGTTAAAACCAATCTCTACAAATTTCAGGAGGCATATCAGGATTCAATGCTGGGATTGCTTAAACTACAAGAGAGCGTTGTCAATGAAACAAAAACGGACCTTGCCGATAATGAAAATGCGTATATGGCGGAGAACCAGTTGAGCAGTAAGAATGCATACGAGATGGAGTTTTATAAGGATAGGTTCTTTAAGCCGATGATGGATGCGGTGAAAGGATTTATCAAGCATGGACACAGCTATGAGGATGTGAAGGAATATATGATGGCGAAGTCCGGGCTGGAAAGAAACGAGGTGTTTGCCATGCGTGACGCTCAGCGGAAAATGGATGAACGGATGAAGGAACTAGAAACACTGCTGGATATTAATGCGATATCGGAAGAGGAATATGAGGAGATGCGTGCTATGGCGGAGGAACAGAGAGATTTGGACTATGCGGAGAATCGAGAGCGTGATTATTCCGGTTTGTCTTCGCTTATGGCTGATACGGAACAATATGAGGAGATGGCTCAGGAGTTGGTGGATAACTTTGAGGAAGGTAACGAGAAAGCGGTGGCAGAGCTTTGGAAGCGGGTGAACGATGCGACTAAGAGCACTTTGCTGAAAACTTATAAAAGCGGAATGATGACTAAAGGAGTATATGACCATGTGAAAGGGATGTTTGAATACTATATTCCAATGCGTGGATGGACGGAAGATGTGGCGGCGGATGTGTATGATTACATTCTGTCTGAAAGAAGTCCGTTTAATGCTCCGGTGAGAGCCGCACAGGGACGTACTTCGCTGGCTGACGACCCACTGGCTACGATTGGAAATATGGCTGAAAGTGCCATTATGCAGGGAAACAGGAATATGATGAAACAGAAGTTCCTGAATCTGGTAGAAAACCACCCTACTTCACTGGCTACAGTGCAAAAGGTTTGGTATGAGAATATGGGGACGAAAGAGGAACCGGTGTGGGAACAGTCGTTTCCTGACATCCCAGAGAATGCGAATGCGGATGAAGTGGCGGTGGCTATTGAGGAACATGAGGCACGCATGAAGGAGTTGAAGAAGAATGGCATGGCGAAGGATGAACGTAGCGGGGTGAATTTGAAATACAGGGCTTCGAAGCGTGAAATGAATGAGCATATTGTTGTGGTGAAGCGTGGAGGACGTGAGTACGCGGTGTATGTGAACGGGAATCCGAGGGCGGCACAGGCTATTAACGGACTGACGAATCCGGACACGATTGAACACAAGGGTGTGAAGCTGGTGCAACGGCTTAACAGGCAACTGGCAGCTAACTTCACGACACGTAATCCGGCTTTTGTGTTGAGTAACTTGTCTCGTGACCTTATTTTCTCGACTACGGCTATAGCCGTGAAGGAGAAGGGGAAGTATGCGCGGAGGTTTAATGCGAATATCGCTAAGAATACGCTGGGAATGGTGAAGCTGATGAAAAGGTATCAGGATGGCAAGCTGGATATGGGCAAGGAACGGGACCGGCTGTTTAAGGAGTTTCTAGAAAATGGCGGGGAAACGGGATATACGGCTTTGCACAGTGTGGATGAATATAAGAAGTTGATTGACCGGGAGGTAATGGATGCAAAAGGTAAGGTGGACCTAGGCAGAGTGTTCGGATTGAAGCCGGGAAAGGTTACGACTTCTACTACTTTGGGGATTGTTCCTGCTTTTCAGTTTATAAGTAAATGGACTGAATTTGGAAACAGGTGTGCGGAGGATGTAAGCCGATTTACTGCATACATGACCAGCAGACAGGAAGGGAGAAGTGTGCAACGCTCGATTGCGGATGCCAAGGAGATTACAGTAAACTTTAATAAGAAGGGTGCCGGTGGATACGGGGCTACTACGTTTAAGAGCTTGTATCTGTTCTTTAATGCGGGAGTGCAATCGTTGAACAACTTCTATCGACTGGCTAAAGGGAATCCCAAAAAGTTCAATTCAGCTTTGTTGGGATTTACGGCTGCCGGTGTGTTGCTCCCTATGCTTAATGAGTTCCTGATTGATATGTGGGGTGATGATGATGATAAGGATAAGTATGATAACCTGCCGGAATGGGTGCGTAGAAATAATTTCTGTTTCTGGCTGGGGGATGACAGATTTGTCACTATTCCTCTGCCGATTGAACTTCGAGCGTTTTATGGTATGGGAGAAATCTTTAACCAATGGACGAAGGGAAATATGAAGCATAAGAATGTAGGATATGAACTGGTGAATCAGATAACGGAGCTTATTCCATTAAATCCTCTTGGCGGTAATGGTGATGTGGTGAGTTCTTTTGTGCCGGATGCGGGGAAACCTTTTTATCAGGTAATGACAAACAAGGATTATTTTGGCAAGCCGATTTATAAGGAGACTGACTTTAATGTGTTGATGCCTGAATTTACTAAAGCGTATAAAGGAACATCTTCGGCTTTGGTTGCTTCTTCTGATTTGCTGAATGAAGTGACGGGCGGTGATAAATATACCCGTGGATGGGCGAATGTGAATCCGGCTAAAGTGGAACATATCTTTGAAGGGTATTTCGGAGGTATGGGAAAAACGATTAACCAGTTGGGCAAAACAATCGGAATGATTTGGGATGAAGACCAAAGGGTGATGAGGAATGTGCCAGTGGTTAACCGATTTCTGAATGGGACGGATGATAGAAATGCTTTCTCACGGGTAAATGAGGAGTATTATCATTATCTGGAGGAATTTAGGGAAACGGAACAACGCTTGAAAGGGTATGAAAAGGAGGCTGATCTGGGTATTATGGAATATGCGGAGAAGGTGAACTTCCTTGAATATTCTAAAGAGTATCAGAGGTATGAGATTTTTAAGGATTACCAAAAGGAACTTAAGGAACTGCAGACGGAAATAAAGGAGGCTGTGGGTAAGGATGAAAAGAGATTTCTTGAAAATCAATTGAACTTTGTGAAAATGGAGCTTGTGGAGAGGCTGAATGAAATGGAAGATTAGGTGAAGAGAATCCCCGGTGCGTGCCGGGGATTCTCTTTATTAGCTAACGATAACTATGTCTCTTATTTTTCTATTTATATGTATTAATTCACATATAAATCGGAGATAGCGTCTTTTCATTTTCTTCATATTAAAAATACTCTGTAATCCTTTTTTTAAAATAGGCAAAGCATTATCAAATGTAAGATATGCCAATATTACCATAAGAAAAATAAAACGCAAATTATATTCTTCTGAGGAAGTTTCAAGAAGATATATATCATTATAGAGTATAGCAATTGTACAAAAAAAATAAAAAGCAGCGGTTGTCATATCTGAAAAATCATGGATTGGCACAGTAGCATTTTCTTCAATTCCAAAGAAATTAACATTCACTCTTTTTACAATAAATCCCCCTAAAAGCTTTATTCCTAAAAATGCAACAAACAGAATAATATAAATATTAACCTCGGAGTAATATGAACTCATTATTAACAAAACTATGAATATATATGAAATAAAAAAAAAGATAATGGAGAATATTGTCATAATTTCAGGTACTATTATTTTAGAAGCCGAAATTGGTAATTCTGTAATAGCTACTAAAATATTATCATTTCCTAAAATGGCACTAAGTCCCATCTGAAATGTTAGATAGAGTAATAAATATCCTCCCCACGGTAAACACAGTGATAATATATGAGGAATCGGCTCTATGGAATAATAAAATGCTGCAATTGTAACAAGGAGAAATAAGAAAAAACCAAATATTTGACCTTTTCTCTTGGAGTATATAGTTTTAAAAAAAGTTTGAAGTCTCGTTTTCATTTGAATATTTATAATTGTATTAGCAAATTATGTATTTGCAAAGTAAAGAAAAAAATTACAGAAAGCAATGTGTTCACGTTGAAATGATATCATCTGAAGAAACGATACGGTAAGTTAATACATAAAAAGATATTTGCGCAAATTTGTGAGACTTTTGGAGAAAAATATCGTAATAATGAAAACAAAGCGTAAACTTATCCCAAAATCAAAGCTGGTTGATGAAGAAATCGATTCAGTGAAAAGAGAGAAATTGCATGACGAGCGTGTGAACTTCGCTATCTTGTTGCAATGCCAACAGTATTGGAATAACCTTGAATCCTTCCGCAAGGAAAGGGAACGGAACAAGAGGTATACGTATGGGGACCAATGGAGCGATATAGTGGAAGTGGATGGTGAGAAAATGACGGAGGAGAAGTATATTGAGAGCCAAGGGAGCGTTCCACTGAAAAATAACTTGATGCGCAGGCTGGTACGTAATGTGATGGGGGTATATCGGGCACAGATGAAGGAGCCGACTTGCGTGGCACGTGACAGGGATGAACAGAAGCTGGGGGAAACAATGTCTTCCATCATTCAATGTAATTGGCAATTAAACCGGATGAATGAGGTAAATGGGAGGACATTTGAGGAATTTCTTATTTCGGGAATGGCAATTCATAAGGAGTGCTACGGATGGAGGAATGACCGAAAGGATTGCTGGACGGACTATATCAATCCGAATAATATCTTCTTTGACGGGGCAATGAAGGATATACGACATTGGGACTGTTCGCTGATCGGAGAGATTCATGATATTAGCTTTGAGGAGCTATGTGCTGAGTTTGCACATTCTCCACAAGAGTATAAGCGACTATCGGATATTTACAGTAATGCGAAGAATCGTTCGTTTATTAGTGGATATGCGGAACAATTTGGAAAGTATAGGTTGAAGAATCTGGATTTTCTTTGTGCGTATGATACGAACCTGTGTCGGGTGATTGAGGTGTGGAAGAAGGAACAAAAGCCACGCTACAGGTGTCATGACTACCTGAACGGGGATTGGTATAAGATTGAAATTGGGGACAAGACGTTGCTGGTGGATGCGGAGAATGAATCGCGCATTGAGGAAGGACTAGCGGCAGGGATGCCGGAGGACGAAATACCGCTTATCGAGGTGGAGTGGTTTGTGGATGATTATTGGTATTACAGGTTCCTTACTCCGCTGGGGCATATATTGCAGGAGGGGGAAACGCCTTTTGAACATAAATCGCATCCGTATGTGTTTAAGATTTATCCGTTTATTGACGGGGAAGTTCATTCGTTTGTGTCTGACTTTATAGACCAACAGAGGTATATTAACAGATTGATTACTTTGAATGACTGGATTATCAGGGCAAGTGCAAAGGGGGTGTTGCTGTTTCCGGAAGATTGCCTGCCGGCTGATACGAGCATTGAGGATATTGCGGAGGAATGGAGCCGGTTTGACGGGGTGATTGCGATTAAGGCTAAAGCCGGAGCACAGATGCCACAACAGGTGTCTAATAATGCTACAAATATCGGGATACATGAGATGCTGAATTTGCAAATGAAGTTTTTGGAGGATATTAGTGGGGTGAATGGTGCACTGCAAGGTAAACCGGGATATTCGGGGACTTCGGCTGCATTGTATTCGCAACAGACGCAGAATGCTACTACTGCATTGCTGGATTTGCTGGAATCGTTCAGTAGCTTTATTGTGGACGGTGCGGTGAAGAAGGTGAAGAATATCCAGCAGTTTTATGATACGAAGCGGGTATTTAACATTGTGGGAAAGAGCGGTGCGCAGATTGAGTATGACCCGAAGAAGATTAGGGATGTGGAGTTTGACTTGGCTATTGCGGAAAGTGCCTCCTCTCCTACTTACCGAATGCTGGCGAATGACTTCCTGATGGAAATATGGAAGACGGGGCAGATTTCGATTGAGCAACTGTTGGAGCATGGGAACTTTCCATTTGCGGATGATTTGCTGCAGTCGCTGAAATCGCAAAGGGAGGAACTGGAACAAGGAAGGGTGCCTTCGGGACTTCCACCGGCATTGATGCAACAGATACAGCAGCAAGGGGGTGAGGAAAGTTGATTGATATAATCCAGTGGATGATTTTCTTAGGAAGGTAGTGAAAAAAGTGTGCATATATATTGTATATATCATATATATGATATATATTTGCATTGAAATCTTTAAATGAATGGATATGGAATTTACAGCAATGCCTAAAAAAAGGAAAGTGATTGATATACCAGAAGATGTATTCAGGTATTTGTCTGTCAAGGCGGCAGCTAAAGGAACAAACTTGAAACAGTATATAGAGAATCTGCTGGCAAAAGACGTAGAGGATATTGATGATTCTGAAACTTATCGGAAATTATTGCAAAGTGAATCTGATGGTGCTTTTCCTGCAAGTGAGGAAGAACAAAAGGAATTTCGTAAGTGGCTTAGTTTATGAAAACGGAATATTCTAAGGCGTTTATTAAATCAGCTATGAAGCTTTCCGGTAAGATAAAAGAATCTCTTCGTGCGGCTTTGTTGGAAGTGGAACAGGCAAAGAGTATTGAGGAAATTACCGACTGCAAAAAACTGATTGACTACAAATACATCTACCGTATTCGGATAGGAAATTATCGGGCGTTTTTTATTTTTCATGTACAAATAAAGGATGATGTAGTATTGTTTCAGTATCTCATTCCAAGAGGTGAAGCTTATGCCAAAAAGGCGGAGAAGAACTTGCGGGAAAAAGATAAATAGTTTTTCTTTCATTGTTGAAAAAGGGGCTTATCACCCCTTTTTCTGTTATGCGTATTCGATGATAAGTTTCGGATCAATATTCAACTTTTCATAAAGTCGTTTAGCCATTCGCATGGAAACAGAACGTTTCCCTGTCATTATCTGGCTAAAAGTAGACTCTTTTACATCAAGTAGCTTGGCTGCCTCACGCTGTTTTATGGAGCGTTTTTCAAGTTCGCTCTCAATGCTCCGAAGTAAAGGGGATTTGAAAGTTAGAGTTAGAGACTTGAAATGCAAACTTTCATAATCTGCGCACAGATTACCTAAACGCCCAATCTCACGTGTGTATTCATTAACTACGTCTTGCGCATCTAAAGAACCGTTTGCAGTGGCTTCATCAATTAAAGTATCAACATAAGCAGATACTTCATTATACAACTCTTGGGTATCAATCAAAGTTATTTCCTTAAATCTATTCTTCATATCTGTAATGTTGAACATTTGATTTTGCAAAGATAATGTGTTATTCAACAAATGCAAGATTTCAGGGTTATATTAAAAACCAAGAAATATATGTTCTTTGCAGTTCCATATTTGGGAACTTTGATGTATCTTTGCATGAAAGAACAGAAAGTTATGAAAATAATCGACGCTGAAAAGCTGGAAGATTTTATTAGAAAACATGCTGACGCCAGTAATGCCATTGAGAAGTGGGTTGAGAAAATAGAGGTTGCGCATTGGAAAAACCATAATGAGTTGAAAAATGATTTTCTTTCGGCTGATTATGTTGGCAATAACCGTTATGTGTTCAATATACGTGGCAATAATTATAGGATTGTTACTGTGGTAACTTTCTTCGCTGATAGAATGGTTATCCGATTTGTTGGTACTCACAGTGACTATGATAGGATTGATGCAAAGAATATTTAGAAAAGGAGGTGATTATGAAGATTATTAGTGATTCTCAATACAGAGAATATAAAGAAGCGATGGAGGTTCTGATTTCTAAAGGAACTGAATTGGGTGATATGGAATTGCTTTCGGAATCTGATAAAAAAGAATTTATACGTCTAACTGACGCTATTTATGAATGGGAAACTGCATATCATCCACTTCCCGGCAAAGTTTCGACTTTGATAACTGACGCTATTAAGGAAAAGATGAAAGAGAAGAATCTTAATCAGAATGAAGTGGCAAAAAGATTGGGTGTATCTAAATCCCGTATAAGTGAACTTTTGTCAGGAAGGCGATCACTGAATCTAAATCTTGTAAAAGGCTTACGGGATAACTTTGGAATACCTGCTGATTTTATCTTGGATAATATGTAGGATGGTTTATAACAAACAGAGGGGTGTATGTTATTGGTATGCAACCCTCTGTTTGTTTATTGACTATGGTTTTTTAGTTGCGTCTTTTTTGTTTGCGCCTAAACTCTGTGTATTCCAGATACATCTTCCGCTTGGCTTTCCGTGCTGCCGGAGATAATGCGCCTGTGCCGTTGGCATGAGGGGTGAAGTAGAATGATTCACGTGTAATGTCGGTGATGGTGGCTTTGGAACTTATCAATCCTTGCTTCTTCAATTTACGGAAAGAGTAACGGGTCAGGATAATGAGACGGTCATTGGCATCGGGCAGTATGTAGTAACGTTGTCCGTCTTGCTCGTGAGCTTTGTTTGCCATATGGATGGCGTACTCTAATTTGGATAATGCGATGATGTAGTTGAAAATGTTCATAATTGATTTTGTTTTTAAATGGTCGCTGCGGTCATTGGTTTGCGCTTGCGAGCTTTGGGTTTAACTTCTATTATTTTGGGCAGGGGCATTTCTTCAAAACAGATGAATAGACCAATGGCTCGTGTCATCAGTTTGTCGTCATGCCTGCCGGGGATGGCTCCGTATGAGCCGTTCTGTTTCTTTTCGTAGGTGAGGTATTCGTCAATACAGCCACGGTCACGTTCGGTGTACCGGTTCTCACGTATAATCATTATCAGGTAGGATATTATCATGGGCTTGGTTTTGGTGTTGGTATGGAATCCCCATTTGCGCGGAATGCCTTCACGGATTTCTTCATCGGATTGCTTGCGGGCATAGAGATTGTCATATACATCGGCTATCTGATTGAGAATAAATGAGGTTTGGTCGCCATCCACATCACGGTCTTTGTCTTTTGTTTCGAGGGTATTGGATTCGATAACAAGCAGAGAGTTGTTGTAGAAAGCGGCTATCTGAACGGCTTTCCATGCGAGCAGGTCGTGGTCGATGTGTCCGCACCATTCGGCAACGACGGAAGGTTTGCTTCCTTCCATCATCCAAAAACGGTCTATGACGCATATTACAGAGTAGTCGGCTTTCTTGGAACGTCCACCGACATCGACAATAGTAAGGTAGCGGTCAGATACGTTGATATCAGTATCGGGAAGTTGCCATACTTTGAATATGCCTTGCTTGTCTTCGGTGAATCGAAGGTTGGCGAGGGCTTTCTTGCCAGTGAGGGCGTCTCCGTAAACATCTCCTATGTATTTGGGTGGCTTGCAACTCTTGGCTACTTTTTCGACTTTGTATTGGTCGAAGACTTTGGCACCGGAGTGTTTGAAGGCTTCTATATCATCAGACGGATATTCGGCTGCCATGTCTGCGTGGTCCTGAAACTCGCTGCGCTTGTGGAGATACCAGTTGATGGCTTCGAACGTAGCTCCTTTCTCCCATAACCACCAGTAGTATTTGCCGGGTTCCATGCGGGAGTTTTCGGAGAAGTTGTTTTCACGGTTCTCAAAGAGCCATGTGGCAAAGGCATTTTCGTCTTCGACGGCAAGGGCGTATTTCTCTATTTCGTACCATGATACGAACATAGCTTCTTTTTCGCTTTCACGGGCTTTGGCACTTTGGTATTCGTCGTGAAAGTAATTACCTGTCCCGTTGGGGGTGGATTCGTAGACTACTAGAGTGAGCGGGGCGTAGAGCGCACCGGAACATGCGGAACGCACAATCTGTTCGGGTGTTTTGTTATCTGTCTTTTTCCAAAAGGCAACTTCGGTGCAATGGACTAAAGCGGAGTCTCCACCACGTGCGGAATCCGGTTCGACGGCTGTGCCTATCTTTATCTTATTGTTTCGCTGCGGGACTATCTCGATGTTGGCGGCTCCTTCGAAGCCTACGAGCTTGGATTCTTTTTCGGAGTATTCTTCTCCTTCGTCATGCAGCAGCCATGCGGGGTATGCGTCCATAAGTTTGGAGAACATACCTTTTACTTCGTGGGATGCGTCTTTGACGTGGGCTACAATAAGTGAGTTCCAGCCTGTCTTATGGCAAAGTTGTATCCACGCCATATAGATTTGCACGGCTGTGGACCCACCCCACTGACGGGCTTTGAGAAGTATAAGGCGAATGGGCTTTCCAGCCAGGCGCATACGCTCAAAACTTTCGACTAACCTGCGCTGGGGACGGTTGAGGCGAAAGGGGATGTCATCGCCTCCGTCTTTGTTTTTGATGCGGGCATAGGATATTGCCCAAAAACAGAAATCGTATCTGTTGCGAATGCGGATGATTTGCCGGACTACTTTCTGACGTTCTTCTTCATTATAATTTGTTTCCAGATAATCCTCTAGGAATGAGCGTATAGAACCATATTGATTTAACCTTTGAATTAGCTTGTTTTTCATCATATCCAAAGGGACGTACTGGACGGGGAATACGAAATCTGAAATACGAAGCTCTGCCCGATCAAGTATGGAGCCTTGTCCGGTAAGTGGATTGAATGTTTTATTTATTTCTTCATTTCTCCGTCTGTTTTCAGCTATTAATTCCTGTACAGTCATTTCGATAATTACAGTAGAGGGTGTAAAGAAGTGAAGCGAACAGTCCTAAAAGGAAGCAACTTAAATGCAACGTGGCATTTACTCCCTGCATGATAAAACCGGAACAGAGAGCTAAACATACGCAAAGATGGTAGGTGGCTTGACGGGTGAGCACTGTATTGATGCCTATCATGGCAAATATGATGCCGGATGTGCCAACGGTGGGCAAACGGGGGGTGAAGATGCAAGATGCTAAAATGGAGATAATGATGGCTATCCATATTGTGAAGGATTTGAATATGCGTTCGTTATAGACGAAATAGAACGAATAGGAGTTTATAAGCAGGTGAAGCCAGCTTGCATGAAAAAAGACATAGGTGAAGTGGGTCCACCACGGGGATGTACCACCATATCCCACGACGGTGGGATTGACGCGAAAGCAATGTAACGCGAACAATACTATCAAAACATAAAGCGCAATTTCTTTTTCCTTTCTTCCAACCATTTCTTCTTTATCTTATGTATGATAACTTTGGCACTCTGGGGGGTGATGTAAAAACAGGGCGCGGGTTGCTCGACAACGATAGAGGTAAGCTCGCCAAGCGACATATCGGGATTTTCTTGGCTCAACATGCACACTCTCCGATATATTTCGAGAAACATACGCTTTTTGTTCCCGTTCATCTCGGGAAGGGAATCGCCTTTGCGTAGTCGACTCATTATGATGTTTGCCCGTGTGTCGCTCACCCAGAATCTTTGCGACGGAGAATTGACCGTCTGACGGAGAACATCGGGAAGGTGTATGTTGCGTTGAGCGGCAATTTGCTCCCGATATGCTCGCATCAGGTCTTTATCCCTTAAATCCTTGTACTCAAAACTTCTGCCTTGTACTCCCATGATTTTATTAAAGTTGTAGCACAAAGTTACAAAAGGCGGTTAATGGATAGAATTATATAACGGAGTTACTGGCATACATTTGTGGATAGATTTTTTAAACTTGAATTGCAAATGTATGGAAGTGACTGAAAGACAAGACGGTAAGAGTAAAAGAGACTTGCTAAAGGAACGTTTGATGCAGAAATATCCTGATAAAAACTTCGATGATGAGGAGGATTTTTTCGGGAGTATTAACGACGATTACGCTGATTACGACCAAAAATTGGGAGGGTACAAGAAGAATGAGGAAAGTTTGGCAAACTTGTTTTCTTCGGACCCACGGAGTGCAGCTTTCCTGAATAGCTGGAAGCAGGGCGAAGACCCGGTGATGTCTCTTATCAGAACGTTCGGAGATGATTTTAAGTTGGTACTGGAAGACCCTGACAAACAGGAGGAACTTGCAAAGGCGCATGGAGAATATCTTGAAAGACTGACAAATGAAAAGAATCTGGAAGATGAGTACCAAAAGAATCTGGCGCAATCTTTGGAAGACTTGCAGAAACTACAGGAGGAAAAGGGATATCCAGATGAACAGGTGGATAATGCCATGGAACTTATCACGGGAATTGCTTCGGACTTCATCGTAGGCAAGATTACTCCAGAAACTATGGAGCTGGCTTTTAAGGCTATTAATCATGACGAGGATGTGGAGACTGCAGCTCACGAGGCTTCGGTGAAGGAGAAGAACAACAAGATTAAGGAGGCGAAACTACGAACTGCGGACGGGGACCTGCCACCTACTTTGAACGGTAAAGGAGCAAATGCGGCTACACGGGAGATGCCCAGCTTTGGTGCGTTGGATAAGTATGCAGATGGCTCGAAGTCTATTTGGGAACGGGGTGGAGAGAAACGTATAAAGAGATAACTGTTTTTTTTAATTATTAAACTGAATTTGAAATGAAAAAGAAAATTAATTGGAGTTTTTTAGGAAGTGTTTTGTTGATGCTGGTGGCATTTTTTGCGGGTGCTCCGGGTGGTGTGTTAATGGCAGAGGCGGCTCCGCTGCCGGATGCGGGTAAAACGTCAAGCGGTACGGGAACGGAAGGTATTGCTACTGAAACTGCAGGGCGTGAGAATGCGGACCCGGAGTTTTACTCGAAGGATATTGACCAAAGAATTACGAAGATTCGACCGATGTCTACTCCGGTAGACCAGATTTCGAGATATGCGAAAGCACAAAAGAGTGATTCTTTTGAGGTGAAGTATTACAGTGTGGGTACACGCCCGATTAAAACGACTTTAACTACGGCTTTGGCTGCACAGACTAATGGCGCGTCTGTAGAGTTGATTGTGGACGACCAGCAAATGTTTACGACGGACGACACGATGCGTGTGGTTGGCGTAAAGGGATATAAGGAAGATGGTGCAACGCTGGACGACAAGGACTTGATGTTGTGTGTGTGCGGACGTAAGGAGGATAGCCAGAATCCCATCGTTTATGCGGTGAACGGTAAGAAGGCTACGGACGGGCAGACTATTCTTGTTCCGGCTATTCCTGCAGGCACCGTGCTGGTGAGAATGGGTAAAGCGTGCAGCGAACTGGATGTGCAGACGGGCAAATTCAATAATATCCCAACACCGGAGATTCAATATTGCCAGAATTTTATGATTCAGGTGGAACAATCGACTTTTGACAAGATTGCAGCTAAGGAAGTGGATTGGGGTTTCAGTGATCATGAGGAAGACGGTATTTATGATATGCGTCTGGGGCAGGAAAATACTTTCTTGTTCGGGGTGAAACGTGCTATCAAACACGTGACGAAGAACAACGCTACTACGTGGTTTACGGGTGGTATCTGGTGGATGGCAGGCAAAGACATCGAAGTGGGCGAATGGGATAATGACAAGGGATGTGCCGTTATCACTGACGATAACCTTGTGGATATTACCAAAGACTTGTTTGTGGGTACGGGCATCGGCAACAAGAGAAAGGTGTTGCTGGCTGGCTCGGATATGCTTTCGGCTTTCTCTAAGATTAAATCTGAAAAGTTCCGGTTGAAGGATACGGTGGAGGTTTGGAACCTACGCTTTAAATCGTTTGATACGGATTTCGGTGAGGTGCTTGTGTTGCATCATGAACTGTTTGACCTTAACGGTATGAGTGACTGCGGGCTGGCTCTGGACCCTGACTTCCTGACGAAGAAAACACACGTGTCTTGGGCTAGGAATATTTTGGACTTGAAGAAAGCGGGTATCCGTAATACGGATGCGGTGGTGATTCAGGAGGTATCTTGCTTGTATCTGCGTTACCTGAAAGCACATGCACGTATGAAACTTGCACAGAATCCGGTTAAAAACGTCGGATAATCATTAGGTATAACCGGTTCCCCCCTTTTCTGCTGAAAGGGGGAACTTAAAATTATTTAGAACGATGCACAAGAAATATATTTCACATTCCCAAATAGCGATTAATGTAAAGGTGGGAAAGTATAACAGACACATCACATTTGATTCGCAATCGGGTGGCGGGTCTGTATTCAGCACGGAAGATGAGGGTGTTCAGAAAGCTATGGAGGGACACTACAGGTTTGGTGAGTTGTTTTGTCTGTCTTCTGAATCGCAGGAAGCGGCTAGTAAGAAAGTGGTGCGTAAGGTTGCTGGGAAAGGTAAGGATGCGGCAGTGGCGGAAGGTGTTGCCGATAAAGAGGAGAAGGCAACGGGCGACACGGCTGGTATTGTTGCCGGTGACAGCGAGGTTGACAGTGTGGCAGGAAGTGATGCGGATAACGGCTTGAAAAAGGTGGAAATGGCTTCTATCGAGGATGCGGTGGAGTATCTTGCTGATAAAGGCGTGTCTCGCACGAAATTGAAAAGTATCAAATCTATCAAGGCTTCCGCTCTGACTTTGGGTATTGAATTTACCGGATTGGAATAATGATGAAATACGACATAGGCGACATAAAGAGGGAGGTGCGCATCACGCTGGATGAAAATAGCGTGAGTGTGCCTCTTGTTATTGAGATGGATAATGATACTCTGTCTTTGGATGAACTGATTGAAAATAAGGTAATTGATGCTGTGAAAAGCGTTACGCAAAGTGCACCTTCGCATTTGCTTGATGGCGGTGTGGAGTTTGCCGGATGCGTGGAATGGGAAAAGGGCTTAGTGGGAAAAGGTATGGGGTTTACTGCATTGCCGGAAGACTTTATGCGCCTTGTCGTTTTTCAAATGAGTGATTGGAGAAGACCTGTGTTAGACGTTATTTCGGATGCGGACCCGAGGTACTTTATGCAGAAGTCTAAATTCTCGGGGATTCGCGGAGGTGTGGAGAAACCTGTCTGCGCAATTACTACGTACCCGGACGGGAGGATGATGGAGTTTTATTCTTGTGCAGGCGGCGCGAACGTTTCCGTGAGGATAGCGAAGTATATCCCCTACCCTATTATCACTGATGGAAAGATTGAAATCTGCAAGAAGCTATATTCGTCTGTGGTTTACTATATCGCCGGACTGGTGGCGGCTACCCTTAAGGATAAAGAGCAATCGGCTCTACTTTTTTCATTTGCTAAAGATTTACTGAAATGAAGGACCCGCATAATTTAGGTGAGTTTGAGAATTTTGAAAAGGTTTGGGATTTGTATCCTAGTGGTGGATGTCCCGGTGATTATGTTCTGGTAGATGGTGAGAAAGTCTACTGGAATGGCATGGAACAGAATTGGGGCGATGGCGGTATCGTGGATAGTGGCGGCAGAGATATGAGGGTTGAAGGCGATTTGACCGTAACGGGAAATCTGACTGTAGGTGGAAAGACAAAGGGAAAGGAAGCGGAATTTGAGAAGTTAAAAGCGGGCGAAGTGGAATTTGAAGGTGACCCGTTTGCTGCCCGGGAACATAAACATTGCTTTTCGGATATTGAAGGTGCGGAGGATGGGAGTATTCCCGGAAAGATTGAGAGCGCTATCCATGCGGATAAAGCACATGACTTGGATGAGGACAGTCCTGTTTGGGATAAAATGTTGAGGAAGGATGTGGAGGACAGTGCGAGAGAGAAGATAGTTTTTGAGAAGGGGGCAGTTTTTATTTGTGGTCTGACTACTGAACAACTCGAATCTCAAATTTCACTATCGGTGATTGAAAAGGGAGAACCGGAAGAGAATACTTTGAATGAAGGTATTGTTGAAGAAGTGAAGGAAAATATAAAGTAAATGATATGGCAATTAATCTATCAACAGGAATATATGGTTTTATCTGTTCGGTTACGAAAAAAGCCGGAGAGTATGTGAGTACGTTTGTCTCCGGTGTGTCGGGCTGGATTATTCGACATAATGGGGATGCGGAATTTAAGTCTATCTATGCCAGGGACAAGATTGTGACGAACGAGTATGTGTATAACCGTATCCGGGTGACGGAGGATGAGGAGATAGTGAGCAGTAACGGCAAGATTGACTATGCCATTAATAATGGGGACGGTACTTATACTGTGGGACTGGATTTGCGTGAGGGGGATATCAACCCGTTTGCGGATGGTGATTTGCTTATTGGGTATTATCATAATCCGGAGAATAGCGAGGTGATTTATGCTATTCAGAGAATAACGGTGATGCAAGACCCTAAAGTGGAAGACCAGTCAATGATAGTGGTATGTGAGGATGGCAGTTTCCCGCATAAGTATATGATTGTGGTAAGGGTTGGAAATCTTCGGAATAGCGAACGACAGGCGTTCGTCAAGATTAGCAGCCGGACAAACAGTGTGCATTTCTTTGAGGGCATTGACAGTTGGGCGGCTCTTGATAATCCGGACAACATCAGGTGTTCGCTGGGGAAAGCGGATTTGGGACTTATACCATCATGGGCAACGGATGCAATCGGGGATTTGAAAAAGTGGTTCGGGCTGATTGCGGACGGGGTTATTCTGCGTGGGACGTTTATTCTTAAAAATGATAAGACCATTGAGGACGAACTGACGGGGCAGATAACGGAACTTTCCGGGAGGTTTGAAATAAGGGAAACCGGTATTACTGGGAAATGGAAGGAAGTTATTAAATATGCGGAACAAGCTTCTCAATCGGCTGGTAGTGCAGCCGGTTCCGCCACGGCTGCCGGAGAACATGAGAAGAAAGTGGTAGAACTGGCAGGTGAGTTCTCTGTCAATGCGAAGAAGCTGGCTGCCGACTTCTCCGAGAAAGTAACTACTGAAACTTCCTCCGCACTGGGGGCTATTGCATCTGCTACGGAAACGGCTACTGGTAGCCTTCAATTGACAGCAAGAGATTTCTCTGTAGCTTTCACCAAACTGGTTAATGAAAAGACCACCGAAGCCACCGGAACCATAACCAACGTGAAGGAATCGGCTGAATCATCCATCACACAGACTGCCGAAAAACTTGATTTGTCCTTTAAGAAAACAGTAGAGACAAAGACGGCAGAAGCCACCGGAGCGATAACTGATGCGAAAGAATTGGCGGAAAGTAGTATTCAAGCATCCGCAGAGGCTTTGAAAATAGACTTCAATAAAAATGTAGAGAAAAAGACCAATGAAGCCAACGGAGCGATAACCGACATGAAGAATAAAGCAACATCCGACTTTGAAATCACAGCGAAGAAATTGACTACAACTTTTGAGGAAACTGTAAGTTCGAAGACTACAGAAGCTACCGGAGCGATAAAAGATACTACAGATACTCATAAGTCGGAACTTAGCCGAACAGCTAAAGAGTTGACGGATAAGTTTCAAGAAACCTTAACCGACGCAGAGGGTAATATCATCAAAGAGATTGGGACGCAAGTTACCCAAAATGCTAAACAATGGAAGGTTGAGGTAATGGGAAAAGATGCGGAGGGAAATCCGAATACAATTCTTGCTGCTATCAATGCTGATGAAAGCGGGATAAAAATTAAAGGAGACAAAGTAGAGATTGATGGAACTTTATTTGCACAAATGATTATGGCTAGCGGATTGAATGTCAATGACAAGACTATTATCACAAAAGAGGGATTATTTAAAACGGTGGACGCTATCATTGAGGGATCCATAGCACAATCTTTTAAAAATTTGGGAACTCTGAGAGGAAATGTGACGCTGGATTTTTCTACAGGATTTAATTGGGCGGGGGAAACTTCATCGAATATAATTATGTTTTTGCCATTTGACGCTCCTCACGGCACTTTCTGTGCTATTTTTAATGGAGGTCCCCGCAGACTGACAGGAACTATAACAGTAATGCAACTTAGTAGTACCTGTTTTATTGATAAAAGGTATTTGGATAATCCAGAACAGGCGGTGACGAAAATTAAATTGAGACGTAATCAAATGCTGGAACTTAGGTTTATTAATGCCGGTACGGCTACCGCATGGAGGATTATGAATTATGATGATTTTAGTCTATCACAGGAAGGTGGAAGCTGGGTGTTGTCATGAAGGCTACAGATGTGACGTTTATCGAGGAAAAACAACTTTAATAATATATAATTATGGCATTGAAAAGTATTGCTTTTACACAAACGGGAACGGAGTTTATTTCCGAAGCTATAAAATTGGCAACGAGTAATGTGGTTATTCATCTGGAATTTGCTGGCGAGAATGCGGAGAATCAGCAGGTTCACTTGGCGCAGAGTATCACTAATAGCGGGTATCATGTGTTTGACACTCAAAAGAAATGTGTCAATGGGATTTATGAGAAGAATGTAACGGGAGGAATGCCGGGACAGTATATTAAGGTGATTTGTAATTCAAAGCCTTCATTGGCACAGTATCTGGAAGATGAATAAGTTATGCAAATTGAAGATAGTAATATTGGCAATGTGCTGATTCAAGGAGGTACGACAGCATTCTTTTCGGTGTATATGACACAAGCGTACTTGGATATGCTGCCTTGGATTGTGGCAGCGGTTCCACTTATTGTCGGGGATTTGTATTTCGGCATTAAAAAGGTAAGGTGCAAATATGTAAGCAGCAAGGGGCACAGTGAAAAACCGTCTTTTACGAAGGCAATAGGTATGACTATTGACAAGGCGTTTAGCTACGTCTGCTGGATTCTTATTGCAACTACGCTGGGACTTGCTTTTGAAACGTCGGCTATCAAGTATGTTATTATGGGGGTGGTTTATCTGAAAGAACTGATTTCCTGTTTCAGGAACTACTTTAACTCTAAGGGGTATGATGTGAATGAAGCGGAAATGTTTAAACTTATGTGGCGACTGGCTATACGCAAGGGTGAAGAGACTACGGAAGAATTAAATAAATTGATAATTAAAAAAGAAGAGAAAGATGAAAATTAAACCTACTAAGAATGAGCCGGTATTTATTGTGATTCATTGTTCGGCTACCAGAGAGGACAGGGATTTTACGGAAGGGCAGATTAATGCTAGCCATGTGCAAAGAGGAATAGCGGATAGTGATGGTAGAGGTGGATACCATTATTATATCAGAAAGGATGGTACGGTTATCACCATGCGTCCGGAGGAGGAAATAGGAGCGCATGATAATTGCAAAGTACCGGGTGAAAGTTACTCTTATAATTATTGCAGTATCGGGATTTGCTATGAAGGAGGACTGGATGCGAATGGGAAAGCGAAAGATACGAGAACGGATGCACAGAAGAAAGCGATGGACGGACTGGTGCAGGATGTTTGTTCACGGTATTCCATCGTTGATGTGCTGGGGCATCGGGATACTTCACCGGATAAGAATAGCAATGGAGTTGTGGAACGCTGCGAATGGTTGAAGGAGTGTCCGTGCTTTGAGGTGAAGGATGTTTATACGAGTTTTTTGAGGGATACGATTGTGAAACCTTAGTTTGTGAGAGATGAAAACAAGCGTTGCTACTGTGAAGTTGAATAGCGTAAACTTGAACAGTGTTCGGATGAATATGGTAGAGTTGGGAAGAAAAACGAGTAGACAATCTACACTTCCCGCTCCTGTTGCTTGGTATGATATTGAGAAGGAGGGGAAGAATAATGATTCTCCGGACCGGAGTATTGTTACGGATTTCTCGGGGAATGGAAGGAATTTGAAACTTTATAATTTTGACTGGAGAGGTTATTCGGGATATGGTGGCTACGAAATTAGATATGGAAAAAGAAGCAATGCAGACTATGGAGCTTTGAGTATGAATACTGATTATATAAGTCATACAGAAAATAAGATTTATATAAACAATATGTCGAAAGGAAAGGTAATAATAGGAAGTGAAACAGCGCATTGGGGTACTTATTATTTTTCCCTGAATTGTGATTCACATAAAGTCGTTATAAAAGGACTGCCCGAAGGAGCTAAATTTATTGTTAATATTTATTATAAAAATATTTATAATGGCATCGTTTATCTTGATAAAAACTTGAATACAATTACCTGTGATGGAACATATATACTTTCCGGTTATGTGAGTAGTACGTTGGATAGCCCATATATATATTCTTATTATATAGAATCTCCTGCTGAAGGTCCCTGTGACCTAACTATAGAACAACTTCCTGTATATCCCGGAGCTTTGGTATTTGATTATAATGATGATTATGCTGAATTTGTAGGAGATTTGGGATTAAATGAATATACAGTTTTATTTGATAGGCTTTATTATAATTCATATAAATCAGATAGGTATCCATTATATGCTACACTTAAAAAAGAATACAGTAACGATATTCCATTTAAAATGGAATTTATAGAGCGTAGTAGAAATGAAAATCTATCATATTCGTATGGTGCAAGTACGGAAATTGACACAATTAATGGTATCAGAAAAGTAAGTGTACAAACTTCTGTTTCATATAATGGGAAAGATATACTTAGAGGGGATTCTTTGAAAAAAGGGAATGGCTTATGTTTAGGTCATAATAGTCATTTAGCCTTTTATAAATTGCTCCTTTTTGACAGGATACTTACTGCGGAACAGATTGAATTAGCTAAAGTAAAATATGGATTTAATAAATAAGCAAAAAACATGAATTATGTAATTGTGACTGTGGAATGGTGCCTATCAAAGGGAATAACAGTACCTGAATCGGCACGAAAGAGTGTGAATGGTAAAATGGTTTTGTTTCACTATGGCTATATCCAGCCTGTATTGACAGATGGTGATGTGATGGACGTGTATGTGCATGACAGCGAGGAACTAAGGAATATCCTAAATAGTCCGGAGTGGAGTGATTCTACAGAAAAAGAAGAAATGACATGAAGCAACTCCCCTATTTTATAATTGTGGTTCTTGTTCTGATTATCGTGTTCCGCCCTAACAGAGTGGAACACGTATCAAGTGAAGTGGTGAGGGATACTGTGTGCTCGGTGGATACGGTACGGGACACGGTGCGTTATCCGGTGCGGGAGGTGCTGGTTGATTCGGTGCCTTATCCGGTTTTTGTGCGGGTGGCGGGAGATACTGTCCGGGATACGGTTTATTTGCCGATCACACAAAAGGTTTATAAAGATAGCTTGTATACGGCTTATGTGAGTGGATACAGGGCGAAGCTGGATAGCATTGAGGTATATAGCCGGAGGCAAACGGTATATGTGCGGGAACGGGTGAAACGGAAACGCTGGGGACTGGGTGTGCAAACCGGATACGGATGGAGCGAAAATAAGAGAGGCGCGTATGTGGGGGTTGGTATTAGTTATAATTTGCTGGAATGGTAGAACCTTAGTACAGATTAATAGATAGAATTTGCTTAGTGAATGGGTTGTGTATATTTGCCATATGGAGATAAAGCTAAATATTAAGAAAGCAGCAGTGTATAACGAGGTGGATAAGACTACTGCGTATGTCGGTTCCAAATTGATGGACGGGAATGAGGATACTTATGCCCGTGTTTCCACTACGGATGATGACAGGGAGATGCTGGAAAGATTTTGGAGGGAAACTTGCAGTGCTGTCGTTGATGAATTTAAGTTATTTATAAAGGATGTAAGCGCACCAGAGAATAGCCAAACAGTTGATGATGCGGAGATTTTCTCTCTGGAAATGATTATGCCTTCTTCTTTTGACGATAGATTGACTTCTTCTATCGAGATGAGCCTGTTTTCGTTTTTTGTAAGTTCTATACTTATCAAGTGGTTTGCTGTGACGAATAAAGGAGATGTAGAGTATTACCAGAATCAGGCGATAACTTTTGGGAATGAGATAAGGAGAAAGGTATTTCATCGTAAGAAACCAATCAGAATTATACCAAATGAGTAAAATTGATTTAGTGATTACGTTGCATAAGTCGGAGTTGATTTATGATGTACGGAATAAGACTTATTTAATAGGTCGGAATAGGTATGATGGAAAGAATGATGAACAGGTGGCGAATATGCAGGTGAATGAGGAGGGTGAGCACATGGAACAGATTCTACGCTCAATAGGTGATGCATATAACGGGCTAAAACTGAAACTGGCAAAGTATTATAAGAACGTGGGAAATCTTTCTGATAAGGTGAGCAATGTTTGGATGAATGGCGAGGGGAATCTGGAGTTTATCTTGGAAGTACCAGGTAATTTTGACCGGAATGTTGTGGATACGATTGCCTCCGGCTGCCACAAATTCATAGTGAATACTGCCATCGGTGAATGGTTTGCCATAACTAAACCGGATGAAGCTGAAATGTATTTGGCGAAAGCCGGTAATGGTCTGGCTGAGATTCATGCGGCAATTAATAAACGTGTAAGACCTATAAGAGAAGTGGAAGATGATAAAACAGCGGAAAATTATTGAGGTGTCTCTGTACAGAAAAGCATTGGTATATGATGCGGAGAATATTGCTTTCATCATAGGCGATAATATGCAGGGCGGTGATGAAAAGGAAAAAAGTGGAGTGATGGATTTGGGGCAGGATGGAAATGTAGACAGGGTGACACGTGTACTGAATAAGTCGTTTAATGAACTGGTGTATGCTTTGACTGCCTATACAAAAGAGGATACGATGGAGGACTGCGTGGTGGATAACCTGTTTACGGAGCCGGAGATTTATGTACTTAAATTGAGTGTTCCGGTGACTTTCAGCAAGCCTAACATAGAGGCGGTGAAGACTGCAGCACATGAGTACCTTGTCTGTATGTCTCTGTTTGAGTGGTTTATGATAACGAAGAAGGATGAAGCGCAAGGGTATTATGATAGGGCACAGATGGAGCTAGTGAAGCTAAAAGGGTATCTGGAGGCGAGGACAAAAATGACTCGGAGGCGGTTGAGTACATTTTGAATAATGATATTAGATTACGATGTTTTTTCGGATAATTATTTGGATGAATGCAACTTTTAAGTTACCTTTGTGTTATGAAAAAGTACAGAAGCGTAATCACGTATAAAAATTATTTTGAAGATTTCCTTAATCTACAGCGACCAAAGGTGGTTAGCAAAATATTGCAAATATTACGAATAGTAGAACAAGTGGAGCAAATACCTGTTAATCATTTAAAGCATGTAGAAGGAACAAATGGGTTATTTGAAATACGTGTTAAGTTTGGCAGTGATATATTTCGTATTTTCTGCTTTTTTGATGCAGGCAGATTAGTTGTACTTTTGAGCGGATTTCAAAAGAAGACACAAAAGACACCGCCAGAGGAAATAAAAAGAGCCGTTAAACTCATGGAGGAATATTATAAAGAAAAGGAGGAGCAAAAATGAATATAAAAACATTGGATGATTTGCAAGACAAGTATATTGGTCCAAAGGGGTCAGTAGAACGTGATGTTTATGAAAAGGAACTTGCAGACTTGATGATAGGTTTCCAAATTAGGGATGCAAGAATAAAACTTGATTTTACACAAGAGCAACTTGCGGAACGTGTAAACAAGAAACGGGCGTTCATTTCTCGTATAGAAAATGATGGAAGTAATCTTACTATAAAAACCTTACGTGATATCGTTGAACGCGGTTTAGGAGGAAAACTGAAAATTGAAGTTCAACTCTAAAATGGTGTAAAGAGAGAGGGGAAAGTTCCGAAATAGGTGCTTTCCCCTCTCCTATTTTACCGTAGTTTATTTGTTTGCTTGATGTCGAACACGAGTGAAGTTCCCGATAGGCTTTCGCCTTCTTCGAAGTCTACGGCTACCAATAGACGGAAGTATTTGTATGGGGTGCCGTGGATTGAACGGATGTAGTGGTCCTGACTACTAGCTATTAGATAGTAATCTATGCCATTGCGGGAACCGTATAAAGCAGATTTAACCTTTCCTTTGGCGAAGATGCCACGATGAATGAGTAATGTTACTGTTTTCAGAATGTCTGGCGTATCAAGCTTAAGCGGGCGTGTGATAAGTAAACCTTGGGTACGTTGAAAGTCTGTTATCTTGGAAGAAAGGTTTAGTACTTCATAGGAATCGGTTGTTATGTAGCTGTCCGGATAGCTATTCACTACGTTTTCATAATTTGCTGGCATGGTACTCCATGTCTTTGACAACATGGAAAAGATGTAGGCGTATGGCTGGGATGGATTGAATATCATTAGCCGTTTGTTTGGATAATCATAGGCTATCTGTGATTGGGATAGATAGTTTTTGAGTGGAATGTATTCGAAGTCTAAATGTGAGAGTTCGATAGCTTTAAGTAATGGGGATAGTTTGCTCAGACGAGCATGATTGAACTCTTTGCCATCTAAGATAACAGATATACATTGGCTTTCGGCACCTTGCAAAAGCATTATACCTTGCTCGGTGGTGAATATGATGGCTCCGTCAATTTGAGTTATTGACTTGGGATTATTGCAGATGTCTCGAGTAGCCGGCTGCTTTGCTGAATAGGTTCCGGTGCTTCCTACTTCCAATGCCCATACTCCTTCACTGGTAAAGGCGTACAAGGGGAATTGTCCGAACTGACCTTGCGACAGTGCTTTGGTGGTTGATGATATACCAATGATTTCGCCTGTGCCGATGGTGTTCATTCCTAATACAGGAAAGATGAAGGGGTTGTTTACTTCGGAAGTGTATAACTTATTAGGGTTACTAGTCTCACGGCTGGTTAATGTTAGTTGGGATTCGTCGAAGTCTTTATCTGCAATCCATGTAAGTGCTTTGAATGAACCGAAATAACATGCTCCATTCAGATTTTTGTGCGGGGTGAGTTTAACTTCGGCATAAAAGTGAAGCGAATCAATAATGGTTGAATCGTCTATATCTGGTAGTCCTCTGCGAATAATCATTTTATAAGCATTGATATTGGGATAGTAAAGATAGTCGGCACAGAAATCTTCCAGTTTGACCTTGCTTTGATTGGTAACTATAATGTTTTTATCATGTTCGCGAATAAAGGTGTAGCAAATGAACACCTGTTTAAAAGCAGGCTTATCTCCTGTGAAAGGACAAAGAGATTCAGATGGAAAGCCGTTTGTGAGGATTTGGCTTATGTTGGCTATATTGAGCCGCGCGTTGTAGACAAAGGAACATTGTGCTTTGATTATGTTGTGCGAATTATAATCATCGGTCATTCTTTCCTGTAAGGACAATGTGTTGAGTATGCTGCTGCCTACCGGAATATCCTTTCTACTGTTAATGGCAAGGTCTGTCATAGGGAGCGCATGAAGCTTGTAGAATAAAGAACAGTCTGTGATATTGGCTTTCAGTACATCGGTTTCTGTGGCGGGTAGAGCAAACACGGTACCAGGATAAATAGTGTTGCCATTATCCGGATATGGGCACAACTCGCGAAAGTATGCAATGGTTAGTTCTTTTTTATATTTTAGAATGTCGGTTATACCGCCGCCAGTTCCTACAACTTTTGATATAGTATAATTGGGGAGATTGGTTTGATTGGCTACTTTTATACGTTCTACTTTTCCTGATTGATTATAGGTGTATATAGGGTCTGAAATGAAAATATCTATCCCTTTTACAATGTCGGACCATTCTTCCAGCTTTGGCAGGATTTCGCTGTTCATGACCTGATAGTCAAGCGCGCAAGCAAGTGCAGCTATTTGCATTTTGAAAGTACTACCGGACCAACTTTTGCAAATGGCAAAGGGGGATACGCCCGAAGATGGTATCATCAGTACCGGTGCAGAGTGCATATAAAGGGAACCATCGAACAGACGATAGGCGTAACGGACGAAGAAGGGATAAATGAAACGTCCTTTGTCTTTGGCTCCTTCCTGAATGAGCTTATTTACCTTGGCAAGTATTTCACCGGTAGCGATGTTTTTGTTTTCTTCGGATAACTCATTATAGAGATTATCTTGATTAATAGACGTGAGGTTCATACTCCATTCTTCGCTTCTTGTATCATAGCCCTTTAGCCCGAAAGACAAGGATATAAAAGGTGGCTTCTGTCCTAAGTAGATGTAGTTGTCGTCTTTGAACAGTGCATAGTGAATGCCACTGGAAAAGAGGAAAATTAGTGTATTGCCTAATGCGGTGACGTTTATCAGACTCTCTTTGCCGATGGTGTTGAGGGTGAAGGGATAGTATGCTATTTCATCATTTACCAGATGGAACGCTTTGATGGTGTTACCATTAAGGATGATGTAGTTTGTGTAGAATCCGCTCTTATGAACGTATATCAGGTTGTCTCCTTTGCTGTATTGGAAGAGCTTGGCAGGAGAAGGAACGGGGTGTAAATCGCCATTCTTGTTGGTGAGATTTACGAGAACTGCCAAATCGCCATCGGAACATTCATTGTCCGATGGGATGTTGGTGATACCTGTGTACTTAATTTCTTTTTGCATATAAATTATTGCGTGTTATGATGGGTAATACTTTCTTTCCGTTAATGATTTGCGGGTCGCCAACACGATAGTGTGCTTCGGGTGCATCAGTTAAAGCGATGATGGAACGAGACAGTTCTATCCAGTTGGCGCGCATGAATCGTCCGGTCTTCTTTGCTTTCCGGCACCGTCCTTTGAATGTTCCTGCCGGATTCTTATGGGCAACATAGAGGTAGTGTTCTCCCTTTTCCTCGAAGATATTGATTACGTCTCCGTGTTCAATGCAGAGAAGGATACTTATCTTTGAGGAGATTTCTATAAGTCCGTTGCTATGGAAAAGAATGTCGGGACGGATATTTGTTGCTAAATTTGTCATGGCTTCACTATTTCGTAATAGATTGTTTTGTCCGGCAGTTGTTTTCTTATTACCCGCAAGCGGTGTTTACCTTCGGACAAATCGAATTTGTAATAGATGTAGTTTACTGACGGGGTAAGACATTCAAAACCGATGGTCCTGAACTTGGAGTTGTATTGAAGCTCTCCGCATTGGGTGCTCTTGGCGAATGATTCTTCCACAGACCGGAAGCCGTATGTGTTGCCTACGCGAAAAACAAAGATGTGTACTGTTTTGGACTTATCTTTGTGTATCTCGTTGTACAAGGCTTTGTTTACTGTTACCGAATTATCGGATGAATCGGTAACTACGCAGAGTTTTCTTTTAAAAAGATTTGCTATTTTCTTTATCATACTCGAAATTAGTTGTAAGGATGGTGATTACTTGTTTATCCATTAATATTCTACGCGCGAACGAAAGGAAACGGTTTCAACGAAAGTAAAAGATAACGTTGACTCTATGCTTTTGCGGTGTTCGATGGCTTCTTTCTTTGTTCTGAAAATACTGCTCGTTATTTCTGTTCTATCGGTTCCACGCCAGTTGATGATGTTGGCGTAGTATTTGCGCCCGAATGTTTTGGCTAATAGTTTCTTTATCATTGCTTTTTTGATTTAGTGCGGATTTTACGAATGAATGCTTTTGTTTTATTGAGAAGTAACTCGGTGATGTCATCTGCTCCATTGGCAAAGTTGATTTGATAGACCGAATCGGTATTGTCACTCATGAACTTTACTTGGGCATGGGCTTCTTTTCCTAAGCGGACTATTGCGTCGAACATTTCGATTTTGTAATCCGGGTGATACTTTCTTAGAATCTGGTCGGATTCCATTGTTAGCGTTTCAATCATGTCGCACAGGAAGATGACGGCATTGGTGTATATGTTCATGTTCTCCCGATCTTCCGGCTTCATATCTGTCATAAGCAACTCCATGCGTTCAGCCTGTCCTTTATACTTTGCAAGGTAGCTGTTTATCACTCGTGTTTCTATTTCTTTAATTTGCTGGGATAGCTTGGTTACTTCTATATAATTGCGGTTGTGCAAGGCTTGTTCTTTCTTTTTCAGCAAGGCTTGCATTTGCGGGTCTTTGTGGATGCCCTGCTTAAAAAGTTCTGCTATCTCGGCAGGTATATCGTTAATTGTGAGTTTGGTATTATTTCCCATGTTTACGTTTCTTTGATTGTACTTTAATTGGATTCCATTTTTCTCCGGTGCCGAACTGGTTGAGGCGGAAACCATTAATCCTTAGCCAGTACTTGAATGTTTCTTTATTGGTTATTCTATTCATGTGCTTTTTTATATAAATTCTTTGAACGCCAGTTTATATACATCATATTGTCGCCCGATTATGTAAAATGAAATGCGGTGACCTGTTGATGTGGCATCTTTAATCTCTAAAACAGGATAGGGTAAAGAATCGGTTTCGATTGTTTCGATGTCACTGTGGATGGAGAAGTGTTGCTTTAGAGAAAGCAGAATCTTATTCAGTTTATCCTCCGATAGAACTTGTTTTATCTTTCGCTGATTTCTTAGTGCAAATCTCATAGATATCCAAGTTTTTGTTTTGCCTCATTGAAATAGCGGGGCAGATTATTCATTGCTGTGTCTCCGGAATGTCCCAAACGCCAAAGTTCGCACTGCCAATCTTCTAGGGATGTGTTTTCAGATACTTTGTACTTATCCATCACATCTTTGATTTGTGCGCAATCTTCGTATAACTCATTACTCTTTGCATACAAAAATACCATGTACAAGACGTATTGACCGTATTTTAATAATATGGATTCAAACTTATTCATGATTGCTTTTTCTTTTTCATGTTTCGGGGATTATAGTTTTTGCACTTACCGGCATTCGATTTGCGAGGTATCGGTGCTTTGACAGGTGGACCGTACATTTGAAATAGTCGGTCAAATTCTGTTTTGATGTTCATAATTACTTTGATTTTTAATCGAGAAGTGAGGTTTACTTTCTACGGCTATCACCAAGCAAGGGAATGACATTGAAGCTCTTGAAACGATCTATCAGCCTTTCCCCGAATCGGGTTGTAAATTCATCAACTGATAAATTGCTGGTGATGTGGTAATTCTTAAACTGGTTTTGGTAGATTTCATAACGGGCATAGAGAAATTCATCTATCACACTGTCAAGGCTGGTGCCGTAGCTTTTCTGATTCTCAGTTTCCAGTCCGATGTCATTAAGGCAAATGCTGAACGGATTGGGCTTGAATCCTTTTGACTGATTTTCGTTGTAGGTGTACAAATCAATGTGGCTATGCTTCTTGTAGTAGTTCATCATTTGAGTAACTGACAGGTTCTCAAACTGGTTAGGGTTGTTAGTCAGCCGCAAATAATCTGAGAATATCTGCATAAGCAAGGTTTTACCTGTGCCGGGGTCGCCAACGATCAGCAGGTTCTTGTGAATTTTATAGTTTTCTTCTGGAAAGACTTTCTCCGCAAGTTGGCAACCGTTGAAATAGTACAGCAGGAAAGACAATAGCCGTGAATTGTACTCGTCGACCTCAAAATCTCTAAACTCACGGTTCATGTAGTCGTTGCCTAACTGCCTGATTAAATCACGGTGGGCATAATATTCTTTCGGATTGGTCAAATCATATTCAAAATCTTGAAGAATAGTCTTTTTGTGAATTTGTACCAGATTGTATATCTGTTGCCTTTTCAACTTTGCCTCGAACGTTTCCGGCTGTAGGCTTTGAAATTGATTCGAAAGTTTTCTTTCTTGTTCTGTCATCTTGTTGCTTTTTAAGTTCTACGTTTAACCAGCGGGAAAAATATCTCATTGCTTCGGATGGGGAAATGGTTGTCTCGCCTTCATTCTGTAGTTTTCGGAAGAAGGAAATTAAATACTCTTCAAAACTTTCCAATGTGAAGTCTTTGAAGCACATTCGGATATTCATGCAAAACGGCTCTATCCACGATTGATTTGATTTCAATTCTTGATAGCATTCGTCTAACTGCTTATCGAAAATTCTATCAGGTGGAAAATAAACCGGTTCGTCCGTCTGTATAGAAAGAGTATTATCTTCTTCTTTGTCTTTATCTAATACGCGTACATTATAAGTGCTAGGTGGTACTTTAGGTTGCGGGTTAGGTGGTACTTTAGGTATCTCTTTAGGTGTTACTTTAGGTGTCAAATTCTGATAGCTTAATTGATACCTTGTTTTGTTTGCCTTCCCTTTGCCACCCGAAGTAAATGAAATAAGACCCGCTTGAGATAATTTATTTCGGGCTGTTTTTAGACTATTAAGTGACACTCCTACGTCAGCTGCCACTCGTGCGTCACTACGTATCCAGTTATCTACCCAGCCTAAACGATTCGCTGTTTTCAAAAAATAGAAATAAAGCCTCGTTTCACAGCAGGTAAATTGCCAATGTTCGTCTAATTCCCAAAATTGGTTGATTAAGTCTATATAGGTCATTGTTCTTTTAGTCTATAATAGTGGTACATTATTTCCCGGTGTTGATTAAAAGGGCACGTTCTGTAGAGAAGCATAAATTGTCACATTTAAAACTTTGTGCTAGAAAAATGGAGAACGTGCCCGAATTATTACTGTTTTTGCTGTGTCACATTTAAATTTTATTTTATGGAAAAAAGAGACGAAGCCTTTATTGCTAAAGCAACAAAACTTATTAATGAATATAAAAGTTTGGAGGAAGCTCCACGGAACGGTGTTTGGGATACATCGCATTCAGAAAAATATAATGTCCTACGTGAGGATATGGTCCACTTGTTGTATGCTTACGATTCAAATATCCCTTCATTTGCAAAAATCAAACAACGTATAGAATGCGGAGGTTCACCTTTTACAGATGAAGTTTTAAAGTGTCTGGAATATACTATACACTACATTAATGATATCAAGATTTAGGACTTTTTTTTATAGCTCTCTCCCAAATCTCTCTGATATGGCTCTCTACTATATCAGGGAGATTTTTTAATTCATTGCCATTCAAAGTAATTCCATCAACAGATAAAGATATCTTCCATTCTTTCGGAAACTCTGAACATTGATCTACTTCTATTTTTGATTTTCATAATTTATTTCTTTTTATTGATTTAGTTTTTCGTTAAACACTGAATCTGCTTGCTGAAATTGCTTCGTAAAGCGATTCCCTTTTTTACTTGGCAGCACATCAGGTTGATGTGATTTCTTTGTTGGGTGATTCTCCACTGACTTTCTCAGTGATGCGCATCCCGCCATCATGGTGAGAAGTGCGCAGATTATTAGTATCTTCTTCATTGCTTTATATTATGATTTAATGTTTAGTGATTATTACCATCCCAATAAAAAAGATTAGAAATATCACAAATACCACCCCGAAAGCAAATAAGCAACCTGCTTCATACTCGTCTTCTTTCTGTGGAGTGTTCTCTCTATACCAGTCAATAGGGTTTTTACTTTTGCTCATATTTAATCTGGTTTTACGCTATTTGTTTATCGAAAATTTTAATACACTCAAATAAATACTTTGCT
>NZ_URFY01000026.1 GCF_900547205.1 uncultured Bacteroides sp.
GTTTCCGAGGTGGGGGTATTGCAACGAATGGGGTCATCCATGGCTTCAAGTATATCCAACAGAGAGATATTCGTCAATGGATGGCATAGCTCGTACGAAGAGAGCGAACCTGATTCTTTATTAGGCAAAAGGCGGATTAACCGTCCTTTTTCCAACTTGTCGAACAATTCCTTCCATTCTCCTTTTGAGAGGAGGAAATTAACCGATTGCAGAGCATTACCCGAGGATATGTCATACAGTACAGAGATGGCTGTTTGCGTACGTTTAGATAGCATGGTGGTCTGTTTTGTTTTTCCGTTACTTACCAAGTAACGGACGCCCTCCCCCCACCTCAGCAAAGAAAAAGTGTTTTCGCGCGAAATGTTTGATCGGAAAGAGACTTTTCAGAAAGAAAAGGTACACAACATGAGAGTCCGTTTTTAAGAGCTCAAAAATGGATAGAGGCGTCTTGTGTGTTTATGGCAGAAGCCGGGGCAATATGTCGGATTGGTACGACTGTGTTCTTCTTTAGTGATGAAATTTAATGGTATAAAGCAGAAATTTATACTTTTGTTTGGATAAGACAAAGAATGTTTCCATCTTTACAAGCAAAATAGTCCGTTACTTGGTAAGTAATCTATTTCACCATTTAATAACAGGAAGGGATTAGCGGCATTTTATGCCGCTTTCTTTTTTTCTCCTCTATTCATCACCGAATCTATCAGTTTATCATTCTCGCTATCCACCTTTTCATTGGAGAACGGCTTGAGGTAAGCCTCAGTCACTCGGATGGAAGAATGTCCCAACGCCTCGCAGATAGCCCCCACAGGAATGCCTAGATAAAAAGCCAGTGTAGCCCACGTATGCCGTGCGGTATATGAACTTATTTTTGCACCCGGCAGCAACAGAGCCGCCACTTTCACCAATTTCTTGTTGAAGTTACCCAGAGTGTCGAGGTAGCATTGATATAACTCTCCCTCCTTTTCAAGCTTGCTGTCCAATATAGGGAACAGATAGACTGAATAAGGATTCGTACTTCGGTATTTCTCAAACAGCATCTCTGCTTCCTTGTGTATTCGTACCGTTATCTGCTTTCCCGTCTTGTGGCGGCAATACACAATCGCGTTCCCCCTCACATCCTGCTTGCGCAAATATGCAAGGTCGATAAAAGGCATTCCCCGAAACATGAACATCAGCAAGAAATAGGCGAGCGCACACTGCACGTCTTTGGGTAGCGACTCAAAATCAGCATACAGCAATGTATTCATCTGTTCTCTTGTCAGTGCACGTTTTGTCTGCGACACTACTCTTGTATACACATCGTCAAACAAATGTGCATTGTAATCCACACTTCCTGGTGAAACAAACCGGTTGTACACCGCCCTAAGCGTACGCATATAGGTCGACACCGTGTTCCAACTTGCCTTGCGGCTCCGCAGCCAACTTTCATACTCTTTTAGTTTGCCCGGGGTGAAGACCTCGTTCATCGGTATATCAACCGCTTCTTCATCATCCGGTATCGCCGTCCCGATGCTCCTCCAGAACTTCGTGAAAGAGTTCAGCATAGCATTGTAAGTATGCACCGCCGGATGCTTCTTGTCCTCCTTCAGTTTATTAATTACCAACTTCATGTAAGGCGCAAGTTCCGCCGCCTTCACATTCTTCTCTTTTTCATCCATCATTTCAAGTTTTTAATTTCCGCTTAAATCGTATCGTCCTGAAACATACACGCTAAAGGTAATGTTCAAGGATGCAAAGTAAAGGCCACAAAAAGAGTGTATCACAAAAAATGCGATACACTCTTATCCTATCAGCTCGTTATTTTAGAAACTAGTTTTCTTCTTGATAGATTCACTAGGAGTTATATTGAAATGTTCTTTGTATCGTTTGCGGAAGTTCTTGATATCTTTCATTCCAATCAGTTCCGGTACTTCTCCTACAGTATATTTCCCACTTTCCAACAATTCGCGTCCCTTTTCCAATCGGATGCTCATTATAAATTCTTTGGGAGAACTACCAGTTAACTTAGTCCATTTATTGCGCAGAGTGGTGGAGCATATACACATATTGGCAGCAATATCTTCTATAATGAGGTCTTCATTGTCAATGTTTTCAAGAATGAAGTTTTTCACTTCGTTAATAAACTGTTTTTTCTCTCCTAGCTCATCTTTTGAAGTTTCAAGAAATTGTTCTCCGAATAATCTCTGCAAGAATGCTTTTCTGTACAAACGGCAGATTCTGATGAGAACGGACATTTCTATCTTTAAGTCTTCTATATGATATGGAGTCTGCATATACGTATCCGCCAAAGATGCTTCTCTTTTATAACGTTGGTCGGCGTCCATAGGCGAACCATATAATATGATAGGTATCATGGATGTTTTTACCGATGTTTTCAACCGGGAAGAAAGCTCAATACCACCCATTCTACGAAGAATAACATCACTGACTATTAAGTCCGGATATTCTTCTTCATTGATGTAATTCATAACGTCGATTCCATCATCAAAACTCTTAATTTCATATTCCTCCGACAAACAGGACTCCAGATACGACCTGAAATCGTGATTACTATCTGCAAGGATAACAATCAGTTTGCCCGAACTTCTGGTATGGGACGCTTTCTGTAGAACCGTATCAATCACTATTTCATCCGGTTGTTCTTCGATAATCAGTTTAGTACGTCCAGTTGTTCCTTCATAAGCGACCTTCACCGGAAACCGCAAAGATACGGATGGTTCGGAACTGTTGGATAGAATCTTCCCATTGCATTCCTTCACTAGTTCTTTGAACACTATACCGTTATTGAAGTCCAATTCCAGTTCGGTAAGGGACGCAAATATTCGCTTCTTACCCGGATAGACAATCTTTATCTCCCAAAGCTCTTCATTGAGAGAAACTGAGAGATATATTGTGTTTTCCGGCTCCGTCATATCTATCATGCTTTTTATGAACTTGTTGATGATAAAGGAAATTCTGCATTGGTCAACCCGTACACTGGCATACTTGAAACTCTTTTCCAACTCCATCTTCACTTTCTTGGCCGCAGCATATTCTAGCAATGAATCAACTCTGCCTTTCAGCAAAGTACCCAGTTCACACTCGGAAACGTATATATTCCCACTATTCGCAAACAATGTTCTTAGGTTCATTAGCCCGTCAAGATGTTCGTTCAGGCAATCAATATTACGAAGAGCCGATTTCAGTTCACATTTAATTTTCGCAAGACAATCTCCATCATAAATGGATTTCAGGGGAGTATGAATGGAAGTTATCAGGTTACGAACACTGTGGAACGAGTCCATAAAATACAGGTTTTCTTCTTTCAAAAGGTTAATCTCATTTTGTATCTCAGAGAAAGAAGCAGATTGAGACACTCTAATATTCTTTTTCATGTTATTTATTTGTTTATGTCCCTTGGTCGGAGTAAAACCATCCTCTTCCAGTTGAAAGAAAAAATAAATAGCAACTATGGCTTCATAGTTGCCCACAGAAAACTCAAATAATATGACTCAAAATTACTTTTTCTTTGGAGGTCAATATCTGAAAACTAAAGTTTCATATGTGTGATATAAATTCTATTATCTGTGAATTATTCGTTGTTGATAGACTAATTCCTCCCAAGAAACGATGAATTAATAAATGTATTCTATATTTATTTATTAGTTGTAGGATTTATTAAAAAAGTACTTAAAGGGGGGTGGACGTACTTTATAGTAAGTACGATTGGAATTAAAACCAATTAGCACTAACGTTTGTTTTTCCATGCGCATTTTCTTTTAAATAGAAAAATAGACTATTTATAATGATAAATGAACCAATTAGAAGATACAAAATTAGTGATTAGTTATAAAAGTGGAATAAAAAATCGTTCCATTAATGTAATAATGAAGTGATTATTGGTAACAAAAGATGTATCAAGGGGGATTTTATTGATTTTTCGAAGATATCAGAAGAGAATAGAGAGTCAAATAGTCTGAACAATGTATAGAGAAATGGGAGGGAGTATAGAGCAGGAAGAAGGGTGCTTCCACTCTAGACTGGTTGCTAGTCTAGAGTAGATGAATCGTTAGTCCACCCTAGACTAGCAACTAGTCCAGGGTGGGAGGAGAAGCTGCTCTACAAGAATTTACTTAAAAAGTAAGCTCAATATACTTTCTTTTCGTATTTTTGCACTAAATTTCCTCGAATCATGAAGAATGAACCGATATATAACTTGCTAAACGCTATCAACTATCCCGAAGATCTGCGCAAACTTACCGTAGAACAATTGCCGGAAGTATGCGACGAACTCAGGCAAGACATTATTAAAGAACTCTGCTGCAACCCGGGACATTTTGCCGCTAGTTTGGGAACTGTGGAATTAACCATAGCATTACACTACGTTTACAATACCCCTTATGACCGTATTGTGTGGGACGTCGGCCATCAGGCTTACGGTCACAAAATTCTTACAGGCAGACGCGAAGCATTTGCCACAAACCGAAAGTTGGGAGGGATACGTCCTTTCCCGTCGCCGGAAGAAAGCGAATATGATACTTTCACTTGTGGTCACGCCTCCAATTCTATCTCTGCCGCGCTCGGTATGGCGGTTGCCGCCAACCAAAATGGAGACTCGAAACGTCACGTCGTTGCCATCATCGGCGACGGTTCCATGAGTGGCGGATTGGCTTTTGAGGGGTTAAACAATTCATCTACTACGTCGAACAATCTGCTCATTATTCTTAACGATAATGACATGGCTATCGACCGTAGCGTGGGAGGAATGAAACAGTATCTTTTCAACCTGACGACTTCAAACCGCTACAACCAGCTACGATTCAAGCTTTCACGTATGTTGTTCAAGCTCGGCATTCTCAATGAAGAACGCCGCAAAGCGCTAATACGCTTTGGCAACAGCCTGAAATCAATGGCGGCACAGCAACAGAACATCTTCGAAGGGATGAATATCCGCTACTTCGGTCCAATAGACGGACATGACGTAAAGAACCTCGCCCGGGTGCTACGCGATATTAAAGATTTGCAGGGACCTAAAATCCTCCATCTACATACTATAAAAGGAAAAGGATTCGCTCCGGCTGAGGAACACGCCACCGAATGGCATGCTCCCGGCAAATTTGACCCTGTCACCGGCGAACGTTTCATAGCCAATACGGAAGGTATGCCTCCCCTCTTTCAGGAAGTATTCGGAAATACGCTACTGGAACTTGCCGAAGCCAATCCGAAGATTGTTGGCGTCACTCCCGCCATGCCTACCGGTTGCTCCATGAATATACTCATGGATAAGATGCCGAAGCGGGCATTCGACGTTGGTATCGCCGAAGGACACGCCGTTACCTTCTCCGGAGGTATGGCAAAAGATGGATTGGTGCCTTTCTGCAACATTTATTCTTCATTTATGCAGCGAGCGTATGATAATACCATCCACGATGTGGCTATTCAAAAGCTTCCTGTAGTTTTATGTCTCGACCGTGCCGGACTGGTCGGCGAAGACGGACCGACGCATCACGGGGCTTTCGACATGGCTTGCCTGCGTCCGATACCCAATCTCACCATTTCTTCGCCCATGGACGAACACGAATTACGCCGACTGATGTACACGGCTCAACTTCCAGATAAAGGGCCATTCGTCATTCGCTATCCACGGGGACGCGGTGTATTGATTGATTGGAAATGTCCACTTGAAGAAATTCCTGTAGGGAAAGGCCGTAAATTGAAAGAGGGTGACGATCTCGCCATTATTACTATCGGCCCGATAGGAAATACTGCCGCACGTGCCATTGCGAAGGCGGAAGCTGAATCTAGCGTAACTATCGCCCACTACGATTTACGCTTCCTCAAACCATTGGACGAAGAGCTGCTGCACGAGATAGGTCGTAAATTTCAACGTATACTCACTATTGAAGACGGTATCGCGAAAGGCGGAATGGGAAGTGCCGTCCTCGAATTTATGGCAGAAAACGATTACAAACCGACCGTGAAACGTATCGGCATCCCGGACAAGTTTATAGAGCACGGGGCAGTGACCGAGTTATATAAACTTTGCGATATGGACGAACAAGGTATCCTGACTAAAATAAAAGAACTTATCAACTGACATGAAGATTATTATTGCCGGTGCCGGCAACGTAGGCACCCATCTGGCCAAACTGTTATCGCGAGAAAAGCAAGATATTATCTTGATGGATGATGACGAAGAGAAACTAAGCGCCCTAAGTGCCAACTTCGACTTGCTCACAGTAACCGCTTCTCCCTCTTCTATCTCCGGCCTGAAAGAGGTAGGTGTCAAAGAGGCAGATTTGTTTATCGCAGTTACCCCGGACGAAAGCCGAAACATGACTGCCTGTATGCTAGCTACCAACTTGGGAGCCAAAAAGACAGTGGCACGTATCGACAACTACGAATATCTTCTTCCTAAAAACAAAGAGTTCTTCCTTAAGTTAGGAGTGGATTCTCTTATTTACCCGGAGATGCTCGCCGCCAAAGAAATCGTATCTTCCATGCGAATGAGCTGGGTACGCCAATGGTGGGAGTTCTGCGGAGGTTCACTGTTATTGATTGGTACAAAGATGCGCGAAAAGGCGGAGATACTTAATATTCCGTTATATGAACTGGGAGGCCCCAACATCCCCTATCACATAGTAGCCATCAAGCGCGGAACGGAAACAATTATTCCCCGCGGAGACGACGTTATCAAGCTGCACGACATTGTGTACTTTACTACTACCCGTAAATACATTCCTTATATACGTAAGATCGCCGGCAAGGAGGACTATGCCGACGTTCGCAATGTCATGATTATGGGCGGAAGCCGCATCGCTGTTCGTACAGCTCAATACGTGCCGGACTATATGCAGGTGAAAATCATAGACAATGACATCAACCGTTGCAACCGACTCACCGAACTATTGGACGACAAGACGATGATTATCAACGGAGACGGACGCGACATGGACCTACTTATCGAAGAAGGTTTAAAGAATACCGAAGCCTTCGTTGCCCTCACCGGAAACTCCGAAACCAACATCCTAGCCTGCCTTGCTGCCAAACGAATGGGAGTGGAAAAAACCGTGGCGGAAGTGGAGAACATCGACTATATCGGCATGGCGGAAAGCCTTGATATCGGTACGGTAATCAATAAGAAACTGATTGCCGCCAGCCATATCTACCAGATGATGCTGGATGCTGACGTATCGAATGTGAAATGCCTGACTTTTGCCAATGCTGATGTTGCCGAATTTACCGTGCCTGCCGGAGCAAAGATTACCAAACATTTTATCAAAGACCTCGGACTCCCGAAAGGAACTACCATCGGCGGAATGATTCGCAACGGTGAAGGTATTCTGGTGACAGGAGACACGTTGATTCAACCCGGCGACCACGTAGTAGTATTCTGCCTAAGTATGATGATTAAGAAGATCGAGAAGTTCTTTAACTAAAAATTAAGTACGGACAACCACGAGTAAAACTTAACAGCCAACATTTGTTTTTATGATAAACTCAAAGATGATATTCCGGATTCTAGGCTTTCTGCTGCTGATTGAAACAGCCATGCTGCTGTGCTGCGGAGGTGTTTCTCTTTTTTATAAAGGGAATGATTTACAGAGTTTCCTGATTTCATCAGCTATCTCAGCCGGCGTCGGCTTCCTGCTGCTTGCCATCGGAAAAGGTGCGGAGAAATCACTCAACCGCCGCGACGGATATGTCATCGTCAGCGCAGCATGGGTTGCTTTTTCTCTCTTCGGGATGTTACCTTATTATATAGGAGGATATATTCCAAGCGTCACCGATGCATTCTTTGAAACGATGTCCGGTTTCAGCAGTACCGGAGCCACCATCTTGAACAACATAGAGTCAATGCCTCACGGAATCCTCTTCTGGCGTGCGATGACACAATGGATAGGCGGTTTAGGAATTGTATTCTTCACTATTGCCGTGCTTCCTATTTTCGGGATGGGTGGCATTCAGGTATTTGCGGCAGAAGCCAGCGGTCCTACTCACGACAAGGTGCATCCCCGCATTGGTGTTACTGCCAAATGGATTTGGGGCATTTATGCCGGAATGACGGGGACATTAATCGTATTACTTGTATTTGGCGGTATGAGTGTTTTCGATAGTATCTGCCATGCTTTCACCACCACCAGCACGGGCGGATTCTCAAACAAACAGGCAAGCATCGAATATTACCATTCACCTTACATTGATTATGTAATATCAATCTTCATGTTTCTTTCTGGTATCAACTTCACTTTACTCCTACTGATGTTCAATGGGAAAATAAAGAAGTTTATCCACGATGCGGAACTAAAATTCTACTTCGTGTGCGTATCCTTCTTCACGATATTTATAGCCGGATGGCTGCATCTGAATACTTCGATGAATATAGAGGAAGCCTTCCGTAAGTCACTATTCCAAGTCATTTCATTGCAGACTTCCACCGGATTTGCCACTGCCGATTATATGCTTTGGCCTTCCGTTCTTTGGGGGTGCCTTCTCATTGTCATGCTGATAGGGGCTTGTGCGGGCAGTACAACCGGAGGTATCAAATGCATACGAATGGTGATACTGTTTAGAATAGCCAAGAATGAGTTTAAACATATCCTGCACCCCAACGCGGTGTTGCCCGTGAGGGTCAATAAGCAAGTGATTTCTTCCCCTATCCAGTCCACCGTGCTGGCTTTCACTTTCTTATATGCTATCATTGCCATCATTAGCATACTCGTGATGATGGGTCTAGGCGTAGGTTTTCTTGAATCAATCGGAACAGTCGTTTCAAGTATGGGCAATATGGGACCGGGGCTTGGCACGTGCGGTCCGGCTTATTCGTGGAGCGCACTACCCGATGCAGCAAAATGGTTGCTTTCTTTTCTGATGCTTTTAGGACGTTTGGAACTCTTCACGGTATTATTGCTTTTCACTTCCGACTTCTGGAAGAAAAACTAGACTAAGGAGCTGGCATATAATCAAGCGTTGTGCTAAAAAAACCTTTTTTGCAACGTCGTCTTTGCAAAAAGTATGAATATTAATTCTATATTTGCAGCCGTTAAAGAAGAAAGATGAAACAAAGCTTAAAATATGGACTGCTTTTGGTGCTCGCTTTGCTAATTCATGTTGTCGCTAATGAGACAATAGAAGAGAATTGCAAGGTACCTTCTCCCGTATATCGCCAAGAGAGATGCTGCGTTTCTCAAAACCATCCCATTCACAATGCGCTAGAACGTCTTTACAACTTCTACTCTACCCAATCTTGCGATATGAGCCATGCGGATATCGCTCACATACCCGCTGATAAAAGTATATTATACTTAATCACCTATTTCCGCGGATACAATAACCTTCTTAGCTCATTGCATTCACATTACCCCCCCATCCCCAAACATTTCTACGAACCTATTAGTTATTATATATATGGATTAAGGAAGATTGTCATCTAGATAGTACAATCTATTCTCTCATTCGTCCAATCATTATAGTTGGTTTTATCCCCCGGAGGGCGGAGAAGCCGATTATTTATTCTATATTATTCAATCTAAACAGCTATTGAATTATGAACTTTACATTTTTAGTTGTTGTATTACTGACAGCACTTGCTTTTGTCGGTGTGGTAATAGCCCTTTCACGAGCCATTTCTCCCCGTTCATACAATCCGCAAAAGTTTGAAGCCTACGAATGCGGTATACCGACGCGTGGTAAATCATGGATGCAGTTCCGTGTGGGATATTACCTGTTTGCCATCCTGTTCCTGATGTTCGACGTTGAGACAGCGTTTCTGTTTCCGTGGGCGGTAGTGATGCGTGAGATGGGTCCTCAGGGACTTGTCAGTATTCTCTTCTTCTTTATTATTTTAGTTCTGGGCCTTGCTTATGCCTGGAGGAAAGGAGCTTTGGAATGGAAGTAACGAAAAAGCCAAAAATAAAATCTATTCCTTACGATGAGTTCATCGACAATGACACGTTGGAAAAGTTGGTCAGAGAACTTAATGCCGGAGGGGCAAACGTGGCTCTCGGCGTGCTTGATGACTTTGTCAACTGGGGACGCAGCAATTCGCTGTGGCCGCTTACGTTCGCAACCAGTTGTTGCGGTATCGAATTTATGGCACTGGGTGCCGCTCGTTATGATATGGCCCGCTTTGGGTTTGAAGTAGCCCGTGCCAGTCCGCGCCAGGCAGATATGATTATGGTATGCGGAACAATCACCAATAAGATGGCACCGGTGCTGAAACGACTGTACGACCAGATGCCCGACCCGAAGTATGTGGTTGCCGTAGGCGGATGTGCAGTCAGCGGTGGTCCGTTCAAGAAGTCCTATCATGTGGTGAACGGTGTGGATAAGATTCTACCCGTAGACGTATATATCCCCGGATGCCCGCCGCGTCCCGAAGCCTTCTACTATGGCATGATGCAGCTACAACGCAAAGTGAAGATAGAGAAATTCTTCGGAGGAGTGAACAGAAAAGAGAAAGAACCGGATTATATAAAAGAATAATCTTCATTCTTAATAGACTAAGAATTATGCAAGAAATACAATTTATAGCCCCTGCGGCACTACATGATGAGATGCTGCGCTTGCGAAAGGAGAAGCAGATGGACTTCCTCGAAAGCCTCACCGGTATGGACTGGGGAGTGGCGGACGAAAAGGACGCACCGGAGAAACTCCGCGGACTAGGAGTAGTCTACCACCTGGAATCTACCATCACAGGCGAACGGATAGCACTGAAAACTGCGACTACCGACCGCCAACATCCCGAACTCCCATCCGTCAGCGATATATGGAAGATAGCCGACTTCTACGAACGCGAAGTGTTCGACTTTTACGGCATCCTCTTTTCGGGCCATCCCGATATGCGCCGTCTTTATCTGCGCAACGACTGGATAGGCTATCCGATGCGCAAAGACAACGACCCGGAGAAAGACAATCCGCTCAACATGAGCAACGAAGAAACGTTCGATATTACACAAGAGATTGAACTGTATCCCGACGGAACCATCAGAAACAAAGAAACCAAGCTTTTCGGCGATGCGGAATATGTAGTCAACATCGGCCCGCAGCACCCTGCAACCCACGGTGTAATGCGCCTACGCGTATCACTCGAAGGTGAAATCATTCGTAAGATTGATGCAAACTGCGGGTATATTCATCGCGGCATCGAAAAGATGAACGAGAATCTCACCTATCCTCAAACATTGGGATTGACGGACAGACTCGACTATCTGGGTGCACATCAGAACCGCCATGCGCTATGTATGTGTATCGAAAAGGCAATGGGTGTGGAAGTAAGTGAACGCGTACAATATATACGTACTATCATGGATGAATTGCAACGCATTGATTCGCACTTGCTTTTCTATTCCTGTCTTGCTATGGACCTCGGAGCGTTGACGGCTTTCTTCTACGGATTCCGCGACCGCGAGAAGATTCTCGACATCTTTGAAGAGACTTGCGGCGGACGTCTGATTATGAACTACAATACGATTGGTGGCGTGCAAGCCGACCTTCACCCGAACTTCGTGAAACGGGTGAAAGAATTTATCCCTTATATGCGGGGCATCATCCACGAATATCATGAGATATTCACAGGCAACATCATAGCCCAAAGCCGTTTGAAAGGTGTTGGCGTGCTGAGTCGTGAAGATGCTATCTCTTTCGGTTGCACCGGAGGTTCAGGCCGTGCTTCGGGCTGGGCTTGCGACGTACGCAAACGGATGCCTTACGGTGTATACCATAAAGTAGACTTCAAAGAGATTACTTATACCGAAGGCGATTGCTTTGCCCGCTATCTGGTGCGTATGGACGAAATCATGGAAAGTCTGAACATCATCGAGCAATTGATAGACAATATCCCCGAAGGCCCTTATCAGGAAAAGATGAAACCAATTATCCGCGTTCCCGAAGGCAGTTATTATGCTGCTGTGGAGGGAAGCCGAGGAGAATTCGGTGTTTTCCTTGAAAGCCAAGGCGATAAGATGCCGTATCGACTGCACTATCGTGCTACGGGATTGCCGCTGGTTGCCGCAATAGACACGATTAGCCGCGGTGCCAAGATTGCCGACCTGATTGCTATCGGAGGTACACTGGACTATGTGGTTCCGGATATAGACCGATAGCAATATGCCAATTCTTCAATGTGTCAATATGCCAATTGAAGAATGAATGGCTCATCGAAATGAGAAATTAATTAATTAAATAACCATGTGCTTGCCAATTGGCACATTTGCAAATTGGCACATTATTAAATTATGTTCGACTTTAGTATAGTAACAAACTGGATACATGAGCTTCTACTCTCCGTCATGCCGGAGGGAGTGGCTGTCTTTATAGAATGTGTAGCGGTCGGTGTGTGCCTTGTGGCACTGTATGCTATTCTGGCTATCATATTAATCTACATGGAACGTAAGGTCTGCGGTTTCTTCCAATGCCGCCTTGGCCCGAACCGTGTAGGCAAATGGGGTTCGCTTCAGGTGGTATGCGACGTGCTCAAGATGCTAACCAAAGAAATCTTCATGCCGCGAGGTGCCGACCATTTCCTCTACAACCTCGCTCCGTTTATGGTGATTATCGCCTCGTTCCTTACCTTCGCTTGTATTCCTTTTAATAAAGGTGCGGAGATATTGAACTTCAATGTAGGCGTGTTTTTCTTGCTGGCAGCGTCCAGCATCGGAGTTGTCGGCATCCTGCTTGCCGGTTGGGGTAGTAACAACAAGTTCTCACTGATTGGCGCCATGCGAAGCGGTGCACAGATTATCAGTTACGAACTCTCCGTGGGTATGAGCATCATGACGATGGTAGTGCTGATGGGAACAATGCAATTCTCCGAAATTGTGGAGGGACAAGCCAACGGATGGTTTATCTTCAAAGGCCACATCCCTGCCGTGATTGCCTTCATCATCTACCTGATTGCAGGAAATGCAGAGTGTAACCGCGGCCCGTTCGACCTTCCCGAAGCAGAAAGCGAGCTGACTGCCGGATACCACACCGAATACTCCGGTATGGGCTTCGGATTCTTCTATCTGGCCGAGTACTTGAACCTGTTTATCGTTGCGAGCGTTGCCGCTACCATCTTCCTTGGTGGGTGGATGCCGTTGCATATCGTTGGACTGGATGGTTTCAACGCTGTGATGGATTATATCCCCGGCTTTATCTGGTTCTTCGGAAAAGCATTCTTCGTGGTGTTCCTCCTGATGTGGATCAAATGGACTTTCCCACGCTTGCGTATCGACCAGATTCTGAGTCTGGAATGGAAGTATTTGGTTCCTATTTCTATGATTAACCTATTAATAATGGCCTGCTGTGTAGCATTCGGCTTCCACTTCTAAAATTATGGAATATAAAGATAAGAAATATACGTACTTAGGTGGGCTGATGCACGGCATCGGCACACTGGCAACGGGTATGAAAATCAGCATCAAGGTATACTTCCGCAAGAAAGTGACCGAGCAATACCCCGAGAACCGGAAAGAATTGAAGATGTTCGACCGCTTCCGCGGCACGCTGAATATGCCCCACAATGAGAATAACGAGCATCGCTGTATAGCTTGCGGCCTGTGCCAGACAGCTTGTCCCAACGATACGATTAATGTAATCAGCGAAACTGTCACGACGGAAGACGGCAAGAAGAAAAAAATCCTGGCGAAGTATGAATACGACCTGGGAGCTTGTATGTTCTGCCAACTTTGCGTGAAAGCTTGCCCGCACGATGCCATCACGTTCGACCAAGTGTTTGAACACGCAGTGTTTGACCGAACGAAACTCGTCATGCAATTGAATCATGACGGAAGTAAAGTTATAGAAAAGAAAAAAGAAGTATAGATATGGGATCAACACTTGAAACAGTAGTATTCTACTTTCTGGCAGTATTCATTATTGTCACATCCATTATGACGGTGACCACCCAACGTATCGTTCGCTCGGCTACTTACCTGCTTTTCGTACTCTTCGGCACGGCGGGTATCTATTTCCTGTTGGGCTACACGTTTCTGGGCTCCGTACAGATTATGGTTTACGCCGGTGGTATCGTCGTTCTCTATGTATTCTCCATCCTGCTGACCAGTGGGGAGGGCGACCGAGCCGAAAAGCTGAAACGAAGCAGATTCCTAGCGGGACTCTTCACGATGGTTTCCGGACTGGCTATCATCCTGTTTATCACCCTGAAACATAAGTTTCTGCAAACGGCAAACCTTGCTCCGCTGGAGGTTGACATCCACACCATCGGTCGCGCCCTGTTGAGCAGCGACAAGTACGGTTATGTATTGCCTTTCGAAGCAGTCAGTATCCTGTTGCTGGCTTGTATCATCGGAGGTATCATGATTGCACGCAAGCGATGAGTAAATTAAAAATTAAAGATTAGAAATTAAAAGTAGACCATTATGATACACATGGAATATTATCTGGTAGTTTCTACCATCATGATGTTTGCAGGAATCTACGGATTCTTTACCCGTCGCAACACGCTGGCTATCTTGATTTCGGTGGAGTTAATGCTGAACGCTACGGATATCAACTTCGCCGTGTTCAACCGCTTCCTCTTTCCTGAAGGGCTTGAAGGGTATTTCTTCGCACTGTTTTCCATCGCCATCTCGGCTGCGGAAACTGCGATTGCAATTGCCATCATGATTAACATCTACCGTAATCTACGAAGCATTCAGGTGCGCAACTTGGATGAGTTGAAGTGGTAGACGGGAAGTCGATTGTTCGGCACCGGGATACATAGTGTTCGCCACCGAGGAACATAGTGTTCGCCACCGGGGAACATAGTGTCCGGCACCGGGGAACAATCGAAACTATCCCAACTCTCCTCCTTCGGGAAGAGAAACCATGCGGAATGCAAGAAGCAGGCGAACTGCCAATATGCAATAAGCTAAAGAATAAAGAACTATAAACTAAGTAATAAAACAAACTGTATGGAACTAACAATTCTAATACTCCTTCTTCCCTTCCTCTCCTTCCTGATTCTGGGAATCGGAGGGAAATGGATGTCTCACCGGACAGCGGGCACTATCGGTACGCTGGTGCTGGGAGCAGTAGCCGTACTGTCGTACGTCACCGCCTTCCAATATTTCTCCGCTCCGCGACTGGAAGACGGAACATTTGCCACCGTGATACCTTATAATTTCACGTGGCTTCCTTTCACAGAGACGTTACACTTCGACTTGGGCATACTGCTCGACCCGATATCCGTGATGATGCTCATTGTCATCACCACCGTGTCGCTGATGGTACATATCTACTCCTTCGGCTACATGAAAGGCGAAAAAGGCTTTCAGCGCTATTATGCTTTCCTGTCGCTGTTCACCATGTCGATGCTGGGACTGGTCGTTGCAACCAACATTTTCCAGATGTATCTCTTCTGGGAACTGGTAGGTGTAAGCTCCTATTTACTGATAGGTTTCTACTATACAAAACCTGCTGCCGTGTCGGCTTCCAAGAAAGCGTTTATCGTGACTCGTTTTGCCGACTTGGGTTTCCTTATCGGTATCCTGATTTACGGATACTATGGCGGTACATTCGGCTTCACACCGGATACGGTGTCACTTCTTAGCGGTGGGGCTTCGATGCTTCCGCTGGCTCTCGGACTAATGTTCGTGGGTGGTGCGGGAAAGAGTGCGATGTTCCCGTTGCACATCTGGCTGCCCGATGCAATGGAAGGCCCGACGCCTGTCAGCGCATTGATTCATGCGGCTACGATGGTGGTTGCCGGAGTTTATCTGGTGGCTCGTATGTTCCCGCTTTTCATCGAATATGCACCGAACACGTTGCACATGGTGGCTTGGGTAGGTGCTTTCACTGCATTTTATGCAGCAAGCGTGGCTTGCGTGCAGTCGGATATCAAACGTGTACTGGCTTTCTCTACTATTTCGCAGATTGGATTTATGATGGTGGCGCTCGGCGTTTGTACGTCAATGGACCCGCATGAGGGCGGTCTGGGATATATGGCTTCCATGTTCCACCTCTTCACTCATGCCATGTTTAAGGCATTGCTATTCTTGGGGGCAGGTAGCATCATCCATGCGGTGCACTCCAATGAGATGTCTGCCATGGGCGGTTTGCGCAAATATATGCCTATCACTCACTGGACGTTCCTGATAGCTTGTCTTGCCATTGCCGGCATTCCTCCGTTCTCCGGTTTCTTCTCTAAAGATGAGATTCTGGCAGCTTGTTTCCAATACAGCCCTGTGATGGGTTGGGTGATGACGGTGATTGCTGCGATGACTGCTTTCTATATGTTCCGTCTTTACTACGGCATTTTCTGGGGAAAAGAGAACAAAGAGCTTCATGCTCACCACACGCCACATGAAAGTCCGTTGGCGATGAGTTTCCCGTTGATGTTTCTGGCAGCGGTGACTTGTGTGGCGGGATTTATTCCTTTCGGACATTTCATCAGTTCAAACGGCCAGCCTTATTCCATCCATCTCGATCCGTCGGTAGCCATAACGAGCGTAATCATTGCCGTTATTTCTATTGCCATCGCCACGTGGATGTATAAGAATGCACATCAGCCCGTTGCCGATTCGCTCGCCAAGCAGTTCAAAGGATTGCACAAAGCTGCATACAATCGTTTCTACATCGACGATATATATCAGTTTATCACGCATAAGATTATCTTCCGTTGCATCTCTACTCCTATCGCATGGTGGGACCGTCACGTAGTGGACGGCTTCTTTAACTTCCTTGCATGGGCCACGAATACAACGAGCGACGAAATCCGTGGGCTCCAAAGCGGTCAGGTGCAGCAATATGCATACGTGTTCTTCTGCGGAGCACTGGTGCTTATCCTGTTGTTAGTTCTTTAAATAGTAAATTGTAAATCATCAAAATAGATATATAAGATGAATTTTCTATCCATATTCGTACTTATTCCCCTACTGATGCTTGCCGGACTCTGGGCGGCACGAGGCATCAAAGCCATCCGTGGGGTTATGGTGGTCGGCGCGTCGGCACTTCTCATTGCCTCCGTCGTACTTACCTTCTTGTATCTGGGCGAACGTAGTGCCGGAAACACGGCAGAGATGCTGTTTCGTGCAGATACACTGTGGTATGCACCGCTTCATATCTCCTACTCAGTAGGCGTCGACGGCATTTCGGTAGCCATGCTGCTGCTGTCTGCCATCATCGTATTCACAGGCACATTCGCTTCGTGGCGTCTGCAACCGCTGACAAAAGAATATTTCCTCTGGTTCACCCTGCTGTCGATGGGTGTATTCGGATTCTTTATCTCCATCGACCTGTTCACCATGTTCATGTTCTACGAAATCGCGCTGATACCGATGTATCTGCTGATTGGCGTATGGGGTTCGGGACGCAAGGAATATGCAGCCATGAAGTTGACACTGATGCTGATGGGCGGTTCCGCCTTCCTACTGATTGGTATTCTGGGAATCTACTTCGGTTCGGGAGCAACGACGATGAACCTACTCGAAATAGCACAATTGCACAATATACCATTTGCACAACAATGTATCTGGTTCCCGCTCACCTTCCTCGGATTTGGTGTGCTGGGCGCACTCTTCCCGTTCCACACATGGAGCCCCGACGGTCACGCTTCCGCGCCGACTGCTGTATCCATGCTTCATGCCGGAGTATTGATGAAACTGGGAGGTTACGGATGTTTCCGCATCGCCATGTATCTGATGCCCGAAGCTGCCAACGAACTTTCGTGGATATTCCTGATACTGACAGGTATCTCTGTTGTGTACGGCGCTTTCTCCGCTTGCGTGCAGACGGACTTGAAATACATCAATGCTTATTCTTCCGTTTCCCACTGCGGATTGGTTCTTTTCGCCATCCTGATGATGAATCAGACAGCGGTAACGGGAGCTGTCCTCCAGATGCTTTCGCACGGATTGATGACAGCACTATTCTTCGCCCTCATCGGTATGATTTACGGACGGACACACACGCGTGACGTTCGCGAGCTTTCCGGTTTGATGAAGGTGATGCCTTTCCTTAGTATATGCTACGTGATTGCCGGACTTGCCAACCTCGGTCTGCCGGGATTGAGCGGTTTCATTGCCGAGATGACCATCTTCGTCGGTTCTTTCCAGAACAACGATGTGTTCCACCGTACGCTGACTATCATCGCCTGTTCATCCATCGTGATTACAGCCGTCTACATCCTGCGTCTGGTAGGTAAGATTCTCTACGGAACCTGCACCAACAAGCATCATCTCGCACTGACGGATGCAACGTGGGACGAGCGTGTAGCGGTTATCTGCCTCATCGTTTGTGTAGCCGGATTGGGATTGGCTCCTTTCTGGATAAGCCACATGATTGGTGAAAGTGTACTGCCCGTTGTTTCACAACTGATACCCTAAATAGTAAATTGTAAATCGTTAAATAGTAAATAACAAGATGGATTATTCACAATTTCTACATATGCGAGAAGAGCTGTCGCTCATAGTTGTTCTGCTGCTACTGTTTCTAGCCGACCTCTTCATGAGCCCGGATGCACACAAAAATGATGGGAAAGCACGACTGAACACGATGTTGCCCGTCATCCTGATGGCTATCCATACGGCTATCAACTTGATTCCGGGTACGGCTGCCGACATATTCGGTGGTATGTACCACTACGTGCCGATGCACACGGTTGTCAAGTCAATCCTGAACATAGGTACATTGATTGTCTTTCTGATGGCACACGAATGGATGAAACGCGAAGATACGTCCTTCAAGCAAGGCGAGTTCTACATGTTGACACTCTCCACACTGTTCGGTATGTACCTCATGATTTCCGCCGGACACTTCCTGATGTTCTTCATCGGACTGGAAACGGCTTCTATCCCGATGGCTGCATTGATCGCTTTCGATAAATACCGCCATAACTCTGCCGAAGCAGGTGCTAAATACATCCTGACAGCCCTTTTCTCCAGTGCTTTGCTGCTGTTCGGTCTGTCAATGATTTACGGTACTACGGGAACGCTTTACTTCGACGACCTCCCTGCACATATCGACGGCAACGCATTGCAAATCATGGCATTCGTATTCTTCTTCACGGGCATGGCATTCAAGCTGTCACTCGTTCCGTTCCACCTCTGGACGGCAGACGTTTACGAAGGTGCACCAAGTGCAGTGACTGCTTACCTGAGTGTTGTTTCAAAAAGTTCGGCAGCTTTCGTATTGATGGCTATCCTTATAAAGGTATTTGCTCCAATGATTGATGACTGGCAGGAAGTGCTTTATTGGGTGACCATCGTTTCCATCACTGTTGCCAACATCTTCGCTGTCCGTCAGCAGAACTTGAAACGACTGATGGCTTTCTCCAGTATCTCGCAAGCCGGATATATCATGCTGGGCGTTATCGGAGGTACGGCACAGGGAATGACTGCGCTGGTATATTACGTACTGGTTTATGCAGCCGCCAACCTAGGTGTATTTGCCGTGATTACTATTGTGGCACTCCGCAGCCAGAAGTTCACGCTCGAAGATTACGCAGGACTTTATAAGACGAATCCGAAGATTGCTTTCCTGATGACGCTGTCTTTGTTCTCATTGGCAGGTATCCCGCCGTTTGCAGGATTCTTCTCCAAGTTCTTCATCTTTATGGCTGCCTTCGATGCAGGATTCCATCTGCTGGTGTTCATCGCATTGGTGAATACGGTAATCTCTCTGTATTACTATCTGCTGATTGTGAAAGCGATGTATATCACTCCTTCCGACAATCCGATTCCTTCTTTCCGCAGCGACCGTTGCACGAAATGGGGATTGGCGCTCTGTACGCTGGGCATTCTCGGATTGGGTATCGCAAGTATCGTATATCAGTCTATTGATAAACTTTCGTTCGGAATATAAATAAGGGAAGAATTGCATGTATAAATAAACGCGGTTGTTCTTCGCATAATGAAGCGAAAAACAACCGCGTTTATTTACGTCTATGCCTTATAACTAAAAGCAAAAGAGATAATGTAAAGAAGAACTTTAGATTCAGCCTTCCATCACTATCCCACCCGGAATGGTAAACCAGAAGCGTGAACCCCGTCCCGGTTCGGAATCGACACCAATCCGTCCGCCAAGCTGCTCTACGATACTTTGGCAAATGGAAAGTCCCAATCCTGTTCCATGCACAAAGGAATTGAGCTTCACGAAACGTTCGAAGATATGAGGTAATTGTTCTTTCTCAATTCCTATTCCGGTATCTACAACGTAAAACTCCAGTTCATCTCCTTTCAGTTCGTAACCAACACGGATGCTCCCTTCGGCAGTAAACTTAATGGCGTTATTCACGAAGTTGGATATCACCTGATGAATACGATTGCGGTCGCTGACAACGTGACAATTAAAATTAGGAGAATCGAATAGCAATTCTACCCCTTCCCCTACTTTCATCTGCATGGAAAGGACAATATCTTCGCACAACAGATTGACATCCACATCTCCATTGGTGAAATCGAACGTACCCGCTTCAATCTTCGACAAGTCGAGGATATCCGAAATAAGTTGCAGAAGCAAATCATTATTCTCACGCACAATCTTGATATATTCCTGTCGCTCTTCCAAATCCACCGTTTCCACTAGCAGATCGGAGAAGCCCACAATGGCATTCAACGGCGTACGAATCTCATGACTCATATTGGCAAGGAAAGCACTTTTCAGCCTATCCATCATTTGCGCCTTGTCACGCGCCTGAATCAATTCCGCTTCCGTCTCTTTCAACTCCGTGATATCGTAATTGATACCTATAATTTCTATTTCATTATCTTCCGGTTTATAGGTGGTAACAACCACGTTCGTGCTCACCCAGTTCCACTCATTCTTTGTTCCCGGACGATGAATACGCATCTCTCCCTGAAAATGCTGCGCTTTTCCCACCTTTACCTCTTCATAAAAATCGAGAAGCCGCTTACGGTCGTCAGGATGCATTTCACTGTAAACTCCCACAACATCACTCAAAGGCATATCTTCCTCTTCACCCATATTCTTATACCATTGCTTGATGGCATACCCTTTGCAATTCAAAAGATTCAACTTAGCATAACCTACCTTAGCATAATCTGAAATCAATAGGAAGAAGTTCTCAAAATCACGGATACGGTTAATGGCATCCAAGCGTTCCGTGTTGTCTATGCTTATGAGGATATAGCCATTGAAAGTGCCTTCACTATCATACAATTTGCTGACTTTAGAATACAAATCAATAACGCTGGAACGGCTTGTCTGATAATATTCCCCGACCCGCTCAAAAGAGTAGTTGAGACGGAAATCTACCAAATCTTCATTGCGTACTCTATCACGCATATCCTGCGGTACATTCGGATTATCGAAGAAGTTGACACCTATCACATCCGATTTATCAATGACACCGAATATTTCCAAGTCTTTATTGTTCAAATCGAGCAGATACCCATCTTTATCATAGATTTCGACACCTGCCGGAATATTGGCAAAGATATTCTTAAATAGTTTCTCACTACGGTCTAAAGCCCTGTTTGCCTTCACCGCTTCGGTAGAATCAAGGAAAAGTCCGACAACTTCATCTTTCTCAGGAGAATATAGTATCCAATGAGTATAAACTCCTGTCCTAGAAAGATACTCGTCTCTTTCCACATAGGAATCATTCTTCAGAATCTCTACTAGTGAATCCACTTTCTGGAGATAATCTGTAAGCAACTCGGATGCCAGACAGCCGACAAACTGCTCAAAAGAACGTCCAAATAATCTAGCACAGGCACTATTAGCATCGGTCAGGCGATAATTGCAAGGTTTCCCGTGCTCATCACGGATGATAGACATACGTATATACCCCATCGGCATATAGCGGAAAAGATTATTCATGAAAGTCTGTTCATGAGTAACTTTGTCTTTCGCTTTCCTTAGTTCAATACAGATACTGATAATATTGGCTAATGAAGAAAACCACTGATAATCTTCATTGGTCCATTCACGGTAAGTATCAACCAGGTCGACTCCCATATAGCCCCAAACATAGTCGCCCGCAATCAAAGGAGTTACCATCAAGGATTGAATACCTTGCACAGAAAGAATGTTATATTCATCGACAGCCTCTTCCGGCAATTGCTTCAGAGAAGAGAGAACGATAGGTTGGCCCGACAAAATCTGTTTAGTCCACCATTCCGACTCATTGGAAGGTATATTTTGTAGGGAATCCTTTTCGGCAGATACACCATTGGAGACGACTTCATAGGTGCAACTATGGTGGGTGTTCGTTTCATCGTACTCAAAGATATAAACGCGGGCACCACCCTGATAAAGGCTCAAAATGTTATTTAGAATCTCCGTGATACAAGCTCCCAACTCCTCGTCACGGAGGAAACGGAGCAGAGACTGGGAGATGAAATTCTGCCGGCGCAGCAAATCATTAACACGCCTTAGCACTTTTCTTTCTTCCAGATAGTTGGGAGCTTCAACCCGCTGAATTACTCCAAAAGACTTATCACCACCGCCGGTGCCTGTACCTTTCTCGCGGAATGCCAAACGGGTATGTAACCAGACCTCGCCATCTTTAGTATTAATGGGAAAAGTCTGCTCATAAAAGTCTTTATGGATGGAGGCATTTGCCCGAAATTCTTGATAAATCTGCTCACGGTAGTCTTCACGTACCATATTCAGAAAATCAGAAGCTGCTATAGTATCACCTTCCAGATTCAGAAGGTCACAAAGATAATCTGAACATAAGTAGTAGCCTGCTTCTATATCTGCCTCCCACCAGCCTATCTGTGCCAGAGAAGCCATTTTACGATATCGCTCGTAGTCTGTTTGCATAATTTATATCTCTATAAAACAATAAATCAACAAATATACAAAAAAGGAACATATAGATACCATAAACTACGAAATAATTACTTAAAATGCTAACTACAGGTGGATAAGAATAGAATACAGGAGAATCTGCCAGTTACAAATTCTCCTGCAAGTCGTATCACAAAACGACTGATAACTAGCTCAATAGCATATTAAAACGTTGATAAGTCATATCCTGTCCACGTAAAGAGAGAAGCATCTGCACCAGTGTTATTAGCAGGTTCTTTAAGGTTACTTTCGTTCAAAGTACCATTGAGTTTATTACCTCTGATGTTCAAACTATTCGTAATACTAATGGTCGATTCTGCACTTCCTACACCTTTACCATCGTTTACATCAATCAAATCGACTGTGCCGCCTGTACCTTTGACCAGTGCATTTATGATAGTAGCTTTCGCACCGCGGCGGATTTTTATCACATCCTGCATACGGTCAACGTTATTTTCCGTATCAGCAGCATTATTTACAATCGTCATATTCTCTACCGTAAAGTCCGATTGACGGAGGTGCGTAGGATAGTCACCGTCCAGATTTCCGTCGGCTTCGATGCCACGCGGATCGGCTTCCGTACTAGTATAGCCGCTTGCCCAAACACCATAGCAGTTTTTTAACGTACCAGAATAGCCTTGTGTGAAGTCGAACATATCATCATCCGAATTCACTGCCAACAGATTGGTTACATTCACTGTTCCGCCGAAGAACTCGATAGCATCGTCGGCACTTTCCAAAACATAGATATTTTCTATCTTCGTGCCGTTACCCACGCCGTTCAATGTCAAGCCATTGTGCTCGATATCAGCAGTAGAGCGGGCACCGGCATAGCAGATTTGCACGTATGTCAACGAACCGGAATTGTCATTATCCACATTACCCCCATAACGGTAAGCATTGTCTATTTCAGTCAATCCCGTGTCGCTCTTATCGGCACTTGCGCCGGAGATAGGAGCTTTACCATTAATAATGATTCCACCCCAATAGCCGGATGTGGGGCTTGTGGAGTTTGCAGTAAAGATGATAGGTTTTTCCGCCGTACCGTCGGCATAAAGCAGCCCACCTTGTGCAACCAGCAGATAGCTGCTAAAGCCTTCGCGGGCTTTAATCGTCGTTCCGGCAGGGATATTGAGACGACCTCCGTTTTCGATGATTACCGTTCCGTTGAGGATGTATTCCTTGGATTCCAAAGTCTGCTCTCCGGTCAGTATTCCCGAAAGGATATTCTCGCCTACCACGATAGAGCTACCGGTTCCTCCGCCATTTCCTCCGTTACCACCATTGTTATCATCTCCTTCGCTATCACTGCTACAAGCAGTAAATGTCAATGCAGTTGCCATAGCGGCACACATCATAAAGTTCACAAACAATCTTTTCATTTTTGCTTCAATAATTAGTTAATAATCTTATTCAGTTACCTCGGTTTAGAATGTGCACGACACTCCCAGGCTTATATTAATACCTTTTTTATAGTCACCCAGCACAACCTTTTCTCCGCTTTCGTTGGCTTCACGGCTCAGTTTATAAGAAGGATTCAGCAAGTTTCGGGCTTTCAGGGTGAGCGAGAGGTATTTGTTTAGTCGCGCTTGAGATACAAAGTCAAGTGTCACTATCCCCTGCTCCATGATGTCCTGAAATCCTTGTGTGCCTATTGTATAGATTTTATCGCTCACGTAGTTGAGTACCAGTGTATTGATAAAGCTTCGTTCTCCTTTGGTGAAGTTGTGGGAAAGGTCGAAGTTGGCAATCCAAGGAGCGGCGCCTTCCAGTTGCGAGCCGGTGGAAACCGTTGCCAGTGGCATCTTTGCATTGGTATAGATATAGGAGCCATTCAATCCGAAAGAGAGTTTATTCATACCGTTTGCCCCATTACTCACCGGGCGTACAAAGAGATTCTTACGTATTTCTACTTCTACTCCCGCCACTGTTGCCTCATCGGCTATATTCTCATAAGAGAGGTATCCTCCAGCACTCGCCACCTCGATGCGTGATATCGGATTCTTGATAAGTTTATAGAACCCGGTAAGAGAAACCACCTCGCCCGGACTGGGATTGAAGTCCCACTTCAAGTCGATGTTATAATTGTCCGAAGGCTTCAGATTGGGATTACCCTGACTATTGAAGTTTACGCCTACATAGCGGTAAGGAGATATTTCCTTTGCCTGTGGCAGCGTATACGTCTTGCTGGCTCCCAAGCGGAGAGAGTTTTTCTCGTTCAGGTTGTATTTGAGGTTCACGCTTGGCAGGAAGTAGTCCTTCTCAATCTTGTTGCTCCCTTCGGTTCCTCCTCTGTTCACGTTATAATCCACGTTGATATCCACCCTGTCATATTTCATCCCCAGATTGAAAACCCATTGGCGATTAATCTGGTAAGTAGCTTCCGCATAGGCCGAATGAATGTTCTTCGTCACCGAATATTTATCTAAATTCTTCTGGATGTCGAACCAACCGGAAGACAGGTTTTGCTGATTATAGTAATCATCGAGCGAGAAATTATCCAAAGATGGAAAACCTGAACTATGCCCTACGGTAAGGTTGTATTCGGTTGCTTCAAAGTTATCGTCGACGAATCTGCCCGTATAGCCAAGGTGGATGTTTGAAATTTCTTCCACATTATCTTTCAGACGGTAGACCAGACCGGCTTTCACATTGATATCATCTTCATTCAGCGTCGAGAAGTATCGTTGCTGGGCGTTTCCTCTGAGCAAGGTGTAGCCGTCCTCCGCTTTTGTGAGGTTGTTGATACGGCGATCCGGTTCGTATCCTTTCACTCTATTATAGGAAGCGCCTGCGTCCAGACTCAGGGTTTTGGTCAGTCCCCAGTTAGTCATCAGTTGATTGACGATAAGAAGATTGTCGTTAGTCTGCTGGCGTCGGGTCAGCCCGAGGTTCTCGTTGTCGTCGCTAAAGATAGAGTTCTTGCCGGCATAATCGCCCACCGATTGGGCATTGGAATGTATCATCATAAAGTTATAACTCATGTGGTGACGGTTCTGCATATCATAGTCCACATTGGCTAGTACCAACTGGCTGATATTCTGCGCATACTTCTTTCCATTCATATCTTTATAAACCGTTCCGCTAGTGGTCGTATTGCGTATGATTTCATCCGTATACTGATAGTCGGTAGAATGTCCGGCAGTGACGAAGAACGAGAGAGGGTCTTTATTCTCGCCTACACGAAACCGTTTCCCCCCGGATATACTGTAGCTCCGGTTCAGCTGAAGATGCTTTTCGGAAGGGTCGAGCTTGTTCTCGAATCCCCACGAAGCGTCGTTAGTAGGTTCCGTACGATTGGCAAACCCCAGGAAGTTGACTCCATCCATTTGGAGGAAGTCTGCTGCCAAGGTTTGCGTATTCAAACCACCGGAGATGCCGATGCCGAAATTGCCGCTACCTATCAGTTCTTTGGACACAATATCGATGGTTGCTCCACCCACATCACTGCTACCGCCGGCATTGAAAGCCTTATTCACGCCTACGGACTGAATGACGTCCGTTCCGAAGAAATCGAGAGAGATGTTTTTATATTCGGGGTCTTCGGAAGGAAGGGCAAAGCCGTTGAAAGTGGTTGCATTATAGCGGTCGCCCAGTCCACGGACAAAAACGTTCTTCACCCCGTCCTGTTTGGATACTCCCGCCACTTTGGTCACGGCGCCTTCGGCATCCGACACCCCTTTGCGCGAAAGCTCCTTCACGCCTACCGACTGCACGGCAATCACCGCCTTCTGCTGTTCGAGCAAGAGCATATTCTCATTCTCGCGATTCTTCTTTGCCACCACCACGACGTCAGACAGCTCGTGTGCATCCGTCTCCAGCTCCAGATTCAGAATCACCAGATTCCCGTTTTCCACACGAACCTTGCGGCGCACTTCCGTTTTGTATCCCACATATTTAATCTCAATGTCATACATCCCTTCCAGAACGCCCATTCCGTCCAATTCGAATTGACCGTCCATATCGGTCACCGCTCCCACCGGAGTGCCTATCAAGCGTATCGTTGCTCCTATAAGGGGTTCTTTGGATAGCTTGTCTTTCACAGCTCCTTTAATCTTGATATTGGCAGCCAATGCTGGGAGAATGCACAACAGGCAAAAGAGGACCACCACTGAAAGTTTAATAAGATTTTGTTTTTTCATCGAACTTCACTCTACGTTTTAATTACGCCGGCAAAGGTAGCGGGGTGATATTACAACAATGAGACAAATCGGATACAATAAGTTGAAGTAGGTGTTTCGAGATTGTTACATTATTAGAATCTATCCTAAAATCGCCATCACAGCCTATTCTGAAGAGGGATATGCTCATACACATGAGCATTTCCACCGCCAATAAATTCGCAGGGAAAAGACGGCATAAATATATTACAAGTAAGGAGTAAAGGATTAATTGAGGATGGAATTATTTTCCTGTCAGAATGATGGAAAGTCATACATTTTATGAACTTTGCGCTTTAGTTAGCTATTTCCAGAATAAACAATGAAAGAGAAAGAACGGTATTTTAAAGAGTTTTATAGCAAACAATTTGCTACCAGCGCCACTTTTTGTACGCAATTTCTGAATAACAGAGCCTTAGGAAAAGATATTGCACAAGAAGCGTTCTTACGCCTATGGAGAAAAATCAATGATGAAGAATACGATATTCAGAAAATCGAGATGAAAAACTATGCGGAGCAACAACTAGATGGATGCGACCCACGGGCTAAAAATGGTTATTTAAGACTGATTAGTGCTATCAAGGAATCATTATGAGATTAAACAGACTCAGGCTTTTTATACTATTTCAAGTGTTCTTCTACCCTGTTTTTGCACAATTCAGGGTAAAAGTACCCTTTGTGGATAAGAATGGAAAAAGAATTGTGAAGTTAAGCAAGAAGACCAACAGATTCATTCTGACAGATTACGATAAGAATCTTCAAATTGATTATGCTCACTACATTCCCATGGTGAAAGCTCCTTATCATCAGCTATTAATAGTTGACATATTGACTATTAACACTTGGAAACTCAGCTATTAATAGTTGGGAGCTCAGCCATTAATACTTGACATTATAGTCAGCAATACTTGATGTCACAGCTAACAATGCTTGTTACTACAGCTAACATTACTTGTTGTCACAGTTAACAATGCTTGATACGAAGTATAACAAGCATTGATATTATACTTACTCTATCCTTGCCGAAAAGTGCTAATGCCTGTTTCACCAACCTTTCCGACGCTATTCCTACAATTGTTTATCTCTCCCATTCACCTCCTTCACCTTTTTCTTGAGACACCGATGAATAAGGAGATACAGGGTGAAGGCTCACTTCTTTTTTCGCACATTTCCCAGTTTCACCCCTTTCACTGTCCAGTTTTCATTGCTGCCTGAAAATATTGCTCGCAAAGCTTACAAGTGAAAGCGGTGAAACCGTTGCTTACACCTCAAAGAGCATTACCCTTCACCCGCAATCGCCCTGTTCATCAGTGTTTCAAAAAAGGTGAAAGGAGTGAACCACGGTTGATATAGTATGAGTATATCGGTGCGGAAATGAATAAGTTCACCACAGAGTAACACAGAGTTCCACAGAATAGTATTTATATGATACTCCACAATAAAACTCTGCGAGACTCTGTGTTACTCTGTGGTGAATCTAATCTACTTTAAATCAGTTTCTTCTTCTTTCGATAGTTCTCTCGAAACTCCTTCGGTGCACACGACTTCTTCTTTTTAAATATACGATTGAAGTTGGAAAGATTATTAAAGCCGCACTCATAACAAATCTCTGCGATAGACATGGTAGAATCTACCAACAGACGGGAAGCAAACCCCAGACGGATATCAATGATATAATCGGAAAGATTCTTCCCTGTACGCAACTTAAAGAACCGGCTGAATGAAACATCCGTCATACCCACCATAGCGGCCAACTGCCCCAACCGGATTTCTTCCTTATAATGGGTGTTGATGTATTCCTGCACTTTCTGCACCCGACGACTATCCGAATGGACGTCGATCTTAGCAAAAGAAGATGAAGATAACGTACGGGCTTCTTCAAACAGAGACAGTTCGTAGAGTATCGTCATAAACTTTATAACAGCATAAAACCCCTGATTCTCGGAAGCAAGTGTATCCAGCAACTGATATATTTTGAGTATGGCCGACATCGGAAAACAGAGTCCCTTCTGTGCCCTATCCAGCATACGCCGAATGGAATCAAACTGATTCTTATTGATGAAACTCTTAAAGAAAAGGTCGGAAGAGAACTGAATCGTTATCTCCCTAATTTCCTTAGAACGGCATTCATTCTGCTCCCAGACGTGTTCCAAATCCTTCCCCGTTATCAAAACCAAATCATAATCGCCTATTACTTCGGAAGAATCCCCTACAATGCGTCTCACTCCGGCAGCTTTCTCAGTGAAGTTCAATTCAAATTCAGTGTGGTTGTGAATTGGATATGTGAACTCCGTCTTATAACGTTCCGCAATATAAAAGCAATCCTTATCGGACAAAGGAGTGATTTCGCGGATAATCTGATTGGTAGATAACGGTGTATTCATAATATACTGAAGTTAGTATGTATCTTATTATTAAAATAATCATTTTTCTAGTCTCACCCCTATCCGGCGGAAATCTGCACCCGACGGACTCTGGAAGACACATAAGTCAAATTCAGATATAATGGCAAGCACATGATCGAATACATCTGCCTGTATTCCCTCGTAAGGAACCCATGACTTATTGGCGGAAAAGAAATACAGTTCTAATGGGATACCGGTTTCGGTGGGTTGTAACTGGCGTACCATGCAGGTCAGGTTATGATTGACTGTGGGCAAGTTATTCAGATAGTTAGTCAAATAGGCGCGGAAAACTCCCAAGTTGGTTTGCCGGCGACCGTTCACCAAGATGGAATTATCAATGCCATGTTCTTTATTATAATCTTCTATCACCTTTTCCGTCTTATCCACATAGTCTTTCAGTAATTGTATCTTTCGGTACTTCGCCAGCATTTCGGGCGTGCAGAAACGTACGCTGCTCATATCAATGTTGATGGAACGCTTCACACGGCGACCACCGGACATTTCCATTCCGTGCCAGTTTTGGAAAGAGTCACTGACGAGCAAGTAAGGAGGAATCGTAGTAATGGTGTTGTCGAAGTTGCGCACCTTTACAGTGTTCAATGATACTTCTATCACCGTTCCGTCCGCACCGTATTTCGGCATGGTAATCCAGTCGCCTACTTTCAACATATTATTGGCGGAAAGCTGAATGCCGGAAACGAATCCCATAATACTGTCTTTGAAAACCAACATCAATACAGCGGCAGATGCTCCCAATCCGGTCAGTAATACAGCTGGACTCTTGTTTATAAGGATGCTGATGATGATAATGGCTCCAATAAAGAATAGAATTACTTGCGCTGTCTGCAACAATCCTTTCAGCGGTTTGTCTTTGTACTGCTCCCTGGCACTGTACACTTGATAGATTGCCGTGAACAGGGCACTGACAAAGCGAAGAAAGACCGCTATAATATAAATCAAACAGAGCCGACGCAGAAAATCGAGTACGGCAGAATCGGCGTGTTCAGGAAACGCCATAGGAATGGCAATGTAAATCAATATAGGAGCCACCATTCTGCTGACATTCGCCATTACTTTATCATTAAATACGATGTCGTCCCATGTGGCTTTGGTCTGTCTCACCAGCTTAGCAACTACCCGCAGGATAATCTTACGACATATGACATTGGCAAGGAAAGCTACCGCAATGATAAATAACAAGATGACGAGGTTATCAATCTTGTCCGCCCAGGCTTCATTTACCCCCATCGAAAGCAACGTATTGTTTACTTCATTCATCATGGCATTTCCCATCGTTTGCGCATCCCCCTTTACCAACTCTACACTCACGGTATCAACTACTTCTTTTACTTCATTCATAAGCTGTTTTCTCTCTTGTTTTAGTTTTCTCTATTTATTGTTCGCTTTATAGTATCACTCTTCTTTTGCCAAATAATCACGAATATCCTGCCTCAGCCATTCGTAATGGAAAAGCCTTTTATAGGCTACATTCTTCTTCAACATGATTTCTACGTTTACCTGACTGTTCTGATAACAGGTCAATTCGTTTCTGAATTGTTCGTTATGCTCGGCAAGACGCTTTATCTCCTGCTCCCGCTCACGGCGCAGCACCGTGCAGACAGGAATCAACAGCTTCATCACTACATTATCCATCACATGATGTCCCTGCATATAGAGATAAGTGGTTTCGGGCACCAGTCCCAGTTCCTTCAACTCCGGTCGAAGTCCGTTCACCCTACCTATTGATTGGGGAAAACGCCTTTTCAACTCAGAGAGTTTCTCATTGACCCGACGCTGCAAGGCTTCCAGACTATCTTCCGGACGCCTGAGATTAATCTCGCGCAAGGAAGTGTATCCATGAAAATCATACATGGGAAAGGTGTATGTGTCGTGCTGACGATAGAACCACACGTTCCACAGGAAAAGCGGATAGACTATCTCGGAATACCGTTTCATGTAGGCATTGAAATCCAGGATAGAACGGTCGTTCAAAGTGGCTTGCACGCATACTTCGTGCAGACTGTCGGCAAAGCAATGATAGTTTTCGATGGCATAGGTATAAGTCTGAAAAATATATCTGCTCCTATTTATCTTGCGGGAGGTATGGGTGGCTCCCTGCAACAAGAAGTCATAATCGCTATCTACGCAGGCAATCAAGCTCTTTCCCAGTTCTGCTGTATTCAACGTATTCATCAGCACCATCTTCTTACCTTTCGCCAGAGAGGTGGCGGAAGGAAGCATTACCTGAAAATAATGCTCGTCATCTTCAAATTCCTCCAGCAATGTACGCCAAAAGGCAACGTCGTCATAGCTTTCTACATAGGCTATGATGCGTCGGCGCGCTTTCTTGGAATAGAGCTTATGAGCGGCGTTGAAATAAGATGATGTCAGATTATCTCGTAGTGATTTTGCCATTTTATCAATGATTCAAATAACTTCTATAATAAAGGTTCCAGGCATGGATTAGATGGATTACACGGTTTTCTCAGCTTTCACAGAAGTGGAGATGTCGCTCACTTCCGTCACTGCATCCAGCCAGCCTTCCATGATGACAGCGGGCGAATGGGTGGTGAGGATAATCTGCACATTCGGATTCAGTTCGCGTATCATGGAAATCAGTCGTTGTTGCCATTCGATGTGCAGAGAGGCTTCCGGTTCGTCCATAAAGAGGACGCAGTGGGAGTTGTCCTGCACCAGCACAGTGAGCAGAATGACCAGCATTTGCTTTTCGCCGGATGAAAGTTTATAGGGAAACAGCAGTTCTCCATCCTGATAGAAAGCGATATCGTTTCGTTTCCGGTCTATCTTCTTGCGGGTATAACTGAAGAGTTCATCAGTCATATCCTGAAAACGACGTTTCGCCAGTGAAAGGGATGCCGCTTTTCCACGCTGTTCTTCATCATCACTCGAAAGCATTTCAATCATCTTATTGCCGATATTCACCTGATAATCAAGGTATCGACGTTGAAGAAGATAGAGTTGCCAGTCTAGTTCGGACTTGACATTCTTATCTGCCATACGGGCTGTGAAGTCGCCCATTATCAGGGGGCGGTCGTAGCTTCGAATCACGTCGTAAGGGATGTAGGTTGCTTCGGGATTATCAAAAAAGAGACGTACTCCATTCTTTTCGTCACTCTTCATTTCACCGGAAAGTTCTTCGAGATATCCGACGGAACGGTTGAGAATTGTGGTCTTCCCTACTCCGTTGATTCCGGAGAGAATATTCACATCGGGACGCAAATCCCATCCTATATTAAAGCGCTCCCATAGTCCGTGAATTTCGATACGACGGATATAATTGGCCTGTTGTTCCATAATATTCAATTTTAATCAAGGCAAATATAAACAAATCATACGACAAATTGGTTACCTTTGCAGCAGTTTTCAACAAAAGGTAGCAATTAAAGGACGCACGGACTTATGAATAAAAATAAGAATCTGCATGGGCATCTGTTTGCGCTTGCAGCAAACGTTATGTGGGGATTGATGTCTCCTATCGGAAAATCAGCACTTGAGGAGTTTTCCGCCATCTCTGTCACTACATTCCGCATGGTAGGAGCGGCAGCGGCATTCTGGATACTTTCTATGTTTTGCAAACAGGAACACGTGAATCATCGTGATATGCTGAGAATCTTCTTTGCGTCCCTGTTTGCCTTAGTGTTCAATCAGGGCGTATTTATCTTCGGGCTTTCTATGACTTCACCAATTGATGCTTCTATCGTGACTACAACCTTGCCGATTGTTACTATGATTGTAGCTGCTATTTATCTGAAAGAGCCGATTACGCACAAAAAGGTGATAGGGATTTTCGTAGGTGCAATGGGTGCGCTTATTCTTATCATGAGTAGCCAGGCGGGAAGTAGCGGGAATGGCAGTTTGATAGGTGACCTGCTTTGCTTGGTCGCACAAATCAGTTTCTCTATTTACTTGACGGTATTCAAGGGGTTGACTCAGCAGTACTCGGCAGTTACTATCAATAAGTGGATGTTCGTGTATGCATCGTTGTGTTATATACCTTTCTCTTGCCACGACATCTCTGCTATTCAATGGGATACTATACCAACTATCGCTATCATTGAAGTGCTCTATGTTGTATTAGGGGGTAGCTTCCTTGCTTATCTCTGCATTATGACTGCACAAAAGATACTTCGTCCGACGGTTGTGAGTATGTACAATTATATGCAGCCGATTGTGGCTACCATTGCAGCGATTATGATGGGAATCGGTAGTTTCGGCTGGCAGAAAGGAGTCGCTATCGCTCTCGTGTTTCTGGGAGTGTATATCGTGACGCAAAGTAAGTCGAAAGCCGATTTCGAGAAGATTGGGAAGGAGTTGTAATATACTTCTTATATACAATAGCGTATACATTGAATATTATATAATTCATTTCTGGTCTGGAAATGAACAATTTATCAATGTGCTAATGTGCCAATATGCTAATGGCTGCGCTGTGTGCCGCACGGTAATTGGCATATTGGCACATTAGCACATTGATTCATTTCCATGCGGTTATGAATATACTCCACCAATGAGTCACATTAAACAATAAAGATGCTGCAAAAGGTTATTGCAGCATCTTTATTCTTATTTATTTTAGGTCAAATCAGTTTGCTAGAATCGTAATCTCTGCACCGGAAGCAAAGTCCTGTCCGTTTTGCTCGCTCAAAGCAGTAAAGCGGATATAGCGTGCTTTTACCGGCTTCTCGAATAAGACTCTCTTTTCCTTCGAATTTTTAGCAAAAGTACCTTTCTTTACAGGTTCGCCCCATTCTTTGCCATCCATGCTGACTTGAATAGAGTAATCCTTAATGTTACCATTACCTCCATTCTGACGTGGCAGATAAGTGAAGCCTTTGATTTCTTTCACTTCACCTGCATCCAAATCTACCCAGTGCGGATACTTGGCAACCGTAACGGAATACATCGTATGCCAGATAGTATTCGGATCACCGTCAGTCAGGTTCGAAGCATCTCCATCACCTGACTCCTGGCTGCTGGCATAAACTACTTGTGTCTGAATAGCTTCAATCTTCTCAAACTTCATGGTAGCTTTCACCTTATCGTTATCCTTATACCATGCTTTGATGGTTCCACCGTTGCGCAACGAAATAGGTTCTTTATACTCCTGTGCCTTTTTATTCTTATCAATGGTATAGCAGATTACAGCATCTTTCTTAGCCGAAGTAATCTCTACCTTACCGGCACCGTCACGTGTGATAGACAAAGGCATCTCTCCGGCAGGAGCAACATTGGCAATAGCTGCCAAGTCTTTGCTTGCAGGACGAATGATGAAGCCCATATTATGCTGATTGGCAAATACACGGTCGTGTACAAGAGGACCACCCTGTCCGCAGCTATTTCCTCCCAATCCGGTAACTGCACAATCCAAATGCAGATAAGTATCACCCGCTTTAGGCAACTGGAAAGGATGTGAAGCCAGAATCAGGTCGAGAGCCGAGTATTGAAGTGCCGAAGCCGACAGGCGATCTGTAGCAATAAAGATAGCTCCGTTGCCAGCTTGATTAGTCAATGCACACCAACGTACATCTTCGTGATTACCCATATCCTGAGGTTTCGGGAAGTTAACAAATTCACCTGCCACCGTGTTGGTGTGCTGTTCGATGAACTGTCCGCTCTTACGGTCGGCATAGTTGTCAATCGGTCCGCGTCCATAGTACGTAAAGTTAGCATATTGTTGAGGAACCTTCATCACATAGCCCAAACGAGGCAGAACCAGACTAGGACGATTGGAAGTGATGCCCGACTGCAATTCGATGGAACCGTCAGGATATACTGTCCATATCTGATTGGTTGTGAACTTGAAGTCGTTAGCACCGAACTTTCTGTCCGTCAGTTCTTCAATGCTATTCTTGCCTGAACTAGTACCACCTTTGATGCGTGCACCATTCGGAGCCTGAGATTCTACAGTGAAACTCAAAAGAATTGTTCCGTTATCTCTCTTCAGTATTGTATAATCAAGTGCTTTATGAACCAGATTGTGCAAACCTTGTTCGAACCAAGGAGAATAGAACCAATTGTCATTGTTAGTGAAAGCACGCAATGCATCCAGTTTCGGTCCGTTGCCATCGGCTATCACCGTTTCGTTGCCATAAGTCAAGCTGTAGATACTTCCGGTTTTCGGGTCAAACTGAACATTGAAGTTATCACCTTTGATGATAATCTTTTGTGCTTCAGTATCCACAGTGTAGTTATCCAGTTTTCCGGCAGAAGCAGTAACCTCACTGATTGAAGGACGATCCGTAGCTTCTTTCACAAGAATCTGTTCTTCCGCCATCACGAAGTCTTTATCCGCCCAAGGTTTTTTATCTTTCAGCACAAACTGTACTTTTACGAAGTACTCCGCATCCTTCTTAAGAGACGAACGGTTGTAAGGAAGAGTCACCTGCATACGTTGACGCGGAGCGACATTGATATCCATCGGCTTGCTTGTCTGCACAGGCTTTCCATCTTCATAGAGCGACCATACTAACGAATAATCATCCGCCAGATTCTTGAAATAATACTTGTTGAATATCTCAAATACACCCTTTTCTACATCGATTGCTTTCACACCGATATGCTGGTATACCTTTTTCACCTCATAATACTGTGGTTTCGGTTCCAAATCACCGAATACAATACCGTTCATCACAAACTGACCGTCGTTCGGAGTATCACCGAAGTCACCACCATAAGCCAGATAGCGGTTACCCGTTTTAGGGTCATAATTGTACATTGACTGGTCTACCCAATCCCAAATAGCACCGCCACAGAAGAAATTAGTAGACTCCATAGCATCCCAGTAATCAACCAGATTACCACAAGCATTACCCATAGAGTGAGCATACTCTGAAATATGGAAAGGATATTTAATATCATATTTTCCCTGAACAGCACCACGCACCCAACCGATAGACGGATACTGGTTTGAGCCCATATCCACAATACTGTTATTACGTTCGTACTGCACAGGACGAGACTTGTCGAACTTCTTCAACTCATCATAAGCAGCCACAAAGTTCTTACCCGGTCCGGCTTCATTACCCAGCGACCAGATTACAATGGAAGGATTATTGACGTTAGCACGCACCATTTCCATCACACGGGCAACGTGTGCATTCTTCCATTCCACCGGATGCGAAAGTGAAGCAGCACCATAATAATACTCATGCGATTCGATATTCGCCTCATCTTCCAGATAAAGACCATATTTATTGCAAAGGAAATACCAATACGGATCGTCCGGATAATGAGAGTTACGCACGTGGTTGATGTTAGCACGCTTCATCAGCATTACTTCGTCTTCCATCATCTTGCGAGTGATGGCATGACCAACTGCCGGATTGGATTCGTGACGATTCACGCCTTTCAGCTTCACAGTCTTTCCGTTGACGTAATAATAACGTCCCGCCAATCCAAATTCATCTTCTGACGCAGGGGTATCTTTTATTTCCACTTTACGGAAACCCACAATAGTAGAAACCGTTTCAATGGTTCTGTTTTTCTTATCTTTCAATTCCGCCACCAACGTATAGCGATAAGGGAACTCTGCCGACCATTTATTGGGAGCTTTTACGCTGAATACAGTCTGGCTCTTACCAATCTCATTGGGAGCTATTTTCTCAATCACCGGCGATTCAACACCATCTACTAATGTGTTTTCATCGGAATAAAGTTTATTGGCGTAGAGTGAATAATACACTTTATAGTTCTTGATTGCTTTCTTATCCAGATTGCGGATATCAGCATCGATAGTCAAAGTACCATCCGTATAAGTTGCATCCAAATCGGGAGTAACAACCAAATCGCGGAAATGAACTTTAGGAACCGAATACAGGGCTACCGTACGGAAGATGCCTGGCAAGCGGAACATATCCTGAGCTTCAAGGAACGAACCGTCGGAACTACGATATACTTCGGCAGCTACCACATTCTTACCTTTCTGAAGATAAGGAGTGATATTGAAATTGGCAGTATTGCGCGAGTTCTTGGAGAAGCCAACATATTGGCCGTTTATCCAAAGATAAAAGAAAGAATCTACACCATCGAAGCTGATGAAGATTTCCCGTCCGTCCCAGTCTTGCGGAATATCAAAGTCACGACGGTACGAGCCGACTTCGTTGCGAGTCTTATAAGTCGTCCAGTTAGTGGGAGGCGTACGCATCACACCACCGCGCCAGTCGTCCACTTTCACACTGTGCTGAAAGATAACCGGCTGATTGACATAAATAGGAGTTCCATACTTCAGGCTTCCGTCTTTCTGGATACCATAAATATTCCAACTCGACGGTACGGGGATTGCATCCCATGCTGCCACGTCATAATCCGTTTTATAAAAATCTTTGGGGCGGGAGTCCGGATCGGGCGCCCAGTTAAATTTCCAATCACCGTTGAGTGATTGCCAGAACTTACTGTTTTCAGGCAGTACTTTACGGGCGTTCTCCACACTCTGGAACGGAAAGAAGTAAGCGTGCGGCTGTTCTTTGTTCAGTGCCAGATTTTCGGGAGATTCCCACTCTTTTCCTGTCGGGGCATTCACAGAAGCATAGGTGTAGCCCTCCAATGGTTGGTCTGCCAAACACTGCATTGCAAAGGTGCAGCATAAGAGACCGGTTAACAAGGTTTTGTTCATAAGGTATTTTAAGTCTAAAAGTGATTATTCATGTCATGTAGCTATATCTTGCCTTTTATATAAATACACCATCCAAGTACCTCCCCCCTACATAAGATCGAATCTTTTAACGTAATTTCTCATGTTTAAAGAAATAATGCTTATTTCAAATCCTCGAAGTAGGTATCGAGCAGACTTCTTGCAGCTATAAACGAAGTGAGGTTTCCGTTCAACACTTGCTGTTCTTTTTCGTAAAGCATCGCTTCAATCTTCGGATTGTGATAGAAACTGTCGCGAAGTTGCTCATTGATGCTCTCGTACATCCAGTATTTACTTTGCTCGTTGCGGCGATATTCAAAATAACCGTTCGCTTTCACAAAGTCGATGTATTCGTACACCATATCCCATACTTCCTTGACGCCTATATTATAGAAGCCCGAATAAGTCAACACCTTCGGTATCCATCCCGATTCGGGAGCCGGAAACAGATGCAATGCATTGCGGAACTGGCTGGCAGCCAATTTAGCAGGCTCCAGATTATCCCCGTCGGCTTTGTTGATAATGATGCCATCCGCCATCTCCATAATGCCACGTTTGATGCCTTGCAGTTCATCTCCCGTACCTGCCAACTGAATCAACAGGAAGAAATCGACCATTGAATGGACAGCCGTTTCGCTCTGCCCCACTCCTACCGTTTCTACAAATATCTTATCGAATCCGGCAGCCTCACAAAGCACAATCGTTTCACGTGTTTTGCGTGCCACTCCACCCAACGAACCTGCTGAGGGACTAGGGCGAATGAATGAGTTGGGATGTACGGAAAGCTGTTCCATACGTGTCTTATCTCCCAAGATACTACCTTTACTGCGCTCACTGCTCGGGTCGATGGCGAGTACAGCCAACTTACCGCCTTTCTGGAGCACATGAAGTCCGAATACATCTATCGAAGTACTCTTTCCCGCACCGGGAACACCGCTGATACCCACCCGGACTGAATTACCGGAATAAGGCAAGCATTTCTCGATTACTTCCTGCGCAATGGCTTGATGTTCGGGTTTCACACTCTCCACCAATGTCACAGCCTGGCTCAAAATAGTAACATCGCCTTTCACAATACCTTCTACAAACTCCGCTACCGAAATCTGACGTTTCTTCGGTTTGCGTTTCAAGTAAGGATTCACAGACGAGGGTTGTTCGATGCCTTTATTGACAACGAGCCCTTTATATTCTCCGCTATTTTCAGGATGTTCCATGGCAATAGAGTATTAGCGTTTGATATTGATTTCTACTTTTGGAGACAATGGATCGTTGGTAATCATCAGGATGCGCAAGTGGTGTTTCTTATTGCCCACGTCGCGCTTGCGGATGGTTACTTTCAACTTAGTCATTCCGTCCGGAGGAAGCACAGTCTTTTTCAGGCTAGCTCCCACAGAAGAGTTGAATACTTGCAATTTGCTGATCACTAACGGAGTTTTTCCGGCATTGGCAATCAGTATGTTGTAGGTCACTTTCTTTTTCTTGATTAATGGAATGCTGAGGTCAATATCCCTTTCAGAGATGTGGATAGAGGGGGCATTCAAAGAATCTTTCGCCGTCATACGCGAGAAGTCGGGAAGAAGAATCGCGGAGATAGGTATTTCATTGTCTTCGCTCACCTTGTCTCCTGCAAAACGGGAGAGGTAAACGGAAGTTTGTGTCAGTCCGTAGTCTTTCAGTTGGCTGGCGTCCAAGGTCAGTTTGACGGTTCCCCGCTTGCCTTTCAGCAATACTTTAGGTTCGGCTTCCATTTTCAGATAGGGAGGCAGATGCATCAATACCGGTTCGTAGGGACGGTCGGAAAGATTGGCAATGTTGAACGTCAGTGTCGGTTGCTGTCCGCGATAAACATCGGGGAAGGCAAACTCGTCACGGTCGATGCGGATATTTCCGATAGCATACGGAAGAGTCTGGGTATAGTCTTTTATTTCCTGAACCACTTCGCCGGTAAACTTCAGGTAAACCAGATTGGGAGTAGCATTGCTGTATATACCTACCGACTTCTCGAAACGCCCCAATGCTTTGGCATCGAAAGACGCTTTTACTACTCCTTTTTCACCGGGAGCGATGGCGGTCTTTGTCCAGTCCGCCACGGCACAGGCACAGGAGGTCGTCACATTGGTCAGCACCAACGGCTGGTTTCCCGTATTGGTGATGGTATATTCCACTGTCACCGGACGTTTCCACTCTATTTGTCCGAAGTTGTGCGTCTCTGTGTTCGAAGAGATACGGGGTTGGGCAACAGCTGCCAGAGCGACAGTAATCAAAAAAAGTATGGATAGTAAACTACGTTTCATGCGATATATTTTATTTCGGTGCACAAATGTAGGGGTTTTAGATGAGTTTCTCACCACAGATTACACAGATTAACACAGATTGACGAAAGAGGTTTATTAAATGTTTGTTACTGTTGTCGGGAGATGCGAACAATAAAAAGGCACGGATTACGCAGATTACGCGGTTCTTGATTAACTAAAAACCGTGAAATCCGTGTAATCCGTGCCTTAATTCTAATTACTTACTTATTAACAACTACAGTTGTTGAAGCAGAATGGGTGGCATATTCCGGCGCATAAGCACACTGCATAGTTGCCAATCCCGTTTCGTAAGTACCTTCGCGGCTCACTCGGTAGCTGTATTCCAGCACGTACACTCCTTTTCCCAGATGGTCGAAGAAGAAGTTGGTGGAAGCATCCTTGATATCTACGTAATAACCGAATCCGTTGTTCAAACGATAGCCGGAGACGCTGCCGATTGGTTCGAAGCAAGCTCCACGCTGGTCTTTCAGTTGTACAAAGTCCATCGCACGGTCGGCACGGATGCTTAGGCGGGAAACTACTTTATCGCCAACTCGTAGAACTGTCTTCGCAGTAATAGGCTGCAACTGAGGGGCGTTGTTCACCATACGCTCAACGTACAGTTGTTTCTGCACATTCAGTTCGCCGCCTTGTTGCTTCACGTCGCTGATGGGCGACTCGTATTCTGCATAAACAGCTCCCCAGGCAATACCCGGATTTCTTTTTTCCACTTCAATCTTGCGGGCATCCACTACGTTCTTTTCTGTGAATGTGCGTTTGATATATCCCAGTCCCGGAACGGTGGTCTTGCCCGGAGCAGCGGTTTCCAATACTTCCTTGGCAATGACGATACGTACATCGCCCTGATTGTCGAGCAGGTTCGCACCTTTCATCAGCAGTGCATAGACTGCATCGGCAGTAGCTACCGGAGAGTTCCACTGTTGCGTCTGCTTCTGCTTGAGCAACCAAAGTTTCATTTCCTCCACCGTTTCGCTATTTCCGCCTACCAGTTCCAATGCTTCCATCACTTCTACGTGAGCTTGCATCTTCATGCCGCCCCACGTATACGGGTTCTCGTTGAAGGCGAAGAACATACCTTGTTCATCTGTCTTGGTGAGATGTTCTTTCAGGGAAGCGATAAACTCCTGAGCTTCTTTCTTGCGTCCGGCTTTATCGAGCACAATGGCGGCAATGGCTTTTGTATCCATCGAACCTGTGGTAAGCATTTCGTGTACTTTAGAGAGGTAATAAGCATATGCGCCTTTGTTGGCAGCAGGCACTTGTTCTCCCGAAATGGCGATGAGGTACAAGTATTGCAGAATGCTACTTGAAACGCCATTGAACTTCGCTCCTTCTTTTTGCGCTTTCAGGATGTTCTTATATTCCTCCAATGCTTCTTTGTGAAGATAGGTGAAGGCGTTGTTCTGCAAAGAAAGTGCCGTTCCGCTTAGTTTCTCGCCTGTCAGCATTGCCAGACGGGCATTCAATTGGGCGATATAAGTAGTGACGTAGCGACTGCTATTCATGCCTTTATACCACGACCATGCTCCACCGGCATTCTGCAACTCTTGCAATCTTGTCAGCGCAGCGATATTATTGCTGCGGATATTATTCAAATCGAACAAGGTAGCGATGCGCTCTTTCTGCTGCGCTTCGGTCTGCGCTTCGAGCACCCACGGAGATTCGGACAGGATGATGTTCTTCACTTCCTGATTCTTTTGCAGATTGCTCAGGAAAGTCTCTTTCGTTCCGCCTTGCAATTTCCAGCTATCGAATACCGCCTTAATGCGCGGCTGGCTGTTCATGATATAAGAAGCCAACGAATTAGCATAGTAAGCGGTGGCCCACGAAATAGCATTGTTATTCACAGGAAGGCTCAGCGAAGGCAACGCCTGAATGGCATACCATGCCGGATTTCCGGTAAACTCTACGGTCAGCGTGCGGTTGGTTGCCGTTTTGCTATGATGATTGAACAAGCTATCGAGCGAGAAGGTGCGTGTTTCTTCGCCACGGATAGGCATCGGTAATGTTTCAACCAGGTGTTCTTTGTTGCTGAGCACCGGAATCAATTGTTGTTCGCCATCGCTGAATGCATCGCTATCGGCTATCATACGGCATCCCAGCACTTCATATTTATCACTCACGGTAAACAGGAAGCTCACGCCAATCGTCTTTCCTTCATCTACGCTAAATTTCTGCTTTTGCGTGCTGATTACTTTCTCCGTCATCGGGTCAAACAGAATCATGCTTACGGTTCCCGCCTGCGGCTTACCGGTCATGTTGGAGATGGAAGCAGCAATAGACGTCTTATCGCCCACACGGACGAAGCGCGGAAGATTCGGAGTCAGCATGAACTCTTTGCTCGTGGTAGCTTCACCGTCCAGCGTTCCTATCAGCATTCCCTTCGTGTGAGAGTATCCACGGAAGTTCCAGCGGGTCAGACTTTCGGGCATGGTGAAAGTGAAGGATACTTCTCCTTGCTCATTCGTGCGGAGTTGCGGATAGAAGAAGGCTGTTTCTGCCAAGTTTGTACGCAAGTCGGCAGTAGTTTCGGGCAGTGTTTCACCTTCCTCATCAAAAGCACTGTCGGCAGCAGATGATATTTCAACCATTTCTTCTTCAAAGACCACATTTGATGCTTGTTTAACGGAAGCCAAACCGGCCACACTTCCCGTCAGGGCTTTTCTAGTCCGTGTTCCATATCCCTTAATCATCACAGCATCCTCTACCACTTGCAAATTGGAGATTAATGGCTTTATCGCAAACCAATCATATTCAAAGGAAGGCACTTTCAGGTTACCTCTATTCCACCAATAATTGAACGAGTTACTTCCATAATATCCGCTCATCCAATTGGAATACGGTATTATCTGATTATAGTAGACAGAGAAGTTCTGCTTTTGATTCCATATCTTATCCAACGAGGCATCGTACATCGTAGCCAGCATTTCCGCATTGGCAGGCAGCCCCTGCGGCGTCTTTATCGTCAGCTTCCATTCTTCTTTTTGTCCGGGGCGGAGCTTGTCACGGAATACCTCCCACTTCATAGCCAGTGTTTTATCCGGCAAACGCTTCTTCAATCTAGCCTGTTCCTGATAAACCTGTCCATCCCTTACCATGCAGAAAGTGACAAGCACACCGTCACCGTAGCTTTCTTTATATGGATATGTGAAACGCACAATCGTATCGGACAGGTTCATCGTCTTGCTTTCGATCAGCTTATTTCCCGAGAACACGTTCATCATCACATAAGCATCTTTCTCCGATGTTCCGAAACAGAACACTGCCGGGTGGGCAGCATTAAATTCCGTATTCACCTCGTAGAACCAAACCGGAGTCTGGATAGGCGGACGTTTATCATTCGATGAGAAAATAATAGTATTAACATCGGCAGTCACTTCTTTGCCTTGGTTGTCTTTTGCCGAAACTTTCAGGACGTACGGACCGGAAGGAAGGTTCTTCCAATCGAGCGTCATTTCTTTGTTGGAAGTAAACTTGCCTGTGAGGGCGGGAGTCTCTTCCAGTTGTTTCCACTCTTTATCTTTTGCTAGGAACAGTCGGTAAGTACCTTCTACTTCCACGGGCTGTCCGTTCAGATTCTGTGCTTTAAAAGTCAGCTCAACAGGTTTATCCTTGCAAATCTTATCTTTCAATTCGGGCAACAATACCAGCGAACGGCTTCCTGCTGAAATCACATCCGTAGACGATTGCGTCTCTCCTGCCACATTCGTAACAGTGGCTTCAATCGTATACCGATAATACACCCGGTCGTTATTCTTGTAAGCATCACTTTCTTTGAGACGAACCGGAATGGTAAACTCACCATTTTCATTGGCGGTCGCTTCGCCGGATGCTATCTGCGTACTTTCCGCAATTCTCCAAAGACTATACGTAGAGCGTTTCACGGTATACTTCACCGGAAGATTCTGTAGCAGCACGCCACTATACGACTCCACTTTTCCTTTCACCTGCACTTCATCGCCCAGCTTATAACTTCCCTGCTGTTTTTCGAAAGTGATATCAAACGTCGGTCGTTTATAGTCTTCCACACGGAAGCTCATTCGTCCTTCGCCTGCTTGCAGTGAGAACATCCCGTTCAGGACAGCAGAAGGCAACACAAAATCTGTAGTGAATGAGCCGAACTCATTTGTCCGCACCTTCTTCTGCCCCACTTCCTGATTGTTGGCATCGGTCAGTATCACGGTGTATTCTTTGTTCGGAATCACATTTGCCGTGTCCGAAGTCTGGGTGTAGGCGATACCTTTTACGTATACGGTCTGTCCGGGACGATATAAAGAGCGGTCCGTCAGTAGCGTCATAGCTTCGGACACTTTTCTTTCATCTCCGTAGTATCCATAGTTTCCGCCATAGATACCTTGGAAAGGCATAGCAGTATCCATCCCCTTTGTAGCTTTCAGATAGCGGTATTCCGATTTCCAGGGAAACACGACTTTGCCATCCGCTCCGGTGGTGAACTCCTGCAATACTTTTTCATCATTGCTGTAAAGCGCGACCTTTGCACCGGAAATGGGATGCCCCGTCTGTCCGTCCAGCGCAACGACTTCATACTGCTTATCCGGCAAACGGCAAGTCAGCACCTTGAAACGCGTCACGTTGAATTTGCTTTCGCTGTCTCTTTTTGCACGGATATCAGGAGTGATACGCATCACGTATTCGCCAACTTCGGGAGCTTTGAAGGTAAAGACGGTATCCTGTGCTCGATAATCCTTCGGTTGAATAAGTGAATAATGCTGCTCTTTCACCAGTTTCTTTGCCTGAAAGAGACGAAGAGTGAAGCCGCTCAGATTTTTATGCGAAGCACGGATGCTTATTTCTTCACCGGGGTAAGCCGCCGCAACGGTATTTACATTGAGAGAGGGAGATAAAATATCTTCCCGAAGATTCTTCACGGCGTTGATTCTGTGATAGCCAAGATAGAGACGGATTGCTTCGTCGCAAAGTTGCAGGGCAGCAACTTCCTGTCCTTTATTAACGGCATATTGCGCCTGTGCCAGATAGACTTCGGCACATATATCTTCGGATTTAAATTCGCTTTTCAATTTATTTAAAGCAGCGGTATACTTATCCTGTGTCAAGCCCAGAAGTCCTTTTCTCGCTTGGAAGGGTTGCATACTTCTATCGGTGTCATGTTTCCACTCCAGATAATTAAGCATTGTCAGCACATAACCTTCTTTGAGATTGGCAGCCTTGTATGCAGCTATCATATTTTCATAGATAGCTTGGATATCTTGCTTTATCGGAGAGATATAAATATCTTCTGAATAGTTGGCTTCACTATCAAGTCCTTTTATTTGCTTCAAAGCTTCGATGCTGCGGGAAGCCAGCAAATGATACATATCATGATGATAATATTCGCTCGTCTTGCCCAGCTCCACAAAAGGAATGTATGTGCGCGATGACGTTTTGAGCAATAAAGTAGAATCCGCCATTGCTTCTTTTGTATTCGTTCTCACTTTATCGACAAACATATTAGCTGTCCATTCGCGCATATCCGCTGCGGGAGCTTCGCCCACTATCTCCGTGCGCTGACGAAGTTGCCACCGGTTGTTGGCGGCATAGTCTGCATAGATTCCTGCCAACAGTGAATGCAGTATGGCGCGGTCCATCGGTTTATCCTTCCGGCTTGCCCATTGTTCCAGTCCTTTCAGGTTGGTATAAAGACTGTCCGGAGTCAGCATTTCCCGATATTTCATTCTCCACATATAGGCTTTCAACATCTGTGGTGAGTCTTTTTCCCTCTGTGCTTTCTGATAAATTTCTCCTGTCAGTTTTACTACAGTTTCGGGCAGGCTCTTCTTTTCCGCCTGTTCCACTTGTTTCCACAATTTATCAAAAGTCTGCGCCTGTGCTGCCGGAATAATACCGAGCCACAGCAGTACCATCATGCAAATCTGCTTTATTTTCATAATCAATCCAGTTTAAGTTTGCTATAAATCGCTTTCTATAAATAACAAAGAAAGGAATAAAAGTTTAAAGTATCATCTTTTTTCACATAAAAAAGCATATCGCCCTACATGAAGTAGCTAATTTGACTATTTAAACGGTGAATGATCTAGGTCCATTCAGTAATCTAATCCCGCCAATCTCGCCCTCCCAGAAAGGATTTTTTCAATTTTGTTCTCATGTTCTCATGATTTTTCGGCAATACCCTGACAACCAGATATGTGACTTATGAGAAATACTTTTCAAAAAGGGCATTTCTCATACTATTTCACACTTGTTAACTTCAAAAGGGCTATAATGCCTCGTTTTTCGGGGTATTTCTCATAGTTGTTCTCATACTTATTTCTCATATATTCCGTGAACTGTACTCCGACAATAGCCGCGGAATATTTCAGCACACTAGAGTTTCAAATAGTTTTCATGCCTTGAAACCATAGTTCCAAAGGCTTGAAACCATAGTTCCAAAGGCTTTGGAACTACAGTTTCACGCTGGTGGAACTACAGTTTCAAGCCGATGGAACTATAGTTTCACGCCGATGGAACTACAGTTTCATACGATGAAACACAAAGTCTGCACCTGCTACTGACACATTCTTATCAGGACTTAATCTCAATTTAAACGCATAAAAACAGATTATCCATAAATATTTTAATAAATACAATGATATTTCCCAATCTTACTACTTATATTTGCACCGACAACAACTTTAATTTAAAATAGGTCAAAATGAAACCGTAGAAACTATTAAAACAGAAAAACAAAATCTCTTCTCATAGTCTCTTACTTTCATAAAATCTAACTAATGAAATACACACAATGATGAAAAACAAAGTTTCAATTATTACGCTTATTCTATGGAGTTCCATAATAGCATCGTGCAGCCCTGCTAAAGAAACATCAAGCAAGATAATCCGCAATCTTAATCGGAAGACAATATAAAAAAAACAGATTATCATGAAAATTAATCCTATCATTACTCTCTTATTATGTTGCATAATAGTTATATCATGTAAACCCACAGAGAACAAACCGAATGAATTCATTCATTATCTAAATCCATCTATTGAGCCTTTGAAAAGCAGCCCAGCTTATGATAATGCTAAAATCATTAAATTGGAAACATCTTCATCTTGTCTAATAAGTGTTATTCAACAAATTAGGATGACTGAATCTTTCATATTCATCCTCGACCTAGAGCATTTGTACTCATTCACAAGGGAAGGTAAGTTTGTGGCTCAGATAGGGAGGAAAGGCGAAGGCCCCGGTGAGTATATTGTATTAAATACATTCTATATAGATGAAAATAAAAAACAAGTAGTAATTATAGACGATTATAAAAATAAGTTATTGAATTACGATTTTTCCGGGAATTATATATCATCAGTATCCATACCACCCAAAGCATTTCAAAGCTGTAGTAATGTACAGCCTACTTCTGACAATAAATTGTTATGTTTTCATATGATGGACATGTATGACACAAAAGCCTATTCTTTATTCGATTTAGATAAAAAAACAGTCAGTGGTCAATATTTCTCATATCAGCCAATTAGTGTAGAAAATTATATGTTTGCATTCTCTTGGCATCCAATGGCAAAGGCGGATGACGAGATAGATATAATAATGCCGTTATGTGATACAATATATGCATACACTCCGCTCTCTTCTTCTTTCCATCCGAAGTACATCATTGAAACTCCTAAAGAAATGGCTCCAAAAAATAAAATAAACAAAAAGGCTGCATCATATAATGAAGAGCTATCTAGATTATCAGATGAAGGATTTTTTACAGGGTTCAAAGGAATTTTCGAAACTGACACAAAAGTCTTACTAGGGTGTAATTATGAAGCAATGATGGGATATTTTTTATTCGATAAAGTTTCTAAAACAGGAAATTACTACATATACACATGGGATGACAATACTGAAACATTACCTTTCTTAGACCCAACTTATGCTTATGAGAATAAGTTTGTCTCTTATGTTAGCACGGAAACATTGTTGTCATTCAAAAATATTCAGGACAAAGATTTTTTAGAAAGTATCAAAGACTTAAAAGAAGATGATAATCCATGTTTGATTCTGTATGAGTTTAAATAACAATATTCACTAAAAGTTATGCAAATGATATGAAAAAGAAAATTTATATTATTACACTTATTCTATGGAGTATTAGCTCTCTCTACACTCTCACGTCTTGCACTAACAAAAAGGAACAAACTACTACTGTAGACCACCCCTTGTTTTTTGACGCATCACAAGTAGATACCTTACTATCCGAGACTATCGAAAAAATAGATTTTATAGCCTTGGAAGCAACCGATAATTCTGATGTTTTCGGAGTTAGCAAGATGGTTATTAAGAATGATTTAATTTTCATGGGAGACTATCATTCTGGAAGAATAGTAGTGTATGACATGAATGGGAAGGTTAAATATGTTTTGGATGAAAAAGGCAACGGGCCCCAAGAATACTTGGAACTCAAAAGCTTTGCTGTTGACGAACGAAACATCTACACATTAGACAATTCTCGCCATACGGTCAATAGTTATGATTGCCTGACAGGCAAATTTAAACAGTCGCAGAAACTACCTTTTATTGCTTGGGACATGGAAGTATTGGATGATGAGCATTTCATCTTTGCCTTTATACCGCTGAAGGGAGGTAAACCGAACTTATCGCAACCGCCTTATAAAATTCTAATTACCGATAGAGACTTTGAAATAACAGATAAACACTTAAAATATGAACAAGATGAGTATGAGTTTATGGGGTTACAAGAATCAGTTAGTCAGCTATTTGGATAACTATTCATTATATGAGGAAGTAGTGGAAACAGGTTTCGTTAAAGCATCACCTGGAATAGAACGCCATTTGAAGAATGAAGGAGCTATATTGGTATTATATACAATGCGATAAACACCTTATTTTGATTATATAAAATTAGACACATGAAAAAATATACATTTTTTCTTTTAGTGATTGTTATTGCTAGTTGTACAGGTGGTAATACGAAAGAGCAACTAAACACGGATGTTAAAACAATTAAGATCGATTGGAATAACATAAGCGATGCTATGGATTATTCTCCGATGGTTGAAGATAGTGTTCTGATATTTCCTTTAGAAATCACAGAAGACCGCTTGATTGGAGAAGTTACTAAACTCATTTACCAAAACAATCTGACTTATATCGCGGATAATACCAGCAGAAGTATATTCGTCTTCGATATGTCCGGCAAATTAAAAACTAAAATTCATGCTAACGGAAATGGTCCAGGGGAATACACAGAAATATGGTACTTTACAGTGCATGGAACCGATATAATAGTTTATGACATTAACATAGGTAAGTTACTATTTTATGATGCATCAGGTAAGTTCATCCGCGACATAGATACAAGTAAAATATGGGGAACCGACTTATTTTGTATAGGTGACAAAATCTATTTGCCCAATGATGGCAGTAGTTCGGAAAGCGGTTACTACCACCTATTCACTATTGACCTTAATAATTCGAATAAGATAGAAAAGTATCTCCCTTTTGATAAACCCCAAAACAATCAAGGATGGAGTATAGACTCTTATTATGCGCAATTGGGAAATGAAGCATTATTATGTTTTTATCCTTTTGACAAACTGTATACTGTAAATGATAAGGAGGTTTATCTTTCTTATAAAATAGATTTCGGAGACAGACGCCTACCGAAACAATATATTGAAGGTGATGGAACTACGGCTCTTCGAACTGCTATTCGAGACAACTATATAACAGGAGTGGAAAGAGTCCGTCAATCCCAAAAGTATATCTTTCTGCAATTTAAGGATCACATGACTATATATAATAAAGAAACAGGTGAAATGCAAACTACAAAAGATTTACGAAACTCTTTGTTAGGAAATCTTTTATTACAATTAAACGGAGATAGGTTCACCATCCAAGATGAGAAAATCATTCAATATTATGAGGCCGATTCTTGGAGTTACTCCAGTATCGCAGAACGATTAAAATCAAGCGACACACACTTCTACACAGAAGAACTAAGGCAAAAGTTCCTCAAACTCGCCACTACTGACGGAAGTGATTCTAATCCGATTATTCTGATTCAGAAATTGAAGTAGTAATAATAAAACCATTGTCATTAATATTATTAAATAATGAAAAGTATATTATTTATCATACCCGGAATGCTACTCTCTACTTTTACATATTGTCAAAGTATAAACCATAGTAGTATCAGTTTCAACAAAAACGAATACAACTTTAGTTTAAAGGAATCAAAAAAAGCAATAACAGACACTACACTTTTCAAATCGATTAGTGTTATTCCATTAGAAGCAGATATAAGAAAGCATTCTGGAGGAAAGATTAGCCGCATTTATTTTGATGAAAACACTTTTTTCATACTGGACAAGGGGGCTGAAATCATCAACATTTATGATAAAGAAGGTCATCACATAAATACAATAAAGGAATCCGGATATGATTCTAAAGAATACAGAACATTAGCAGATATTTGTGTAGACACCGTAAACAAGGAACTTATAGTTCTTGCTTCCGAACCTTCAAAAATTCTAATTTATTCTTATCAAGGGGAATTTCTGAGAGAAAACCATTTGCCAACTTATTATGAATCTATTGCAACAGACAGTAAATTCATTTATTTGCAAGACAACAATGTGGTAAAAGGAGAAAATAGTGTGACAATATTTAGCAGAGACTTAAAAAATGAAAAAGAAGTCTTGGAGCAAACATTTCAATTTAAAGGGCATGAAGTGGACAAATACACTTCATGCGCATTTGGCAGAACTTTAACTCAAGATTCGCTCATTCATCTTACGCAATATTTTGACAATAAAATCTACACTGCCCAAAAAGGGAAGGTACTTTCAGAATACTCAATGGATTTTAAAGAATATACATTACCTGATACTTTATTGGAAAAGAAGATGAGACCCACCGAATTTCTTGATATCTGTAAAAGGAATAATTACATATCATTTATTACAGAAGTTATAGAAAACGATAAGTATTTGTTATTCAAGACGAATGTTGGTTTATGTGTATGTAAAAAAGAAGATGGAACCATTACAAAATATAATGAAGTTATTGATTCCACTACAGGATTTATAATTAATAACATACGGACTGTGGGAAACACTAATAATAAGATGGCAGTCGTTTGGCCTATAAGTTTTATAAAAGACTCCCAAATCATGACTGTAAAAGAAAGCGGCTTTCACAGTCAAACTAAAAAAAGTTCAAAACAAATGCTAGAGATTAATAATAACCATAGTGCTATTCTAATAATTTACGAATTCTAATACAACAACGCTACAGCCTAAAGAATAAACAACCTATAAAAAAATATCACCATGAAATTAATCATCACTCTTCTCCTCTCCGTATATAGCATCACCGCTATATCATCCTCACCCGTTGAAAAAGACCAAGGCGTGATAAAGGTACACAGCCTCAACCCTGCAAACAAACCTTTGCAAGAGTCTCTCGAGTACAAAAATGCAAGAATAGTAGAACTAGGGCAAACTCCATTATCCATGCAAGTAGATAAGATTAAGAAATTGGAAATGAATGACCACTTCCTTTTCATCCAAACATCTAAAAACCTTTATGCATACACGCATGACGGCCAACTGATAACACAAATCGGAAGAAAAGGAGAAAGAGAAGATGAGTATAATGAACTGGGAACTTTATATGTAGACAACAGCAAAAAGCAAATCACCATCATTGATTATACTGAAAACAAAATGATTCACTATGATTTCTGGGGAAGCTATTTATCCACGGATACCGTGCCGGACGGTTCTTTCAAATGGACTTACCAAACGATAGCTACCGGCGACAAAAAATTGCTGAATTATAATGGAATGAGTATGGATGACACAAGACCTTATTCACTACTCGATCTGGAAAAGAAAGAAATTTGCGGTCGGTACTTCTCGTATTACCCCGTCACCGTAGATAACTATGTCTATCCTTTTTCCTGGCATCCTATGACACAAGCAGGCAATGACGTGGATTTGATTTTGCCATTAAGTGACACCATATACACATACTCGGCAGCAACGTCTTCTTTCCAACCAAAGTATTTGATTGAAACTTTTCAGAAAATGGCACCTAAAGAAAAGATAAGGAAGCATACTCCTTCTTACAGCGGCGACCTATCCAAATTAAGTCAACAAGGATTCTTCACCGGATTCAATGGCATCTACGAAACGGATGCTGATGTGCTCTTGGAATACGAATCGATAGCTATGGGATACTTTTTATTTAATAAATCTTCTCGTACCGGCAATTATTATCTTTACTCTGTCGATAATAATGATAAAACACTCCCATTTTACCATACCACTTACTCCTATAAAAACGAATTTGTGGCATACGTGGATAGTGGCAAATTGAAGTCGCTAACAGGAATAAAAGATAAAAAGATAAAGGATAAGATTAAAAGCCTGAGATATAATTCTACCTGTTTGATATTTTATGAACTTAAATAAGTAGAAGAGAATAATGAAAAAGACATTGAAAAGGACGGCTCGCGTACTATTGGTACTTTTTATCTTGTTCCAGATATATTTTTCAATCAGAATATACTGGTTGGCATCTTGCGCGATTCCCACTTATTCAATGTCTCTCATTTGATGATTTCTGCGAGTATATCTTACCCTATCGCATCGACAACGAGCCTTTATCATCGTGGAGAAAACTTTATCATGAGTACTATGCATCTGTTCTTGATTCTCTTTATCAGGGGGATGATGTCGTGGAAGCCTGTCAAGCAGTAGGCAGTGAATTGAAAAAAGTATGGTTCATCTACTTCACAGACCTCAACATCCCTCACATGGACGGAGAATTTTTATTTCATCACCCCATCGGCTATTGCAGGGAATCGTGCGATATCACATTGTATGCCATGCGTTCTTGCGGAATCCCGGTGACAACCGATTTCTTCAGATATTCGCCGGAATACCAGCATTATCATTCGTGGAATGCTCTGCGGGACACAACAGGACGATTCATTTTATTTGACCCAAAAGGTGTTCCTCCTACACGAAAGACTGTTACCACAGATGATAGGAAGAAGGGAAAAGTATATAGATATTATTTCGGAGAACAAAATTTACCGACTTCCGTCGCCCATGCAAAGAAAGCTCAGATTTCTTCTTTTTTCAGAAACCCCTATATAAAAGATGTCACAGCTGAGTACTTTGGAGAGAACCGCGTAACCGTTCCAATACAAAGAGCAGACAAATATATCTATCTGGGAGTATTTAGTCCAAGAGGATGGATACCGGTAGATGTTGTAGAGAGCAATGGAGACGAAGCGACTTTCCATAATCTGGAACCAAATATCAGTTACCAGACACTTGTGCTGGAAGGCGGAAAACAGTACCCGGCCGGATACCCATTCATATTTAAAGATGGAAAAGCCGAACTACTTGTCCCCGATGAAACAAATAGGGAACAAGCCGTATTAAAAAGAAAGATGTCCATCAAACCTACTATATCCGAATGGCTATACAGAAGTACGCTTGGTGCACGGATAGAAGCTGCAAACGAGCCTTCATTCAGCAGGGTAGATTTATTGTACGAATTTAAAGATACGCTCACAACCAATTATTATGAATTAAATTCGCTGCATCCACATCAGAAGTATAGATATATCCGCTATTCTCCCCCAAGAGGTGCCAGAATAGAATTGGCTGAACTTGCTTTTTATGAAGATAGTTTAATGCAGAAAAAACTCTCGTTGGACACTGTAACTGCCATAGAACCGATCGACAGGCTTAAGAACATTACAGATGGCCAGATACTTACCTATTTTCAGGCTAAAGATACAACATCTTCCATCATTTATAAAATAGAAAAGGCAGCAGCCATCAGCAAAATCGTATTTTCTCCTCGTAATGACGACAATTACATTTGGCCGGGAGATCGTTATGAATTATTCTATCACAACGGAATATATGGCTGGCAATCTTTAGGTACTCAGACTGCTGAGGGCAGAAAAATTAGTTATTCTGTACCTAAGAACTCATTACTATGGCTTAGGAACCGTACGAAAGGACGAGAGGAACAAGTGTTTATCTACAGAAACGGAAAGCAGTACTTCACTATTGATATCCGTTAAAAGTAATCACGCCTCTAACCGAATGAATATAAAAAAAGTGGGGATAGCGCTTTTAATAACGTATCCCCACTTTCAACTTAGTTAATGTACTTGTTCTCATTTCTCAATTCTGTACCCCCATGCCAGCATTTCGTTACGACCTACTTCACTGAGGATTTTTCTTACTAAAGAACACATTTTCTTTGCCATAATCTTTAAACCTTTTAAAATTACTAATACTTGAAAACTAATAAATTACTTCTCTTCGTTTGGGAAAGCGTTAATCGTTGAATATCCCCAAACATGTACGTCGGCTTTACCGATTTTTCTAAACAATCTCTTTAAACCTTTCATTTTGTTATCCTTCTAGTTATATGTTTTACAACACAAAAATAAGGCCTTTGTTGATAGGTTGTATCTAAAAAAGGAAGAAATCTATGTTTTACAGCATATTTATTGATTTGCGTCAATTAATTAAATTGCTATAGTAGGTTTTAGTGATATACAGGCAGCATAAATGACAAAAGGCACGGAAGAAAATTCATCCGTGCCTTTATCGTATATCGGCCTATTCTATAAGTATAGGAAGAAATGTACTTTATTTCATTGGAGTCTGCTCCAAGGTAGCTACCAAGAAGTCATAGAACTTCTGCACGGTAGGAATCAATGCTCTTTCGTCTGGTGAATGCGGTGAACGCAATGTAGGACCAAAAGAAATCATATCTAATCCGGGAATTATAGCACCGATGATGCCACACTCTAGTCCTGCATGGATTACTTTCACAGCGGGTTCCACACCAAACTGTTTCTTATAGGAGTCTTTCATCGCATGGAGAATAGGAGAATCCACATTAGGTTGCCAACCGGAATAGCCTCCTGTCATCTCTACCTTCATTCCTGCCATAGAGAAACATGATTCAAGACTGGTAGTAAGATATTCCTTCATGCTATCGCTGGAGCTACGAGCCAGAATCTTAATCTCCGCTTTTCCACCACCAATGGTAATGATAGCGAGATTGGAAGAAGTTTCTACTGTATCGGGCACAGTAGGAATCATGCGTGTAACGCCATTCTGACAAGCAAATATCGTATCGATAAGGTTATCTTGAATTTGCTCGGGCACTTCGCCGGCAGGAAGTTCCACACGCTCTGCCGTAAAGCTGATTGGAGTTTCAATGGCTGAGTATTCTTCGTTGAACAAGTCTTCGCAATATTTCACCAAGCCCAAAAGTTCTTCTTCGTTCTCAGCAGGAATGGTAATGACCGCATTTGCTTCGCGGGGAATGGCATTGCGCATATTTCCACCTTCCCAGCTAGCCAAACGGGCTTCATAACTGGCAACCGCTTCGCGCAAGAAACGCACCAGCAACTTATTGGCATTAGCGCGTCCTTCATTGATTTCCAATCCTGAATGTCCGCCACGCAGACCTTTCAGATTTACTTTGATAGCGATATCGCCTTCGTCGGGTGCTACTTCTTTATATTCAAGTGTTGCCGTCACATCCATACCTCCGGCACAACCGATATACAGTTCGCCTTCGTCTTCAGAATCGAGATTAAGGAGAATCTCTCCGTTTACCGTACCCGGTTTCAAGCCGAAAGCACCGTACATTCCCGTTTCCTCATCTTTAGTAATCAGTGCTTCCAAAGGACCATGTTTCAAGTCATTTGCTTCGAGCACTGCCATGATGGCAGCTACACCAAGTCCATTGTCCGCTCCCAGAGTAGTGCCTTTGGCTTTCACCCAGTCGCCATCTATATATGTTTCAATAGGATCTTTTTCAAAATCGTGCACCGTATCGTTATTCTTCTGCGGAACCATATCCATGTGTGCCTGAAGAATCACGCCTTTGCGGTTATCCATGCCCGGAGTGGCCGGCTTGCGAATAATTACATTACCAACTTCGTCTACAAAAGATTCCAAGCCCAGACCTTTACCGAAATTAATCAGAAATTCAGTCACCTTTTCCATGTGTCCCGACGGACGAGGAATCTGAGTCAACGAATAAAAATGCTTCCATACGTTTTGTGGAGCTAAAGAAAGAATAGTACTCATAACAAATCTGTTTTTTTATAAAGTGATTACTTTCGCTGTCTATTGCTGAACGACAAAGCCGCTAAACCATATACGCCCAACAAAACTACTAAAAAGGTTTGAATACCGTGCACAATCAAGGCAAATATTCCCGCATCCGTCACATTTATTCCATAAAGCATCATCATCGAGATGATGGCGAAATGCCACGGACCCGCTCCATTAGGGGTAGGTACGATTACTGCAAAAGTACCGCCAACAAACATAACCAGTGCCGCCATCATACCCAAATGGGCAGTAAAAGCAAAGCAATAGAATGTAAAATAGAAATGGAAGAAGTAACAAGCCCAGATAGCCAATGTATAAAATATAAAGAGAGGTATATTGCGGACGCTCTTCAACGACATCACGCCTTCCCAAATGTTGAGTACAAATCCTTTCACTCTTTCATAAAAGAATAATGTCTTCCTTAAATAATAGAGGAGTATCACCACTCCGACAAAGCAGAAAAGAACGATATAGAACCAGACGGAAGTTAAAAGATGCATTAGCGAAGGTATCTTTGTTCCGGTATTCTGGAGAAAGGTAACGAATATGGGGAATTGAAGCAAGACTGTAACGGCTGTAATAAGTAGAATGGTCAATGTATCTACCAAACGCTCGGTAACTACCGTCCCCAACGACTTGGCAAATGACACATTATCATACTTAGCCAACACCCCGCAACGACTCACTTCACCGATTCTGGGAACTATCAGACTGGCTGCATATGAGATAAATATAGCATTCACACAATCGCTCTTCCGGGGGAAAGCGTCCAGCGGCTCCAATGTCTGCCTCCAACGCCAGCCACGAAACACCTGAGCCAACACTCCAAACAGCAATGAGAAAGCCATCCACCACCAATTTGTGCCGTGCAGCAATACATCACCCGCCTCTGCAAAATCAAAGTCGCGATAGACCCAATATAGAATAAAGCCGCCTAAAACAATTGGTAATATCAGTTTCAGCGTCTTTTTTAATAGTTTCTTCATGCTTAATTCTTCATTCTTCATTTAAAAGAATTACCTTTGTCAACTGCAAAAGTAATTATTTAGTTGGTAAATGAAATTAGTAAAGCCTAAAAAGTTTCTCGGACAGCACTTTCTGAAAGATTTGAAAGTAGCGCAGGATATTGCCGATACTGTCGACACCTTCCCCGAACTGCCCATTCTGGAAGTCGGACCGGGCATGGGAGTATTGACACAGTTTTTGGTAAAAAAAGACAGACTGCTGAAAGTCGTTGAAGTAGACTTTGAATCTGTAGCCTATCTTCGCGAAGCCTATCCGTCACTGGAAGACCATATCATAGAAGACGATTTCCTGAAAATGAACCTGAACAGACTGTTCGACGGAAAGCCTTTCGTACTGACCGGTAATTACCCGTATAATATCTCCAGCCAGATATTTTTCAAGATGCTGGACAACAAGGATTTGATTCCCTGCTGCACGGGAATGATTCAGAAAGAAGTGGCCGAACGCATAGCTGCCGGACCGGGAAGTAAAACCTATGGCATACTTAGTATACTGATTCAGGCATGGTACAGAGTGGAATATTTATTCACAGTCAGCGAACACGTGTTTAATCCGCCCCCAAAAGTGAAAAGCGCCGTCATACGAATGACTCGCAACGAAACGAAAGAGTTGGGATGTGACGAGAAACTGTTTAAGCAAGTTGTGAAAACGACTTTCAACCAGCGACGCAAGACATTGAGAAACTCTATCAAGCCTATCTTAGGCAAAGATTGCCCGCTGACAGAAGATGCATTATTCAACAGACGCCCGGAACAGCTATCTGTAGAAGAATTTATCGACCTGACAAACAAAGTGGAACAAGCACTCAAAGTAGCCAACAATGAACGAGGAATACATTGACAATGTAAAACACCTTATAGAGCAGAAAGATGCTAATAAGGTAAAAGAGCTTCTCACCGACCTTCACCCGGCCGACATTGCCGAATTGTGCAACGACCTGAGTTCGGAAGAAGCCAGATTCGTCTATCGCCAGCTTGACAACGAAGTTGCCGCCGACGTTCTTGTCGAAATGGATGAAGACGCACGTAAAGAGCTCCTCGAAATGCTTCCTTCAGAAACTATCGCCAAACGTTTTGTGGACTATATGGACACGGACGATGCCGTAGACCTGATGCGTGAACTGGATGAAGACAAGCAGGAAGAGGTTCTTTCGCATATTGAGGACATCGAACAGGCGGGTGACATTGTAGACTTGCTGAAGTACGACGAGAATACCGCCGGCGGTTTGATGGGTACGGAAATGGTGCTCGTCAATGAAAACTGGAGTATGCCCGAGTGTCTGAAAGAGATGCGACAGCAGGCTGAAGAACTGGATGAAATCTATTATGTATATGTCATTGACGACGACGAACGTCTAAGGGGTATCTTCCCGCTTAAGAAGATGATTACTTCTCCATCCGTATCGAAAGTGAAACACGTGATGCAGAAAGATCCTATTTCGGTGCACGTAGATACTTCTATAGATGAAGTGGTGCAGGCCATTGAAAAGTATGACTTGGTGGCGATTCCCGTGGTAGATAGCATTGGTCGGCTCGTAGGACAAATTACAGTAGATGACGTTATGGACGAAGTTCGTGAACAATCGGAACGCGACTACCAGTTGGCATCCGGTCTTTCCCAGGATGTAGAAACTGATGATAATGTTTTTCGCCAGACTACCGCCCGACTTCCATGGCTACTCATCGGCATGATTGGCGGAATAGGCAACTCTATGATATTAGGTAATTTCGATTCTACCTTCGCCGCTCATCCGGAGATGGCTTTATATATTCCATTAATAGGTGGTACGGGAGGAAACGTAGGTACGCAATCTTCCGCCCTCATCGTACAGGGTTTGGCAAACAACTCGCTGGATGCTAAGGATACATTCAAACAGATTACCAAGGAAGCGGTAGTGGCTTTAATCAATGCTACTATTATCTCCTTATTAGTATACACTTATAATTTTATACGGTTTGGCGCAACGGCAACGGTCACCTATTCTGTCTCTATCAGTTTATTTGCGGTGGTGATGTTCGCTTCCATATTCGGAACACTGGTTCCGATGACACTTGAGAAACTAAAAATCGACCCTGCCATTGCAACAGGACCGTTTATTGCTATCACAAATGACATCATTGGTATGATGTTATACATGGGAATTACAGTTTTATTGTCTTAAAAACAGGGTAAACAAAAAAAAATAAGCAAAATAGTATGAAGTAATCGTTTTATTTCATTAATTTGTGACCCAAAACTAATATACAATGATGGACGCTCATGACACTAATCAACCTTTGAATCAAGGGGAATTAGAAGAAGAAAAGAAAACAGTTGAGGTTTCTGAACCTATTACAGAGACTCCAACTGAGGAAATTACCGAAGAAGTTACTGCCGAAGTTCAAGCTGAAGCAGCACCTAAACCTGCCACTAAGGAAGACGTATTAAACCGTCTGAAAGAGCTTGCGCAAGATGCTGAGAATGCGAACAAGCAGGAAATAGACAATCTGAAACAATCATTCTACAAGTTACATAATGCCGAAATCGAAGCTGCCAAAAAGCAGTTTACGGATAATGGCGGTGTTGCCGAAGACTTCACTGCCGAGGCAGACCCGATTGAAGAAGAGTTTAAACGTCTAATGGGCGTCGTCAAAGAGAAGAGAAACCAACTTACTGCCAATCTGGAACGCCAGAAGGAGGAGAACTTGCAAGTGAAGCTTTCTATTATCGAAGAACTCAAAGAACTGGTAGAATCTGGTGAAGATGCTAATAAGTCTTATACGGAGTTTAAGAAACTGCAACAGCAATGGAACGAGACTAAACTGGTTCCGCAAGGCAAGGTTAATGAACTTTGGAAGAATTATCAATTATACGTAGAGAAGTTCTACGATCTATTAAAGCTGAACAACGAATTCCGCGAATATGATTTCAAGAAGAACTTGGAAATCAAGACCCGTCTCTGCGAAGCTGCTGAAAAGCTAGCCGACGAAGAAGATGTGGTATCCGCTTTCCACCAACTTCAGAAGTTGCACCAGGAGTTTCGTGATACAGGTCCGGTCACCAAAGAGTTGCGCGATAAAATATGGAATCGCTTCAAAGCTGCTTCTACAGCAGTGAATCGCCGCCATCAGCAACATTTTGAAGCTCTGAAGGAAACAGAACAGCATAATCTGGATCAGAAAACCGTTATCTGCGAAATTGTGGAAGCAATTGATTACAGTGAACTGAAAACTTTCTCTACATGGGAAAACAAGACTCAGGAAGTCATCGCCCTGCAAAACAAATGGAAAACTATCGGTTTTGCACCGCATAAGATGAATGTGAAAATCTTCGAGCGTTTCCGCCATGCCTGCGATGATTTCTTCAAAAAGAAAGGAGAATTCTTCAAAAGCCTGAAAGAGGGTTTTAACGAAAACTTGGAGAAGAAAAAAGCACTCTGCGAAAAGGCTGAAGCTCTGAAAGACAGTACAGACTGGAAAGCAACCGCAGATGCATTGACTAAATTGCAAAGAGAATGGAAAACCATTGGACCTGTTACCAAGAAACATTCCGATGCAATATGGAAACGCTTTATTTCTGCTTGCGATTACTTCTTTGAACAAAAGAACAAAGCAACATCTTCACAACGTTCTATCGAAGGAGAGAATATGGAGCAAAAGAAAGCATTGATTGAGAAGCTATCTTCTATCGATGAAAATATGGATACCGAAGAAGCCGGTACATTAGTGCGCGAGATAATGAAGGAATGGAATGCTATCGGTCATGTGCCATTCAAAGAGAAAGATAAGCTGTACAAGCAGTATCATGCTCTGGTCGATCAATTATTCGACCGTTTCAGTATCAGTGCTTCTAATAGGAAATTAAGTAATTTCCGCTCGAACATCAGCAATATCCAGGGAAGCGGCGGCCAACCTCTGTACAGAGAACGTGAAAAGTTGGTACGTGCTTCAGAGAATATGAAGAATGAAATTCAAACTTATGAGAATAATCTTGGGTTCCTGACTTCTACTTCAAAGAAAGGCAGCAGCCTGCTGACTGAAATTAACCGTAAGGTGGAAAAGTTGAAGGCTGATTTGGCTCTTGTTATTGAGAAGATTAAAGTGATAGATGAATCATTAAAAGCTGAAGAATAATAATTCTACTGATTTGAAAGAATATAAAACAGGTTTTATGTCTTAACAGATATAAAACCTGTTTTTTGGGGTCAAGTCGAAAACTCTGTGGTTATATTATGCCGGTATCCAAAAGAAATTTAT
>NZ_URFY01000027.1 GCF_900547205.1 uncultured Bacteroides sp.
CAGTAGTGAACTTTGCGCAAGGCACGGGACTGATAACCGCAGACCCGTTCGCCCACTATAAACTGAAATTCGAGTACATAGAAAGAGGCTATCTTGACAAGGACAAAAAATACGTGTCGCTTTCGATGATAATTTGTGGATTATAAAGAAACGCCACAAAACAAAGGCAACGTTAAACATCCGTTTGCTGGATATTCCAAAAGCCTCCCTGAACGAACTTACCGAATATCGCACTTTAAAGCAATAAAAAAGCCGAGCAAACTACCCGGCTTAAAACTATTAAAAAATTTCTTTATTTACTCATACTCCAAGTGATTTGCCAATATCCCTGACGGCGCCTTCGACTTCTTGTCTAAAATCCCGGTATTGGCAAATACAATGAAATTGTCTTGCGCACGTGAAACTGCGACATTAAGCATATTTGGTTTATTATCACGATCGAAGAACATAGTACCAGAATCTCCTTTCCCATAAACCATTGAAAATAAAATAATAGGTCGTTCGCCCCCTTGTAAAGCGTGAACAGTACCTAATTTCATGCGATTAACATCAAATCCAGCATCCTTTAATGCCGCTTTCAAACTGTTTTTCTGCCCGACAAAGGGAGTAATAACCCCAACCATATCTTCTATCTTTTCCATTTTCCCTTTCTTCCAATATTTCTCTATTATTGTTTCTTTATTTACACAAAGCCAATCAACAATAGCCTCTACTTCAAACTGATTACTCCTACTTGTTTGAGTGACTGTTGAATTCCCTTCAACGTGTATGCAATGCATTGGCGGGAATAACAAATTCTCCGCTTTCCCTTTCAGGGGTTTTAATTGACCATTATATGCCAATACATTACAGTAATTGATAATTTCATCAAAACAACGCCTGTGTTCAACGAGCAAAACGCCTTTTTCACTCAACCCGACTTCCCTGAATTCACAAGCATTTTGAGCCATTTTCATAATGCTTCCCGAAGATGCCAAGAAGCCTTTCGGGTCGAATACCTTTTCGTAAACAAGGTCATTATAGTCTTCTATCAACCTTTCCTTTTTCAAATTCCCCACATCAATTTTAGGAATGATATTCCAGACAGGTTCAATTTGTTTAACATCTCCCACCACAATGGCCTGCTTGGCAAGCGAAAACGTAGCCACACCTACCTCGGGGGAAACTTGCCCCGCTTCATCCACAATAAGTGTATCGATAAACCCGAAAAGAGGCGGTTCATCGAATATATTTTTCCCATCCTCACCTTTTTTAAGGAATTTATAAGCACTGAAGAATTTAGGTGCCATATAAAATGTACTGACAAAACAAGGTGTTAACATGGCTTGTCTTTTCCAACGATTTTCTACAGCACTTTGTCCTTTTTTATCAAATTGGTCACTGTTCAAATCTTGTTCTAGCTGCAAAATCCAACGTCCTTCCCAATAGTGTAATGCCAGTTGAAATGCTTTATGACGAAGTTCGACATCCAGTTCGTCATAAAAACAGTTGGGTTTGGCTTTAGACTCGATTTTCAAATATTCATAATCCCAATATTGGCTTTCTGTTCTTGGTGGATTGCCTTTGATTGCATATTTTTCCTTCCATGATTTCCATCCAAGCACTGCATCCTTTATTGTTTTTGTTAATCTTATTTTCTTGTCTATTAATTCGAGAATAGAACTTTTACCGAAAACGAAATCCGGAGTTTCCCCGATTAAAGAATCTCGTAGTATAATCCGGAGTTCGGCAGCTCTATTCTTAATGGCAAAATTCAAGCCAAAGAAGCAAAACAATCTTCTGAAAAAAGGTTCTCGGTTGAAATATTGGATGATGCGTTCTTCCAATTTAATGAGGTTCGCAATGTCTCTATCCAAAATTAATTCATTGAGTATGCCATCGGAATAATAAGCATCGGCATTGTTTCCATTAAGATAAGAATTATCTACTAATTTTTCAGTCTCTAAGTAGCTACGCCATTTTTGAGAAGCATCTCGCAATGTTGATTGTATGTCACGCAACTCGCTTTGTAGCTTTGCTACAACTTCTTGAATGCTGAAAAAGTGAGATGAAGAAAAGCATTTCGAACTTTCTTGCAGAAAATAGTCTTTTGCCTTATTCAGATACTCTTGGTTCTCTACTCGATTGAATAAACCTTCACCACTAAGTTTCTTATAATTAATACCTTTTAATTCTGCCTCTTTTTTATTGCTTGATGGCAAATAGGTAGCATAGCCTTCAATATCAGGCAACCATCGACCTTTCAATGGTCCTTCCTTAGTGTCTGATTTCGAGAAACTGTCGATTATATTTGTTACTGCCTGATTATTTGTTGAACAAGCCAAAACAACAGGTGCGTCATTTCCTGCAATAGCACTTTCCACCATCTTATTAGCCACAATACTTTGTAGCAAAGTTGTTTTCCCCGTACCGGGAGGGCCATTTACAGCAAAGACTCGACTTGTTGAGTTCAAGAATGTTAGCAAACTTTTCCTTTGTGATACGGATAGTGGAAAACTATATCCCATTTGTCCCAGATGCAGAAAGTTTACATTTATAAACTCAGCAACATCTAATGGCGCTTTCTCAACACTATTGTTTATGTTGATGAAAGATTTCAGTAATTCAGGAATATGTTTTTCATTTAGAATTTTCTCATAAAGACGGATGATGCCTATAGCTGCATTGATTTCTTCATCAGGTAATAGTACGATTCCGTTGTAAACAGTTTCGTAGCCAACACAGGCATAATCTTCTAACTCTTGATTTACTGCCTTTTTGAAGACTTCTCGAACATAATTCACGTAATCCTCATAATCGCGGTATTCTTCTTCTCCAATACAGGCTGCTTTATCGACATTTTCTACAGAGGTAAATACATATTCGGTATTTTCATCTGCAATAGGTTCCAAATATTTTCTTTGGAAAAAAGGAAAAGCTTGTTTCGGAACTGATAAATTCCCATTCCTATCAAGTATTGCATAATACCAAAACGGAAATTTAGACTTTTTATCTTTCAAATAGACTTGGTTCTCAGGAATCGGAACGACTTTTAATGGCGCAATCAGAACATGGATGCTTTCAAGAGAAGTCCATTTATCACTCTCTTTATCAATGACTCCTTTTTTCTTATTTATTCTTCTTTCCTCAAAGTCAATCAGTTTATTGACATTTTCTAAATCGGGTAAAAACGATTCAAAAACCTTGAAGCCTTCTACCTCAAAGTATTCCAATTTATCCAAGTCTATATCAGCTTTCAATGAATCCGACAAACTCTTCTTCCAGTAACTAAGCCATTTCTTCTCCATAAGATACTCGTTAAATTGCAAAGATAAGAATAACGCAGAAGAAAATTGCTTATAATTGAATGAAAAATTACCATAAGCATTAAACAGATTCCTCATTGAACAACCTATTTAATGCTTATGCCTTGATTATTAATATGTAAAGTTTAAAATTTAGTCACCTTCATCTCATCCCGATCAACATAATTCACGAACTTGAACTCCGGCATCCCGAGTGCCATCCCTGCGTGCACCACGCCGTCTATTCCAAGATAATTCTTAATGCTATCCGTTTTATCTTCCTTAATGGCCGTGCACAAAAAGCCGGTGAAGAATTGCGAAACTCCAAGCGCTTCTGCCATTAACGAACCGTTTTGATAGGCCAGATTCGCATCGGCATATCCAAATGACAGTTCTTTGGGCGTATGGAAAAGCAGAAGCGTTTCAGCACCTCGCAGAATCGGATCTTTGCCTTGAGAATAAGATTCCGTTAGATGGGTGATGTATCCAATCATTCGGCTGATGCCCGGAGATTCCGGTTGAGATTTTAGTACATTCAATATGCCGGAAAAGACATTCATAGACAGTTCTACAACTTTACGAACCTTTTCGGGGTCGGTAACTAATGTAAAAGACACTTGTTGCACATTACTTCCGGTAGGAGCTACATGGGCGGCTTCCATAATCTGATTAAGCAGCGCGTCTGGTACAGGTTGGGACTTTAATGCACGATTTGAACGGCGAGTTTTACAAAGAAGCATCACCTGTTCGGGCGTAGGCAACGATTCCCTGTCTATCCGATGAACCTTTTCGGGCGGAAATTCAGAGTGTATCACCGACGAAGTAGGACACACACCCACACAATGTCCGCAGCGGATGCACGACGAAATATTTTGCAACTGTACTTCACCACGAGGATTTTCCTGAAAGAAGATATGGACCGGGCACACACGGACACAACGCCCGCATTTTATACACGTTTCGGAATTGATGCTGATAGTTATAGCCATAATAGTATGTAATTACGTTTGGTTAATGATTTGCTCCAAAAGTAGTTATTATTTATCATATATAACATTGGTTGAACTGTTTTGTTTTCTACTTTCAGATTCTTAACCTGTGAAATAGTGCCCATTCTCTGGGGACAACCGTCACTCCACCCTAGCCAAATGATAAAGCGTCCCCCGATAAGACTTCCGGCAAGGAATATTCAGCTTTCGCAGCGTGCGGCCGAATTGCGACACCTTATTGATAGCCAACTTATCGCGTGTCTTTGTCTGCAAAAAGCTCAATATCTGCATAGCCGTCAACCATTCACCTTCCGCTTCCTCCTCTTCCACCGGAGTAAGATAACAATGAAACAACTGCTCCAACGGGCTCACCTGTTCAAATTCGCGATTCGTCTCTTTCAGAATCTGTTCATCCTCATCGTTCAGCCAGTAACGCTCACCTTTGTAAATGGCTTCCATTGCCTGAGCATAAAGCTGTTTGTAATTAATAGTAACATTCGTATTGATAGGTTCCGTCACCTCAATGCAAATGAAACGGCGGCTACCGCTAGGGTCGGCCAGTAAATCTTTCTGATTGCTCGTCCCGATAAAGGAAGCATAACGCCGCATTTCGCGAATAGTATTCCCATAAGGCTTGCGCAAATTGGCAACAGGCTTCTGCAACAAATGCTTCAGAAATCCTTGCTGACTGTCATTTATCTGGTCAAACTCATCAATGTTGATCAGGAAAAAACGCCCCAGATAACGTTCCGCTTCCTGCTTGCTCTTGAAGTCGATGCTGTCCGTATAGCCGAAACGCAGTTCGGGCGGCAGAAGGATGCGACAAAATGTAGACTTACGAAATCCTTGCGGACCGACCAACAAAGGTGAAGTATTGTTTCCATGCTGCCGGTCTACCCCACGCCAATGTGCCACCATACTGAGAAACCAACGATAGAAAAGGTCCCGCCAATGCGCATTATTGCAAGGAACCAGACTTGCCAACGCACGAATACGGTCTTTCCCGTCCCAACGACCGACTTCATAAAGATACTCTTCGACGGGATTGTACAAAGGAACATATTCTGAATTGAGAAAACGGTCCACATCACGGTCCCACGCACTGATTCCTTCCTTTAAGGCACAGATGGAGATGCTGTTGCGCACACGTTTGTCCACAGGCTTGAAGTAAAAATGGATAGAGTCGCGCTGACGATATTCCAAGTCGTCCAGCACTGTATTGTAACGAAATTCGTATCGACGGTTCATGAAATTCTCCAACAGGAAAGCCGTTTCCTGCTCGCGGCTAACACTGTTTTTCTTGCCGAATCCGCTGCATTCCTGATATAGATTATGCAGCGTGGGGCGTATCACTTGTTCATCTTCTTCGCGATAATAATGAATAAGCGTCTGACGAATTGCTTCCTCTTCGGGTATGCCCGCTTTGAAGCAGTGTTCGGCAAGGTGCACAAGCAGAGGTTGCAGGTCGTCCCCGCGTTTCCAGTCCTCCATCTCCTGAAGTGCACGATTCAATGCCGCTTCGTAAACTTTTCTAAACGTTTGTGCTGATTCATATCCCGGCTGCAAGCGCGACAAAAGATTTTTCTCACCTTGTTTTCGCTGCCGGAATGTTTCTTCGCCCGGCATAGAGAGCGGTTGTTCCAGACAGAACGGCACTGCTTCCGGATTATAATAAGGAGATTCGTCCAGCGTCATGCGACATCGTTGCGTCAGCAACGGTCCTTTCTTCAAGTCGATGTCGAAAGGCAACATCGGTTGATAGCATTTCACTGCCAGCCAGTAGGCATGGACATGGAACAACTCTGCTTCCGATTCTTTTACAGGCATACCGCCATCGGGCAAGGCGAAACGTACCCATATTTTCACACTACGGCCACTCGAACCACAAAAAGCGGCAAAAGTCTGAGGCAAAAGTGCCGCTTGCCGTTTCACAAAATCCACTTCGGACTGACTGGCCAGATGCGTCACCTCCAGTTGTACCAATCCGTTGTATTGTTTCATTTTTCGTTCGCCATCTCTGGTGCGGGTATATTCTACGGCGGAATAGATAAATGGCAATTTGTCGATATGTTCATAATGCCCATACGTGCCTTCCAACATCGGTATAAGCTCGCGCAAAGCCGTGATGTGCCCCGATTTCGTTTCCGTCTTCATTTTGTCGAACAATGTGCCTGCTTCACAAATACTGAGAGTTTCTTTTCCACTCCCGCTTTCTCGTCTGATTAAACTGATTTTCATTCTAACTTTGTCTGTTTTTCTACAATTACGTTCTACCGCTTTAATTCCCGTAAAGATACGCTATTTACTCACAGGAAACAAGTATTTCTTCCGATTAATAATCGCATTTCATTTGCATTCTACCTATATTTCATGTATCTTTGCTTAATAGTTGTCAAAGGCTCACGTACGTGAATAAATAGGCTATCAGTTGTAAATAGAATAATCCACATATATGGATAATTTTATTCACAAGAGTGAGCTTTTGAAAAGTATTAAGGCTTTGCAAAAGAAACATGAAGCATTGATGCGCAAAGATATAGGAGATAACATAACAAGAACAGGTACTTTAAAACAAAGAACGTAGCTATGGCAATATTATTTGACTGGTATGAAGACCCGAAGCCTTCGGACAAAAAAGAAGGCGAGAAAACACTTCACCCGCGTATAAAATATAACGGTTCGACGGGGACTGACGTATTGCGCCGACGCATTCAGGAACGTTGTTCGCTGACAGAAACGGATGTCTCGGCCGTGCTCGACGCCCTTTCGCACACCATGGGACAGGAATTGGCGAACGGGCGGCAAGTCCATCTCGACGGCATCGGTTATTTTTACCCCTGCCTCACCACCACGGAACCGGTAACGGTAGACACCAAACGAAAAGCAACCAAAGTTAAACTGAAAGCTATCAAGTTTCGTGCGGACCAGACATTGAAAAATGAATTTGGAACACTGAAAGTAAAAAGTCTCAAAGGCGCATTGGACTTCTCGCAACTGACGACCGAAGAAATAGACCGCCAACTGACGAAATACTTCCAAACGCACCAATTTATGAGAAGATGTGACTTCCAAAACCTCTGCGGGATGGCAAGAAGCACTGCGATGCGACACATTAGACGCTTGCGCGACGAAAAAAAGCTGAAAAATGTAGGTGGAGCGATGCAACCGATTTATGTACCCGAAAGTGGTTATTATGGTAATAATGAATAAGTTAAGGCTAAAATAAGAAGTTGGCACCCTGAGGGCAAATGGTTACCCTCAGGGTGCTATCAGGGTGTGCCCTCATAGCTGAAACCACGATGGATAAAGGGTTTGAAGCAATTTATGAGGGTATGAGGGCAAAAACGTCACAAACTTTTTTCTGGAATTAAATAAATCGCTGTAAGCATCTCATAGGCAACCAGCCTACTTCAGCAGTATTTTCCTTTCGACACCACAACCAGCCATTCAGGCATTTGGAATCTCCAACTACCGTATCTCCCTGATCTACTGTCAGTTCATAAGCGGAATAATCTTCCAATGCAATGGCTATCTGCTTTTCGTCCGGCAGAGTTTCACACACATTCAGAATTTGAATGGGCACCCAGCCCACCACTCCATTGCCTGCCATGCACCAAACCCAATCCGCCCATTCAGGGTCGGTTTCCTTGATGGATAAATCGACTATCACCTTTTCGTCTTTCTTCAGCGTGATAGGATTATCATAACTTGCAGTCCATTCGCTTACAACGTTGTATTTTCCCATATAGGATACATATCTATTTGATAACCAGAGAAGAGTCCGCTTTATTCTACGCTTGCATCGTAAACAAATTCTTTGATTGTTTGGATGTAATGCTCCAGATGTTCAATCTGTTGATTTGCCATCATCCACAAGATGCTCGACCTTTCACGAGCTTCATAAAGCAGTTCGGGATTTCTGGCCACTACCCGATAGCCATTCCTTTCATAAAAGTGAAGCCGTCTTGTCTGCAAATCATCAGCGGGCGCTTCGACTTCCAGAAATACGGGCTTTTTCAGGTTCGCGGCAACCCAGTCCAACACTTGTTTTCCTATTTGCCTGTTGCGCATCTCCGAGTAAACGGCGAGAAAGTGGATGTAATAAAATCCTCCTAAATCCCAATACAAGAAAAGCCCCGCAAGTTTATCCTCTTCATAAATGGCATTGAAATGAACAGACTCGTTCTTGTCAATAAGATTAATGAGTATCTGAGCATCCCTGTACCTCTCCGATTCTGGAAAAACATCCTCGTGGAGGGCTATCAACTTCACTGCATCATCGTCTTTACTATTAGTTATTCGCTTTAGTTTCATAATCGTTTTAATGTATATTATGTGATTAACAACATCTTGAATGAACACAAAGGTATTCTTTAATCCGGCATCCAATATGAAGATTCATTCCTTTTTTATATCTTTTTCCCCTGTTAACTAATAAATAAAGTATTCAACTCTGCTGAAAGAATCCCTCCATCAGAAGTAATAACCTAGATTGACATAGAAATCAAGCTTCTTACTATTACCCGAATAACCAAGAGACGCTTCTATCGGACCGAATTTGCTCACATAACCATACTTCAATGCTATCCCGTAAATGAATTTCCCGTTTCCGAGCTTCTCTATCCTCCTATCGGTCAAAGCGGCATTGCCCAACAACGTGACATATTGGTGTCCTTTGATTCTTTCCGTCAATTTCAATCCCGCAATGACAATCGCTTTATCCACCTCTTGCGTATGCCCTATACCTGCAAACGGTAATTGCTGCGACAAGTATTTACCGAAATATTCACCTCCTATTGCGTTTCCCAATACAAATGGAATGTCGTGCCCCCAAAGAACACGGCCGTAGAGGGACGGAATGATAGTGAAATGCTTGGATGGCGACAAAGCAATTTCCCAATAAGCATTGACGGCAGAAATTGGGTCACCGCCTTGATAATGAGCAAAGTTATCCGTATAAAGCGTATAGCCGGCTGTTGCTTTCACGCCCCGCATCGGATAATAACCTTCGTCCTGCGAGTTGTAATGAAGGTTGAACATATAATTGAAATAGGTGTCCGTATGAAAATCGGGAACCGTTATTCCCTCATTTGCCAAGATGTCGTTGTACTTAAAATGTTCCATATTCAGGCTCACGCCAAAACTCAAATTGCGGATAGCGAAGTTAGTGAAGCCAACTTCTCCCGTATGTTGGCGGAAAACCAGGTTGTACAGTTTCTTTCCATCCGAGTAAACATCCATATCGTTGTACCGATATTCGTACGCCACGTTCAAGAAGCGGTTGAGGAACGGTTCAAATCCATACCCTAGACGGGCAAGATATTGTTTGCCCAGCTTACCGGTGAAGGTAATGGAAGACGGCAAGGCAGTTTTCAATATAAGCTCTCCGCTGGCAATGGCGGAAATCATCTCTTCCGAATCAAAGCGGAGTCCCAGATAGAGATTGCTTTCGTTCTTCTGCTTCACATGAAAAGTCAGGTCGTAAGCATCGCCCGTTCCGGTGAGTGAATAGTAGGCTTCGGGATAATTAAAATCATCCTGTAGAATCCTGACGGCATTTTCTATTTCTGCTAACTTAATGTCCGTATTCTCCTTCATCCGGCACTGATGGACGATGGTTTTCACTTCATGGCTGCTCGCATTCTTAAACGTCAGTTTGCGGATGGGAATGATGGATTGTGAAGTAAAAACAACCGGTCGTGGTATAGAATCCGGCGAATAATCCGCGGGAAGATTCAACTTTTCCTTGATAGCCATCAGTTCATCCCATTGGTCGTGCACCGTGTTCCATCCCCGGTGAATCATCGAATCAATCGCATCCGGTTTGAAGTCCATTGTAGTAAAGTCCTTGGTGTTGACCTTAAAATGCAAATCGGTGTCTTTGATGTTATCGTCGTATTTGGTACGGGTGGATATGCTGACGAGTTGTGAAAGTATGTCCGCCACGTTCGTTATCTTATCCGTATCCAGAAGTCCATTCTGCACGGTCGATCCGATGATGATGTCCGCTCCCATTTCACGTGCCACGTCCACCGGATAGTTGTTGACCAGTCCGCCGTCTACCAGAATCATCCCATCCTTCTTTATCGGAGTGAACACACCTGGAATAGACATACTTGCCCGAATGGAAACAGACAGCACACCATTATGAAACACGACTTCTTTTCCGTCGACGATATTGGTTGCCACGCAGGCAAAAGGAACGGGCAGGCGGTTGTAGTCCGTTGAATCATGATGGCTGATTGTCAGCCTCGAAAGCAGATTGTTGAGATTCTCTCCGCGAATCAATCCGCTGACTTCCGGTTTTGTTGTTTTAATTAAAGGGACAGAGAGTAAATACTTTCCCGAATAGTTACGCTCTTTCAGGGTTTGTTTCTTTCTGGCGGCATTGTCACTCAGGACAACAGACCAGTCTTGCCCTTTAATCAGAGAGTCCAACTGATTGGGTGAATATCCTATGGCATAGAGTCCGCCTATCACTGCTCCCATACTCGTTCCCGCAATATAATCGATGGGAATACCGGCTTCTTCAATCGCTTTGAGCACTCCTATATGCGCGGCCCCTTTCGCCCCGCCACCACTGAGCACCACTCCGACCTTCATTCGCTTTTGTGCAAAAGCAGATGGAAAGCCTGCATACAGAAACAGAATCAATAGACAAATATATACTTTCATGATACAACAATAGGTTTAGGAAAATAACATCTTATCGCTGGCAAAAGTTGGTTAGGCTCATCAGATAATTTGCCGTAGTATAACAAAAAACCGAAGAACTATTTGCTATTTCAAAATAAAGCGTTACATTTGCATCCGCAATTCGGGGTATAGCTCAGCCCGGTAGAGTACGCGTCTGGGGGGCGTGTGGTCGCAAGTTCGAATCTTGTTGCCCCGACTGGATAAAGAGATTAGAAATCCTTGGATTCCTAATCTCTTTTTTTATACGATAAAGTAATGAAAGAAAACCCGAAACATATCCGTATCAGCGAATACAATTACCCGTTGCCGGAGGAGCGTATCGCTAAATTCCCGTTGCCCGTTCGCGACCAGTCCAAACTATTGATATACCGCCGTGGAGAGGTGAGCGAAGACCTATTCACTTCCCTACCTGAATATCTGCCGCAAGGCGGACTAATGGTGTTCAACAATACGAAAGTCATCCAAGCCCGCCTCCATTTCAGGAAAGAAACGGGAGCACTGATCGAAGTATTCTGTCTCGAACCGATTCAACCCAATGATTATGTGCTCAACTTCCAGCAGACGGAACACGCTGCGTGGCTTTGCATGATTGGCAATCTGAAGAAATGGAAAGACGGACCGCTGAAACGGGATATGACCGTAAAAGGATTCCCCATCACGCTGACCGCCACCAGAGGGGAATGCAGAGGTACCAGCCATTGGATAGACTTTTCATGGAACAATCAGCAAGTGACCTTTGCCGATATTCTTGAGGTGTTCGGAGAGCTTCCCATTCCTCCTTACTTAAACCGGGAGACGGAAGAAAGCGATAAGGAAACGTATCAGACTGTTTACTCCAAGATAAAAGGTTCGGTAGCTGCGCCCACCGCCGGATTGCATTTCACTCCGCGAGTATTGGAAGCGTTGCAGGAGAAAAGGATTGATTTGGAAGAACTGACCTTGCACGTAGGAGCAGGAACCTTCAAGCCTGTAAAGAGCGAAGAGATAGAAGGGCACGAGATGCATACGGAGTATATATCCGTCAACCGGAGCACTATCAAGAAACTGATAGACCATGACGGTTGTGCCATTGCGGTGGGTACTACTTCTGTGCGCACACTCGAAAGTCTGTATCATATCGGAGTCACGCTGGCGGATAATCCCGATGCTACGGAAGAGGAATTGCACGTCAAGCAGTGGCAGCCATATGAGAAGTACGATCAGATTCCTCCGGTCGTTGCACTGCAAAAGATATTGGGTTATCTCGACAGAAACGGACTCGAAGCACTCCATACGAGTACGCAAATAATCATTGCACCGGGCTATCAGTATAAGATAGTGAAGGCGATGGTGACTAATTTCCATCAGCCGCAAAGCACCTTGTTGCTTCTGGTTTCCGCTTTCGTGAAGGGAGACTGGCGGACGATTTATGATTATGCGCTGAGTCACGATTTCCGGTTCCTGAGCTATGGAGATTCATCGCTGCTGATACCGTAGAGATATCGCAAACCACGATAACCTTTTCAACAAAGAATATTAGAAACGTTATGCCAACCGACAATAACCAAGAAATGTTCCCCATCGTCGACGAACAGGGAAATATCACCGGAGCCGCCACCCGTGGCGAATGCCACAGCGGCAGCAAATTGCTTCATCCGGTAGTTCATCTTCATGTTTTCAACTCCGATGGAGATTTGTACTTACAGAAACGCCCCGAATGGAAAGACATCCAGCCGGGGAAGTGGGATACAGCCGTGGGCGGACATATCGACTTGGGCGAAAGCGTAGAAATTGCCCTGAAAAGGGAAGTCCGCGAAGAACTAGGCATCACGGACTTTACTCCCGAACTACTAACCAACTATGTTTTTGAATCCGACCGCGAGAAGGAACTCGTCTTTGTTCATAAAACTGTTTACGACGGCGAAATCCACCCCAGCGACGAATTGGAAGAAGGACGATTCTGGACCATCGAAGAGATAAAAGAGAATCTGGGCAAAGGTATCTTCACTCCCAACTTTGAAGGAGAATTGAAGAAAGTTGCCCTTATCCCTTCCCTTACTGAATAACAATTTCTCCGGCATCGGGGAAAGGCAGAACTCCCCACCGGGGAAGCCACCCCTCGGCACCGGGGAGGATATCTCTCGGCACCGAGGAACAGTCTCTTCAACACCGATTTATATTTATTGTCCTTCCAACCGGATATAACAATCGTTCCAAACCGCTATTCCGCCATTTCACCCCGCATTCTTTCCACTTCATTCATTTCCATTCATCACGAATGCAAAAAGTCCATAGTTTTGTAGCATGAAACAATAACATCAAGAGAATCATGTTTAAAGCTATTGTACGTTTTTCAATCAAAAAGAAACTGTTTGTAGGACTCACTACTCTTTTTCTGTTTATCGGAGGCATCTATGCCATGCTGACTCTTCCGATAGACGCTGTACCCGATATCACCAACAATCAGGTGCAAATAGTGACCGTATCACCCACTCTGGCACCGCAAGAGGTGGAACAACTAATCACCATGCCCATTGAACTAGCGATGAGCAACATCATGAATGTGGAAGACATCCGCTCCGTCAGCCGTTTCGGGTTGTCGGTGGTGACGGTAGTTTTCAAAGAAAGCGTGCCGACGCTTGATGCACGGCAACTCATCAACGAACAGATTCAGACCGTTGCCGGAGAAATCCCTCCCGAACTGGGTACGCCGGAAATGATGCCCATCACTACCGGACTGGGAGAAATCTATCAATACGTGTTGAAAGTGGCTCCCGGCTTTGAAAAGAAATACGATGCAATGGAACTACGCACCATTCAGGACTGGTTGGTGAAACGCCAACTGTCCGGCATACCGGGTATTGTGGAAATAAACAGTTTCGGCGGTTATCTGAAACAATATGAAGTAGCTGTCGACCCGGATGCAATGTTTTCACTGAATATTACCATCGGAGAGGTATTCGACGCACTTAGCAACAACAACCAGAACACCGGCGGCAGCTATATCGAAAAAGTGAAAAGCGCCTACTACATCCGTTCGGAAGGAATGATTACCCGCACCAAAGATATAGAGCAGATTGTCGTAGCCAACCGAAATGGGATTCCCATACATATCAGCGATGTAGGAAACGTCCGCTTTGGTTCGCCCAAACGCTTCGGCGCCATGACTATGGATGGAGAAGGCGAATGTGTAGGCGGAATTGCTATGATGCTGAAAGGTGCCAACGCGAACGTAGTGACGCAGGAACTGGAAAAACGGGTGGAGAAAATACAACACTTGCTGCCCGAAGGTGTAAGCATCGAGCCCTATCTGAACCGTTCGGAACTAGTCAACCGAAACATCTCAACCGTTGTAAACAATCTTATAGAAGGCGCACTCATCGTATTCCTCGTGCTTATCCTCTTCCTCGGAAATGTCCGTGCCGGATTGATTGTAGCTTCGGTCATCCCGCTGGCAATGCTCTTTGCCTTCATCATGATGCGCGTTTTCAATGTCACCGCCAACCTGATGAGCCTCGGCGCTATCGACTTCGGTATCGTAGTAGACGGTTCCATCGTTATATTGGAAGGCATCCTCGCCCATATCTACGGAAAGCAATTCCGCGGACGCACACTCACGCAAGAAGAGATGGACACGGAAGTGGAGAAAGGCGCTTCGGGCGTAGTCCGTTCGGCAACTTTCGCCGTACTGATTATCTTAATTGTGTTCTTCCCCATCCTGACTTTGAACGGCATTGAAGGAAAATACTTCACTCCAATGGCGAAAACCCTAGTATTCTGCATTATCGGAGCTTTGATTCTGTCCCTGACTTATGTACCTATGATGGCATCGCTCTTCCTGAAACACACCATTGTGGCGAAACCGACAATTGCCGACCGATTCTTCGAAAAGCTGAACAAAGTATACCAGCGCAGCCTGCGCTTCTGTTTGCGATATAAATGGCGCACTGTCATCGTTGCCTTCGCCGCGCTGATTGGTTCAATATTCCTCTTCACCCGTTTAGGGGCGGAATTTATTCCTACACTAGACGAAGGAGACATTGCCATGCAATTGACACTGCCCGCCGGAAGTTCGCTGAGCGAAAGCATCGAAGTATCCCGCCTCGCCGAAAAGACATTGATGGATAAATTTCCCGAAATCAAACACGTGGTTGCCAAAATCGGAACAGCCGAAGTCCCCACCGACCCAATGGCGGTGGAAGATGCCGACGTGATGATTATCATGAAACCATTCAAAGAGTGGACTAGCGCAGGGAGCCGTGCAGAGATGGTGGACAAGATGAAAGAAGCATTGGAGCCACTGTCCGAACGTGCTGAATTTAATTTTTCGCAACCGATACAGCTCCGCTTCAATGAACTGATGACGGGAGCAAAAGCGGATATCGCCGTCAAACTATACGGAGAAGACAACAACGAACTGTATGAAAGAGCCAAAGAAGCCGCAGCCTACGTAGAGAAAGTGCCCGGAGCGGCAGATGTCATCGTGGAGCAGACCATGGGACTTCCTCAACTGGTAGTAAAATACCATCGCAGCAAAATAGCCCGCTACGGCATCAACATAGTAGAACTGAATACTATCATCCGAACAGCTTATGCCGGAGAATCAAGCGGTGTAGTATTTGAGAACGAACGGAGATTTGACCTCGTAGTCCGTCTCGACCAAGAAAAAGTGGCCGACCTGAATCTCGACAAGCTCTTCGTGCGCACTTCGGAAGGCATCCAGATTCCGGTAGGCGAAGTAGCAAGCATCGACCTTGTCAACGGCCCGCTCCAAATCAACCGGGATGCGACAAAACGCCGCATTGTGATTGGTGTAAACGTGCGCGACGCAGACATTCAGCAAGTAGTTGCCAATATCCAAAAGACACTGGATAAGAATATCAAACTCAAACCGGGGTATTACTTCGAATACGGCGGTCAGTTCGAGAACCTGCAAAATGCAATCAACACATTGCTGATTGTCATTCCGGTAGCATTGATGCTTATCCTGTTGGTTCTCTTCTTCGCCTTCAAGAATATTACGTACACATTGATGGTATTCTCCACCGTTCCCCTGTCCCTCATCGGAGGTATCGTTGCACTCTGGCTACGCGGACTCCCATTCAGCATTTCGGCAGGTGTGGGCTTCATTGCTTTGTTCGGCGTGGCAGTACTCAATGGCATCCTCATGGTGAATCACTTCAACGAACTCCGAAAACAAAAGACATATACCATGACTACAAACCGAATCATCACTCTGGGCACTCCGCATCTGCTTCGTCCGGTGTTCCTCACAGGACTGGTAGCGTCACTGGGATTCGTCCCGATGGCAATCGCCACTTCCGCCGGCTCCGAAGTACAGCGTCCATTGGCTACGGTCGTTATTGGCGGACTGATTATTTCTACCGTACTGACCTTACTCATCATTCCGGTATTTTATAAGATTGTAAATTCATTCGCCACTCTCCGCCACCGGAGAAGCAAGTCGCGTATGTCTTCTTTCGCCACATTGACTTTGCTTCTGCTGATTCCCGCCTTCACTTACGCCCAGCAACCCCAATCCGTCAGTCTGGAACAGGCCATCGAAACAGCCAAGCAAAATCATCCCCGACTACAGATGGCTACCAATGCCATTGGGCAGGCAAAAGCCACACGGGGGGAAATTGTGGAAGCTACTCCAACCTCCTTCAGCTACTCATGGGGGCAGTTGAATGGTGAAAACAAGAATGACAAGGAGCTATCATTTGAACAAAGTCTCGGTTCGCTCCTCACACCGTTCTATAAGAATGCGCTTGTCAACCGTCAGGTGAAAACGAACAACTACTATCGCCAGATGGTAGAAAAAGAAGTCACGGCGGAAGTGAAACGGGCATGGGCTTATTATCAATATGCCACTAACCTCTGCGCCATGTATCGCGACCAAGACAAAATGGCGAAGCAATTGCAACGGATTGGAGAACTGCGTTATCAACAAGGAGAAATCACTTTGCTCGAAAAGAACATGATGACTACCACAGCCGCAGACCTGCATAACCGATGGTTTCAAGCACAAGAAGAAGAAAAACTGGCACTAGCCCGCTTTCAGTGGAGCTGCTACTCCGAACACCCGATGATTCCCGCAGATTCCACCCTGTCCGTGTTCTACACTTGTGTCAGCGACGGAAGTGTATCGGCCGCACATACCGCCTATTTTCAGAGTCAAGCGGACGAAGCCAAAGCCATGCTGCACGTAGAACGCAGTCATTTCTTTCCGGAAATCAGTGTAGGATATACCCGCCAGAACATCCTCCCTTTGAAAAACCTGAATGCATGGATGGTGGGAGTATCTTTCCCTATCTATTTCCTGCCACAGAAAAGCAAGGTGAAACAAGCCCGACTGGCTGCGGCTTCAGCACAGATACTAGCGGATGCCAATATCCGTGAGTTAAGAAATAAGGTGCTCGAACTGGAAGCTTCACTCCGCAGATATAACGAGAGTTTGCGTTACTACACTTCTTCCGCCCTGAAAGAGGCTGAAGAACTGATGAAAGCTGCCAATTTACAATTGCAGCAAAGCGAAACAGGCATTACCGAATATATACAGTCCATCTCTACAGCCCGTGATATTCGTCGCGGATACATAGAAACAGTCTACCAATATAATGTAGCTGCTCTGGAATATGAACTGTTTAAATGAGCAATCCGACCTGATTATCAATCAATAATAAACCCCTTTATTATAAAACAACCTATATGAAAAAGATATTATACCCTTTACTTCTGCTGGCTTTAATAGCATGCAAAGAAAATCAGCAAACTGCCAACAATGTGATAGATGCCACTCCTGCCACCGTGGTTGCAACCGATACTATGGCACAGCCCGAAGTGGATGCCATAACATCCGCCACTTCCAAACCCAATCAAGTCTCCTTCAACGGACGAATCGTTCTTCCCCCTCAACGCCAAGCAACGATTGCCTTAACCATGGGTGGAGTTATAAAAAGCACATCATTGCTTTCCGGACAGCATATAACGAGGAATTCTGTCATTGCCACACTGGAAAACCCCGACTTTATCACGCTGCAACAAACTTATCTGGAGAGTCATGCTCAAACAGAATATCTTTTGGCCGAATATGAACGCCAGAAAGCTTTATCGGCCGAACAAGCTGCCTCACAAAAAAGATTTCAGCAAAGCAAAGCGGATTATCTCTCGATGAAAAGCCGACAGGATGCCGCCGCTGCACAACTCTCCTTACTGGGAGTCAGCCCTGAAACGCTGCTCAAAAGCGGAATTCAACCTTTATTAGAAGTAAAAGCTCCCATCAGCGGTTATGCTGCCAACGTAGAAATGAATACGGGCAAGTACATCAATCCGGGAGAAGCACTGTGCGAGATAATAGACAAAACCATCCCGATGCTATGCCTGACTACCTATGAAAAAGACCTTGCAGATATGCAGGTTGGAAGCCCGGTACAATTCCGTGTCAACGGCATGGGGACGGAAACATTCCACGGCAAAGTGGTCGCTATAGGGCAGAAGGTAGACGAGGTGAACCGCTCGCTTGAAGTATACGCCTCCGTTGAAGACACAAATCCCCAATTCCGGCCGGGCATGTACGTCACTGCACATATCCGGAAATAATTCCTATCTTTGCAGTATGAATATAAAAGTAATAAAGAAAGATAAGTATATACTCTCCACCGTCATAATTTCTGTGGCGGTGGCTGTACTCATACATTTCCCTGAATCCGTCTCTCTTTTCGACGGTTTCGAGAGCCATACACTTTTCCCGGGAATGAAGTTCATGGATGTAGCCAACGAGATAATGTTTACTTTCCTGTCTTTATTATTACTCTTCGTCATTAATACGCGGCTGTTCCATTTCAATCAGGCTTCTATCAAGATTACGGCAACAAAGATTATTCTTTCCTTCGTTATTACATGGATACTGAGCAATCTCCTAGGACAAGTCTTTGTATTTTTACATAAAACGTTTGATATTCCGGCCATTGATGCGATGGTACATCACTATCTGCATCCATTGAGAGATTTCATTATGGCGTGTCTCGTCACCAGCAGTTGCTATATCATCTATCTAATCCGCCGCCAACAGCAAGTACTAATAGAGAACGAACAATTGCAAGCAGAAAACATCCGTAACCAATATGAAGTATTAAAAAACCAGCTCAATCCGCATATGTTGTTCAACTCGCTAAATACCTTGCGTTCACTGGTCAGAGAAAACCAAGATAAGGCACAGGACTACATACAAGAGCTTTCTCGGGTGCTGAGATATACATTGCAAAGCAATGAATTCCAGAGTGTCAGCCTGCGGGAAGAAATGGAGTTTGTTTCCGCCTATATCTTCCTGCTAAAGATGCGGTTCGAGAATAACTTGCAATTTGACATTCAGATAGATAAGTCTTTCGAAGATTACCATCTTCCGCAGATGGCAGTACAGGTATTAGTTGAAAATGCCGTGAAGCATAATGAAATCAGCAACCGTAAACCTCTGACTATCCATATTATGACCGACACACGGGGAAGTTTGTGTGTCAGCAACGATATTCAGCCCAAATGGACTGCGACTCCCGGAACGGGTATCGGGTTGGTAAATCTCACCGTACGCTACAGGCTACTGTTTAAACAGGACATACAAATCACTGAAAACAAAGAATTCACAGTCTGCATCCCTCTCATTAAAGAGGCTCAATCAAAAGAATGATTCATGAAAACAGTTATCATAGAAGATGAAAAAGCGGCAGTACGCAACCTGACTTCGCTACTTAACGAAGTAAAACCGGATGCAGAAGTGATGTCGGCATTAGACAGCATTGCAGCTACCATCGAGTGGTTCAGCAGCCATCCGATGCCGGACTTAGTATTTATGGATATTCATCTGGCAGACGGTTCAGCATTTGAAGTATTCGACCACATCAGCATCACCTGCCCTATTATCTTCACCACAGCCTACGATGAATACGCTTTGCGTGCTTTCAAAGTAAACAGCATAGACTATTTGCTTAAACCTATCGGCAAGGGAGACGTAGAACACGCCTTTGCTAAGCTGGAGAATTTACAGGAAACCACGGACAGAGAGATGGAGGTTTCCCACCATCGGCAGGAACGGGAATTATTGCAGTTGATTCATTCACTCAAGACTCAGGAAAACTACAAGACACATTTCCTGATTCCCGTTAAAGGAGACAAGCTGTTGCCTGTCTCCGTGGATATGATACAATTATTCTACATCAAGGACTGTCAAGTGAAAGCGGTTCTGACGGATGGCAAGGAATACAACTTTACCCAAACATTAGACGAACTAACCGACTGTCTCAATCCCAATCTCTTTTTCCGTGCCAACCGCCAATACTTAGTTTCGCGCGAGGCTATCAGGGATATTGATCTTTGGTTCAACAGTCGGTTGTCCATCAACGTTCGCTATTCCGGAATGAAAGAAAAGATATTGGTAAGTAAAGCTCGAGTAGCAGAGTTCAAGGAGTGGTTCTCCAAGAAACAATGATATGCCGTAGCAAAAAAACGAGAAACATACCCTATCTTCCCTTCATACGAAAATCCTATTCATACGTATTAAGCAGCGGACTGGGCGAAACTCCCTCAAAAGTCATCTTCACCGGCTTGATATACCCATTCTCGTCAAAATACATACGGTCGATGCATGTAGCGCGACTGTTCGCTGCCGTTTCGCCCAACGGACGACGATGATAAATAATATACCATTCGTCTTCCCCCGCTCCTTTTATCACCGAATGATGTCCCGCACCCGTAGCCACCGAGAGATCCTGCTGCAATATCTTCCCCACTCTTTTGAACGGTCCGAAAGGAGAATCTGAAATGGAATAGGCCACACTATAATTCGGTAGTCCCCATCCGCCTTCCGACCACATGAAGTAATACTTCCCGTTGCGTTTGAGCATGAAAGGCCCTTCCGTATAGTTCTCAGGGGTTACCTCTTTATAGATTGTTCCGTCGTCAAACGGCACGATACTCAGCAAGTCGGGAGCCATCTTCACCATATTGCAGTGTCCCCAGCCGCCATAGTACATATAATACTGCCCGTCGTCATCTTTAAACACAAACTGGTCGATAGGCTGAGCCCCATGAACAATCTTATCAATCAGCGGTTTGCCCAACGCATCTTTGAAAGGCCCTGCCGGACTGTCTGCCGTAGCCACGCCGATTCCTCCCACTTCGTTGTTATTCTGAATATCATTCGCACCAAAGAAGAGGTAGTACTTATCATTGGCATGAATCAGCGCCGGCGCCCACAGCGCACGCCAAAGCCAACTGATATTCTCTTTCTCAATCACCCGGGGATGCTTCTCCCAATGCACGAGGTCTGTAGACGAAAAGGCATCCATGAAAAGCTGCTCTTCATACCTTGCCGAATAGGTAGGATAAATCCAATACCGATTCTCGAACACCGCCCCTTCCGGATCGGCATACCAACCTTCGAAGAGCGGATTACCACTCGTTTCCTTCGGCGATAGTCCTGCCTGATACTTCATTGTCTTTCCCGGAGCCGACAGAGAAGGAGGCACAGCCTCATCGGACACCGCACGTTTATAATTCGGCTTGCCGCTCATCACAAAACGCAGCTTCACACCGTCGCGAACATCCTCGTACTTGAGATAAGACTTGTCGTACTTCCGTCCATTGACGTACAATTCCTTCACATACACATTCTTCGGCGACCAGTTGTCAGCCGTCATTTCAATCGTTTTGCCGTTGCTCATCCTCACAGTGATGGCTTCTACGCAAGGCGAACCGATGTTGTACACATTGCTCGACGGAGCAACCGGATAGAATCCGATGCAGTTGAACATATACCATGCCGACATCTGCCCGCAGTCATCATTACCGCTCAGTGCGTCCGGCGTGTCACCATAAAAGCGGTCGACAATGGTGCGAACCCATTTCTGGCATTTCCACGGTTCTTTGAGGTAATTGTAGAGATAAGCCACGTGATGGCAAGGCTCATTTCCGTGCCAATAAGCTCCGATGCGTCCTTGTATGTCATGCGCTCCGGGGATATCATCCGGTAGCTCTACCGTGAAGAGTTCATCCAGCCGGTTGCGGAACCAGTCCTCGCCCGCTTCATTAATGTAGCCCTGAACATCCTGCGGCACAGTCCATGTATACTGAACGGTGAACCCCTCCGTTATATCCCCCCATCCATGCACGGAGCCGGGACCTTGATAGGCTACCGGAGTGAACGGTGTGCGCCAGTTCCCTTTGCTGTCCCTGCCACGCATATACTTCGTCTCAGGGTCGATAAGCGTCTGATAAGAAAGTGCCCGATTCAGGAAGTAGCGATAATCGTCCTCTTTACCCAAAACCTTTGCAGCCTGCGCAATGCAATAATCGTCATACGCATATTCCAATGTCTTGGATACCGATTCCGCTTCTTTATCGAAAGGCACGTATCCCAGCGCACGATACTCCGGCAGGCAGTCATAGTTTGGATTCATCGCCGTGGTTTTCATAGCTTCGTAGGCACGCTCGTAATCAAAGCCTTTCACTCCTTTCACAATCATATCCGCCAGCACGGAGACAGCGTGATAACCAATCATACACCACGTCTCATTGCCGTAGAACGACCAGATGGGAAGCATCTTCTCCACACTCTTGTCGTAGTGCGCCAGCATGGAGTTTGCAACGTCCGCATTCACCTCCTGCTGAACCAGGTTGAACCACGGATGCAAAGCCCGATACGTATCCCAAAGAGAGAATACCGTGTAGTTGGTAAATCCTTCCGCCTTCTCTATATTCTTGTCCAGCCCGCGAAACTGACCGTCGGCATCTTGAAAGATGAACGGATGCAGTGCCGCATGATAAGCCGACGTGTAGAATGTGCCTTTGGTTTTGCGGTCGGCAGTAAGCGTATACTTACCCAGTTCCTTTTCCCAAAGTTGTTCACCCTTCGCTTTCAGGTTGTCGAATGTCATGCCTGCCAGTTCCTTCATATTGTTACGGGCTCCGTCGGTGCTCACTGCCGATATGGCTGTTTTCACAATCACTTCCTCGCCCGCCTTGGTATCGAAAGAGATGCAAGCCATCAGATTCTTCCCCCACGCCTCGTAGCTGCTACGATATCGGGAAGTATTGTAAATCACCGGCTTCCCGTCTTGCATGAAGCGCAATCCGGTCAGCTTTTTGGAGAACGTTGCCGTGAAGTATACATGGCGTTCCGGCCCCCAGCCTTTCACCAGTTTGTATCCGGTGATGGTGGAATCGTTCTCCATGCGCAGATTCGCCCATTCGCAAGATTGCCAAAGCGTATGGTTCATATCAATCATGATAAAAGCTTTGTCCGACTGCGGATAGGTGAAGCGGAACATACCGCTGCGCACTCCCGAAGTCATTTCCGCTTTCACTCCATAGTCCGCCAGCTCTACTGCATAATAGTTGGGCGATGCCCACTCCTTTTCGTGCGAATAGCGCGAACGGTATCCTTGGTCCGGTTCCTCATGCGTGCCCGGTTGCAGTTTCATTTCCCCCGTGCCCGGAATGAAGAGGAAGTCGCCCAAATCGGGAATGCCCGTTCCGCTTAAGTGCGTCAGGCTGAATCCCAACAGTGTGAGATGTTTGTATTTATAGCCCGAAGCGGCATCGTAGTACTTACTGTCCGTATCGGGGCTCATCTGTATTCCTCCGAAGGGAATCTGCGCCCCCGGATAAACATTCCCGTAGCCATCCGTACCGACGAATGGATTCACATAATCAATCAGCCGCTCAGTTTGAGCCATGCCCGGCAAGAGACTCACCAGACACGACCAAACCAACAACAATCTTCTTTTACCTATTATATTGACCATATCCGTCCATTGTTTTTATGCTTCTATATCTCCCACAGCCACTTGGTATTCGTGCCAAAGCCCGTCGATGCTGTATTCTTCTCCCAGAATGTGCTTGATGGCTCCGTCGAACGACCAAGGAATCACCTCCAGCGTGCTACGGTTGAACTTACGCAAGAACTCCGGGTCTTTATTATCACGCAGCCACACAAAGAAGTAGCCTGCCGTGCGATAACCGTCCATGTAGTTTCCACCCTTCGGACGGGCGTTCGGGCCCTCGAAACCTCCGTTTGCCACACGCACCGCATCCGCCATTCCTTCGATGAATGCCCAGAACACACGGTTGGTTCCATAAGAGCCAACGCCCTGCGGTTCCAACTGATAGGCATGAGTCAACTCATGCAGCAGCACCCCGCGAGTCTCGAAGAACAACTTCGCCGTATCGTTTTCGGCAAACGACTTCTCTATGTGGCGTGTGCTATAGAAGATGGTGACATCACCATTTCCGCCACCTTTGGCGGAAACTCCATCAATATCTTCCAGCGTATAGTGAATCTTATTCACCGGCGGAATGCTGTCCTCCGACGAATCATAAAGTGTGGCAAGCACTTCGCGTGCCTGAGCCTTGATATACGATTCGGCATCCGGTATAATCCGGTGGTAGATATCCGAACCTGCCGTCTCTTCGGCTTTATCTTCAAACAAGATAGTGCCTACATTATACTCCTCCCATGCATCGGGCTTCACTTCTGCTTGTTTATTCAGGCTAGCAGAACAAGCCCCCATGCCTGCCAGCAGGCAGACAGCATATAACAAATGTCTCTTTTTCATGCTTCTCTTCTTTTATCTGTTAGTTATTAATTCCGTTCGTCAGTGAGTAAGGTTTGTCTTTTGCCGCCAATCCGCGACGTTTATTGGGCGATGATGTCATCTTGAACTCCAGCACCCCTCCTTTCAGTATATCCTCATGGGTGATATACATCTTATCGTATGCCACGCCATTCCGTTTGAGCGATTGCACATAACGCTTCTTGTCGTTTACACCCGGCGCTTTAATCTCCAATGTCTTTCCATTCGGAAGCTTCAGTTTCAGATAGGGCAGATAGGGTGCTCCCAGCACATACTGATCCGTTCCGGGGCAAACGGGATAGAAACCCATCACCGAGAAAAGATACCATGCCGACATCTGTCCGCAATCATCGTTTCCACCCAGTCCGTTGATGTCATTCCGATACATCTTGTTCAGGATTTCGCGCAGCCAGTATTGCGTTTTCCACGGTTGCGAAGTCCATGCGTAGAGATAAGGCACATGATGGCTCGGTTCGTTGCCATGCACGTATCCGCCCACCAGACATTCTTCGGTGATGTCTTCGTTGTGCTCGTAATATTTCTCCGGCAGATGCATGGAGAACAGTTCGTCCAGTTTGCTCACAAAGGCTTTCTCCCCTCCCATCAAGTCTATCATGCCGAATACATCGTGCGGCACGTGGAAAGAGAAGTTCCACGAATTGCCCTCGATGAAGCCTTCACCATAGGTCTGCAACACGTCGAATTCTTTCTTGAACGAACCGTCACTATAGCGGGGACGGGCAAAGCCAATGCTCGTATCGTAGATGTTACGATAGTTCAAGGCACGTTTCCGATATGTTTCGGCAATATCGTTCTTACCGGACTTCAAAGCTGTCTGGTAGATGGTCCAGTCATCATAGGCATACTCCAACGTGGAAGAAGCTGCCGTGCCGCTTTTATCCAACGGGATGTATCCCAGTTTCATATAGTCCGCCACCCCTTCGTAATAAGGCACGGTGGATGTGCTGACCATTGCCGCCATTGCTTCGTCTACATTCTTATAAACTCCCTTTGTGATAGCGTCCGCCAACACGGATACGGCATGATAACCACTCATGCACCAGTTTTCATTCCCCATCAGGCTCCAGACGGGAAGCATACCGTGCACACTTTGCTGTTCGTGCTTAATCATCGACTCCACCATGTCCGCACTGCGTTCCGGCTTCACCAGATTGAGGAACGGATGCTCCGCCCGATACGTATCCCACAGGGAGAAAATGGTGTAGTTGGTAAATCCTTCCGCCCGGTGTATATTGTGGTCTAAGCCGCGATAGGCTCCGTCCACATCCATGTATACCGACGGATTAATCATCGTATGATAGAGCGAAGTATAGAACATCGCCTTTTGGTCCGGCGTGCCTTCAATCTCGAAATGATCCAACTCGTCGTTCCAATGCGTGCGGGCGGCATCTGCCAATTGCTCAAAGCTCTTTCCCGACGCTTCGGCACGCAGGTTGCGAACGGCTCCTTCGGTGCTGGTGGCGGAGAGTGCTACTTTCACCACCAGTTCCGGTTGATTCGCCGTGTCGAAGTTGAAATATGCCACGACTTTGCGCCCGGTGATTTCTGGGAAGTTCTTCTCCATGTTGAATCGACGCCAAAAACCGTTGTAGCGGACTTTCTCCTTATCCACATAGCCATAGTCCCTGATAGGTTGCGACAGGGAAATGGCAAAGTAGGTGTAATTCGTCCTTGCCCATCCGTTCGTGATGCGATAGCCCGTCAGTAAGGTGTCATTCTCCACCCGCAGGTTGGCCCATAGCACTTTACCGTCATAATTGTAGATGCCGTGCACTAAGTCCAGAATCAGGTGGCCGTTTTCTCCTTTCGGGAAGGTGTATTTGTGCACGCCTACCCGTTGCGTGGCTGTCAACTGGGCTTTAATGCCATAGTCGTCCAGCATCACTTCGTAGTATCCGGGAGTGGCTTTTTCCGTGGCGTGATTGTAGCGCGAGCGATACCCCTCATCCGGGCTGTCCGCCCTGCCTGAGTTTAGTTTCAGTTCGCCCACGGCAGGCATCAGCAGGATGTCGCCCAAGTCCGAATGACCCGTCCCGCTGAGGTGCGTGTGGCTGAAACCGACAATCGTTTTATCCCGATGCTGGTATCCGGCACAATATTCGTAGGCATTCTTCTGATAAGCACCGTTCACATTGTGCGGAATGGTGTCGGTGTCCGGACTTAGCTGCACCCACCCGAAAGGAGTGCAGGCACCGGGAAAGGTGTGCCCCATACCGTTTGTCCCGATAATGGGATTGACGTAATCTACCGGCTGCTGGGCTACGGCGGACGATATCGCAATCGCCGCCATAGCTATCAAGCCTATTTTCTTCTTTATAGTGTTCATGACCATTTACATTTTGTCGCGCGAGAAGGAATACGGGAAATCCGATTCGTTGGTTCCTCTTCTCTCATTCGGCTTACTATCCATGTCGAATACCAGACGGCCGCCTTTCAGCAGGTCGAAATGATTGAGGTAATTCTTCGTGTAGTTCTTGCCATTGTAATTGAGCGAACGGATATACCGGTTTTCATCGCTATTCTTGGGTGCGGAGATTTCCAGCTTCTTGCCGTTCTCTAACGTAATGGTTGCCTTCTTGAAATAAGGAGCACCCATCACGTACTCATTGCTGCCGGGACATACGGGATAGAAACCGAGTGCGGTGAACACATACCAGGCAGAGGTCTGTCCGTTGTCTTCATCTCCGCAATATCCGTCGGGAGTAGCCATATAGAGGCGGGTCATTACTTCGCGCAGCCAGTATTGGGCTTTCCACGGTTCGCCGGCGTAGTTATACAGGTAAATCATGTGCTGGATAGGCTGGTTGCCGTGTGCATAGTTCCCCATATTGGCAATTTCCATCTCACGGATTTCGTGAATCACTCCACCGTAGTAGCTATCGTCGAACACCGGAGGAAGATTGAACACAGAGTCGAGCATACTGACAAACATCTTTCTGCCGCCCATCAGGTCAGCCAATCCCTGCACGTCGTGGAATACCGACCATGTGTAGTGCCAGCTATTGCCTTCGGTAAAGGCATCTCCCCATTTGAAAGGATTGAAAGGCGTCTGGAAAGTACCGTCGGCGTTCTTTCCGCGCATCAGCTTCGTTTCGGGGTCGAAGAGGTTCCGGTAGTTCTGGCTCCGGTTCTTGTAGAGTTCCAGTTCTTCGGCGGGACGTCCCAACTTCTGCCCCATGCGGTAGATGCACCAGTCATCGTAGGCATACTCCAGCGTACGTGCGGCATTCTCGTTGATATTCACATCGTAAGGCACATAGCCCAGTTTGTTGTAATGCTCGTATCCGCGACGTCCGGTAGTAGAAACTCTCGGATGCACGCTGTTGGCTCCTATCAGCAATCCTTCGTACATCTTCTCCGCATCGGCTTTCGTGATGTTCTTCATAAAAGCGTCTGCCACCACGGAAGCGGAATTGTTGCCGACCATGCAGCCACGGTGTCCCGGACTTGCCCATTCGGGAAAGAATCCGCTTTCCAGATAGGTGTTCAGCAATCCTTCCTGCATCTTCTCGCCCATCGACGGATAGACCAAGTTGACAAACGGGAACAGACAACGGAACGTATCCCAGAATCCGGTATCGGTAAACATATATCCCGGACGGATTTCTCCATTGTAGGGACTGTAATGCACCGTTTCTCCCTTCGCATTTACCTCGTAGAACATACGGGGGAAAAGTACGGAACGATACAGACAGGAATAGAACGTACGCATCCGGTTTTCATCGCTATCTTCTATTTTGATGCGTCCCAGCACGTCATTCCAGGCTTTGCGTCCGGCTTCTTTGGTTTGCTCAAAGGTTTTGGTTCCGATTTCTTTCAGGTTGAGTTCCGCTTGTTCGGGGCTGATGAATGAAGAAGCCACCTTGGCGTGCACTTGTTCGCCTTTCTTTGTAGCAAAACCGATGGCGGCTCCTACGTGATTGGATTGGAGCTCCAAGTGCTGCTCTACGGTGTGATAGTCCGCCCACACCTTGTTGAAAGTGAAAGGTTTGTCGAACTCAATCACGAAATAGTTCTTGAAGTTCTGCGGAACGCCGCCACTATTGCGTGTGGTGTAGCCCACTATCTTGTTTTGCTCAGGAATCACTTTGATGTACGAGCCGCGGTCGAAGGCATCTATCACTACATACGCATCTTTCGTTTCGGGGAAGGTGAAACGGAAGTAGGCGCAACGTTCGGTCGGAGCTATTTCCGTCGTCATGTTATACTCCGAGAGGTAGACGCTGTAATAATAAGGAGTAGCTTTCTCCGCCTTGTGCGAGAACCAGCTTGCACGCTGGTCTTGGTCTATTTTCAACCGTCCGGTCATCGGCATGATGGAGAACTGTCCGTAGTCGTTAATCCACGGACTGGGCTGGTGGGTTTGCTTGAATCCTCTGATTTTATCGGAAGCATACGTGTATGCCCAACCGTCTCCCATCTTTCCGGTTTGCGGCATCCAGAAGTTCATTCCCCAAGGGAGGGCAATGGCGGGATAGGTGTTGCCGTTGGAGAGTGAGATTTTGGAGTCGGTTCCCATCAAGGGGTTGACATAATCTACCGGCTGCTTCTGCATCTGTGCGGAAAGGGAAGATATTCCCAATAGCAGGGAGACTCCGAGAGATAATAGTTTCTTTTTATTCATGGGGTAAGTGTTAGTATGGTAAAGAGTTATTTATTGTTTCATTCTGAACCATTGTTCACCTGTGGCGCTAAGAACATATACCATGTTGTTGTTGTCGTTGTACGTCCAATAAAGACCATCGACCGAGCCACAGAACGACAGTAGCTTTTCGTAATCCTGCTGCACACGTTCGTAGTCAGCCGGGTTGTTGTTCCATCCGAATATGTCATAGATTTCGCCCAACTTGATGAAGATACGGCCTGTCTCATCATTTGCCGTCACAGTGGGCTTGATACCAATATACGACCCCATACCGCTCCAAGGACATACAACCAGATTCCTCGGATTACGATCGTCAAACTCAACACCGGCATGGAAGATATCTTTGAACCCTTCATAGATTACATCCCGGTCCACGATATGCGTTCTCCAATCGCCGGAAGCATACCATGCTGCAATGGCGGATGCCTTCCGGGTATCGCATACCACACTTGCAACGTTCGTCCTAAGGCTACCACTCAGGTAGTTATAATAGAATTTGTTGATGGTTGTCCCGTCTATCGTCACATTACCACTGAATGTCAACTCGGCATCTTCATCACCCGTGGTGTCAATAGTCATCTGATATACCGTGTGTTTCACCACACCGTCCACAATGGCTGAGACTTTCACGCCCCAATGTTCTTCCTCATCGCAAGTAATGAGATAGTGTGCCATAAACTCTGATGATTCGTTGCGGAACACACCATTGTTCAACTCACTCTTGAACAAGTCCAAAGCCTGTTCTTTCCGATAGGCAATGATAGCCAATCGCTTGCTTTCTTGTGCTTGTCGCAACTCTGCGGTAGTGGTAGGAAGCAGAATCATTTCTTTTCCATACGTCTGTCCTTTTGCGGTAATATTCGAATCGGAATAACCGGTAATGACAAACTTAGTCTCCTGATTCTCCGGCAGGTATTGCATCATACCTCCATTGAGTAAGGTGAGTAGAACCACCTTTTCGCCTTGAAAGTCCAAAGAATATTCAGTATTAACCGCATTCTCCAACAGACCTTCGTTGGAATCAGAGTTTACATTTCCTTCTTCGTCGAATTGGAAATAGAATGTTACTCCCTCATAGGTCATTTTCCACCCGTCTCCTGCACAGAGAAGCTCCTTTACTTCCGAAGGACGCAGGCGGTCTGCACTCATGTCACCTTCATTTTCCCAGTCTCTCCAGGGTTCCGTCATACCACAACTGTATAGTGTAAGGCAGCATAACGACAGCATTATATAAGTTAATCTCTTCATGATGTTCTTCTTTTAAGGTTTGAATTCAATAATTAGGTATGTATCCTCCCAAATCCGGTCCAACGCCATAGTTCTTGGCAGCCCCCGGTGCACAAATGCGCAGGTCGATTAGCGGCGGAATCCGGTTGTCATCTTTCACTTTCATCACGCCGTCGGTAGTGCCGCCCCAAGGATTGCGCATCTTAAAGAGATGGGAATCGTCGTCGGGAAGGATGAACGTGAACGCATGGGCACTGGTGGTTTGCCAGTTTTCATCCACTTGTTCGCCGCCTCTTGTGAAACCTCCTATAACGAGTCGGCCTTGTTTGAGCGATACTTCCACTGCACGTTTCAAGTCATCGGCTATTAAGACATTTGCACCGAAGCCAACGCTTTCACCGTCGCCGGTGAAGATGGCAGATACATATTCGGTACCGATACCGCCTACGTTGGATGAGCCCAGATAGACTTGACGCCATTTCATCATCGCCTTTTCGAGAATCGTTGCCCAAGTGACTTCTTTGTTTCTGCCACCCAAAGCACCTAAATCGCCGCTATTACCGATAAAGTAGTCGCCGCCTACACCCACCGGGATTTGTTTTCCTTTCGGGTCGTACATGGTGACGGTGTAAGTCTTATCCATATTGTCCTTGATAATGTGCTTAATGAAGCGGGGATACATATAAGCCATCGACGCAAATACGGCACACGCACAGCAGTCGCCTACCCAACGTTGGTTTACATCCGAAGGGACGGCATTGCCATTTGGATAAAGTGACACGACATTGAATGTATTCCAAGCCATCTTCGTTCCGTTATCTCCAAATGGTTCGGGCTCTTCGGCAGGGTCGGCAAGCCATTTCAAGTCGGCTGCCGTAGCTTCCAAGTCGTTCTCGTGCTGTTTGCCCATCGGGGTGATTGCACTAAATGTGCTAGAGCCTTTGCTGGAAATCAAGTCGTTGATGTTTTCCGTGTAGGAGCGCACAGCCACCAGTTTCCATTCGGCTATCTGAGTGGCAGCACCGCCATTGTTGGCTTCGATGGAAAGTCGATAGTAACGATAGGCAGTTGCATTATCCACCTCGTAGTTCTTCTCTTCTTTTCTTGCTTCGAAGCTTTGATTATCCCGTGTATCCAGTTTGGTCCACGTGGCATTGTCATTCGAGCCGTAGAGCATCCACGATTTCGGATCCATCTCGGGTGTGTCGGCAGCCGATGTCAACGAATAGCCGGTGACAGCCTTGCTACTGTTTCCGTTCCAGTTGATATAGAAACTGCTATGATAAGTGACATATTTCGTGTCTGCATCATCATCTACCAGCCGTCTGATTTCCGAACCTGCAGGAGCATCCCCATATTGCGCTATAATTGTACCGCTAGACGGCATATTGGTGTTGCCCGAACCAAGCACGTATGAAACCGGTGCATCTCCACCCGGCTCTTCTCCGCCATCGCCTTCTCCATCGTCGTCGGACGAACATCCTGCCAGACAGAGGGGGATGGACAGCAGGAAGAGATAAAAGATTCTCTTCACTGCGCCCGTATCGCTAATTCTTAGTTGATGTTTCTTCATTGTTATACTTCTCATTAATTACTAAACTTGTTCACAGACCGGACAACCGGAGTATATTACTCCGTTGTCCATCCCAAATTCTGTACCATCTTCGGATTACGACGCACATCTTGGTCGGGAATCGGGAAGAGGTAGTGCTTAGGCAAGAATGTACGTGTTTCCACCACTACTTTCTCAAAGAATGCAGGAGCATCGAAACGGAATGCCATGCCATGGATAGCTCCGCCTTCGCCTCCGCGGTGATAGCTAGGATAAATCCAGTCGTCGCCCACAGCCATATCGGCCACTTTCCAACGACGCACGTCGAAGAAGTGATTCCACTCGAACATCAATTCAATCAGGCGTTCACGACGGATGCGTTTGTCTACTCCGTCACGGGTGTCTTCATAAGGAATACAGTCAAATCCGTTTGCATCCTTAGTGCCTGCTGCGCCATATCCGGGGATACCGGCACGGGCACGTATCATGTTGACATACTTAATGGCTTCACCACGTTGGTCGCAAGCGCTCAGGGTTTCGGCATATCCTAAATACATATCTGCCAAGCGAAGTAAAGTGGCGCAATGTTTGGAACTACTACTTCCTTCTTTCGATGCCATCTTACGCATACCGTAGCCGGTGTATGGAGCGTCCCAATTAGCACTTGCATAACCGGAATTACCGTTATAGGTCAGTTCAGTCGTTACTTCTCCACGCGGGGTATCCGTCTTCAACCAAGTTGATCCATGAAATGTAATGTTGGTATAAAAGCGCGGCTCACGATTAGCCCATTGCTTCAAAGTTCTATTTGTATTCTGCTTGAAATAGGTTCTGCTACCCACCACAGGGTCTTTATAGTCCGTCGGCCAGCCGTAATGCTCGCTGGAAGGCACGCCGGTGTATTCTTCGTAGTCCTCATCTTCTACAATTCGACGACCGTCATTCGTAAAGTATAAGTCTACCATCTCCTGCGGCACACCAAATCCAAGACCACCTCTCAATGCATTATTGTTATCATCGTATCCTGAGTGGTAGGGAGTGGTTTCGTAAGAGCGATAATTATGGTCTGCCAAACGAATGAAAATCTGCTCCTTATTCTCCGCACCGTAAACTACTCCGGAAGTCGCTTTGCGGTAAGATTCATAGAAATCAGTCTTACCATCGGATGTCCTTTCGGTATACAGCGAGAAGGTGTTTCCATATTCATTGAAGAATGCTTGGTAAGCTTCGCGAGCAGCCTCCCACTTCGCTCTTTCCTGCGATTTATCTTGCGGGAAGAGTTGCTTGCCACTCTCCGGATTGACGATACCGGCATAATCGGGATTGCAATTGAACAACGGGCTTGCAGCATACAACAGCACTTTTGCCTTAAATGCCTTACAAGCTGCTGCGTCTATACGTCCCAAATTGGAGCCGTCATATCTTGCGGGAAGATCGACTGCCGCATCATCAAATTCCTTCGTGATAAACTCCACACATTCGTCTACCGAATTACGTTCTTTCAACAGCTCGCTGGTCGAAATATCCAATGGGATAGGTTCTTCGCCCAGAATCACTAACGGACCGTAAGAACGAAAGAGCATGAAGTAATAGAAAGCACGCAAAGCTCTGGCTTGCGCCTTCCACTGCTTGCGCTGTGCAGCCGATGCTTCCAGGCAACGGTCTACATTCATAATAAACGTACTGGCACGGGAAATCCCTTTATAGTATTCGATGTACCAGAAGTTAATCCATGAAGAACCGGCATAAGTAGCTCCGGAAGCCCACTCGCTACCGTTGTTTCCGTCCCACGAAAGTTTGCACTCCAACGAACCGGTGGTCCAGATTCCCGACATCGTGTTTTTGGCAGCACGCTCGATTGTTTCATCGGGCACATAGTTATATACGTTGTTCAGAAACTGTTCCGTCTTCGCACGATTGGTAAATGTATCCTCTAAGTCATATTGCTGACCGGGGATTGCATCGAAGAAATCATTGCACGAACTAAGCCCGACTGCCAAACACAGTGCCATAGTTCCTATCTTAAATATATTTTTCATATCCTTGCTAACTGATTATTGTTTAAAAACTCACGTTCACTCCCACTGAATAGGTACGTACATTCGGATAAGCGGTACCATTGTTGGAATTCAATTCCGGATCCCACATCTTGAATTTAGAGAAGGTCAGCAGATTAGTTCCCATCACGTAAATGCGCGCACTCTTCAAGAATGTCCGGTTGATTATCTGCTTCGGAAGTTGGTAGGAAAGTGTCAATTGCTTCAGACGCAGGAAGCTGACATCTTTCTGCCACCATGTGCTGGTTTTCATATTGTTCTGGTTGGCATTGTTGCCGTGATGCAGACGCGGATAGAACACATCCTGATTGGTAGGGTCGTCGGCAGACCATCTGTCGGTGATGTTTGCATACAAGTTAGTGATGCCCGAACCATCGTTGAAAGGATAAATGGCATTGCCACCCAGACTACGGTCTACTTTAGCATTTCCGGCAAAGAGTGCACCGATAGAGAAGTCACCAAATTGCAAGTCGGCACCGAAACCGTAATAAATCTTGGGCACGTCTCCCTGACCTATCAGACATTGGTCGTAGTCATCAATCACTCCGTCACCGTTCAAGTCTTTGTACTTGATATCACCTACTTTAGAAATCTGTCCCGGATGTCCTTCACCAAACTGCTTGGCGTGGTCCATTATCTCTTCTTCGCTAGTGAACAGTCCTTCGGCAATCCATCCCCAACGTCCGTTCACGTTTGTTCCTCTCTTTTCCATCCACGGATATTGTACGCGCGGGTCATCGTTCTCTACGATTTTATCTTCGTTCCATGAGAAGTTACCGCGAACAGTCAGGAAGCATTTCTTGCCAAGTTGCTGGGTATATTCCATGCTAGCTTCAAAACCTTTATTGTCTACAATGCCCAAATTGGCATAAGGCATCTCTACGAATCCAGAATAATCGGGGATAACACGGCGGGTGATGAAGATGTCTTTACGATGTTCTTTAAACACGTCTAATGTCAGCGAAAGATTGTCGTTCATAAACTTCAGGTCGACACCCAAGTCTTGCTTGCGGGAAGTAGACCAACCTACGTTGGCTCCGTACTTGCTGTAGCCCCAACCGCCTACACTATTGTTCTGGTCGCCAAAACGATAACCATCCAGACTACCCATCTGGTCGAGGTACATGAAACGACGTCCCGTTACTGCATCCGTACCAACCAAACCGTCGGTATAGCGTATCTTAAAGTATGACACCGCTTTTTGCAAAGGTTCCCACCAAGATTCGTTGGAGACAGCCCAGCCGAAACCGAATGCGGGGAAGAAACCGAAACGTTTGTCCGGACTAAAGTTCTCGGAACCATTGTATCCGGCATTTGCCTCGAAGAAGTAACGGTCGTTCCAAGAATAAGTGACGCGGGCAGCCAAACCTTGCTGCTTATAGGGCAATGAACCTACCAGATTGTCTGAACTTGAACGATATATCTTCTGATTGTAGAGCAACAACCCGCCTACGCGATGCAAGCCGAAAGAACGGTCGTAATTCAAAGAAGCCTCGAAATAAGTACTTCTGGTGTCGGATGCACCTTGCTCGAAGGCTAAATCTTTATGACCCGTATAGGTCAATGCATAGCGATAATTCCCTTCTGCATCAAACACATCGTCATTCCACAAGCCGTTTTCGTCTTTTGTTCCGGCAAAGTTGTAGGTATCTTCACGCTTGTTATACTTCAGGTCACGGCTGTTGTGCACGTCGAAAGCTAACATTGCTGTGGCAGAGAATCCTTTGCTCCAATTCCAGAAGCCAAGGTCTTGCGTCAAACGAATATTGGAGTTCAATTGGTTTCTCGATTCATTCTTGTAACCGCGACGAGTCAAGTCGGCATACGGATTACGAAGGTCGCCATTGGTAGAGATACCCGGCACGGAACCATCAGGCATCAGCAACGGCAGATACACCGGATTGATTTCCATAGCCGACGCAAACAGGTCACCGGTAGACTGCTGAGGATAGTTACCCATCGAAAGGAAGCCGCTGAAACCCAAGTCGATAGTAGTTGTTTCGGTCGGTTTCAGGTTCAGGTTGGCTGTATAGTTGTAACGGTCGTAGCGGATGTTAGCATCGTAGTTCTCCATTTCCGCTGTGCGCGTCAGACCTTTTTCGTTGTAATAGCTCAATGAAACGTAGTATGTAGCATTAGGCACACCACCACGCACGCTTACGTTCACACGGCGATTGTGTCCCCAATCATTAAACAGTTCATCCATCCAGTTCACATTGGGATACAGATAAGAATTATACATCAGCGGATTGTCGTTCGGCAACAAGCCGTGGGCTTTCTTTGTAGCATCAATGTATTGCTGAGAATACAACCTACTGCCTCTGGTATCCATGTAGGCTTCGTTGGCAGCATCCATATAGGTAAATGCATCCGCCATTTCGGGTTTCTTGGTCAAGGTCACAAAACCTTCATAATAGTCGACTGAGAACTGCGGCTTACCCACTTTACCCGGCTTGGTCTTAATCAAGATTACACCATTGGCACCACGCACACCGTATACGGCTGTGGCGGAAGCATCTTTCAACACTGTGAACGATTCGATGTCTTCGGGATCGATGTTGTTGAAACTACGTTCCACACCGTCCACCAATACCAGCGGTTTGGAGTTCTGCCCCGCCAGTGTAGAAATACCACGAATCCAAAGATCGGAATCATCGTGTCCCGGTTCTCCCGTACGCTGCACAGCTACTACACCCGGCAAACGTCCTGCAATGGCGGAAGACAGATTGGCTGTCGGCATCTTGATGTCTTCTATCTTCATGGAAGACTGCGCTCCTACCACCGACACTTTACGCTGATGACCAAACGCCACAACTACAACTTCATCCAAAGCAGAGACATCTTCTACCAGAACGACATCAAGCACCCGCTGCTTGCCCACCTTTACTTCCTGAGATTTGTATCCTATATAAGAGACTAGCAATATAGGATTTTTAGTAGATAACTTAAGGTTGTACTGCCCATTCGTATCAGTAATGGTTCCATTCGTAGTACCTTTTTCCTGAACACTCACGCCAATGAGCAACTCCCCCTTCTCGTCCGAGACACGTCCTGTAACCGAAGTGCCCTGTGCACACACTGTTGTACTAAATGCAATTAGGATTGCCAGTAGCCACATCGACCTCGTGTGATGTTTTTCCATTCCAAACAAATTCATGTTACTTGTTTTTTTGATTAATAATAAGGTTATCAAACATGTTTAATTACTTGTTAACGGAAGCAAATTAAACTCGTTTCCAGTTATTATCAATCCTCAGGAGTGACAAAATACAGGCAAAATGACATTGATTGGAAAGCACACAAAGCGTGCAATCAGAGCACAAATTAAATGCCTAGTTTACAATACATTGACACTTCAATAGCACAACGAGCGTACAATCTAAAGCACAAGTAAATCAGGGATTCTTTTTCTGCTCACGATATTCTTTGGGCGTCATCCCGAATTTCCGGGCAAACTCCTTATAGAAATAAGAACGACTGGATATGCCCACATCCGAAATGACATCCTGAATAGAAAGCTCTTCATTGAGCAGCAGGCGGGCGGCTTTCTCCATGCGGTAATTCTTAATCAGGTCGCTGGGAGACATGGAGGAGATTTCTTTAAATCTCCGGTAGAACTGACGCGGGCTCATTGCCATACGGTCGGCTATCAGTGTAGAACCTAAATCCTCCTGACTTAGGTTTTGCTCAATGACTTGCAGGAGTCGTCGGATAAAGTCCACCTGTTCTTGCGTAGTGCAAACAATCTGCCCTGCCAACTCACCCAAATCTTCCAGATATATCTGTTTGGCTTCGCGCTTGCCGTAGATGGCTTTATGGATGTCTTCCTTCAAGAAGAGAATATCGTAAGGCAGCACGATATAGGCATCCGACCACTTAATCAGTTCGCGCTGAATGGCGGAGCTCGCTTTCCATGTCAGCATCGGGATGAAAGCAGTCTTCGACAACAAGGTACGATTCTTACCCACGTACTCCATGAATGTACTCTCTTCGTTGCTATACATGGCCATGTCTACAAGAAACACAGCCGGAACCGAGCGGCGAATTTCATCGAACGCTACCTGCACGCTCTTCACCGCACGTATCGAATATTCTTCGGAGAGCAGACCGGTGATTAACCATACGATTTCTTCACTATCTTCCAACAACAGAATTGTCTTTTTATTATCTGCCTGTCCTTCGGTGAGCACGGCAGGCTCAAAAGCAAGCAGCAGGCTACGACCACCAGCTTCGGGTGCTACATAATGCACAGTGGCATGAAGCTGCTCCAAAGACGATTGCACAAAACAGAGCATCATCTGAATGGCAAATGACCAATCGACATCTTTCTTATCAGACACGGGACAAAGCGTTCCGGTGAGCTGGTCACGCAATTCTTCCAGACTGTCGTCGGCAGAAGTTATCATTAGCAGCATCTTACCTTCTTCCTCCCGCGCGCTTACCGTGACTCCGGCAGCCGATGGTTTCTGGCAAACCGACTGATAACAATAATATAAGATACAGCGCAACGCATTCTTATATACCGGAAAAGTATAGTTGGCAGGAACCGACGATTGTATCGGTGAAACATCCACACCTTGTTCCTGCAACGTGCGAAGTACCTCCAGAGATAACTCCTGAATACACATACGGGCAGAAAGCACGAAAGTGGTGGGATAAAACTGTTTGAGTTTCTCGGAATACAGTGCCTCGGGGCGGAAGAGAGCGGTCATCGCAGTCTCGCGAATGAGTTCTACCTGCTGGCGACGCTGCTCATAGGTGGTATTCTCTGCACGCAACTGGTCGCAAGCGTGGTAAATAAGCGTAAAGCTATCGAGCAAATCGCGATTGTAGCTGCCGCTTCCCGGTGCTCCTTTATGGTTCTCCATATTGAGCAGTCGCTTCAGTATCTGCTCGTGAAGAATATATTTGCGAAGCAAATGAAGCAGATATCCTACGAAAAGCACTGCCAGAAGGATATAGAAGATGTATGCCCACGTCGACTGATACCACGGAGGAAGGATATGGATATGTATAGAGAATATCTTATACTCCGTATCGAATACGTCTTTCTTATAGCGTACTTTGAAAACATAATTGCCCGCGGGCACTTCGGTATACGATGCTTCATTGATACTGCTGAAGAAGGTCCATTGCTTATCATATCCTTCGAGAATGAAGGAATATTCCACCTCTTCACCTGTCAGATAATCGGGCACGGCAAAAGAGAGGGAGAAAGAAGCGTCGGCACCTTTCAGCCGCAACGTTTTTCCGTCATCGGTATAATAATTGCCCAAGCTGACCTCCGTCCGTCCAATCCACAGCCGGCGCAGCAAGATGTCCGGGTAATATTCGGGTGCCGCAGCTACTTTCCGGTCCAGATAAAGCAGTCCGTCAATCCCTCCGAAGAACAGATTTCCCGTGTAGGGGCACTGATAATAAGCATCGTCACTAAATTCTCCAATCTGCACACCTGCCGTGTAATAATAATCGTGCGAAGCTCCGTTTTTAGGATTATACTTGATGAGTCCGCGATTGGTGCCAAGCCACAACAAGCCGTTACCGTCTTCCAGCACACCGTGTATCATGTCGTTCAGCAGTCCTTGCTCACGACCGATATACTGAGCTTCTATTTTCTTATCATGAAAGGTTAGGCATACCAGTCCGGAGGTAGTGCCCACGTATATCTTACCGTCGTGCGCACGATAAAGGCTCAGCACATCATCCACCGATTTGCGGAGTATTTCTTTCAGAGAGATGACCCGGTATTCCTCCGTGCGCTTGTCAAAACGTATCAGCCCTCTCTCGCGACTTCCCAGCCACAGGATGGAATCTCCTTCGGCAAGCATGGGGTAGAACATCGAAATCTCTTGTTGCTCATGAAAGAAATGATAACGTTGCTGATGCTTGACACGGACTCTGCCCTCCTTTTTGTCGAGCAACAGTTTGTAGAATCCTACGCCTGCCGTAACGACATAAAGCACGCTGTCGCTTTCTTCATATATATCGTGTACTTCGATAATGGGCTTCTCGGCTATATTTTCTACCTGCCGCAAGGCATCTTCCTTAAATGAATAATAGAATAACCCCGGTTTGCCCGCACCCACCCAGAAACCATCCATGTAGCGGCTCTGAACCAGTTTGTAAACATGAAACTCATGGTCCCATTTCACGTACGAAGCCACATCTTGCTTTTTCCCGGGAGAATAGACCTTCGCCGAGGCAGCCGGATTTACCGTCTCATCGCGATAATCGGGCAAATGCAACAAGCCGTCGCCTTTGGTTCCGAACCACAATCCTCCATATTTATCGGTCATCACCGAACGTACCTGCCGGCTCAGTCCGGTCGAGATGCGGTTCAGCATAAGATTCGTAGCGATGGAATATTTTCTGGCATAAATCACGGCACCCTGCCCGTCCGATGCAATCCAAAGCATTCCCTGCCGGGGGTCACGGTAAATGCCATAGATACGTACATTGCGGTTGACTACTTCTTCTTCATACTTGCGCGATGTTCGCAACCGAATCAGCCCGTTGGCACGAAACGCAATCATGATGTCCTCATAATAAGGAACTATCCCTGTGATTACGCCATACTTCTGCACCAGCGACGAAAGGTTACGGATATAAATCTTAGACTTACGGGAGATGTCGTACATATACAAATCCTTGTCGCAATCGATGAAACAGAAGATGCCGTTCTGATAGAAAATGTCCTCAATCGCTTTTGAATGAAATCGGGTAGTGGCTACGGTTAACTGATTCGACAAGGTATCGGCAGCAGCAAACGAGCTGAGCGAGTAATGTTTAATTTGCCCTGTGTGAAGGGGAAACAACCAGAGTACGCCATCCTCCGTCACAAAGGCACGTTGCTCCATACTGTCTACCGACAAGGCCGGCATTTTGACGGGAACGAAGCACTGATGGTGAGTATTATAATAATTGACTTCATTGTCGGCAATCACCCACGTATTGCCCTGACTGTTGGAATAGACATAGTAATCTCCCTGAAAATCGTAATTGCCGACCACTTGCCGTGTCTTTTGCGAAAAACGGTTCACGCCCAGGTGAGTGGCAATCCAGAGACAACTGCTGTCTGCCTGCGAAATGGAATGAATCACATTGTTGCTAAGGGTCTTGTCTGCCGAGAAGTCGGACCGATACACCTCCATCGTCTTTCCGTCCCAGCAGTTCACCCCATCATAGGTGCCAAACCACATCAACCCGACATTGTCCTGAAACAGACAAAGCACCGCACTATTCGACAGCCCCTGCTGATAGTCTACCTTCGAGAAGAAATAAGTATCTCTCTCATTGTCGGCAACGGCAGTCAGTGAGTGTAGCAGTATAATAACCATTACAAGACGTGTTCTCATAGTATATCCTAAATTATCTTATATTATTTTAGAGGTCCGTTTTATTCTCTTTCTGGAGTAACTCGATTTTGTACTCTAACCGACCGATTTGGCGGTTCAACTCCATAATCGTTTCATCCTTACGTTCCAATAGTTCAAGTAATTGCTTGTTGTAAAGATGTTCACTATCCGTGTGCAAAACTGTATCCTGAGAAATAATCGGTGAATCGATATCATTCAAATTGAAGTTTCGCCGGACGTTTTTTAGCCAATCCGGCTGCGCCTCCAAATCGGTAGGAGTGAGTAAGGTGTTCAGCATCATGTCGGTAGGGATACTAAACAATTTGCACAACTTTACCAATATCTTAAAGTCGGGGGTAGTCACTTCTTTCTCATAGTTGGAGATTGTATTTGCCTTGATCCCCAACTTTTCCGCAAGTCCTGCCTGTGTCACATTCACATATTTCCTGATAAATATCAAGTTTCTTGAGAAATATATCAAATCTTCCGACATAATCTTTTGTTTTATCAATACTAATCTCTAAATTTACCCCCGAAATGAAGAAATAAAGTCTCCATTTATCAAGTAATTGGGGACAAATATAATGAATTAATATAAATAAAACGAACATGGAGCAGAAAAGTAACCAACATCGACACACTCCTCTTATTCCGCCAAGAGGTTGGAAGCTAAAAGTGGCACAACTTGCAGGAGTTTCCGAAAAAACGGTGTATAATACGTTAAGCGGAAGAATCATCGGTCCCAAATCACGCCAAGTCATTGAAAGCTACCACAGAGTGATGGCACTGGGTGGGGAAGAAGAATCTAAAACAAGATACTGACATGGAAACAAGAAGATACATCAATGTGCGTACCTGGAGCGAAACATGGTTTGAAGAGCTCTCGGCCGCCGACAAATTGGTTTGGATATATCTGAACACCAATTCTTCCACCAATATGCTGGGAGCTTACAGCACATCTGTCCGCAGGCTCGCCTACGAATGCCATATCAGCGAACCCGCCGTAAGACGAAGCATCAAGAAACTTGAGATTATCAAGAAACTGATATACCACGAAGGGTATGTCATCATTATCGACTGGATGGCACAACAGTCCATGAATCCCAGCATGAAGATTGCCGCACGGAAAGAATACGACAAGCTACCCGAGGAAATAAGGCTATTACTATCCGAACAGACCCACCAATCCATAGAAAAGACAAGACACCTATCGGAACAGGATGCTTCGCCCCTTCCCTACCCAACCGACACCCCGCAGGGGGAAAAGGAAGAGGAAGAAGGAAACACTGAACAAGAAAACAAAGAAGAACATCGAATATCGGAACAGGATAGGAGAAGCGGATATCGGGAAGAGGATTCCACACCCATACCCACACAAAAGGCTTATCTCATTGCTATCCAAAATAAGGAATGGACGCAGACGCTGTGCAAAAACCACCTTTTGAAACAGCCCGAACTGGAAATATGGCTGGAACACTTCTGCCGAAAGCTCCAGAACGAAGGCGAGTCGCACAAGTCAGTACGGGACTTCCGACGACACTTCGCTTCATGGCTATGCATTCAACTCACTTCTCCGAACCATTCTAAAGACCAATGTTATGACAACCATTACCCACACAACGAAACAGCAACCGCAAACGAACCTCTCACAGCAAATGCCAATCCCCTTCTACAATCAGAAGCCGACCAACGCATCGAGCAACTCCGAGCTGCTGGAATTTTACCGACGGTTTCCGACACCGAATGACTTCCTTCGCGCTTATCCACCCGAACTCCAACAGCGACTACTGATTGCGGGATACACGCCCCAATCGCTTTCAAAAAAGCAGGAGATTCCTACCATGCTGTTGCTGGCCAATCTTTACGGCAGCCTCACCCCTACGGAATGGCTGAAGCTACAGCTCAACAGCCTGAATGCAGCTACTGAAGCACGCTGGCAAATGTTGCCCGCTCAACTGAACGAAACGGTTTCACTCATACTCAACGCCTACCCATGGATGAACGCCGCAGACATATGCCTGTTCATCGCACGTGTCAAAATTGGAACATACGGTCCATTTTATGGTAGCATCACACCGCTGAAAATCATGGAATTTCTGCGTCAATATGCCACAGAATGCCACAAAAGCCGTTCGTCCGCCACTCCCTCCGACCCCCTCCCTGCCCCCGAGCCGGACGGACGAAAGCCCGTGTCCTACGAAGAATACCTCGACACGTGCCGCAGAGCCAAATCGGGCGACCCGGATGCTATCCGTGAACTGGAACGGCCGCCCGGAAAGTGACGGCCGCGCACCTCGTCTGGTGACTATTTTTACTCGGTGCCGAGGAGTGTCCTCCCCGGTGCCGGAAGGTGCCTTCATCGGTGCCGACCCCTATCTACTATCCACACCACAGCAAAACCCTATCGTCATGCCCTACACACTACGTTTCCAAATCAAACCCTTACTCGCCGAATATCTGTACGGACGCTACTCCGATTCCATCGAAAACGGGAGTCTGCACCTTCCTGCCGGTTGCTACCTGCAATTCACCATTCAGGAATTGCTCACCCATCGCCCCGCCAATGCCCCGCTCCGCGAAACGGGAAATATTTGTCTGCGCCTCACCGCTCCGCATCGAGGAAAAAATCCGGCAAGTTACAATTACCTCACACAAGACGCCATCCGGCTCTTCGAGCAACGCACGCTCAACCAGTTTCAACTGGAACTTTTTGACAGAATGATTATAGACCGACGCCAACAGGGCATCCCGTATATAGAATCCGTCCGCTGCTTCATTGAGCGATACAACATCCAAAGCATCAGCGAAGAAGGTCTGATGAAGGCTTTTTGGAGATGGAAGTCGATTTTTTCTATCGAACGGTAAAGATGTTTGAAAAGAAGTATTATATTTGCACAAGCAAAATAAAAGGCAATCGGAATGGAAAAGAAGTACATCACTCGACGAGAAGCGGCAGAAATATTCAATGTGCATCCACAAACAATCAGTAACTGGATAGCCAGAGGACTACTATTGGCAGGGAACAGAGATACTACCGGCACGCTGGTGGATTATCAGTCGGTAGAAACGCTTAGAGAATCTTTTGGAAATATCGGAGAGGTAGAAAAGAATATCAAAGAATACAAAGCCAAGATTACTAAACTGGAAAATGAGTATCGGCAAACTTGCAAGAACCTCACTGACCGAAACTGGGTATACAGCGAAATTTATAAAAACGCGGATATGCTCGCCGACTTGTTTGACACGGCCTACAGTATGCTGACACTCGACAAAGACTACAAAAAAGTCCTCACCGTCAAAATGTTTCTGAAGGGACACACGCTATCTGAAATTGCCATAGGACTTGAGATTCCTCAGGAACGGGTCCGTCGCCTCCTGAGCACAGGCATAAACCGGCTCAAACGTATCAAAAACTGCACGGAGCTAGTTGAAGAAAACAAACGCTTGCTCGACCAAATCACTAAGATTTCAACCGAGAATATAGCGCTGAAAGAGGTGCAAGATGCCATACACGTAAAAGAAAGTCAGACGAAGAATCTATTAGACACTAAAATTCGAGATCTCAACTTATCTGTTCGCATCATCAGTGGCTTGATGACCATAAACGTATACACATTGGGAGACTTAACCCGACGGGAGCGATATGAAGTATACCGTATACGCAATATAGGGAAGAATTCGATGCAGGAACTCGATGATTTACTTAAGTTCTACAATCTCGATTGGAATGACGGCAAACCCAGGGGCGACGAGAAACAATAAGTACCCGCTGTTCCGCCTTCTTCTGTCCGGTTCTTTTCCCGAAAAGGTAATTCGTGAGACATTCCCTCATGAATCGCACGGTTAACATTCTAATATTCAACCACATACACCATTCAAAGCAAGCATATCCACTGTCCTTGCCAATCGGTTGCCCAACCCTTATCTTTGTATCGTTAACGTTAGCAAAGCACTGAGATTTCAAAACGAAACGTATCATTTAAAACAAAGAAAGGAACCGATTATGGCAATCTTATTCAGAAAAATCACAAGACCGACAGACCTTACAGACAAGGATTCTGCCAAGAAAACTTATCCGCAAATCACGTATCAATACAGCGCCCCGTGCACGCTGAACGAAATCGCTCAGGAGATAGCCCGAACTTCCGGCTCGAGCGAGGGAGCCTCCTTTAGCATACTGAAGGACTTCAGGACGGTACTGAAGAGAAAGCTGATTGACGGACGAACTGTGAACATCAACGGGCTGGGATACTTCTTCCTTGCCGCCCAAAGTAAAGGAACCACCGTGGCTGATGAGTTTACAGCCGCCGACATCACGGGGCTGCGCATCTGCTTCCGTGCCGACAAGGATATCCGACTGAACACGGGCACCACTACCCGCACGGACGGATTGACACTGAAAGACGTTGACCGCGTGAACAAACTAAACGAATCGGGCAGCGATGACAATCCGAACGATAATACGCCGGACGTGAAACCGGATGGAGGAGAAACACCGGATCCGGCCGCATAACGCTCCTGAAAGTAACATAGAAGCGCCCGGACGATTCGTAAAACCAATCTGCAACGGGCGCTTTTAATGTATCACACCCATGGAAACTGCACAAATCATCACACTCATCAGCGCTTTAGGCGGACTGGAAGCCCTTAAATGGCTTTTCCACTTCCTGACGCACCGCAAGACTGATGCACGCCGCGAAGAAGTGTCTCTGGACGACCTGACTGCCGAAAGCCACCGCAAACAGGTGGACTGGCTGGAAGAACGGCTCGCTCAACGGGACTCCACCATCGACTCGCTGCAAAACGAACTGCGGAAGGAACAAGCCGACAAACTGGAATGGATCAACCATTGCCACGAAACGGAACTAACGCTCAAGGAACTGGAAATCAAACAGTGTGTCATACACGGATGCGCTCACCGAACTCCTTCTTCCAATTACTAAGTCTTTCTACACATTCTCTTTTAATACATCCAACAAATCATGAGAACAATCGACTCTATCATCATCCACTGTTCCGCCACTCCCTGCGGAAAAGATTTCACTGCTGCGGACATAGACCGATGGCATCGGCAAAGGAGCTTTAACGGCATAGGCTACCACTTCGTCATCCGCCTCGACGGGACCATCGAGAACGGACGACCCATCGGCAAACCGGGAGCACACTGCCTGGGTTGGAACAACCGGAGCATCGGCATTTGCTACATCGGCGGACTCAACAACTGCGGCCGTCCTGCCGACACCCGCACCAACGCACAAATAGATGCAATGAAAACGCTGATATGCCAACTGCAACATGAATACTTCGGCATACGCACCATACTCGGACATCGCGACACTTCGCCCGACCTGAACGGTGACGGACGCATCGAACCGAATGAATTTATCAAATCCTGTCCGTGCTTTGATGTCCGAAGCTGGTTGCGAGGCATCTCATTGACAGGCATTTGCCTCGGGATGTGTATGCTCACTTCTTCGTGCGGCAGTCACAAAAGCTCCGTCCTGTCGGTCATGAAGTCGGACGCTTCCGTCACTTCGCAGACCGCCAAAGCAACACAGCTGAACAATGACGCAGTCGCATCACAACAACATACTTCGGACTCATTCGACCTTCGACAAAATCTATGCGAGGAATTTATGCAGAAAACAACTATCATTCACCGGAAAAGACTGAACGCATCAATAGCAGACCAAAAACACAATGAAAGGAATATGGACACACTGATGACGAATATGCAGAAGAGCACCCAATCGGCAGATACCGCCCGCACATCCATGCTGAATGAAAGCGTGACAGAGAAACGGAAAAGAACAGGAGCGGCTACTCTATGGCTTATCGGTGGGGGATGCGCCGGCACTATCTTGCTTGTCAAACAATCTCGACGGATAAGAAAAAAGTAAATCTACACGATATGCGGGGCTCTAATGATTAAAGAGTCCCGCATATCCATCCTATTAGAACTTCTATTTATATAACTTCACACGCAAAAGAAGTTACAGTCTCTCTATTTCTTCGATTGACAAACCGGTAAGGCTGGAGATTATGTCAGGAGATAAACCTTGCTTCTTTGCATTGGAAGCGATGAGAAGTTTCTCTTCTTTTTTCCCTTCTTCTATGCCTTCTTTTTTCCCTTCTTCTTTCCCTTTCCTTTCTGCACTGCTTACAAGCGTTTTCTCCACACTGATGATATCCCAGAACTTTTCATAGCCCAATAGTTGTTCCGGCGTGAAGGCTGATTCTTCCAATACGGTTACCGCCTTTTTTATCTCCGGATTCTCAAGTAACTCTTCGGGCACTTCACGGGTTTTCTCGTCAATTTCGGTCAGGTAGCGCAACCATAGAATCTGCATTTTCTTTTCGCTATACGTGTGAGGAGTAAACTTAGGCAGTTCTACGAACACCAGTTGAAGACCGTTGATTATCCGTTCAGAGTGTTGCATATGCACCAATCGGTAATAGTGATAATACTCTTCGAGTTCGGGTTCAAAAATATCATTGACAAGATTAAGCGAATACACCGGTTGCAACAGGTCATATTTCTCGCCGGAGCCCATCTGCCGCACGTATGCCTTGGAAGCGTTGAACAACACACGTTGCTTAAACTCGGGCGACCATATCATTTGCATTTCAACGATGAAATAGCGTCCTTTTTTATCTTTGCAACGCACATCTACGATACTGTTCTTACGCAAAGGATTCTCGGGCACCATCTCCGAAGGAAGATACTCGATATCGGTGATACTCTCTTCCGGCTCTAAAGGAAGCAGAGCGTTCAGGAAGCTCTTCACCAAGTCGGGATGTTCTCCGAACACACGTTTAAAAGTCAGGTCAGCTTTTGGATTAAGGTATCTCATACTCGTCTCGTCTCCTCTCTTCTTTATAGGTTACTCTGCAAAAGTAACGATTAGAAATCGAAAGGCAATGTTTCTATCCATTTTATTTCGCAACCGATTGATATGATATAGAAAGCCCCGCGTATCCTATCTGAATAATCATTCGATACGGATACACGGGACTTTTCTTTATCAATCCGGCAGTTTAACTGTAGATGATATTATTTCTTTGCCAATTCATTAATCACGTCCATAATCTTCTGGCCGATTTCTTCGGCAGCTTCCAACGTAGACGCTTCGCTATATACGCGGATAATCGGCTCTGTATTACTCTTGCGCAAGTGCACCCATTTATCGGCAAAGTCAATCTTTACACCGTCTATGTCGTTGATTTCTTCGCTCTTATAGATTTCTTTTACTTTAGCAAGAATGGCGTCTACGTCCGTGTCGGGCGTAAGGTCGATACGGTTCTTTGCCATGAAGTAAGGAGGATAGGTAGCACGGAGTTCGCTTACTTTCTTTCCTTCGTGAGCCAGATGGCTGAGGAAAAGAGCGATACCTACCAATGCATCACGTCCGTTGTGGCTGGCAGGATAGATTACTCCACCGTTTCCTTCACCACCGATAACGGCATTGGTTGCTTTCATCTTCGTCACTACGTTTACTTCGCCTACGGCAGAAGCGTTGTATTCCATACCGTACTTGCGGGTTACGTCGCGCAATGCACGGGTAGAGCTCAAGTTAGAAACGGTATTGCCCGGAGTATGTTTCAACACATAGTCGGCAACAGTGACCAGCGTATATTCTTCGCCATACATCACTCCGTTTTCGCAAATCATTGCCAGACGGTCAACGTCGGGGTCTACCACAAATGCAACGTCGGCTTTGCCGCCTTTCATCAGGTTCATGATGTCGCCCAAGTTCTTTTCCAGCGGTTCGGGGTTGTGTTGGAAGTTTCCGGTAGGTTCGCAGTAGAGTTTCTCTACGTGCTGCACACCCAGACGCTCCAGAAGTTCGGGAAGGATGATGCCACCCACCGAATTGACACAGTCGATTGCCACCCGGAAGTTTGCTTTCTTGATGGCTTCCACGTCAACCAGTTTGAGAGCTAGAACGCTGTCGATATGTTTTTGATTGTAAGTCAGGTCTTGGCGATAAGAACCCAGATGGTCTACGTCTGCATAGTCAAACTCTTCGGCTTCGGCAATGCGAAGTACTTCGTTGCCTTCGGCAGCGTTCAGAAATTCGCCATGTTCGTTGAGGAGTTTCAGTGCATTCCACTGTTTGGGGTTGTGAGAAGCTGTCAGGATGATACCGCCACAAGCACCTTCCATCGTCACAGCCAACTCTGTGGTCGGAGTAGAAGCCAGGTCGATGTCTACAACATCCCAGCCCATTCCCATCAGGGTGCCGACTACTACGTTTTTCACCATTTCACCTGAGATGCGGGCGTCACGTCCCACAACAATCTTGTTGCTTTTTACTTTGCACGTCTTGCGAATCAAAGTTGCATACGCTGAGGTAAACTTTACAATGTCGAGCGGATTGAGTCCTTCGCCCGCTCCTCCGCCGATTGTTCCGCGGATTCCAGAGATAGATTTGATTAGAGTCATAGGTATTAACTAAAAGATTTATTTAATGTTAGTGCTTTAACTTCTTGCTTTTCGGAATTCTCTAATATCGTAGTAGAAAGGAGTTACATTTTGTTGAGCCGCTTGATGTCCCATTTTAGAAGGAACAATGAGACGGACATGAGCATTATCGCGCAAATAAGGCAATGCCAATAACCATCCTTGCGGAACTGCTGTGGTCTGATACACACTACCCCACAGAACATCCATTTCGAGGAATGTACCGGCTGAATATGTTTCTTTTTTCACATAACGGAATACCAGCGGATAGGCATAATAGGTATCATAATCCATAAATTCCGGCAAAGGTACATTGAAAGCTGTAAGTTCGCGTGTATCTACGTTTCTCTCTACATATCGTGTACAAATGATGTTGCCGTCTACAAATTTAGCAGCTTCGTTTAATTCCGCTTCAGTTTTCGGTTCTTCTTCACTAGGTTCAACTTCATCTTTACCACGATCTACAATCTGCATATATACTCCCTCACTGGAGAAAAAGACGTATTCATTCCTATCCAGATTCGTAACGGTATCGTTACGCTCGAATTCTTCTACAGAAATTACTTGAATGGCACTATCTCTGATGAACTTCTCCACCGCATTCTTCTCATCTTCCAGCATTTCTGCATATGTCTTCGAATTGTCGCATGCCTGGAACAGACTTCCAATGGTTAGCAAAGAGAGAAATAAAAATACAAGTTTCTTCATTATGTGTTATTTAGCTATATTCCGCACAAATGTATCTTAAAATCGTCAAAAGTTGAATGAGGGAACTTGAAACTTCGTATCTTTTAACCTTTCCCTATTCACTTTTAACCTTCCATACTCAGCTTTTTGCCGTCAGCAGAGGTTTATACTTCTCAAGCGCTTTCTCAAAGACTGCTTTCGCCTCTTCTATCGTGCCGAAAAACTCGCCGCCTGAAGCATTTAAATGTCCGCCCCCGTTAAAAAATTCGGCAGCCAACTGATTGCATGGAAACGTGCCTACCGAACGAAGGGATATTTTAATCATCGGCTTCTCCGTATCTTCACGCAGGAAGCAGGAGAAACAAACATTTTTAATAGTCAGCGGGATGTTGACGAAGCCTTCGCTGTCGCCCTTGATATAGTTGAATTTGCTTTGTTCGGCTTTCGTCAGCGTAATCAGAGCCGAGTGATAGTCGGAATAGACAGTCATGTTCGACAATACATGCCCCATCAGTCGCAAACGGCTTTCCGAATAAGTGTTGAACACTTTACGGTAGATTGCATCCTTATCGATTCCTTTGGTAAGAAGCTCGCTGATAATGAAATAAATCTCACGATTGTTGGAGTTGTAGGTGAAGCCGCCCGTATCGGTCATCATCCCCGTATAGATGCATTCTGCGCCTTCCTTGGTGATGTCGCTGAAATAACCCATCCGGCAAATCAGACGAAATATCAGTTCGGAAGTAGAAGAGATGGTGGGATAAGACATCGTAATCTTGCAAAATTCTTCGGGATGAAGGTGATGGTCGATCATGATTTTACGTGCCGGAGAAGCGGCAACGGCATCTGCCATATCATCAATACGCTTCAAGGCATTGAAATCAAGACAACAGATAATGTCCGCCTCGGCTATCAGCTTATCGGCAAAATCTTTGTAGCGATCATATAAAAGGATGTCTTTGCTACCCGGCATCCAGCGCAGGAAATCGGGAAAGACGTTGGGAACGATTACGTTTACTGTTTTTTCCTGCGACTCCAGGAAATGAGATAGTCCTAATGAAGAACCTATGGCATCGCCATCAGGAGATACATGAGATACAATTACTATTTTGTCAGCCCGTTCAAACCACTTAGTGAAGTGGTCAATCTTGGCTTGTTCAATTACTTTCGTCAACATAAGAAATAATGTGGCAATTTGCCAATGTGCTAATATGCCAATTGGCTGCGCACGATTTTTAGATTATTCAATTATTTAATTCAAACCATTCTTTTCATTGGCACATTGGCATATTAGCACATTGTGCAATTATTAAATGTGGGTGCAAATGTACGATAATTCTTTGTACTTAGAGCAAAAACCGGACAGAACCTTCTTCGGATAACGAGATAAAACGCAAACCCGTCTGCTTGCATTCTTCCTCATAGAGTTGTTTTCGGTACACCGAAAGCGATGCATCAATGATGACGCAAGATGGAGAGAAGAGTCGGGCGAGTTCCTCCAAATGTCCTTCGTAGCCTTTGCACAAGTAGAGATAATGTATATATAACGGTGTAGCGGCGGATTTGTTCCGCCAATGATTATCTGTTATCATACAAACCCGGCATCCTTGATAGGATATGATTTGCTCATGACGACGGAGACGGGCGTCCTGATAGTCAGCGGTCACTTCCTTAGGAGGGAAGAGTTGGCAGCGATTCCAGTACTGGTTCGCCACTCGCTGTAATCGTTCTTTGTTGTCGGGTAGCGTATCTCCGTAGATTATCCATGATTGGCGGTCGCTGCTTATGCAATGCACTGCTGGGCAGCCTCGAACGTTGTAGAACACGATACTTGGTTGAGGACGGTTCACCCAATGCATCGTGACATGATAAGTGCTTAATAATAAGATTGAACACAGGCACAATATGAGATTGCTGAAACGACGCTTCACTAAATAATATAGAAGCAACGCGAGGATGAGGTAAATGCCACACACTTCCACTTGATAAATCCCAATTCCGTCTATAGAGGCATATGGTAGCTGTTCTATCCATTGGATGAAAACATTCAGCCCCTTCAGCAGTGATTTTACACCGACGGCTATCAATGACTGCGCCCAAGGCAACGGAGTGAGAAGAAGCATCACGATAGCCGCATACAAAATAAGAGTAACCAAAGGGATGACGACTAAATTAGTAAGCAGAAAGTGAGTGGAGAAACGGGAAAAGTAATACAGAACGAGCGGAGCTGTACCCAATTGCGTCGCTATAGATACACTCATTAATCCCCAAGCATATTTCCCTATCCTGTTCTTCACAGGTATAAGCCGATAAACGGGTTTCTGTACCAATAGAATGGAAGCGACTGCCATAAACGAGAGTTGGAAACCAATATCGAACAACCATAACGGATTGATTAGTAGCATAATCAGTGCCGTAGCAGCCAACGTATTAAAGGTGAATGTCTTACGACTAAACAATTCGGCTATAGCCAAAATAGAGAACATACACACGGAACGGACTACCGACGATGAAAGTCCGGTAAAGAAGGCAAAAGACCATAATAATAATAGGAGAAGAATGGTACGAAAGATTCTGCCGGCGATTCCCATCCTTGCAACAGGTTTCAGTAGGAAAAACAACAGAACATAAAGAAGCCCGATATGCAAACCGGACAATGCCAGCACATGACTGGCACCGGCAACCGAATAACTTTCACGTACGGATTCGCTCAATTCTGTCTTATCGCCCACCGTCAAAGCTGAAAGCACCGCCAATTCATCTCCGCTAAATCCTAACTTCCGATAAAGCGAAATAACTCGCTCGCGATAAGTGTTTGCAGTAAATCTGATGGATGAGGCAGGTGTAGAAGATAGTAAACGCCATTTTCCGGTTGCAACATATCCTGTTCCGCTGATTCCTTTATGTTTCAGGTATCGGGCATAGTCAAATTCATCGAAGTTTTTACCGTTGGCCGGTGGGGCAATTCGGGAAGAGATCAGTAATTCATCCCCTGCTTTCAATTGAGTGATTGCTGATGATTGGGAAATTGCGGTTGCTGAATCTCGCAATAGATATAGAATTGCTTTTCGTTCTACAGGATAAACGCCTGCAGAATCACATCGTTCTTCCAATGTCACCGGGCATAAATAGGCTCGTTCTTTCGCCTTGGGCGTATCTGTTAGCATTGCCCGATAGACGGTTTCTTCTTTCGGAAAGGTATAATCAGTCTGTTTCAACTGACACGTTATGCCAATCCATCCACCAATGAAGCAGAGAATAAAAGTAGCTGCTCCAAAACACCATCGCAATGAATAACGCTTGATGAAATAAAAAGCTATAGCCAGACAAGCAAAAAGACAAAACGCCAGACCTCCCCAAAAGAGTTCGGAAGAACCGCCGAGAAAGTGTTCGCCACAAAAAACGCCTGCTATCCAAGGGATAACCAGGCGTATAAAAGGATATTGATGTATATAGTTGGTAGTCAATGTATGGGGTTGCAGTTACTATTGCAGTTGCAATTACAATTCACCCAATTGACGAATCATCGCTTCCGGGTCGGGCGCTCCGAAGATAGCATTGCCTGCCACCAAAGCATCTGCTCCTGCCTCAACCAGGCGGGCGCCGGTTTCCAGATTCACACCACCGTCTACTTCAATCAATGCTTTCGAACCTGTACGCTCAATCAGCGCACGCAACTCACGAACTTTCTCTATGGAATGTTCGATGAACTTCTGCCCTCCGAATCCGGGATTCACGCTCATGATAAGCACCATATATACATCGCGGATAATATCTTGAAGCAGAGCCACTGGAGTTGCTGGATTTATAGTTACCGCCGGCTGCATTCCCGCTTCCCTGATTTGTTGAATCACTCTGTGCAGGTGGGGGCAGGCTTCATAATGCACCGTCATCGTGTGTGCTCCCAAGGCTTTCACTTCCGGAATAAACTTTTCAGGATTCACAATCATCAAGTGCACATCCAGCGGTTTCTTACTCAGCTTCGCAACGTATTTCAATACCGGAAAGCCAAAGGAGATATTAGGAACAAAAACTCCGTCCATAATATCAATATGTACCCACTCCGCTTCACTGCGGTTTATCATTTCAATGTCTCTTGCCAGATATCCGAAGTCGGCAGAGAGAATGGAGGGTGATATAATCGGTTTCATAAGCTTTTTATATTAGGTTCAAGCCATTTTATAATCATCATTAAGGCGATATCCACGAAGCAGTTCATCTGTTTTCAAACGTTTCTTGCCGGGAAGCTGCAAAGAAAGTATAGAGACAAATCCATCCGGTACGGCTACCTTTATATATTTCTTTCCATCCGTCACAATTGCTCCGGTAGCCAACTGATGGGATTCGTATATCTTCTCAGTTTCAAAGACTTTCATCACTACCGCTTCTCCATCGGGGCTGATTAGTTCGCTCCAAGCAGCAGGATAAGGAGACAGCCCGCGGATAAAGTCATATATCTTTTTCACCGGTTGGTTCCAGTCAATCCGGCAAGTCTCTTTAAATATCTTCGGAGCTGGACGAAGTTCGCCTACCACCGCCATTTTTTCCTGCGGAATAGGTTTCACTGCATCATTCAAGATGGCATCCACCGTTTCAAGAACCAGCTTTCCTCCCAACGTCATCAGTTTATCATGCACCACTTCCACATTATCCGTATCTGCAATGGGTACTCGCACCTGCTGAATGACTTCTCCGGTATCTATCTCATGCTTCAGAAAGAAAGTAGTTATTCCCGTCTCCGTGTCACCGTTGATTACCGCCCAGTTGATAGGAGCAGCACCCCGATATTGGGGAAGCAAAGAAGCATGAAGATTGAATGTACCCAGCCGCGGCATATTCCATACCACTTCCGGAAGCATACGGAAAGCAACTACAATCTGCAAATCCGCCTTCCACTCACGAAGTGCCTGAACGAAAGCCTCATCTTTCAACTTCTCCGGTTGAAGCAACGGCAAATTCTGTTCTAGTGCATACTGCTTAACAGGGGAATACTGGATTTTATGTCCACGTCCGGCGGGCTTATCGGGCATCGTAATCACACCCACTACATTATATCCGCCTTCTACCAACTGGCGTAGGGCTTCCACCGCAAAATCGGGGGTACCCATATATACTATTCTTAAATCTTCTTTCTTCATAAAGCTTCTATTAATCTTCGGAGAAATGTACCAGCACTTGCCGGTATGAATTAAATATCTTCGATTTAGAGACGAACCCTTGGTAACGACCTTCCTCGTCCACCACCGGAAGATTCCATGCTTTCGTATCATCAAAAGTCTGCATTACCTGCTCCATACCGTCCGTATCGTAGATTTTGGCAGGAGCGGATGTCATCAACTTATTAACGGTAAAACGATGATAAAGTTCCTGACGGAACATAATGTTACGAATGTCGTCGAGCAGGACAAGTCCCAGCAGTTCACCAGTTTTCCTATCTGTCACGGGGAACATATTTCGATGGGAAGCGGCAATCGCCTTCACCAGTTCTCCCAGGTCCATTTCAGGGTGTACGACAACAAAATCCTTTTCTACCACATTCTCCATCTTCATCAATGTCAGCACGGCTTTATCCTTATGATGGGTAAGCAACTGACCTTTCTTTGCCAAACGCATCGAATAGATACTATGAGGTTCGAAAGCAATAATCGTCAGATAGGAACTAACGGAAACAATCATCAACGGAAGGAATAAATCGTAACCTCCGGTCAATTCGGCTATCAGGAATACTCCGGTCAACGGTGCGTGCATAACGCCACTCATTACTCCTGCCATACCCATCAAGGCGAAATTCTTTTCGGGCAGATAGGCCGAGAACGCAAAGTCATTGCTGAAATGCGAGAAAACGAATCCGGCTATACAGCCCAGATAAAGAGAAGGAGCAAATATACCACCACAACCACCGCCACCATTCGTAGCACTGGATGCGAATACTTTCAGCAAGACAATCAGCATCAGATAAACCAACAGCAGGTTGCCGTAGCCATAGAACATGGAGTTGTTCATCACCGTGTCCCATTCGGCTGTCGAGGTTCCATTCAGCAAGAGGTCGATAGTATCATAACCTTCACCATATAGAGGTGGGAAGAGGAAGATGAGCACACTCAATATCACACCACCGAAAGCCAGTTTCTTATAAGGGTTCTTGAGCTTTCCGAAAACACTCTCCACGGAATTCATCGCACGGGTGAAATAAAGTGATATCAGTCCGCAGAAGATTCCCAGCAAGATAACGAAAGGAATACGTTCCAACTCGAACGCTTGGTCGAGATGGAATTTAAACATAGCTTCCTGTCCGGTCACGATATAAGAAACGGTGGCAGCCGTCACAGCCGAAATCAGCAATGGAAGCAGGGAAGACATAGTCAGGTCGATCATCAGGACTTCCAAGGTAAAGACGAGCCCGGCAATCGGTGCTTTAAAGATTCCGGCAATCGCACCCGCTGCACCGCAACCGACAAGCAACATGAGTGTGCGATGCTCCATTTTGAACACGCTACCTAGGTTGGAGCCTATTGCCGAACCTGTCAGCACGATAGGTGCCTCCGCTCCTACCGATCCACCGAATCCGATGGTAATGGCACTGGCAATGGTAGACGACCAGATGTTATGCCGCTTGATACGTCCTTGCCGGCGGGAAATGGCATACAGAATCTTGGTAACTCCATGGCTGATATCATCCTTGACAATATTGCGCACGAAGAATCCTGCCAGAAAGATTCCGACCACCGGATATACCAAATACAAATAGTTGGCTTCTGTCGCATTGAAGTTTTCCGTAAGGAAATTCTGTATCTCGTGAATAAAGAACTTCAGTATCAAAGCCGCCATTGCCGTAAAGATACCCACAAGAAAGCTCAATATCAGGATAAATTGCTTCTCCTTGATATTGTTTTCCCGCCACTTGATGCAACGTTGCAGTAAACTCAGTTTCTCCTCTTTTCTCATTTATTCGCGAATTATCTTAATCACTCCACCTTTATCTAACTTAATGATGCTTGAAGGTTTCGGCCGACTCATGTCATCCTGGCGGTAACCGACAATATAATCCACAGCCGACTTGATTTCTTCACTTATCTCACTAAAGTTGGCAGCTCCCGGCTGCCCGCTGACATTGGCGGAAGTAGAAACAATCGCCTTGCGAAATTGTTGGCAGAGCCGTTTGGAAAACGCTTCATTCGTCACCCGGATGCCTACACTTCCGTCTTCGGCAAGCAAGTTCGGAGCCAGATTGCGGGCACCGGAATAAATAATCGTCAGTGGTTTGTCGGCAACCTCAATCAGGTCCCACGCCACATCCGGCGCATCTTGTACATAAAAGTCTACCTTTACGGAGGAGTCTACCAATACCAGCATAGCTTTGCTATCGGCACGTTTCTTAATCTCATACACCCGGCGCACGGCCTCTTCATTAGTAGCGTCGCAGCCTATACCCCATACGGTATCGGTGGGATAGAGGATGACCCCTCCTTCATTCATCACCTGACAGGCTTTTTTAATATCTTCTATCATTTCTTGATTGTTTTCTGTTGAGAATAACACGCAAAAGTAGTACTTTTGCGCCGAAATCAAAAAGATTATGTGAAAACTATGGAAGAAATCGTATTTCATCATACCTTGCCTATTCAGTTGCGCTTCAATGACGTAGACAAATTCGGTCACGTCAACAACACTGTATATTTTTCTTTTTATGACTTGGGGAAGACTGAATACTTCGCGTCAATATGTCCGGGAGTGGATTGGGAGAAGACCGGTATTGTTGTCGTTCATATCGAAGCAGACTTCGTTCAGCAGATTTTCTCGTCAGACCACATTGCCGTTCAGACTGCCGTATCCGAAATAGGAACTAAAAGTTTCCATCTGCTACAACGGGTAATAGACACAAAAACGCAAGAGGTTAAATGTATCTGTAAATCGGTCATGGTCACTTTCGACTTAGAAAATCATGTATCAATACCACTCACGGAAGATTGGATAGAAGCTATCTGCAACTATGAGGGAAGAGATATGCGCAAAAAGAAATAACATTCATTTGCCTACTCCGAATATTATTGTTAATATTGCACCTTGTTTATGCCTTTGAGCAACCGAATCTATAAACATATACCATATGAACATCAAAACTAAGATTACAAGTATCATTCTCACAGGACTATGCTGTACCTGTTACATTAATGGACAAAATGCCACGGGAATCACACATTCAGGACGATCTACCGAACAAGCACCTTTTCCAATGACAACCTACGTTGAACTTACCAACCCTGCTCCTACCGACGAAGCATCTTGGAAAGGACTTTCCGGAGCACAGTGCTCTTGGGGAAATACGCATACCCGATATAAGAAAGAGGTGAATCCCCGCCTGAACAAGAAAAGCATCAGCGTCACCGGTTGGAAGGGAGAAAGAGTAGCCGCTCAGTTAGTCATCTCTTCTCCTGTCGATTTGGAGAACGTATCTGTAGAAGTCGGTCCGCTCACCCATTCATCGGGTAAGGATAAAATTGCTTCGGACAATATGCTGAAAGGCTTTGTCAGATATGTGATGACGGATGGACTCAACAAGGAGGGACAGGGAACTTGCGGACACAGACCGGACCTGTCGAAGTATGACTCTACATTAGTTGCCGACCCAATCGACCACTTGGCGACAGCTCTTCCCATGAAAGCAAAAACATCACAAGGATATTGGATACGTACATGGATTCCTGAGAACGCACTTCCCGGAAATTACTCATCAGACGTAGTGGTGAAAAACGGACAGGATGTAATCGGCAAATTAAAACTGAACGTTCAGGTTCAGAACCGTACGCTGCCTCAGCCCGAACAATGGGCTTTCCATCTCGACCTGTGGCAGAATCCGTTTGCCATAGCCCGCTATTATCAAGTACCGTTATGGTCGGAAGAGCATTTCAAAGCCTTGAAAACAGAGTTGCAACCTTATGCAGATGCCGGAGGAAAAGTAATCACCGTTTCCATCATGCACCACCCTTGGGGCGGACAAACTTACGATCCGTTCGAAACAATGGTTACTTGGGTGAAGAGAGTAGACGGCACGTGGCTGTTCGATTATACCATCTTCGACAAATGGATTGAATTGATGATGGACTTAGGAGTCACTAAAGAAATAGGGTGCTACTCCATGATTCCATGGAAACTATCATTCCAATACTTCGACCAGGCAACCAACACGCTGAAAGAACTGAAAGCGAAACCGGGAGACAAGGCCTACCATGACCTTTGGGTGACTATGTTGAAAGATTTCGCCGCCCACCTGAAATCTAAAGGTTGGTTCGACATTACCCACGTCGCCATGGACGAACGTCCAATGAAGGATATGATGGAAGCCTTTAAAATAATCCGCGAAGCCGATCCTAACTATAAAGTTTCTCTGGCAGGTTCACTCCACGAAGAACTCTCTGATGATTTGAACGACTATTGCGTGGCAATAGGCATGAAATATACCGAAGAGATGAAGAAGAAGCGGAAAGACGAAGGAAAGATTACTACATACTATACCTGCTGTTCCGAATCTCAACCCAATACGTATACTTTCAGCGATCCTGCCGAAGCATCTTGGCTGGCTTGGTATGCAGCCAAAGAAAATCTGGATGGATACCTGCGTTGGGCACTTAACTCCTGGACCCTCGAACCACTGCTCGACAGCCGTTTCTACTCTTGGGGCGGTGGAGATACATATATGCTCTACCCGGGCGGTAGAACCTGCTTGCGTTTCGAGAATCTTGTAGACGGCATACAAGCCTATGAAAAGATTCGAATCTTAAAAACCGAGTTGCAAGCAAAAGGAAAGACATCTACCCTCAAGAAACTGGATAAGATACTCAAGAGCTTCGATGAAGTTCAATTGATGAAAACTCCGGCATCCGTTGTTGTTGAAAGAGCAAATAAGTTCATCAACAGTCTCTAAACCGGACCCCTACAATTTAAGAAGAGTTCCATCCGTAGAAGCAATGTTTTCTGCGGATGGAACTCTTTTTTACCCCTCATTTCCACCGGATATTCATTTCTTAAATGGGGTCAAGTCGAAAACTCTGTGGTTATATTATGCCGGTATCCAAAAGAAATTTAT
>NZ_URFY01000028.1 GCF_900547205.1 uncultured Bacteroides sp.
GAGGTGGTCGAAGGAGTGGAGAATCAGACTTATGTAGGATATATGTTGTTCGAAAGCGGCAATAAATCAATGAATTTCACTGCCGACGTTGAAATTACACCGCATATTGTATCGTTTGAAGGTATCTTGAAGGAGGTGAAAGAAGGCTTAGTTGCCTTATAAGAGTTAAAACCGTCTTGCTCATCACGAGTAAGACGGTTTCACACACAAATAAACGAAGGCTTGTCACCTTCGCTCTAATATGTAGCAAAGGTAGTATTAATATTAAAATGAAGAAAGGAAATGGAGGAGAAAGCAATTCATCAGGCAACAGCAGGTCTATTCGCCCCGATAGCCGGAAGCTTCGTGATAGACAGCCTGCAAATGATGATTCCTTGGCTGATAGCGATGTTCTGTGTGATAATCTGCGATTTGGTTACGGGGGTTAGGAAGAGTTTATTAACGCATGAACACGTGAGGTTCAGTCGGGCATGGCGTGCCACTATGGGGAAGATGGTTACTTACTTCTCCTTCGTGGTGATGGTCGTGATGGTGCAGAAGGCTTCCGGTATGACGGTTCGCATAGATACCTATGCTTGCTTGTTTGTCTGCTTCATTGAAGGGTGCTCGATAATAAGTAATATCCTTAAGCCTAAAGGGTATAACTTCAATCTGGCTGCTGCTATCGGGGTATTTGCGAAGAAGGTATTTAGTGTTGAGAAAGAAGATATGAAGGATGTAATAACTAAAAAGGAGGAAGAAAAATGAAAGTGCTAATAGACAATGGCCACGGCGAGAATACACCGGGCAAACGTTCACCGGACGGAAGATTAAGGGAGTGGGCTTATTCAAGAGAGATAGCCGACAGGGTTGTATTTGAACTACGGAAGAAAGGTATCGATGCCGAACGTATCGTGAAGGAAGACACGGACGTTCCTTTGTCAGAGAGATGCCGTCGGGCTAATGCCATCTACAAAGAAACAGGGAAGAAAGCAATTCTTGTTTCAATTCATTGCAATGCTGTCGGCAGTGGTGCAAGTTGGATGAATGCGAAAGGGTGGAGTGTGTTTGTGAGCAATAATGCGTCGGCCAGAAGCAAAAGCCTTGCTACGTGCCTTTGTGAAGCCGCTGAGATTCTGAATTTGAAGGTTCGCAGGCCAGCGCCTAAACAGCCGTACTGGGAGCAAAACCTAGCAATCTGTCGGGATACTAATTGTCCGGCGATACTGACGGAAAACTTCTTTCAGGATAACAGAGAGGACGTCGAATACCTTTTATCTCGGGAGGGTAAAGATGCGATTGTGCGTATCCATGTGGAAGGAATCACCAAGTATTTAGGGCTATGAGACGGCTGATATACATTCTAGCCATACTCCTGATGTCGGGAGTGTGGCTAAGCTCATGCAAGACTTCTCGCAATATGGAGATAGAGAAGCAGGTCACTTACTCAGGAGAGTTTCAACACCTGAAAAGCATGATTGAATCTCTCCGGTTGGATGTGAGCAAGCAGACGAAAATTACGTCGGAGAAATTGAGCGACCTTAAGATTGAGAATAAGACAGTTTATTTGTCTCCTCCTGATTCAACAGGTAAGCAGTATCCTATACGGGAAAGTACTACTACGGCTTCAAAACATGAGCAGGAGAATATGGAAGTTAATGAAAACTTGCTCCTGACTATGCAGCAGTTCTCCAATCGGCTTGATACTATCAGTAATAGGGTTAACGTTTTGCTAAATCAGAAAGAAACAGTAGTTGAGCTGTCGTGGTGGGACTTGCATAAAGACAAGGTGTATATTGGCATTATTGCTCTGATTGTCGTTGGCTGGTTAGTATATCGAATCAGAAGGAAATAACTACTTTTAAATTCATAATATAAAAACTTTGGATACCTCGGCTTGGGAAAGTCGGGGTATTTTTGCGTAAGCCAATCATTAAGTACTACTTTTGCGTTGTAAGTTCACTTATTACAACAGGTGATAAATAATAGAAAATCGCTATAAACAAAGATGCGTCCCTTTTTTATCATAAGGCTAGCCGGCATGAGTAAATTGCAACGAAATTGCAAATTATATTAATATGTGTATAATCAATTGTATTTCAATATATTATATCATCTTAAATATAGCTTCCCAAGCTAAGGGTCACGAGTTCGAGTCTCGCTTACCGCTCAATTTTAGTTAATTAAATGAAGAGGAGACAATAAGAAATTGCCTCCTTTTTTTGTTTTATATTCCACTATATCTAATCCTGCAAGGAAAATAATAATGAAGAATAAGCATAGTTCGTTCCTTTTTCGTATTTTTGCAGCCTGTTTTAACATCCATAGAAACTTTAAATAGAAAAATATAATGGCAAAAGAACTGAAAGACCTTACCAAACGTAGCGAAAACTACTCACAGTGGTACAACGATTTGGTGGTAAAAGCTGATTTGGCAGAGCAATCTGCCGTACGCGGATGTATGGTGATTAAGCCTTACGGATACGCTATCTGGGAAAAGATGCAACGTCAACTGGACGATATGTTCAAAGAGACAGGACACGTGAATGCTTACTTCCCGCTGTTAATTCCTAAATCATTCCTGAGCCGTGAAGCTGAACACGTAGAAGGCTTTGCAAAAGAATGCGCTGTAGTGACGCACTATCGTTTGAAAAATGCGGAAGACGGTTCGGGAGTAGTAGTGGATCCTGCTGCCAAGCTCGAAGAAGAGCTGATTATTCGTCCTACTTCAGAAACAATCATCTGGAATACATATAAAAACTGGATTCAGTCCTATCGCGACCTGCCTATCCTGTGCAATCAATGGGCGAATGTTTTCCGTTGGGAAATGCGTACACGCTTGTTCCTCCGTACGGCAGAGTTCTTGTGGCAAGAAGGACATACAGCACACGCTACTCGCGAAGAAGCAGAGGAAGAAGCTGTGAAGATGCTCAATGTTTATGGCGAATTTGCAGAGAAATATATGGCTGTTCCGGTAGTGAAGGGTGTGAAATCCGCTAATGAACGTTTTGCCGGTGCACTCGATACATATACTATCGAAGCCATGATGCAGGATGGAAAAGCATTGCAGAGCGGTACTTCTCATTTCTTGGGACAGAATTTCGCCAAAGCTTTCGACGTTCAGTTTGTAAACAAAGAAAATAAACTGGAATATGTTTGGGCAACTTCATGGGGAGTTTCCACTCGTCTGATGGGTGCGCTGATTATGACTCACTCAGACGACAATGGTCTGGTATTACCTCCACATCTGGCTCCGATTCAAGTAGTTATCGTTCCTATCTATAAAAATGATGAACAGTTGAAGCAGATTGATGCTAAAGTAGCAGGTATCGTTGCCAAGTTGAAATCAATGGGCATTTCTGTGAAATATGATAATGCTGACAACAAACGTCCGGGATTCAAATTTGCAGATTATGAGTTGAAGGGTGTTCCTGTTCGTTTGGTAATGGGCGGACGCGATCTCGAAAACAATACGATGGAAGTAATGCGCCGCGATACGTTGGAGAAAGAAACGGTAACTTGTGATGGTATCGAAGAATACGTGCAGAAGTTACTTGAAGAAATTCAGGCTAACATCTACAAGAAAGCGTTGGATTTCCGTAACTCCAAGATTACGTCTGTAGATACATACGAAGAATTTAAGGAGAAAATTGAAGATGGCGGTTTCATCTTAGCTCATTGGGATGGTACGACTGAAACGGAAGAGAAGATTAAAGAAGAAACGAAAGCGACAATTCGTTGCATCCCGTTCGAGTCATTTGTTGCGGGAGATAAGGAACCGGGTAAATGTATGGTTACCGGCAAACCTTCTGCTTGCCGCGTGATATTTGCACGTTCTTACTAAAAAGATTCTACTGCAAAATAGAGGAGAGTCCGAATCAAAAACATGATTTCGGGCTCTTTTTTTGTCCATTTCAGTTTTATTTCAGAAATATCCCTTTTCTTTGTGATATGTAAAAGAATAAAGGAGACAGAGACTATGAAGATATTGATTGTAGAAGACGAACCCTCTTTGAGAGAATTGATACAGCGTTCGCTTGAAAAAGAACGTTATGTAGTGGAAGCTGTAGGAGACTTTGCGACCGCTTTATGCAAAATTGAAGATTACGATTACGATTGTATCTTGCTCGATATCATGTTGCCTGATGGGAGTGGACTCGATCTTCTCGAACGCTTGAAAGCTCTTCATAAACGGGAAAACGTGATTATCATCTCCGCTAAAGATTCGTTGGAGGACAAAGTGCTTGGTTTGGAATTGGGAGCGGATGATTATTTGCCGAAACCCTTTCATTTGGTTGAGCTGAATGCCCGGATAAAAAGCGTTATTCGTCGTCACCAAAACGACGGTGAGATTGATATCCGTCAGGGAAATGTGCGGATAGAACCAGATAAGTTTCGTGTCTTCGTCAACGAACAGGAATTGGAGTTGAACAGAAAGGAATATGATATTCTGTTATATTTCATCAATCGTCCCGGTCGTTTAGTCAATAAAAACACTTTGGCAGAATCGGTATGGGGAGATCATATCGACCAAGTGGATAACTTTGACTTTATCTATGCCCAAATCAAGAATCTTCGGAAGAAGCTGAAAGATGCCGGAGCAAATGTTGAACTTAAAGCTGTTTACGGATTCGGTTATAAAATGATTGTAGAATAATAAAAAAGCGAGGTATCATTCATGAAATTAATATATTACATCATTCTTCGTATCACGATAGCTCTCACTCTCATTCTGACTGTTTGGGCGGTATTCTTTTATGTTACGATGATTGATGAAATCAATGATGAAGTGGACGATTCGCTCGAAGACTATTCGGAAGCAATCATCATCCGGGCATTGGCAGGGGATGAGTTGCCGTCTAAAAACAGTGGTTCGAATAATCAATACTATCTGACGGAAGTAAATAAGGAATATGCCAAGCGTCAGGCAAAGATTCAATATAAAGACTCGATGGTCTATATCGTTGAAAAAGAAGAGACAGAGCCGGCACGCATATTGACTACCATTTTCAAAGATGATAATGGACGCTATTATGAACTGACCGTCTCCACGCCCAGCATCGAGAAGGATGATTTGAAAGATTCAATTCTGATATGGATTATTTTCCTGTATGTCGCCTTGTTGGTCTGCGTCATTGGCATTTCCGTGTGGGTGTTCTATCGGAATATGCGCCCGCTGTACGTACTCCTTCATTGGCTTGACAACTACCAAACAGGAAAGAAAAACGAACCGTTAAGAAATGATACCCAAGTCACAGAATTTAGGAAATTGAATGATGCAGCCAGCCGTTACGTGGAGCGTACCGAGCAAATGTTCGATCAACAGAAACAATTTATCGGCAATGCTTCGCACGAGATACAGACTCCGCTCGCTATCTGCCGCAATAGGCTGGAAATGCTGATGGAAGATGAATCACTGACCGAAAACCAACTGGAAGAATTGATGAAGACTCATCATACGTTGGAATATATAACCAAACTGAACAAATCTCTGTTGCTGCTTTCAAAAATAGACAACGGACAATTTACAGACACTAAAGAGCTGGAATTTAATTCATTGCTAAAGCAATACTTGGATGATTACAAAGAAGTTTATGATTATCGAAATATAGAAATCAGAGTTGAAGAACAAGCAAGCTTCTACGTTGTGATGAATGAATCTTTGGCAGTCGTTTTATTGACAAACCTTCTAAAGAATGCATTTGTGCATAATATTGATGGAGGGCATATTCGGATAGTGATTGCCAATGACCATATTACCTTCCGTAACACCGGAATAAATCATTCCTTGGATAAGGAACATATCTTCGAACGTTTCTATCAAGGAACTAAGAAAGAGGGTTCTACCGGCTTAGGTCTGGCGATTGCTGATTCTATCTGCCGATTGCAGCACCTTAGTTTGCGATATTACTTTGAAGAAGGAGAACATTGTTTCGAAATATCCGTGCTAGGCTGAAATTGCTATCTATAGATTCGAAGCCTTGAATACAGGTTCTACCTTTTGAATCTCCGACTCGAATCCAAACCAATAGCCATGTCCCTCATCGTCAATAGGAAGAAAACACAATCTTAAACTTTCACGATACGAGCCATACATAACTTCCCAACTCTCAGGAGGAGTCTGCCTTTTAGTTCTTACTCTCTCGGCAGGGGCTTTCTTTAGCGACATTCCTGCTTCTATCCATGCAATGCTAACTTGTGTCAGATACTCAGGATAATGATTTTTGCAGAAATTGTATAGAATAAGTCCTCGTTTTTCCAGACTCAAAGGGGTGTCGATTACATCAGTTTGTACCAAATGATCGAGAAACTCGTATAAGAAATGCGGGTTCTTCAGAATGAGAATGCGGGTAATGGCTCTCCATGTGGGCGTGTTATAAAATCCGTCCAGCAATCGGGACAGATAATGTGCTGTTTGTAGCTCTTCAACAGTAATTTCACGAGTTTGTAGCACTTCGTAAGGTGGGAGGGGAGAATACAGGATACCCAGTTCTCCGGCTCTTCTTCTCATTTCTGTTCCCGGAAGGAGTTTCAGAGACTCCAGCTGAATCTCGCCTGCACCGTATTCTGCCAATACATGGACGTCTTCAAATATTTCTGATAAATGATAGAGAGGAAGCCCCGCAATGAGATCGGCATGGGTTTCCATATTTGTTAGTGAGCACAGATATTTAAGCCCATCTAATGCATCGGTGAGTTTTCCTATTCTTCTGCTTTGTTCAAGCACGTTTTCCCGCAGACTTTGGATGCCTGCTTCCAAATGCAACAATCCTTTGGGTAGTGTGGCAAGTTCCTGTTTTAGTTCTTCGGAAAGAAGCGCTGGGTGAATCTCCAGATGAAAACAAATATCCGGATACTCGCAGAACAAATTCAGCAATTCTTTCGCTCGTTTATTATTGTAATTGAATGTACGGTCTAATACACGGACATTCTTTATGCCATGTTGGTGAATTAAATCAAGACGTTCTCTGATAGCTTCGAAGGGGATGGTGCGCACAGGCTTTTCTCCTCCGCTAACGCAGAAAGCACAAGTGTTGAAACATCCTCGTGTAGTTTCTAATTGTACGAAGGGTTTGCTCCAGTTGAAGAAACGACTTTTCTCCGGTGGCACCAATTGGGAGAAATTCATCACACGGGCAATGCCATTGTCTTGATATTTTCTGGAATCGTCCAAATAGCAAAGTCCTGTTATAGATTCCCATTCATCTTTAGGATGATTCCATGCAGCTAACCATTGAGGGAAAACTTCTTCACCTTCTCCACGAAACACTCCGCTTACAAATTTGTTTTTATATAAGAAGGCTTCATTGTCTCCTAAGAACTCGGGACCTCCGAGTATGACGCAACAATGAGGTAGTAGTGCTTTTGCACGTGAAACGATATGTAATAGTTGTTCGTGATTGAATAGCCAGTTGGTGGCGGCGATGATATCCGGCTGATATTGATAGATCTGGTTGACAACACTGCCTGTATTTTCGTTGATAGTGGCCGACACTGTGCACCATTCAATGTTGGTGTTATTTGCTATTTGAGCATGTAAGGCTGGTAATGCCAAAGAGGAATGAGCGTACGAACTATTTAAATCGAGCCAAAGAAGTTTCATGTGGAATATTAATATTAGTGTTGCAAAGTTACAAAAAACTTATGGCATCTTGTGTCTAATCAGTTAAAAACACTATATTTGTACATCTATTATGGATATTTATTCTCATATAGACGTTTTAGCAATACATAGTCTGAAATTATATAAATAAAAAATTCAAAGTTATGAAACTATTGACTTACACTAAGTTTGTATTATTATTGGCTTTTGTTTTAGGCTTAACCGCTTGCGAAAGTGATGAAGAAACAGAGTTTAATTTACCAGGTGAGTGGTATACCAACGAAGAAATTGATTTTGGCGCTTATACTTGGGGAAGAGGTACAGTTATGACTTTCAATGCAAGCAATCAAGGAACAATAGGTTCAAAAGGTGATCCGAATTATTTGGTTTTTGAATGGAGGTGGATAAATGAAGGATATAATTCAATGGAATTATTTTTCTATGCTGATCAGACCTATGCTTACATTTGGGGAGCAGAAGCTACGGGCAGAACATTTAGTGGAACATGGTATAATACTTGGCAAGATTATAGAGATAGGCGGAATGGACAGTCTTTTTATATGCGTCGTCAATGAAAAGTAGAATAACAATAAAGCCGGAATCAATTATGACTCCGGCTTTATTGTTGAATATTGAGAACTATTTCTTCAGAAACAACTTCTTAAACTCCGACGGATAAGGCGTCTCAAACTCCATCAAATCTCCCGTCACCGGATGATAAAAACAAAGCTTAAAAGCATGAAGTGCCAATCTCCCAATCGGATTAGGAGAATCTTCCCCCCCATATCTTCCATCTCCAATGATTGGATGCCCTAAATCCTGCATATGCACACGAATCTGATTCTTTCGTCCTGTCTCCAAATCCAGTTCTAACAAAGAAAATCCATTTGCACGTTTAATCGTTTTATAATGAGTGATAGATTTGGAACCGCCATCATCATACTCACTGGAACTTACATACAAAGTTTGATCGGTCAACCATGAAACCACCGTATCATAATCTTTCTCCATACTGCCTTCTACCACAGCCACATATCTCCGGTCAGTCACAATATCATGCCAATTGTCGCGTAGCGTCCGCTGTGTCTTTTCGTCTTTGGCAAACATCATCAATCCGGAAGTGTCTCTATCCAGGCGGTGCACGATAAATACGCGGTGTTGGCGTCCCGAACGCTGCACGTATTCATTGAGTATCGTATAGGCAGTACGCTCTTTTTGACGGTCCGTATTAACCGACAGGAGTCCTTGCGTCTTTTCGATTACAATGATATATGCATCTTCATACACTATTTTCAGCAATCTGTTATGAAATTCCTTTTTCCCCTTATCCTTGCTGATTTGTACTTTCATCCCTGCTTTTAAAGGGAAGTTGAATTGGGTAGTAATCACATTATCTACCAATACCACCCGCTTGCTAAGCAACGACTTTAACTTTGTCCGGCTTGCATCCGGCATCTTGGCAGTAAGAAACTCCATAAGTTCCATCGGTTCTTTAACTGCATAGTTTGTGTATTGAGCGCGTGCCTTTTCAGCAGGAGTTCTTTTAGGTCTTTTTTCCATTCCTTTTTTCTTTTGAAGATTTAGAACTTGTTATCGAAGTTCCAGTAATACTACGTTTTCCACATGGTGGGTATGGGGGAACATATCTACCGGTTGCACTGCCTTCACTTTATATTTACCGTCCAGCAATTGCAGGTCGCGTGCCTGGGTGGCAGGGTTACAACTCACATAAACAATCCGTTTAGGTTCGGCAAACAAGATGACATCCACCACATCCTGATGCATACCCGCACGTGGAGGGTCGGTGATGATTACATCCGGACGTCCATGCTGGTTGATAAAGTATTGAGTCAGAATATCTTTCATATCGCCTGCATAAAACAATGTATTCTTGATATCATTAATTTCCGCATTAACTTTAGCGTCCTCGATAGCTTCCGGCACATATTCGATACCAATCACCTGACGTGCTTGGCGTGAAACGAAGTTGGCAATGGTTCCGGTTCCTGTATAGAGGTCGTACACTAGTTCGTTTCCGGTTAATCCGGCAAAGTTGCGTGCTACCTTATATAAATTATATGCTTGCTCAGAATTGGTCTGATAGAATGATTTCGGTCCGATTTTGAAACGCAGTCCTTCCATTTCTTCAAAAATATGATCTTTTCCTTTGAAAACAGACACATCCAAATCATTGATAGTGTCGTTGCACTTATTATTAATAATGTATAGGAGAGAAGTGATTTCGGGGAACGCGTCAGCAATAAACTGTAGCAGTTGCTTAAATAAATCCATTTCGTGATCCTCCGTAATCTTGCAGATCACAATAACCATTAGTTCGCCTGTAGAAGAAGTACGGATAATCATATTCCGAAGCATACCTTCCTGCGAGCGCAGGTTAATAAAAGAATAATCATGCTCATAAGCATAATCACGAACTGCATTACGGATGCGGTTGGATATATCATCCTGCAACCAGCATTTCTCGATAGCCAACACCTTATCGAATGCTCCCGGAATGTGGAAACCTACCGCATTCATCTGATCATATTTCACATCCTGTCGCACTTCCTCGTTGGTCAACCAACGTTTGTTCGAAAAAGTGAACTCCAGTTTATTCCGATAAAATTCGGTCTTAGCCGAACCCATAATCGGAGATATTTTGGGAAGTTCAATCTTTCCGATACGTCTCAGGTTGTCTTCCACCTGTTTCTGTTTATATCTGATTTGCTCCGGGTAGGGGAGTACTTGCCATTTGCAACCGCCGCAAACACCATAGTGCTGGCAGAAAGGAACGGCACGAACGGGCGACAGTTCATGGAACTTCACCGCTTCAGCTTCGGCATATTTATTCTTTTTACGCTTGATTTGCAGGTCTACGACATCACCCGGCACCACATAGGGTACAAAAATCACCAGGTCTTCTACTTTTGCAATGGCTTTACCTTCGGCAGCCACATCCATGATTGTTATCTTCTCCAATAAGGGAAGTTCTTTTTTCTTTCTTGCCACTTTTACACCAGTCTAATAATTACTTTGCAAAAGTAGGTATTTTTTTCGGAAAACATCCGAGTATGTAGAAATATTCCAGATTGTAATGTCGAAATTGCATTTTGATAGAAAGTTTTTTCTCAAAAAGTTTTCTGGTTTGCGAAATATCCTTAGATTTGCGAACAGATAATAATCATAATGTAACTTTAAACGCAATATTATGGATAAAAAAAGAGTTTATACCTTTGGAAATGGTCAGGCAGAAGGAAAAGCTGACATGAAGAATTTGTTAGGTGGTAAAGGTGCTAACCTTGCTGAAATGAATTTAATCGGAATCCCAGTCCCTCCCGGATTTACAATAACTACCGATGTATGTACGGAGTATAATACGCTAGGACGTGATAAAGTGGTTGAGTTGCTTAAAGATGATGTAGTGAAAGCTATTGCACTTGTAGAGGAATTGATGAAATCTAAATTCGGCGATATCGAAAATCCGCTGTTGGTTTCTGTTCGTTCCGGTGCACGTGCATCTATGCCCGGTATGATGGACACAATCCTGAACCTTGGTCTGAATGATGAAGTAGTGGAAGGTATCATCCGCAAAACAGGCAATGCACGTTTTGCATGGGATTCTTATCGTCGTTTCGTGCAGATGTACGGTGACGTGGTTTTAGGAATGAAGCCTACTAATAAAGATGATATTGATCCGTTCGAGGAAATCATTGAAGAGGTGAAGGAAGCCAAAGGTGTGAAGCTCGATAATGAGTTGGAGGTGGAAGACTTGAAAGAGCTCGTGAAGAAATTCAAGGCTGCCGTGAAAGAACAGACAGGAAGAGACTTCCCGACTGAGGCTTACGAACAACTTTGGGGTGCCATCTGCGCTGTATTTGACTCGTGGATGAACGAACGTGCTATCCTTTATCGTAAGATGGAAAGCATACCTGACGAATGGGGAACGGCTGTCAATGTACAGGCAATGGTATTCGGTAATATGGGCGAAACTTCGGCAACGGGCGTTTGTTTCACACGTGATGCAGGTACGGGTGAAGACCTCTTTAATGGTGAATACCTGATTAATGCACAGGGTGAAGATGTGGTGGCTGGTATTCGTACTCCGCAGCAGATTACTAAGATCGGTTCTCAACGCTGGGCTGTATTGGCAGGTGTTACTGAAGATGTTCGTGCAGCAAAATTCCCCTCTATGGAAGAAGCCATGCCCGAAATCTACAAAGAACTGGATGCATTGCAAACTAAGTTGGAAAATCATTATAAGGATATGCAGGACATGGAGTTCACTGTACAGGAAGGCAAATTGTGGTTCCTGCAAACCCGTAGCGGTAAACGTACCGGTGCGGCTATGGTGAAAATCGCTGTGGATCTGCTTCGTCAGGGCATGATTGATGAAAAGACAGCTTTGATGCGTGTGGAACCTAACAAATTGGATGAACTCCTTCATCCGGTATTCGACAAATCGGCTTTGAAAAAGGCGAAAGTATTGACTCGTGGTCTTCCGGCTTCTCCGGGTGCTGCTACCGGTCAGATTGTATTCTTTGCCGACGATGCTGCCGAATGGGCTGCCGGTGGAAAGAAAGTGGTAATGGTTCGTATCGAAACATCTCCTGAAGACTTGGCAGGTATGGCAGTTGCCGAAGGTATCCTTACCGCTCGTGGTGGTATGACTTCCCACGCTGCTGTGGTAGCACGTGGTATGGGTAAATGCTGTGTATCCGGTGCAGGTGCATTGAATATTGACTATAAGGCTCGTACAGTAGAAATTGATGGCATTCTGTTGAAAGAAGGCGATTATATTTCTTTGAACGGTAGTACGGGTGAAGTATATAATGGTAAGGTAGAAACCAGAGCTGCCGAACTTTCCGGTGACTTTGCCGAATTGATGGAGCTTGCCGATAAATATACCCGTCTGCAAGTACGCACCAATGCAGATACTCCGCATGATGCAGAGGTTGCACGCAACTTCGGTGCTGTAGGTATCGGTCTTTGCCGTACGGAACATATGTTCTTTGAAGGCGAAAAAATCAAAGCAATGCGCGAAATGATTCTGGCAGAAGATGCCGAAGGACGTCGTAAGGCATTGGCTAAGATTCTTCCATACCAGCAAGCCGACTTTAAAGGCATCTTTAAGGCAATGGCAGGTTGTCCGGTGACTGTACGTTTGCTCGATCCTCCTTTGCATGAGTTTGTGCCTCACGATTTGAAGGGACAGCAAGAGATGGCGGATACGATGGGCGTAAGTCTGCAATATATCCAGCAACGTGTTGAATCATTGTGTGAACACAATCCAATGTTGGGTCACCGTGGTTGTCGTTTGGGAAATACTTATCCTGAGATTACTCAAATGCAGACGCGTGCTATCTTGGGTGCTGCACTCGAACTGAAGAAAGAAGGAGTAGAGACACATCCTGAAATCATGGTTCCTCTGACCGGTATCTTATATGAGTTTAAGGAACAAGAAAGCGTGATTCGCTCTGAAGCAAAAGCATTGTTTGAAGAATTGGGAGATAGCATCGACTTCAAGGTAGGTACTATGATCGAGATTCCTCGTGCTGCTCTGACAGCCGATCGCATTGCTTCTTCTGCTGAGTTCTTCTCATTCGGAACGAATGACTTGACGCAGATGACCTTCGGTTATTCTCGTGATGATATCGCTTCTTTCCTTCCTGTTTATCTGGAAAAGAAGATTCTGAAAGTAGACCCGTTCCAGGTACTCGACCAGAATGGCGTAGGACAATTGGTACGTATGGCTACAGAAAAAGGTCGTGCTATCCGTCCGGATTTGAAATGTGGTATCTGCGGTGAACATGGTGGCGAGCCTTCTTCAGTGAAGTTCTGTCACAAAGTAGGATTAAATTATGTTAGTTGCTCTCCATTTAGAGTGCCGATCGCAAGACTTGCAGCGGCTCAGGCAGCTATAGAAGGATAAATAAAAACGCTGAAATAGCATAGTAGAAGGCGGTTGTGGCTTGTATATGGCTTCAACCGCCTTTTTTAGTCAGCATGGTTCCACATGATTTTACTGCGCATGACAGTATTTTACAGCAGATATTGTACCATAAAAGCCCCCTTTTTTGCTTTGAATTATAAAAAACTAACTAAATATTTGTTTAATAGCAAAAAGCTCCTTACTTTTGCCCCCCGAATTAAACGACCCACTTTTGGGCCAAATCGTTAAATTTAAAAAGTAAAAAGATGAAAAAAGGATTATTATTGGTAGTTGTAATGTTAGCAACTATCGCTGTAAAAGCACAAGACATTTACGTAGGGGGATCATTAAACGTATGGCGTAACAGCACAGGCAATACTACGTCTTTCAAAGTTGCACCGGAAATCGGTTACAATTTTAATGAAACATGGGCAATTGGTGCTGAGCTGAATTATTCAAATAACCATAATCAACTTTCTAACGATCAGCTTACTACTAATCGTGTAACTACTAATTCATTCTCTGTTGCTCCGTACATCCGTTGGTCTTATTATCAGAACGATGCTGTACGTCTGTTCTTGGACGGAGCTGCTGCTATTGGTTTCAATAAAGTTAAAGACGGTGACACAAGCAAAGCCGGACAAATTGGTTTAAGACCGGGTATTGCTGTGAAACTGAATGATAACTTTTCTTTCATAGCTAAGTATGGTTTCTTAGGCTATCGTAGAAATGTATCAACTGCAGGAGATTCTTTTGGTCTGGCTCTAACAAGCGAAGATTTATCAATCGGATTCCACTATACATTCTAATATAGTAGATACATAAAAAATAGGAAAGGGAGTTCCCAAAAATAGGGAATTCCCTTTCTTTATATACAATCTCTATACTTTACACATTAGTGCACCGAAAAGTTGCTTAATACGAATTACAATGATACATTTGTAGTGTTAAACAATGAGGTAAATATAAAACCTTAAGTATTCATTTAAAACTTTTAAATTATGAAGAAGAGTGTTTTGTTTGTATTATTTGCACTGATTTCAGTAGCAGGTTTTTCTCAGATTGCCGGTTGGAATGCCAAAGTAGGTATGAATATTAGTAATTACACTGGTGATACTGACATGAATGCCAAGATTGGTTTCAAACTTGGTGGAGGTTTTGAGTATACATTTAATGATACTTGGTCATTGCAGCCTTCTTTGCTTTTGACTGGTAAAGGTGCTAAGAAAGATGCACTTACAGTAAATGCCTATTATTTGGAATTACCAATTATGGCCGCTGCCCGTTTCAATGTAGCTGATAATACTAATTTAGTAGTAAATGCAGGTCCATATTTAGCTTGTGGTATAGCAGGAAAAGCTAAGTTAGGCGGAGAAAGCGTGAAAACATTTAGTGGTGATGGTTTAGACTTTAAGCGTTTTGATGCAGGCCTTGGCGTTGGTGTAGCTTTAGAATTTGGGAAAATCATAGCAGGTCTGGAAGGACAATTTGGTTTAGTGGATGTGCAAAAGCTAGGCAATCCCAAAAACATGAACTTCTCTATAGTTGTAGGTTATAAGTTCTGGTAACTAAGAACATAAGGAACACGGAAAAGCCGCTGTAGAATATAACTCTCAGCGGCTTTTTTGTGCCCATTAATATTTTACTCTCATTTCGGTATTCAAATATATCCTCTAATCAGCCAATTTCTTCAACTTCTTGAAATGATCAATCACAGCCAGATAATCACGATCCGAGCAAGCATCGAATCTATTCCAAAGATCACCTAACACAGCGGCTCCGCCAAATCCGAAATCTTTTATTTCCAGTAGGTTATCTTCGTTGATACCCCCCAATGCCATTACTTTCGAGTCGATAATTTTAGCTCTTTGCGCTTCCCGCAGTTCTTCGGCTGTATACGTAGAATAGTAATTCACTTTGGAAATGCTATCATAAATGGGACTCATGAAAACATAGTCGTAGAAATGCTTTCTATTCTTCACTTCTTCTACCGAATGGCAGGAACAGCTTACATGCCCGGCATAGTCGTGCGGTTCTTTAGGATTACGTGCATTGAGATGTATTCCCATGAGATTGAACTCTTCTTTCAGATAGAAATGTTCGTGTGTCACGATGCGGCGGTGATATTTTTCCGGTATCAGAGTCAGTAGTCTTTCAGAATACATGGCTGGAGTTTCCGGTTTTCTAAGATGTAGAATGTCCAAACCCTCTTCGAAAAGAGCGGTAATAATCTTATCTTCTTCAACGAAGAAAGTAGGGGTGGTAACTACAATTAGTTTCATGTCCTTTGTTAAAAATGTAATGTTTAGCAAAGTTACTAATTAACTATGTCAGAAACCAACGTTTATAGTGAAAATTTGTTAGTTTGTAGTGTTCGCAAGTCAATTGTCCATAGTTTGCCTGCCAAAACATCGCCAAAACCACAAATTACTTTCAAAACTTCCGTGGCTTCAATGCTTCCGACGACGGCTGGAGTTATTCCCATTACGCCTTTCGAGGGAGGTGACATATGTAGCATTTCCTCTTCATCGGGGTAGAGATCGCGGTAATTCTTTTTCTTATCCCCGTAATTAAATACTGAAACCTGACCTTCAAAACCACCGATGGCACCATATATATAAGGCTTTCCCAGTTCGATGCAGCAATCATTAATCAGATAGCGGGTAGCGAAATTGTCGCAACCATCCACTACCATATCATAATCCGCAATAATATCGTAAGCATTCTCCTCCGTCAATCGGGTAGAGTAGGAATGGATGTTAATCCCGCTATTGAGCGCGGACAATCTCTCTGCCGCACATATCGCTTTGGGCAGTCCCAGTTCCTTTTCCGAATAAAGTACTTGCCGTTGCAGATTGCTGATACTCACCACATCATCGTCTACCAGTCCGATATATCCCACACCGGCACCAGCCAGATAAAGGGCGATGGGAGAGCCTAGCCCTCCCACACCCACAATGAGTACTTTCGCCTTATTGAGTCTATCCTGACCATCTTCTCGGATTTCAGGAAGCATAATCTGTCTATCGTACCGCATCTGTTCATCTTTTAAAGTCGAAAGACTGATCCCAATCTTTCCAAACCGGTTCGCGACCCAGTTTTCTTAAATCGCGTTCCACTTCAGTAGCCTTTCGTTCATCGCTTACGTGAAATTGTTCCAATGTCTGCGGATAGCTATAATATCCACCCGGTTCAGTCTTGCTTTCCGCGCTCATCGTGGTAACGCCAAGCGTTGCCATATGATTTCGAATTTCCGCACTTTCACGGGTAGAGTAGGAGATATCTACGTCATGGTCAAAGATGCGCATGGCAAATGTAAGTTGTGCAAGCTCCCGGTCGTTCATGATTACATTAGGTTGGAAGCCGCCATTTTCTGATGGGCGCATACGCGGGAAGTTAACGCTGTATTTAGTTTTCCAGTAGTGCTTTTGCAGATAGCGGAGATGATATGCCATCATTGTCACATCTGTTCGCCATTCTTCCAAACCAATCAATACCCCCATGCCAATTTTATGTACCCCAGCTTGCCCCATACGGTCAAAGCCATCCACACGCCATTCAAATTTGGATTTCATTCCTCTGGGATGATAGGTTTTATAATTCGCCTTATTATAAGTTTCCTGAAAACAGATAACCCCGTTAAGCCCGTGATTTGTCAGTTCCTTATATTCTTCTGCTTTGAGCGGCATCACCTCTATTTGCAGATTACTGAAATAAGGTTTTGCCAAATCCAGTGCACGGGCAATATAAGGAACCCCTGCGGCGGCAGGATTCTCACCTGTCACAAGCAATAGATTCTCGAAGGGTGCCAGCCGTTTGATAGCCTTGTATTCGTTCACTATCTCTTCCTCTGTCAGTATTGTCCTTTTCATCGGATTACTAATATGAAAACCGCAATACACGCATGAGTTAGTACATGAATTGGTGAGGTAGAGTGGGACAAACATTGATATAGTTTTACCGAACCGCTCCATTGTAAACTTTTGGCTGAGCCGTGCCATAACTTCCAGATAAGGAGTGGCGGCAGGTGATATCAGAGCCATAAAGTCGTTAACATCCAGATGCCCCTTTTTACCTAATGCGCGGCGCACATCGGCATCTGTTTTGGAATAGATGGCTTTTGTCGTCTCTTCCCAGGATATTTTTTCTAGTTCGTCTGAGAACATTTTTTTTAGTGATTAGTTTTTAAGTGATTAATCGTTTTTCTTACTCTTCTTTAGGTCACGAGACAACCTCATGGCACAGAAATTAGGTCCGCACATGGTGCAGTATTCACCGTCAATATGGTGTCCGGCACGAAAATATCCTTGTGCCCGTTCCGGGTCGAGTGACAAGTCGAACTGATCCTTCCAGCGAAATTCATAGCGTGCCTTGCTCAATGCATTATCACGTACCTGTGCTCCCGGATGTCCTTTAGCGAGGTCGGCGGCATGGGCAGCAATCTTGTAGGTGATAACTCCTACACGTACATCTTCTTTATCCGGTAAGGCAAGATGCTCTTTCGGAGTGACATAGCAAAGCATTGCCGTTCCCAGCCATCCTATCTGTGCGGCACCGATGGCAGAAGTGATATGATCATATCCCGGAGCGATATCCGTCACCAACGGACCGAGTGTATAGAACGGTGCATCATGACATTTCTCAATCTGCCGTTCCATATTCTCCTTAATCTTATGCATAGGCACATGACCGGGACCTTCGATAAATGCCTGAACATTCTTTTCCCAAGCACGGAGCACAAGTTCCCCCATCGTATCCAGTTCTGCAAACTGAGCTTCATCATTGGCATCATGGATAGAACCCGGACGAAGCCCGTCGCCCAAAGATACAGCCACGTCATATTGTGCCAGAATATCGCAGATATCATCGAAGTGTTCATACAAGAAACTTTCCTGGTCGTGCACCAGGCACCATGTACTCATAATACTTCCTCCACGGCTGACAATGCCGCACAAACGATTGTCGGCAAGGTGAACATTGTGGCGGCGAATACCTGCATGGATAGTAAAATAATCCACTCCCTGTTCGCATTGCTCAATCAGTGTGTCCCGATAAATTTCCCAACTCAGGTCTTTCACTACACCATTCACTTTTTCGAGCGCCTGATAGATAGGAACCGTTCCAACTGGTACGGGGCAGTTGCGGATAATCCATTCACGCGTTTCATGAATATTTTCTCCAGTCGAAAGGTCCATCAATGTGTCGCCACCCCATTTGCAGCTCCACAGTGCTTTCTCTACTTCCTCATCAATCCCTGAGGTAGTAGCTGAATTTCCAATATTCGTATTTATCTTCACCAGAAAGTTACGGCCGATAATCATTGGTTCGGCTTCCGGATGATTGATGTTGGCGGGTAATACAGCACGACCTGCCGCAATTTCCTGTCGGACAAACTCCGGAGTGATATGCGTTTCAATCCCTAACTCTTCGCAGTTCATATTTTCGCGAATAGCTACATATTCCATTTCCGGAGTAATAATCCCTCTTTTGGCATACGCCATTTGAGTAATCTTTTCTCCATTTTTAGCACGATAGGGAAGGGTAATATGTTCAAAACGAAGGTGATCGAGACTCTTGTCATCCCGTCTCATCCGTCCGTATTCTGAAGAAATTTCGGTAAGTTGTTCTACATCACCGCGCCCTGTAATCCATTCTTCGCGCATACGCGGCAACCCTTTTTTGAGGTCAATGCTCAATTCTGAATCACTGAACGGTCCGCTGGTATCATATACATATACCTCCGGATTTGGAGTTGCTATCTTTTCTTCACCTTCAAAGCTGACACTGGGAACCTGTTCAACTTTCCGCATAGCTACGCGGATATTCGGATAAAGTTTACCGGGTAGATAAACTTTCTGAGAGCGGGGGAATTTTATTCTTTGTTCCATATCAATAACAATATGTTGATGTGTCAATGTGCCTATTTGCACATTGAATAATTATTCATTTATTTATCCAGAAATGCAGTTAACGGTGAACTTGCTTCCGCAACGAAATTATCGGCTTGCATTCCTAATCCCGCTTCGTATGCTTGTCTTCCGGCTTCAGTAGCAGCTTTGAATGCTTTAGCCATTTCCACCGGATTACCCGCCACAGCTATTGCAGTATTTACCAATACGGCAGAAGCTCCCAGTTCCATTGCTTCGGCAGCGTGGCTCGGAGCACCGATGCCTGCGTCTACTACGACGGGGATGCCTGCCTGTTCAATAATAATTTGCAGAAATTCTTTTGTCTGCAAACCTTTATTGGTTCCGATTGGTGCTCCTAATGGCATCACTGTAGCTGCACCTGCTTCTTCCAGTCTTTTGCAGAGCACAGGGTCTGCCTGGCAATACGGCAATACAATAAAGCCAAGTTTAACCAGTTGCTCGGTAGCTTTCAGTGTCTCGATAGAATCGGGCAGCAGATAGCGTGGATCAGGATGAATCTCCAGCTTCAGCCAGTTTGTTCCGAACGCTTCCCGTGCCATTTGTGCGGCGAATACGGCTTCTTCCGCATCACGAACCCCGGAAGTATTGGGTAAAAGTTGAATATTCGGATGAATGATATGTTTCAGCATATCATCCTCTCTATTGTCCATATCGATACGTTTCATGGCAACAGTCACCATTTCGGTGCCGGAAGCTAAAATAGCCTGTTCCATAACTGCGTTTGAATTGAACTTTCCAGTTCCTAAGAAAAGACGTGAATCAAATTCGCGTCCTGCAATGACTAACTTTTCCATTCCTATATAAATTAGTTGTTATTTAAGATTCTACGTGTTTCTTCTACCGGATTATCAGCCCTGAGAATTGTTCCTGACAGGGCAATCCCGTTTACTCCCGGTCGGAGTATGTCCGGAATATCCTCATAAGTAATTCCTCCGATAGCAACCACGGGCAATTCGATATGTGCTCCCTTCATTTGCGAAAGAATAGATACATAACCTTCCAGCCCTAACACAGGACTGAGATTCTTCTTGGTAGTGGTGAACCGGAAAGGACCGATGCCCAGATAATCGGCTCCGGCACGATAATGCTTCACCACATCTTCGAATGTGTTGGCTGTGCCTCCGATGATAAAAGCCTCTCCAAGTATCTGGCGTGCTTGGTCGATGGGCATATCATTCTTGCCCAGGTGTACACCGTCTACTTCCAGCTTTTTAACGAGTTCTACATGGTCGTCGATAATCAGAATTGCTTCATGCTCTTTGCAAAGCGGCTTCAGTTGCAGTGCTACGGCTTCCACTTCATCAAGTGGTGCTTCCTTCATACGTAGTTGTATCCATTTGCATCCGCCTTCGAGTGCCATTCGTGCCGATTCAAAGTAAGAATACTGCTCGGTTTGATGCGTAATAAATTGTAGGCTAATCATACATTTATCCTCCGCAAGCAGCTTTAATAATTACCAGGTTGTCATTCTCATGCAGCATAAAACATTCCCATTCGGTGCGGGGAATCATTTTATTGTTTACGGCGATAGCAATGCCCTGAACCGGAAGTTCCAGTTGTGCTGTCAGTTTCGTTAAAGTAGAATCAGGAGTGATTTCCACCTCTTTGTTGTTTACTTGTACTTTCATTGTCCTATCAAAATTAATAAGTTGAAAGTAAATACAAAGAGAGTGCTTTTAATGGAAAGGCGATAAGAAGAAACACAATCCCTACGTCAGTACTAACTGCCTCAGGTTCCTAGGGTATAATCTCAGCCCCTTTTGGGGCACCCCTTTGTCTTTACGGGGGCAAAGTAAGCGAAAAAGAAACAGAAAAACACTAAATCAATCGATTATTTTTTATTTTTTCTGTCAATTAACAAAAAAAAGCCGCTATGAGCTATCACAACGGCTTTTTAAAATAAAGTTATATAAATCCGGTTACATTCTGTCTTCCACAACGTCCCAGTCGATAATATCCCATAAGGCGTTGATGTGGTCGGCACGGCGGTTCTGATAATCCAGATAGTAAGAATGTTCCCAAACATCAAATCCCAGAAGCGGTTTCAATCCGGCACGTACAGGGTTACTGCCGTTGGCTTCTTTGGTAATTTTCAGTTTGCCATCCTTGTCAACAGAAAGCCACGCCCATCCCGAACCGAATAGTCCGACAGCCGCTGCATTAAATTCTTTCTTGAAGTTATCAAAACTACCGAAATCACGTTTGATAGCTTCACCTAATTTTCCGTTCGGCTCCTTTTTTATCGGTTTAGGAGTAAATTGCAGAAAATAAAGATTGTGGTTCAATACTTGTCCGGCATTGTTGAATATAGCTCCATCCGGTGCGACGGCAACGATTTCTTCCACCGTCTTGCCTTCATATTCCGTTCCGGGAACGAGGCTATTCAGGTTATTCACATATGTTTGTAAATGCTTTCCATAATGGAAATCTATTGTTTGCTGACTGATTACAGGTTCCAACGCATTGTTTGCGTAGGGAAGTTTAGGCATTTCATAAGTCATGGTCATAATAATTAAAGACATTAATATACTATTCATACTGTTACAAGTTTTAATTGGCTTGTTATATAATAATAACAGTGGATTTCCGCAATTTGTTCACGGCGGCTTTGGTATTACTTATAAATATACTGTATTCGCTCCACCTCTTTCGGATTATCCCGATTGGTCCGGCATACCCATTGCCCCGTATTATCATATTCATAATAGGACTTACCGTCAATCCGGTTGCCGTATTGATCGTACAAGCAAGTCAGGCATCCCGAAGTTTTCTGGTTATTACCTAAAATCCGTTGATAGTCAATCTTCGACAGATAACCATATTTATTATACTCAAATGTTTCTTTTTGCGAGATCACCTGATCGGGAGAATTTGCGAAAAGCAGATTCTGATGTTGCTTAGTCGTCAGTCTTCCGTTATCATCATATTTGTTCACAGTATACGCCTGTAGTTCTCCGTTCTTATTGAACAATTTTGTTTCCGTCAATAATCCTTTTTTATTGTAGGTGCTTATTGCCAGTCTTCCGTCGGCATATCTGAGTGAATCGCTTTGTATACTTCCATCTGTGGCAATGCGTCGGGTCCGTCTGTAAAAATCCATTTTGGTCTTTGGGTTCGTTTTGACTTCAAAGATGCAATGACCTTCCGGGTCGTATAGCATATTGGTTTGCATCTGTCCCATCGGCACGCCGTTTTTCTCAGTCACCGACAATGTGGAGATTAGTTGTCCTTTATCATTATACGTATATGTGGTTGAAACAACACCTGTGCTGTCAGTCTGGTTACTCTTTATCAGTCGTCCCTGGCTGTAGTATTTCACGGAAGTAGGAGTGGAAACGATTGTTTGCAACACGTAAGGAGTGCGCAGCGCATTTGCCTGATCACGAAATTCTTTATATTTATGTGTACAAAGAAAATCTTTCAGTAGGCTAAGGGATTCGGAATTGACTATAGCTGGTTTCAAAAGTTCCAAGTCTGCTTTCTCACTGAAGTACTCCAGTTTGTCCAGATGAGTACGTGAGTTGGAAGTCAGATAAGGACACTTTTTATAGTCGTCGATGATTTGGCGGATAGCGGTTGCAGTGGTGTCTTTACAAAGACTGTCGATGTGGTTGAATAGATAGTCATTATACAAAGAACGGACTTCTGCCAAGTAAGGCCGGCTATTGTTTTCATTTGAAAGTTTCAAGGGGGTGGCGCTGTCAAAGAATGTTTTGAAATTCTCCGGTGTAGGATTCTTCTTCACCATCAGATAAAGCCGTTTGTTTTCGGCGTCATTCACTTGTGCGAGGAATCTACCGTTCGGATATTCTGCCATATAAGATTTATAAGTGCTGAGCGTGGGCTTTTCCAACATACCTTCCATTAATGCTGTTTCGCGAATATTCTTTATTCTTGGCAGCAGGATAGAGTCAGCCTCATAATCTGTCCCGTTAATGCTGTCAATCAGTGCACGGCTGAGAGGAATCTGGTCCTTTGAAACCTCCAATAGATAAATGATGGATTGCTCCGCTTTATTTCGCAGGTCGTCGAGCGGAATTTTCGCTTTATCGCAAATTCCGGGCAGATAATATTCGGCAGCCTTTTCGTAGCAGCCGAAATAATTCGGGGCGGCCTGCTCGTTTTGTTTAATCCACAATTCGTTGAGAACATCCAGCAGAGCCAGTTCTTCGGCATAATAGGTCTGCGTTTCGTCATCTAACTTTTCGCGGTTCTTCTGCCATTTGTCAGCGTCGTTTACGTTCAGATACTTGAGCAGCTTTTCCATGCGGCTCTGTTTTTGTGCCATTGCCTGCGGAATACAGACCATCAGGCACCAGCTAAAAATAATCGATAAAAATATACTCCTTTTCATTGCTTTTAGGATTAGGTTATAATAGTTAGTGATGAAAAATCATAAAAATACCTTCATTCTCAAATGAATATTATACTTTTGTCTTTGAAACAAATTAAAACGCCAAGGGGTTTGTTAAAAATCCCATTGTTTTTATAATGCAGTTATGAATACCAATTATAAAGAGGAATTAAATGAAAGTCAGTATAATGCAGTGACTTATAATGAAGGACCTTCGCTGGTGATAGCCGGTGCCGGTTCGGGAAAGACACGTGTGTTGACTTATAAAATAGCTTACCTACTGGAGAACGAGGAATATGGTTATAACCCGTGGAACATCCTTGCGCTGACCTTTACCAATAAGGCAGCCCGGGAGATGAAAGAGCGTATCGCCCGCCAAGTGGGGATGGAGCGTGCACGTTATTTATGGATGGGTACATTCCATTCCATTTTCTCGCGCATTCTTCGTGCCGAAGCACAACACATCGGATTTACATCCCAATTCACCATCTACGATTCGGCGGATAGTAAAAGCCTGCTACGTTCTATCATTAAAGAGATGAAGCTGGACGAGAAAACATATAAACCGGGAGTTGTGCAGGCACGCATCTCCAATGCAAAGAATCATTTGGTCACTCCCACGGGATATGCTGCCAACAAAGAGGCTTATGAAGGTGATATGGCTGTCAAGATGCCTGTCATTCGCGACATATATACCCGCTATTGGGAGAGATGCCGTCAGGCAGGAGCAATGGATTTTGATGATTTGCTGGTATATACGTATATTCTGTTTCGTGATTTTCCGGAAGTATTGGCACGTTATAGGGATCAGTTCCGCTACGTATTGGTAGACGAGTATCAGGATACTAATTATGCACAACACAGCATCGTTTTACAACTGACAAAGGAGAACCAGCGGGTATGCGTAGTGGGCGATGATGCGCAGAGTATCTACTCATTCCGTGGAGCGGATATCGACAATATCCTCTATTTTACGAAAATATACCCCAATACAAAAGTATTTAAACTGGAACAGAATTATCGCTCCACACAAACCATAGTCTGTGCTGCCAATAGCCTGATTGAAAAGAATGAGCGCCAGATTCGCAAAGCGGTGTTTTCCGAGAAAGAGAAAGGCGAACCTATCGGTATATTTCAGGCATACAGTGATGTGGAGGAAGGCGATATTGTGGCAAACAAGATAGCCGAATTACGTCGGGAGTATCATTATGGATATGCTGACTTTGCTATCCTGTATCGTACGAATGCGCAAAGCCGCGTTTTTGAAGAAGCTCTTCGAAAGCGCAGTATGCCTTATAAAATATATGGCGGACTATCATTTTATCAGCGAAAAGAAATAAAAGACGTAATCTCTTACTTCCGTCTGGTAGTCAATCCGAGCGATGAAGAAGCGTTCAAACGTATTATTAATTATCCGGCACGTGGCATTGGTGATACCACTGTCGGAAAAATTATATCGGCAGCTACGGAGAATGGAGTTAGCCTTTGGTCGGTATTGTGTGAACCTTTAAGTTATGGATTGACAATCAATAAAGGTACGCATACCAAACTGCAAGGTTTCCGCGAATTGATTGAGGGCTTTATATCCTATCAGGAAGAAAAGAATGCTTACGAGATAGGAACGCATATTATCCGCGAGTCCGGCATCATCAATGATGTATGCCAGGATAATTCGCCCGAAAACCTGAGCCGGAAAGAGAATATCGAGGAGTTGGTGAACGGTATCAATGATTTCTGTGCTTTGCGGCAGGAAGAAGGAAATCCCAATGTATCACTCACGGACTTCCTTTCGGAGATATCTTTGCTAACCGATCAGGATTCGGACAAGGCGGATGATGGCGAGAAGATTACTTTAATGACCGTCCATTCGGCAAAAGGGTTGGAATTTAAGAATGTATTCGTGGTCGGTCTGGAAGAAAACCTGTTCCCCAGTGGCATGGTAGGAGATTCACCCCGTGCCTTGGAAGAAGAACGACGCTTGTTTTATGTTGCCATCACTCGTGCGGAAGAGCATTGCTATATATCCTTTGCCAAGACCCGTTTCCGTTATGGTAAAATGGAATTTGGAAGTCCCAGTAGATTCTTGCGCGATATCGATGTCGATTATTTGCAGTTGCCGCACGAATCAGGTGTCAGCCGTTCGGTAGACGAGGGAGCTGGACGTTTCCGCAGGGAGATTGAAGGAGGTTTTGCACGCACGGCTTCGTCTTCGCGAGCACCTTTCGAAAGCAATTCATCCCAGCAGCGCGAACGTCCAAAGGCGCAGATTATAGCGCCCAGTGTGCCACGAAACTTGAAAAAAGTAACGCCAATCAGTGGTGGAAATAGTGCTCGCTCGGCAACGTCCGGTTCCGCGTCGGCAGCAACCGTTCAGGCAGGACAAACGATAGAGCACGAACGTTTCGGACTGGGCGAAGTTATCAAGGTGGAAGGAACAGGTGATAATGCAAAAGCAACCATCCATTTTAAAAATGCGGGAGACAAGCAACTATTGTTGCGTTTCGCTCGTTTTAAAGTGGTAGAATAAATAGTAACACTAAATAGTGAGGGTCATGAAGAAACAACTGACAGTAATTTTGCTTTTCGCTCTAATCATGGGTGGATGTGCATCGGGACGTATGGGAAATCCGGGAGCTATCTTTGCGGGAGCCTCTATTGGAGGAAGTTTGGGAGGTTCGATAGGCGGACTTATCGGAGATAACAACGGCGGTTGGCGAGGTGGTTATCGTGGTTCTGCCATTGGAAATATTGTAGGAACAATTGCGGGCGCAGCTATCGGAAATGCGTTGACTGCTCCGAAAGAAGATCCGATTGAAGAATATGCTTATGTTCCTGAGGTAACGGAAGTGCGTGTTCAGAGATACAATACACGTCCGCAATCTCGCAAACCCCTTTCTCAATTGAAGCTGCGCAAGATTCGTTTTATTGATGATAATCGTAATCATGCGATTGATGCGGGAGAAAGCAGTAAGATTATTTTTGAGATTATGAATGAAGGTCGTAATCCGGTCTATGATATAGTTCCGCTAGTGGAGACAGTAGGCAAAGTGAAGCATATCGGCATTTCGCCATCTGTGTTGATAGAAGAAATTCTGCCGGGTGAAGGCATAAGATATACAGCTTCAGTTTATGCCGGTGCAAAACTGAAAAACGGAGAAGTGACGTTCCGTGTCGCAGTGGCGGACGAGAACGGAGTAATTTGCGATTCGCGGGAATTTACTTTGCCTACACAGCGTAGAGATTAGGTTAAAGCTTTACTAAAACAAGCTGAAAATATAGTGACGGTATAGCGTCACTATATTAAAGGCAAAATATAGGGCTATTATTATTTTATGTGAAATAGTCTTCCATCCCTTTTTATTTACCTATATTTGTCACGAACAAAACTATAAGAAGATGAAAAACATATTATTAGCCATTGGACTCACGATGGCAAGTTTATGCGCCACTGCGCAAACCAGAGTTATTGACTATCCTGTAACCGGAGTACGCACCACCGAGTCATTAGAATTTTATCAAGTAGAAATATCTGATACCGCAGTCATTTTGAAAGGAGATATGTATAGCCGCCCCAACACATGGGTCAGCATTGCTTCTTCTTCCGTATTAAAAGGATCAAAGACTGGTAAGAACTATCGTCTGATACGTGCTACAGGCATTAGCTTGGATAAAAAAGAATTTATGCCTGCCTCTTGGAATCGTTCGTTTACATTGCAGTTTGAGCCCGTCGATGCTCGTGATAAACTAGTGGATTTTGATGAAATGCTATCCAATGGTAACAGCTTTCGGGTAAACGGCATTGCTTTGGAAAAGAAAGAGCCTGAAAAGAAAATACATTGCCGCATTGAAGGAAAAGTGGTTGATAATCCGGCATACAGTCGTTTGATGCTGATGGTGGAAAACACAGATCCGCGGGTGAAAGACTGGATTTCGATTCCGGTGCGCGATGGAAAATTCTCTTATGATTTATATACGGATAAAATTGAACCTTACGAAATTTATTCTTGGAGTGATCAAATGAGTGGTGGCTGGTATCCTATTTCATTCTTTTCTGAGAATGGGAAATTAGAACTTACTTTGTATTCTATGGAACGGGAGCCTGAGATAAGTTCGGATGCACCATTCACAAGTGAATTACTTCGCTTTCAGAGAGAACTAGATCATAAATTTAGGGCGTCCATCCGAAAGGAAACAGAAATAATGGAGCAGGAAAATAGAATACTAACTCCCGAAATGAAAGCCTTGCATGAACAATACATGAAAACTGAAGACAAACAAGAAAGGCAGACTGTTAGAGAAAAATCTGAACAATTAGTAGCGGAAGGGAAAGCATATACCGAAGAATATATGCAACTCCAGAAAAAAAGCGAGGAACTATCTATAAAATATATGGAGTATCAAAATGAATATATACAAGCAAATCCTACGTTAGTTGGACTTTATCTATTGATACGTCAAGTAAGGTGGATGCGTGATTCAGATAATAAGCTGACCCTCTATAAAAATATGTATCAGAAAGTCTATGCCGGAAAGTTTGCAGATAATCCAATGACGAACTATATGAAAAACTGGATAGTTAGCACTGATATAAAAGTTGGAAGTAAGTTTCTTGATTTTACAGCATCCGACTTGCAAGGTAAAAAACATACCTTATCAAAGGAAATAAAAGGGAAAGTAGCATTGATTGATTTTTGGGCTTCTTGGTGTGGTCCTTGTCGACGTACCTCCATCAGTATGATACCGGTGTATGAAACTTATAAAGATAAAGGTTTTGTTATAGTTGGTGTGGCTCGTGAACGAAATGCGGAGGATATGGAGAAAACGATTGCTAAAGATAAATATCCCTGGCTTAATTTGTTGGAGTTGAACGATTCAGGAAAAATATGGGAGTTGTATGGTATAGGCAATGCCGGAGGATGCACTTATTTGGTAGATAAAGAAGGCAAAATACTGGCTATTCATCCAACTGCTGAAGAGGTAAAAGCTTTGCTAGAGAAGTTATTGTAATCGTTTTCGTGTTGTGATTTACTGATGTTGTTTCTATATAAATAACCGATGGGATGAGTAGGAATACAATTTCTTTATTGAGTAGTTTGTTCATTCTCCTTTTCTCCTGCACTCCAAAAGAAGAAGTAGAAAGAATCTCTTTGGAATCGCAAGTCTTGAATGATGAACTATTGACTACAATGCCGGGAGATTTAATCTTGGCGGGTGAATATTTAATATGGTCCGATCCGTTTGCTCACGATTCTTTTTTGCACGTGCATAATGCATCAACTGGAGAGGAGATAGGAGCGATGGGAAAGGTAGGGAAAGGTCCTAAAGAGTTTGTCACACCAACAATATATAGATATTGCGTGGATAATAAAATATTCACTGTAGATGCCAATGGAAAAACGGCTGGCTATCTATCCATTGATAGTTTGGTAAACGTAAAAGAACCGTTTTGCGACATACCGGATAAAGAAAAAGAATTGAGAATGGAAAAGATGGATTGTGAAATGTATATCAAAACCACAAAAGACGGTTCGGAAACCTATTTTCAAACAGTTATCAATGGTAAAGATTCGTTTTGGGGCGTTTATCCGATACCGGAAATGAAAAAGCATATAGGCATCTATGAATCTTATGACCCGGTGGAAGGAATGTTTGCAGTAGCTTCTTTCAATTTTCCATATTTGGCTCTATACAAAAAAGAGAATTCTACTTTTACCTTGCAATGGGAACGTAAACCGAAGACCGAAAATTACATTATTGCAGATGATAGAATTGTATTTGACAGAAAAATAAAAGGGATACGTGATATATGTATGAGTAAGGATTACATTATCGCTTTGCAACGTGACCGTGAGGTAGACCCAGTAGATGAATCTACCATTGGTCGAAATATAAGCAAATGTCCCCGTACTGTATTTTTGTATGATTATACGGGTCGTTTGCTGAAGATTGTGGACGTTGGAATGCCTGTTATGCGGATAGCAGCGGGAAGAGGTAGTAATACATTATATCTAATTGGGGGAAATCCCGATTATGTGTTAGCTAAGTGTGAGTTATGAAAATAAGGTTGTCAACTTTAATCGCTTGGGGCTGCCTTTGTGTTGCTTGTAGTCCGTCGCCTTCTACAGTGCCGCTTGTCTATGTGAGTAGCTTTCCTAAAGACACTACTATTAATTTGGAAAAGGTACCAATGATTCCGGCTCAGATTAATCCTCGCTGTATGTTGTTCAGTGATGGAAAACTCTTGGTTCGCACCTCGACTCCTACTGATGCAATCTATTCTGTATTTTCATATCCGGAAATGAAACACCTGTCTTATTTCGGTGAGCGGTTGGAATATATAGTGCCATTAGAAGAGTCGCGGGATGAATTTTATTTGGTGCGTAGTGATTCTTTGTGTTCCTATAAATGGGTGGAAGGTGATTCATTAAAACAATCTTCATCTTCCTATTTTTATAATGTAATGGGGCAGCGAATACTAGGATTAGCTAAACTGGAAAGTAACCTGTATGCTTATCCAAATAGTTATTTTGATGCGGGGGGAACAGATGAGTTTTTTATAATCAATCTGTCGCAGAAACAAAAAAAGCCTTTAGGTATTTATCCTGATTCTCCTGTAAATTACCAATCAGTGAGTGATTTCAAATCAGCTTATGCACATTACATTCATGCAAAACCGGACGGAAGCCGTTTATTGGTATCTTATATCCGAACACGTCGCAACCGCATTTACGACCGTAATGGGAATATGCTTCATGATATCTTGTTGAATTTTGAACCTTGTCAAACGGTGGTAGATAAGAATATGAAAAAGAGGTTCAGCCATTTAAAAGATGTCTTTGTTACGGACAATGCGATTTACCTGTTATGCCCTGATGCGAAGGATGATAATTCATTTTGCAGTTTGATTGTTGCCGATTGGGATGGAAAGTTTAAAGAAAGATACCATATCAATCAAAAAATAAATTATTTTATTGTCGATGAATCAACAAACCGTTTTTGTGGTATTAACTCTAACGATCCTCATAATTTCTATTTATTTAGTCTGAAAAACAACTGAATATGAAAAATCTTTTTATTACACTTTCAGCCGAAGACGATAATCCGGTACTTGTGAAATGCTATTTTAAATAAAAGTCGGTATGAAAATAAGAATGCTTCTTATCACTTTTGTAGTGGCAGCAGTAAGCTGTACTACTCCTAAAGTGGATTCGTATGAATTGATAGCAAGTACTGATTCTCTGGTTTTTGAATTGAATCCTCAAACATCTATGTTTATTAAGGCTCTATTTCCTTACACAAACAAAGACGGTAGAGAATATTTGACTTTTCAAAATGATATTAAACCAGAGATTTTGTGGTATGATATGTCAACTCAGGAGTATATTAAGACTATTACATTGGATAAAGAGGGGAAGAATGGCATTTCCAGCTTTGTGGGGTACTATGTATCATCAGAAAATGAAATATATATCCCTGATGGCTCAATGAGTATTATTAATGTAGTGAATGAAGATGGGATAATTATTAGAAAAATTCCTTATGAAAGAACGTCACAGGGAAAATCGACAGTTCCTTTTAATTGTTTGTCCTTTCCCTATACTCCTATATATGTAGTAAATAATAATTTCTATTTGCCACAGAGTCCTAATATGGCTTTGGGCAATAGCATAATTGAAGATAGTCCGGTAACCTTGTTGCTGGATACAATTAATAATTCAGTGACAGAGGGAGAATTGAAATTTCCCCCGGTATTAACATCGAAAGAGGTGCAAGCGAGCAACTTAGGGGTCGAACTAAGCTACAGTAAATGTTATGATGGTTCTAATTTTATATATTCATTCTTTTTCGATGAAGATGTTTATGTTGCATCCTTGAATGGAACACTGAAAAACAAAGTGAAGGTAAAAAGTCGATATATAGAAAAAGTATATGATGGAAACAAAATGCCTAATGATATGATTCAACTTGTTCAACTGTTAAATGAAATACCAATGTATGGAAATCTGATATATGATGAATATCGACAGGTTTATTACCGATTTGCCTATCCACAAACAGAATTGAATGGAGGTAATTATATGGATATGTGGCAATTGGGTAGGAGTAAATTCTCCATTATTATATTGGATAAAGATTTGAATATAATAGGTGAAACATTTTTTCCTGAAAACACATATGCTTCCAATCATTTTTTTATTCGCCGTGATGGACTATATATTAGTACCAGTTTCGTTAAGAATCCTCATTATGATGATGATAAATTATGTTTTAGGAGATTTGATTTAGTTCGAGATAGTAAAAATGAGTAGTTGTATCCAAAAAATTATAATAGTATGAGAAAAAGTTATTTAGTATTATTTTGCTTACCGTTATTATGCGGCTGCAAAAGTGAGAATGCAGGAGTAATACGCGAATCTGTTGCTCCTCAAGTGATGAATAGTGACATTATGACCACCATGCCGGGTAGTATAGATGTTACGGAGAAATACGTAGTCTGGCAAGATCCTTTTGCTCGTGATTATTTTGTGCACGTTCACGATAGAAGTTCTGGTAAGGAATTAGGCACAATGGGTAAAGTGGGCGAAGGCCCGAAGGAATTTATTACTGGTGGATTAAAATCCTCGTGCATTGACAATCGCTTTTTAGCAACCGGTGCCAATGGAAATACTAAAGGGTATTTATCCATAGATAGCATGCTTCAGCACAAGGAATCTTTTGTTCCGTTGTCAGAATCTGAAAAGTTACAGGACTTCTCGTTGACTGAAGCGGAAAAAGGAGTGTTTTTCGGACAAACAGAAGATGGAAGCGATAAATACTTTACTGTAATGATTGATGGAGTAAAATCTGAATTTGGTGTTTATCCGATTCCAGAGGTCAAAGATCATGTTGGTGGCTACCGGACGTATAATGCAGAAAGTGGTCTTATGGCATACTGTTCTTTTCAGTTCCCTTATTTAGCTCTTTATAAACGTGAAGGAAATACTTTTAAATTGCAATGGGAGAAAGAATCAGAGGTCAAAAATTATGAGATAGTTGAAAACAAATTGCGGTTTGACCGTAAAGTGGCGGGGATTGCTGGCCTTTGCATGAGTAAGGATTATATCATTGCTTTGCAACGTGACCGCGAGGTTGATCCAATGGACGAATCAACCGTGGGGCGCAACGCAGCCAAGTGCCCTCACACTGTTTTCCTGTATGATTATGATTCCAATTTAGTGAAGATAGTGGATTTACAGATGCCTATCATGCGTATCGCTGCTGACAGGAATAGTAATACGCTCTATGCTATTGGTGTAAATCCCGAATTTGTGATGGTGAAATACGAATTATGAGAATCTTGAATTTATTCTTTACTATGGGGCTGATTGCATTGCTCTTTTCAAACTGTGAAAAGAGCAAGCAGTCAGCTTCTGTATGTTATAGTAGGACATTTTATTAAATAATTTAGATATTATGATAAAACGATCTTTATGTATTTTAACCCTCTTTCTAATACTTTGCTCATGTGATACATCTGTCAAAGAGAAAAAGGGAGAGGATATTCAAGTTATTAATTTGGATATGCGATTGGATTCTGCTTTGAAGGTGGCCGAAGTGAAATATGTTCCTTTGGAGACAAAAGAAGAATCTTTATTCCATGAAATGAGTAAAGTCATAAGTAGAAACAACCATTTTTATATTTTTGACAGAAAGGAAAAATCTATATTTGTATTTAATAGTAATGGTTTATTTATTAAAAAAATACATTCAGTAGGAAGTGGTCCTGAAGAATATATAGAGCCTTCAGATATTGATGTTGATGATTTAGGAAATATTTATGTATCTGATAATGCGACACAACGAATTCTCATTTTTCCAGAATCACAGAATGGGGCAGTTAGTACCATTAATGTTGAAAGATACTTTGGGGAATTTGCAGTAGCAGATTCTAATTTTATTTATCTTTCAGATGTTGTTGCTAATGGAAAAATGAACATTAAATTGGCAAGATTCAATCGTCATAATAAGCAATTAGATATTTTAGAAGAATCAAATCTAGATAATACCGGAAAGTTAACTCGTTTTGCCAAACATTATTTTTATCGCTCTAATCGCAATATTTACTATTACAAACGTTTCTCACCTTACATACAACATATTTCGGGAGCTGAGGTAACAAAAGATATTGAAATACAATCCAAATGGTTTCCTACCAAAGATAAAATTGCACAGTGGAATGCTGAAGGTATGCTGTCTATGATGGCAGACATGAAATATATACGGGATATATCGGCTTGCTATGAAACAGATAATACTTTTTTTATAGTGTCTCAAACAGCGCCATCATTATATACTATTATAGATAAGAAAACGAGAAATATATGCAATACATATTCGTTCAATGATAAAAGGCTTGATAACTGTATTCATGTATTGTCATCTGATAGAAAGTACTATGTATCCAGCTGTTTACCAACATCGAAAAATATTACTAGTATTCTTTCAGGGCATACTCCGATAGATTCAGTGTCATTAAAACGTATTGAAAGTTTATCGGAAGATTCTAACCCCATTTTAGTTTTATTTCGTTTTGAGTAGTACCTGATTAATATTTCATGGGCTTAAAGGTTAACCTACAATATAAAAATGGATGTAATGAAAAAAATAAGTATAATAATTTTGCTGGTTGTAGTTTATGCTTGTTCGGAGAGAGAAAATAAACTATCGGAAGGAATTGAAATAATACCAGTTGATGTACATAAGGCTATTGGGGATGCTTCATCCTTCTTAGAAAAAATAGAGCTTGTCCCCCTAGAAACAAATGATTCATCTTTACTTTTTAGATGCAATAAAGTCATTTATGATAAAAGCACGGATATATTTGCAATTTATACCAGTGATCAAATAGTTTATACTTTTACTGGAGAAGGACAATATATAGATAATTCAAAAAAGGTACATGGGAAAGGACCGAAAGAATACATGATGGTGCTAGATATTAATATAAATCCATACTTGAAAGGTATTGATCTGTTAAATCCATATGGGACAATATATACTTATAGCCCGACATTTGAGCTTATATCTAAAAGACAATTTAAACCGGAATTTCCCGTTGATTTTTCTATGGCTTTAGATTCAAGCAATTATATTTTCAGTCATCCTTATGTTTGGACCGATCAGGAGCTTTCATTTATCAATTTGGACACGAAACAGGTAGTAAATGCAAATTATGAAGGGACTATTTCAGGAAATAATATGTCTCATCATTGTTTTTATCATATTGATGATAGTTATTATTATGTGCCTTTCGGATTGAACTACTATTTTTACCGGATCGATAAAGAGAACAAAAAGTTAGAACCGATAATGTTTCTTGATTTTGGAGATGCGGAAGTCAAACAAGAAGGATTGCCCGGATGTGGTCATGGAAAACGAACTGATTCTGACGAGGAGAGAAGAAGAATAACTCAGGATGCGATTGAAAGATATAAGTTTTTGAGAAAAACGGAAAATTATTTACCCTTGATTAAATTTTTTAACGAGGATTATGTCTATGTTTATTTGGCAAAAACAGATAGAGGTTATGGGAGTCATTTTATTTATAACAGAAAGCTAAAGGCAGGTTATTTATGTAAAGAAGGAGAGCCTCTTGTCATGTATCCTTGCTTTGGTATGGTAGACAATGTTTTGCTCTCAATATGCCAACCGGAATTTATTAGTAAAGTCGTAGACCGTAATCTTATGTCGTCTGAAGAAATACATAAAATGGAGACGCTAAAAGAAGATGATAATCCTGTGATCTTGAAATACTATTTGAAGTAAATATGATATATATGAGGACAACTGTTTTATTAGGAATGATAATTCTGTTTCTATATTCCTGCCAATCAGGTAATAAAGAAACTATTCGGGTAGAAAATGTCATCTGTCAACCTATTTGTGGAGATGATTATATATTGGGAGGACCTAATGCAATGGCATTGTCGGATTCCATTTTGGCGATTGTAGACGTCAAGTCCGACTCTCTGTTACTCTTTTTTAATGTGAAAGAAGGACGTTATATCCGAAAAGTCGGTGTACGGGGGCAGGGACCTTCTGAATTTTCAGTACTTTCTTCATTAGAATCACGCGGTGGAAGTTCGTACTCATTTTATGATATTAATAAAAGAACGTTTTATTATACGAATATGATAACGGATGAGGATGTTCGATTTACTCCGGCCTTTCATGTTGACAGCGTTTTTCCTTTTGAGGTTCATTCTATGGCTAATGGAAGGTTTATAGCTTCCGGGATTTATGATAATTATCGTTTCTGTTTGTTGGACTCAGGCGGACGAGTTCAAAGTACATTCGGTGAATGGCCTTACAGGGATGAGGTAGAAAAAAATGTATCCGGTATGGTTCGTTCGCAAGCTTATATGTTTAATATAGCGACGTCACCTTCCAAAACAAAATTTATCGCTTCTCTTTTATCGGCGGATATATTGGCTTTCTATCAATTAGAAAACGATTCGGTTCATTTGATAAAGGAGGCTATTCTCACTTACCCGGAGTATGAGTATAGAAATAATCCTACTAGTTATTCGGGGGCTTCGAGAGATGCGCCAATAAATTATTTGTGTGCCACTTGTTCGGAAGACTATGTTTACGTACTATATTCAGGGAAAAGCTTTCGTGAAGATGCTTTGGCATCATTCTTGGGAAATTTAATATATGTATATACATGGAGTGGTGATAAACTAGCGGTGCTTAAGAGTGATAAAATGTTAGGAAAAATATGTTTGGCAGAAGACGGGAAGACAATGTATGCTATTGCTTATGATTTTGATCCTGTTCTTGTGCAGTTCTCTTTGCCGCAATTGCAATGAGTAAATGCCGAAGGGATTTTATATGCGAATATTAAGTTATAAATATGGTGATACAAAATGATTATTGGTATAGGGTGCGAGCCTAAAGGATATTATTGAATATAAATTAGGAGAATAATAAAATCAATGATATTGTCATTTCTTAGAAATTGTATTACCTTTGTGGTCGACAAACGTCATTCTTGAATACAATTCAATATAAAAATAGACCACGAATGAGACTCTTTACAAAACAAAGCGAAATTAATGACCTTATAAGGAAGCATAGGGTGCATTTATCATTGATATTACTCTTTGCAGTAATTATATACTGCTTCTTGGGACATTTGTATTATAATGTTAGAGAGAAAGATTTCAATGAGAAAATAAAAAATGTTTTTATAGCAGATTTGCTGAGTAAGTTGCAGAAAGACCCTATCGAAAGTTATATATATTCAAGTGAACGAGAATTTAACGAAGATGAGTATTCAGATACCATTAGTGTCACCGATGTAGATGGTGTACACAAGTACCCTCATGATAGAGAAAAAAGTCGTAAGAATATAGCAAAAGATCCAAAATTACGTACCTTACACTCCGTCTATTTGTGCCAACATCCTCTTGAAGCAGATTCTTTATATTGGACATGGATAAAAAGTTTGAAGCAAAAGCGATTAAACGGAACTTATGCAATAGAACTTTTAAAATCAGATAAAAACGGAAATATAATGTGTGATCTGACTACTGAAAATTCTTCTCTTATAAATTATAAGCCATGTTTCGATGTTACCTTAGGTTTTCGTTCGGAAGTCGAAGTGAGAGGATATTATAATTTGCCGTGGTTTAAACTTATAGGCATAAGGGGATTTATATATACTTTTATATATTGGATATTGATTATCAGTATTTTTATAGTGGCATTACATAGAAGGAGAAAAGTAGTAGCTACACCTTATATGTTCAGATATCTACCACAAGAGACGATACTTCACAATATGGGAAAGGAAATAATCGGTCCTAGCTCTAACTTGTGTTTACAAGAAATGATGTTGCAACTTAGTAAGCGTAAATATGATATGACTCCACTTGCTCAGAATCCAACAGGTGTCTATGATTTAGGCAAGAATGCTAAATTTAATACAGTTCTACGGAAGATTATAATTGATAAAAAGGAAATCTCATTGTCACCACAGGCCTCTATTTTATTAAAGCATTTTTTGGATGCACCAAATTACATACTGAGTAATGAAGAAATAAAAGATATTTTTTGGGTAGACAAATCATATAAAAAAGAAGCAAGATTACATAATGCTGTAAATCGCCTGAGAAGTTACTTGGAAAATGTTCCGGAAATAAAGATTCAGAAGACTAGAACCAAATCTTACGAGTTGGTGATTATTGAACCTGATTAATAATTTATAGGCTTGATCGTATACAAGTGTATAATATTGCCCAGAAGTAATATTTCTCGATGAAATGGGCGATTTTTGAAAAAAATGCTATCTCAAACAACCGCAAAAGTCATGGATAGAATTAGATAGATAGGTCATGGATAGGTTTAAAATTGGCTAAATAATGCCAATTGACTACCTTTGTGGCAGTATTAATCATTATAACTAACGTATATGAAAAAGCTACTATTCCTATTTATTTTAATTGCTGCGGTATTTTCCGTGAAGTATGCAATAAAGACGCCGCAGGCACGCTCACTATTATTAGATAATATTGAAGCACTGGCAGCGGATGACGAGATTAAAGAACCCTATATCTGTTTAGGGTTTGGGTCTGTGGTATGTCCAGCTACAAAAGTAAAAGTAGAATATATTTTTAGCGGATACAGCCTTGAAGAGTAATGCTACCATTCTCTTATTATTTCTTATTATCTTTTTCTCATGTGGTACGAAGCATAAGGAATATGCAGAAAATGTAATTCCCTATACTGGGTTTCCACAAGAGAAAGAATTAAAAGGAAAAATAATAGAACTAGACACAGCCTTGCTTCGTTACCCCTTTCGGATACGAATAGAAGGAGACAAAGCTATTGTGATGGATTTGCATGGTCTTGATTATTACGGCCACTTATTCCAATATCCTAGCTTTCAGTATTTGTCTTCTTTTGGTAAGCGTGGTGATTCTCCTACAGAAGCGCTGTCTATAGAGAATGTTCGCTTTCATAATCACAAGGTATGGACATTGGATGCTAACAAGAATGAATTAACTTGGTTAGGTAATTCTTCATCCGATGATTTGCTGCTTCGTGACGGAGCGGTAACATTGGATGAAGATATATTAACGCCACTTGACTTTGCTATCTATAATGATACCACTTTTATCATCCCCGACTATTCCGGTGAAAGTCGTTTCTGTTGGGTTAATAATAAAGGTAAACTTATAGATAAGATGGGAATGATTCCATCAGTCAATGAAGAAGCATTGAAAAACGCTCGTCCGGCATTAGCTCAGGCATGGCGTAGCTTTTTAGACTATAATTCGCATAATGGCATTCTTGCTACTGTCACTCAATTAGGAGAAGTGGTTGAAATCTATAACTTGAAAGATAGTACTCATGTAGTTCGCATTGGAGAGCATGGAGAACCTGCATTTAAAGTCTCAGATGGATATGGCATACCTACAGGTATCATGGGCTTTAGCGATGTGCAAGTAACAGACAATGCTATTTATACGGTATTTCATGGAACTTCCTTTAAGGAGATAGCGAAGCATAGTGGACGATTGCCTGATGGTGGAAAGTACATTTATGTGTTTAGTTTGAATGGAGAACCGCTATGTAAGTATGTACTCGACCATTATATATATGGTATTTGTGTGGACGAAGCTACTAAAACGATAATAGCTACGGATGTAAATAACGATCAGCCTATAGTGAAATTTCACTTTGACTGACTAAATAAATAACATGATTAAAAGGAGCAGGATGATGAATTTGTTTAATCTTGCCGGATTTGCTTACACATCATCCGCTCCTTAACCCCTAAAAAGAAAGGAGGTTATTCCGATGCAAACTTAAGAATAAAAATCTAGTTTAGCAAACTAATGCTAATCTGTTGAAATGATAGATACAGATAAGAAAAAGAAAGTTTTATAATTCGAAATTATTAAGGAATGAAAAAGAAAGTAATGGGCATTATTGCCGTTGTTGCTATCGCCGCTGTTGCGGGATACAATGTGTATACTTCACTGAATAATAATGGCAACTTGTCTGATTTAGCATTAGCTAATGTGGAAGCATTGGCTGATTCTAATGAAGGTGGATTTGATTGTTTAAATGGTTGTGTAGATAATGGTTTTGGTTGCTTCTGTTATCAGTGGTATCCGTATTTTCGAGAATACTATTGGCAGGATTAAGTCGACGTAAATAAATACCCCTGCTGGATTGACTGGCGGGGGTAAATAGTGTAATGATATATTTAGTAAGATAGCATTTCTCATTAAAAGAGATATTCAGATTCAAATTAAATATAATGTTGACTTCTAAAAAACTATTTTAAAAATATTAATCCAATTATCCTATTATGAAAAAAATATTTAATGCTTTGCTTATGGTTATTTGCTGGGGTTGTGCACATAACTCAAAGACTGAAGTATATCAAAATATACGTGCTAATATTTTGGATGTACAAGATAAAGTAAAAGAAATTGTAATCAATGATGTTTTTATAGGTCCAATAAGCCCATTATGTATAGTCGGCGATTATTTAATAATAGGTGATGTTAAATCACAAGATAATTTGATACATATATTTGATAAGAATGATTTTAGCTATATGACAAGTGAATTGCGGAGAGGTGAAGGTCCTGATGAAATAACTAATATGGGATATATTGGAACAAATGAGATAAGTCACATATTTTGTATATCGGACCATGGTAAACAAAAGATATTTGCTTATAATATAGATAGTATTCTTTCAGATTCGTTATATAAGCCAACTGTAAAAGCGAGAATGGCTGAAAGATTGTTTCCCAATAAGTATAAATATATAAATGATTCTATATGCCTTGCTTTAATAATAAAACCAACAGGAAATTCTGGTTATAATGAAAACATAACTAAATGGAATATGAAAACCGGAGAAATGAATAATATGCCTTATGAACATCCTGATATAAGGAAGAAACGTGTTGATTTTGATTTATCCATAAAGAATGGGTGCTATGTCGAATGTTATTCATATCATGATTTAATGACGATTTGTGATCTTAACGGAAATTTAAGATGTAACATATATGGTCCGGAATGGGATGCGAAATCTACAAATAGAGTTAGTTTTTATGGTGGAGTAGTCTGTTGCAAAGATAAAATCGTCGCGCTTTATTCAGGTAAAGAAACTTTTTATAATAGTGGTTCTGGTAGAATAAAGGTGGAATATCCGACTAAATTTTTGGTTTTTGACATGAATGGTAATTACATTCAGACTATGGAGACAAAATATCCAATATTGAATTTTTGTTATGATGAAAAGAATAACCGAATCATAATGAGTTTAGATGATGATATGCAATTCGCTTATTTAGATTTAGATAGTGTTATTTAGCAGTGTTCTAATTATTATCCTTAAGTCGTAAATTGAACATACAACTTGGTTGTTGTAGGTTTTTTAGTAAACTTTGTGGAACTTTGGTGTTATTGAAAAAATAAATTTAATGGCTTCTTTAAAAATATGAAATATACAATCGTCATCTTACTATTATTTTTAGTGTCATGTAAGGATAATAGACGAGAATATGTTCTCGATATGTTGCAAAATTGGAATTGTAAAGAATTTAAATTTCCTTCAGAAATTCATTTTACTATTAACGGAAAGGATTCTATTGACTATAGAATTTCAAGTCAAAATGAATATAAAGTTGTAGTTTATATTGATTCGATTGGTTGTACCAGTTGCAAGTTGCGCTTACCTGCATGGAAAAGTTTTATGTCACAGGTTGATTCATTGACTTCTAATTCAGTTCAATTTTTATTTTTCTTTTTTCCTAAAAATAAAACAGAAATATCAAACATCTTAGTAACTGATCGTTTTAAATATCCAGTTTGTATAGATGAACAAGATTCGCTGAATATATTAAATGATATTCCAACTGAAATGATGTTTCAAACATTTTTATTGAATAAAAAAAATAAAGTGGTTGCTATAGGTAATCCTGTGCATAATCGCAAGATAAAAGAACTTTATCTTGATATTATTACAGGAAAGAGTCATTCAGCAAAAGCTGATGATATATTACTCACGACGGCTGCTTTATCTGCATCTCAATTGAATATGGGGACATTTGATTGGAAGAAAGAACAACTAGTTGAATTTTCATTTACCAATTCAGGGAATAATCCGTTGTTTATAGAAGATGTTTCAACTTCTTGTGGCTGTACAACAGTAGAATATCCTAAAGAACCTGTTCTTCCTGGGAAGAATTTAGTATTGAAAGTAAAATATAAAGCAGAGCATCCAGAACATTTTAATAAAACAATTACAGTCTATTGCAATGCAGAAAATGCTCCACTTAAATTGAGAATTACCGGAAATGCAGAATAAATTGTAAAAAATAGAGGGTGATGAAGTGCTGGAGATATATTCAAATAATGCTTGTTGCAGTATTTATAATACTAGGATGGAAAGTCATAGGTAATGTAGTTTCTGGAGAAGAAAAAAACTCTTCTCTAGAAGTTGCTTTGCAATCTGCGGAAAGTAATCGAAAAGAATTGGAAAAAGTACTTCGTCATTATCAAGAGAATCCTAATGACAGTCTAAAATATAAAGCTGCCTGTTTTTTAATTGAGAATATGCCTTTCTATTCATACAATACAGGTAAGCATCTGGATGATTATAAATCTTTTTATATTTGGTTGAAAAAGAGCACAAATAAAAGTCCCCAGGAAGTTGCAGATTCAGTTAAGAAGGTATTTGGGCCTGTAGTTTCGTTTGATAAGAAGCGTGACATACAAGAAGTCGATTCCGCCTACCTATGCAATAACATTGAATGGGCATTTAAAGTCTGGCAGGAACAACCTTGGGGAAAAAACATTTCATTTGATACCTTTTGTGAATATATACTGCCTCACCGCATAGGTAATGAGCCGCTTGCTTATTGGCGTGAGATGTACTATGAGAAATACAATCCTTTGCTGGACTCATTGCGAATGTCCGATTCACCTGATAAGGAAGATCCGGCTTTTGTTGCCAAATACCTGATGAAGAGATTGCCGGATAGAAAACATTATTATACAACTGTTACTCCGTACCCATTCGGGCATATCGGTCCTGAATATGCTCAGTACCTTTCCGGCTCTTGTAATGATGTTGCTGATTTTGGTATTTATCTGTTTCGTGCATTAGGCATTCCATGTGCCATTGATTTCTTTCCATCATTAAGTTATGTAAATTCCAGTCATTACTGGGTAGTGGTGTGGGATAAAAACGGGGAGGATTACTTGGTGGAAATGCCCATATATATCGGACTGGTACGCCGCACCGCATGGTACAAAAGCAATGACAGTGGAAAAGCATATCGCTATACTTACAGTGTCAACCGAAAGATGTTTGAAGATATGGCAACCACAGGTGAAGAAGTACCCCCATTCTGGAGCGTACCGAAATTTATAGATGTCACTCGTGAATATGGATATTATTATAAAGAAGAATTAGTGATTCCTTCCTCCAGAGTATATAAAGATGTGGCGGATGTGAAGCTGGCTTATCTATGTTTCAGCGAACGTAGCAACTGGGAACCCATCGACTGGGCAAAAATAGACAGCAAAGGGAATATAGTATTCAGAAATGTGAGAAAAGGCGGAACAATGCGGGTAGCCGCTTACAAAAAAGGAATGTTATGCTATCTCACAGACCCTTTTTATGTGGATAAAAAGACGAACGAAATCTGTTATTTCTCCGGTGGGGAAGAAAAGCAAGACGTGAAACTATTCTCTAAATATCCTCTTGGCGGGGAAACAGGCTTTAGAAACAAAATGATGGGAGGTGTGTTTGAAGCTAGCAACCGGGCGGATTTCTTGGAAAAGGATACAGTGTTTATCATCCAGCAGCAACCCACACGTCTGCATACTACTGTCCGGCCTTGGTCCGACAAAGCATATCGATATTATAGGTACGTGGGTGCACCAAAGACTTTCTGCCATGTGGCCGAAATAAGTTTTTACGAGCAGGGCGATACTGCTGCTTTGAAGGGCACGGTGATGGGACCGATAGATGATGCTACTAAGAAACTGAATCCTGCATACGGCAACGCGTTTGACGGGAAAACATGGACGTCTTTTAGTTACAGCAAACCCACAGGCGGATGGGTTGGACTGGATTTTGGGAAAAAGGTGCGTGTGGATAGAATTGAATATACTCACGCCAACAGGGATAATTATGTCCGCACCGGAGATACATTTGAATTATTCTATTGCGACCGGGATTGGGTATCGGCAGGATTGAAGCGGGCAGATTCCGATTCGCTGATTTATCGGGATATTCCGGTGAACAGCCTTTTATTGCTACGCAATCATACGAGAGGGCTGGATGAACGTATTTTTACTTACGAAAATGGTAATCAGGTATGGAAATAAAAGCGCAGAATAACTGGAAGGTGATGCAGTTGGCGGTACTTCTCTCAATGAGTGTACTGCTACTGATAGAATGCAAACAGCCGACTTTAGAGGAAACGGCTTCTTGTCGGGAGATTTCTACACCTGTACATACTTTAATGGCATTGTCTCCATCGTGGTCGGTTCGCACTTCTGCTCCGGCTTTGCATCGTGCGTACCCCCGACTACGGCAAGGAAAGATGTTACCGATAATCGGTATTCTGCGTGTAGGAGATAAGTCCTACCGCTTTATGGGAGGGGATTCATTGCGTGTTCTTCCTATATTGGCACACTCGAAAGACAGTTGCGGATGGTCCGCAAAGTATTCGTATACTTTTCCGGGAGCAGGATGGGAAAGGAGGGAGTTCAACGATTCTTTGTGCCGGGACGGTGTGGGGGCTTTCGGCTCTCCGAAGTATCGTTATGCAGCCCACTCTGCTTGGGGGGCTGGCGATATCTATGTCCGCCGGCATTTTACTATCGACGACAAAGATTCATGGAAAGGGAAAAAACTCTTTCTTCGCTATGTAGCTGATGACTGGTTGTGGGTATATTGCAATGGCAAACTTATTTTTCAGACTAAAAGATTTACGTCTGTATTGAAGAATGCGCAACTCGACGAAAAAGCTGTAGGCAGTTTGCGAAACGGGGAGAATGTGATTGCCGCACATGGCGTTAACACAGGTGGGCAGGCTTTTTTGGATATCGGGTTGTATCGGGAGAATGATACCTATAATGAAGTAGATACAGCCACTTTGAAAAAGGTGGACGTGGAAGCTACACAGACTCACTATGTATTTCAGTGTGGCGAGGTGGAGTTGTCTCTAAGTTTTGTGTCTCCTTCCTTGGCGGATGACCCGGAGGTTTCGGGAGCCCCGGTAGGCTTTGTCTGCTATTCGGTGAAGTCAAAGGACGACACAACACCGAAGGATGTGGAAATTAGGTTCGACATGGATGTGGAATGGATGCATAACGAAGCAAGCCTGAAGGAACGGGTGAATCAGGGTTGGAGAATTATTCAGTCGGATAGCTTGTACGTGGGTACTGTTGAAAAGGATATGAAGTACTCTTATAAGGATGGACACGTACTTCTTTCGCAGGAGTTAGGCAAGGAAGATAAAAGCGAAGGAGTTTTGCTATTTGGCTATGCCGAAGGGAAAAACTTGCAATATAGAGGAGAGAACTTACTGCCTCGCTGGAATAAAAAGGGTGACAGAACCTTGGAGAACATATTATTGTCGATGGGCAACAGGCATGAAGCTTTGCAAAAGAAGTGCAATGCGATAGACAGCCGTTGGAACAAACTGGCTTTTGAAAAGGGAGGCAGTAACTTTGGAAGGAATATAATTCCTGCCTACCGCAAATTCTTCTCTTCCCATTATTTTGTAGAATCTTTGGATAATAAGACTTTGTGCTTTGGAGATACATTGGGTAATGTCAGAGAGGCATATCAAAGCTTCCCTGCCTTGGTGTATTTTGAACGCATAGACTGCATGAAGGCTTTGCTTGACCCGATTTTTGAATATTGCGAAAGCGGATATTGGAGAAAACGATATCCTCCTTATGACATAGGCTTGTATCCGGTAGCGAACAGGCAAGTGAAGGTGAAGGATTATGGCGTGGAGGTAGCTGCCGATATGTTGATGATGGTTGCTGCCGTGGTAGAAGAGGAAAAGGATTTCGACTATGCAGACTTGCATTGGGAAACATTGAGCCGATGGGCGGGATATTTGAGAGAAAACTTACCGGAAGAACATTCTCCGGCTGATGAACTATTGAATGGAAATGACGAGCGGGTGAAATGTGTGTTGGGACTGAAGGCTTATTATAAACTGATTGAATTGAAAGATGTATATTAGTAGAGCAAAGAAAATTCTGGCAAGAATGGTCGATTTGTTATTCTTCATGTTCTGCCTTCTGATAGTGCTGTTCGCAGTGCAGCTATTTTGCTTCACTTCGTTCAAGATTCCGTCGGACTCGATGGAGCCTGCACTAAAGGACGGAGACAGGATATTGGTGAATAAGATGACCAAGGGCGCCAGACTATTCAATGTGTTTTCTGCTTTAAATAATGAACAAGTTGCTATCTACCGAATGCCGGGATTCGGAGATTTTAAGAGAAATGACATACTGGTTTTCAATTTCCCTTATCAGATGAATCGGTGGGATAGCATCCGGATGGATGTGATGCAATATTACGTGAAGCGGTGCATTGCCTTGCCGGGTGATACGTTGGAAATCAGGGGAGGGTATTATAAGGTGCGCGGATGCAACGAACAGTTGGGAAACTATGATGCTCAACAGTACCTCGCCAATTTGCAAGATCCGGGGAAATATGGGATTGTAATGGGTACATTTCCATTTGATAAACGGATGGGGTGGACCATACGTGAGTTTGGACCATTGCCCGTTCCGCAGAAAGGGCAGGTGGTGGCGATGAATCGTACGAATTATCTTCTTTACAGGCAACTGATTGGTTGGGAACAGAAGAAGAAACTTCGACTGAAGGGCGGACAGATAACATTGGGTGACAGCGTGATTTCTCAATATCGTTTCAATGAGAACTATTATTTTGTCTCCGGCGATAATATGGCTAATTCGCAGGATTCAAGATATTGGGGGATGTTGCCGGAAGAATATATTGTAGGTAAGGCTACCCGCATCTGGTACTCGGAAGATAAATATGCTGGAAAGACCCGTTGGGAAAGAGTGATGAAGAGAATCAGATAAAAGATGGCAGTAAATAAAAAAAGATGGCGATGATTATAAAAAACACTGTGATGATTGAAACAAAACATTGAGAAGAAAAAAATAATCACTTAGCATGTTTTTGATAAGAAACATAAGGTTGTTTTAGTAAAGACATAGCATTCGTCATATTTTGCTTTATTGTACTGTATGTCAGCGAGATATGATGATTATCGTTAAATGACGAATTTGTAATGATTGGATTGAATAATCAAGTGCGATATTCGCATATGTAGAATAGTCAAGAAAAAGAACCTTCATTGTAATCAGCTGTGCTATAGATGAATAGCTGGAAAGCTGACAATGACGGAGAATGGAATATGTTTCATTGAATGAAAGTTTAAGTGGATGAATACAGTAAAAAAATACATAGCAGATACGGTGGCGCTCACAGGAGTTGCCGCAATACTGAGCGTAGTGGTTTTTGCTACTAGCAACAACATTGGTGCCGGAGAAATGGCCTATCAGAAATTATGGTTGGGATATATGTCTGTGGCATTTGTTGCTTGCAGCCTGCTTTCTCTTTGTCTCAATGGAAAACAACACCTTTCGTTTCATTCAATGGTGACATGGGTATTGATTGTGTTGGGAGGAATTGAAGCTATCTGGGGATTGAGACAGATATACGGCTTGGCTGTATCCAATCATTCGTTGTATTCGCTTACGGGTTCTTTCTTTAATCCGGGACCCTACTCAGGATATTTGGCTATGATATTTCCCCTTTGTCTGAACGAGTGCTTAAAGGTGAAAAAGATAAAAGAACGTACTTGGATGGAGCAAGCAAAATATTATGTGGCAGCAGGAGTGATGTTGCTGATGTTATGCGTGCTTCCCGCAGGCATGAGCCGTTCGGCTTGGATTGCCGCAGCAGTTTCGGGTACGTGGGTATATGGAGTGCATTCTTTGTGGGGAAGCCGGTTGAAGGAATTTGCAAGGAAATATCGCAGAAGATTGGTATTAATCCTAATTGCAGGTGGAATTGTGCTGATACTAGCCGGGTATGCGCTCTTCCAACTAAAAGCTGCTTCAGCAAACGGTCGTTTGTTTATGTGGAAAATTAGTTGTTTGGCTATTGCAGAGAAGCCCCTTGCAGGACATGGAACGGGAAGTTTTGCATCTGCTTATGGAGCGGCACAGGAGAATTATTTTGCCGATGGGGAATACACAGAAACAGAAGAACTGGTGGCGGGCAGTCCGGAGTATGCTTTTAACGAATATCTTCAGCTTGCGGTGGAGTATGGAGTTCCTGTTTTAATAGTGGTGCTGTCTGTGATTGCATTTTGCCTTTGGAAAGGGATTTCTGAAAAACGCATTGGCGTATGTGGAGGGGTGATTTCCGTTTTGGTATTTGCCGTTTCTTCTTATCCTATGCAGATTCCGGGATTTGCCGTTACATTCTATTTTGTGCTGGCAGCTTGCGCTATTGGCCGTTCAAGAACCACTTTTTTGCTTTTTACTCTGTCAGTAGCTTTATTGGGAACCTATTTCTGGAAGTGCAATCAGTACGAAGCGTGCAAGGACTGGGTGAGATGCAAAATGATTTATAACATAGGTTCGTACCAGTCTGCCAAAGAAGAATATGCTGCATTGCATCCGAAATTAAAGAATCGGGGTGCGTTTCTGTTTGAATATGGGCACTGTTTGCACAAGTTGAAGGAATATGAAAAATCGACTGAAATACTGGAAGAAGCGATGGCACACAACAATGATCCGATGATACTGAATATTATAGGTAAGAACTATCAGGCGTTGGGCGAGTATAAGAAAGCGGAGGAGTGGTTGATACGTTCTACCCATCGGTTGCCCGGCCGGATATATCCTTATTATTTGTTGGCTAAACTTTATGCTGAACCGGAATACTGCCAGCCAGATAGATTGAAACATACCGTTGAAATTGTGTTGACGAAAGAACCTAAGGTTCAGTCGACGGCAGTAAAAGAGATGAGAAAAGAAGTGAAAAAACTGGTAAAACAAAAAAATGAAGGATGAGCATGAAATTTTTACTGATATATTTGAAAAATATATTTCATTTATATTATCTTTGTGAATCAGTGAAACAGAAAGTAAAGCACTATGAAAACTATACATAATATTATGAGAAAAAACAACTGTATATGGATGCTATTATGTTGTTTGGCTTATGGCGGAACAACATCTTGCTCGGACAAGAAAAGTGATGCGGATAAAGAAGATAAAGGCATTACTACCGTTCTTCCGGATTCTAAGAGTGAAGTTACTGTTCAAATTCTAAAGAAGTGTGCATTTAATCATGAATTAGTAAGTAATGGTAAAGTGAGTGCTCGTAGCAAAGCGGATTTGCGCTTTGAGACGGGTGAGGTCATTGCGCATATATTCGTGAAGAACGGCGACCGTGTGCGCAAAGGGCAAAAGCTGGCGGAATTGGATAAATTCCGTCTGGAACAGAAGTTCTCGCAGGCTGAAGATGCCTTGTTGAAGGCGGAACTGGAACTGAAAGATGTGCTGATTGGGCAGGGATATACTCCCGATAATTTCAGCAAAGTGCCCGTTGAAACCATGAAACTGGCCAAGGTGAAAAGTGGCTATGAGCAAACCAAGTCGCAATATGAACTGGCTAAAAGAGAAATGGAACACGCCACACTGACGGCACCGTTTGATGGGGTAGTGGCTAATCTGTTCTCCAAACCATATAATCCGGCAAACACTTCCGAGGTATTCTGCACCATCATTGATACACGGGGGATGGAAGCTGATTTTACAGTGCTGGAAAATGAACTTGCATTTATTAAGATAGGAGATAAGGTAGCGGTTACTCCTTATGCTTCTTCGGGAGATGTATTTGAAGGTAGTGTATCTGAAATCAACCCGCTGGTGGATGCCAACGGAATGGTGAAAGTGAGGGCTATTGTGAACGGAAAGGACAAACTGTTTAGCGGTATGAATGTGAGGGTAAGCGTCAGACGTAACTTGGGAGAGCTGTTGGTTATTCCTAAAACGGCCGTTGTATTGCGCTCAGGCAGGCAAGTGGTGTTTACATTGAAGAAAGATAATAAAGTATTGTGGAATTATGTAAATACGGGATTGGAGAATGCGTCGGAATATGTAGTCTCTGATAGAGCACAAAAAGGCGTTGAAGACGGTTTGATGGAAGGTGATACGGTAGTTGTTACCGGAAACTTGAACTTGGCACATGAAGCGGAGGTGACGGTAAGTAGCGGACTATAAACGATAAACACGAAGTAACATGATAAAATTTCTGATTCAGCGTCCCATCGCCGTTCTTATGGCTTTCACCGCCTGTTTCATTATCGGACTGGTGACGTATTCCACGCTTCCTATATCGCTGCTTCCCGATATCGCTATTCCCGAGATAACGGTGCAGGTTTCTGCCACCAATACATCGGCACGCGAACTGGAAAACACGATAGTGAAACCTTTGCGGGGGCAACTGATCCAGGTTTCTACATTGAAGGACATTCATAGCGAATCGAGAGACGGTGCAGGAATTATCCGCCTGTCTTTTGAATTTGGCACGAATACCGATCTCGCCTTTATCGAGGTGAATGAGAAAATTGATGCCGCAATGAATTATCTTCCGAAGGAAACGGAGCGTCCGAAAGTGGTGAAAGCAAGTGCTACGGACATTCCTGTGTTCTACCTGAATCTTACCTTGAAGAACGACAGTGCTTACAGTACCGCCCAGCAACAAACCTTTCTCGAATTATGCGAATTTGCCGAATCTGTTATCAAACGTAGGATAGAACAGCTTCCGGAAGTGGCTATGGTAGACGTGACCGGACTCTTGGAACGTCAGGTTCAGATTGTGCCTGACAGGGACAAACTGGCTATGATGGGACTTTCCATCGAAGACATTGAATCGGCTTTATCTTCCAATAATGTGGAACCGGGTAGTATGACCGTACGCGACGGATACTACGAATATAATATAAAGTTCTCTACCTTGCTGCGTACAGCGGAAGATGTGGAGAATATCTATATGCGCAAGGGCGACCGCATTGTACAGTTGAAAGACTTCTGCCGGGTGAGCATTGTGCCTGTGAAAGAAAAAGGTATTTCGGTGTCTAACGGCAAACGTGCCGTTACACTCGCCGTCATTAAGCAGGCGGACGAGAATATGGATAAGATGAAGAAATCACTGATAGGAACGATGAATTATTTTCAGCGTGTTTATCCGGACATTGATTTCAGTATCAGCCGTAACCAGACGGAATTGCTGGATTATACCATATCGAACCTGCAACAGAATCTTTCTTTAGGCTTCCTATTTATCTGTCTGGTAGCCATCCTGTTTCTGGGGGATGTCAAATCACCATTGGTTATCGGCCTTAGTATGGTGGTTTCTATCATTATCAGCTTCGTATTCTTCTACCTATTTAATATGTCGCTCAATATCATTTCACTTGCCGGACTGATTCTGGCCTTAGGAATGATGATTGACAGTTCTATTATCGTGACCGAGAATATATCGCAATATCGGGAACGGGGGTATTCGCTGCGACGTGCCTGCGTGGTGGGAACCAGCGAAGTGGTAACTCCCATGCTGAGCTCTTCACTGACTACAATTGCAGTATTTGCCCCGTTGATTTTCATGAGCGGCATTGCAGGAGCTATCTTCTACGATCAGGCTTTCTCTGTCACGGTGGGGCTGATGGTGTCTTATCTTACCGGTATCATGCTGCTCCCCGTTCTTTACTTGCTTGTATATCGTGCCGGTCTGCGTACCAGAAAGTGGAAATGGCTTTCTTTCAAATTCAATAATCCGATTAAAGACCACACCTTGGACCGCTTTTATGATGCCGGTGTAGACTGGGTGTTCTGTCATAAGACTATAAGTGTGATTTTCTGTGCTATCTCCATACCACTATGTGTATTCCTCTTTTTCTTTATCGACAAGGAACGAATGCCGGATATTGAGGAAAATGAATTGATAGTGCGGATTGAGTGGAACGAGAATATCCATGTGGATGAAAACAGGCGACGGGTGGACGAACTCTTCAAGGAACTTGCCGGAAAATCGTTGGAACAAACGGCTTCTATCGGTAGGCAAGACTTTATCCTGAATCGCGAAAGAGAACTCTCTTCTTCCGAAGCGGAACTTTATTTCCGCACGGAGACATCGCGGGAAGTTACTCCTCTGCAAGAAGAAATCTACAAAAAACTAAAGGAAACTTATCCTCTCTCAGTGGTTTCTTTCTCACCACCGGAGACGATATTCGAAAAACTATTCGTAACGGGTGAACCGGATATTGTTGCTGAATTTTATGCCCGCAACAAAGCGGAAGCACCGGAAGCGGGAACGATTCGTGGCATTGAAAGCGAACTGAGCAGCAAAACAGGAATCAATCCTACTGGTATTGCTTTTGAAAATCAATTGAATCTGAGCATCAGCAAAGAAAAGTTGCTGCTCTACCGTGTTTCGTACAATGAACTGTATCGGGTATTGAAATCCGCCTTTCGTGAAAACAGTGTGACTATGCTGCATTCTTACCAGCAATATCTACCTATCAGTGTGGTGGGTGATGAGAAAACAGTGAATGAGGTATTGCAGGAAACACTTATACAAACCCAACAGGACAATAAAGGGAATATTGAGTATATACCGCTTCGTGAACTGGTGAAGGTTACTTCGGCAGAAGACTTGAAAAGCATCAATTCCGGACGCAACGGGGAATATATTCCTTTTGACTTTTACGGTGTGCAGGATGCCGACAAGCTAATACAAGACGTGAAACAGGTGGCGGACGCAACGGGGGCTTGGGATACGGGATTCTCCGGTAGCTTTTTCTCCAATAAGGAGATGCTGGATGAACTGGTAGTGATTCTGCTGATTTCCTTATTGCTGATGTATTTTATTCTCGCCGCACAGTTTGAAAGCTTTATGCAGCCGTTACTGGTTTTGGTGGAGATACCGATAGACGTAGCATTCGCGCTGATACTGCTCTGGATTTGCGGGCATACACTGAATCTGATGTCTGCCATCGGATTGATTGTCACCTGCGGTATTGTGATTAATGACTCCATCCTGAAACTGGATGCTATTAATGAATTACGAAAAACGGGGGTTCCTCTATTGAACGCTATTCACGAAGCAGGCCGCAGAAGGTTGCGACCGATTATCATGACTTCGCTAACCACCATCTTTGCGATGGTGCCGCTCCTGTTCTCTTCGGATATGGGTTCGGAATTGCAGAAGCCGCTTTCCATTGCAATGATAGGAACGATGCTGATCGGTACGGCAGTGAGCCTGTTCATCATACCATTGCTTTACTGGTTTATCTACCGGAGTAAAAGTGAGAAAAAGAAATTAACTGAAAACAAGATGAATTATGAAGAAACCATCTAATCTTTTCGTACTGGTGGCCATTTCGGGGATATGTTTCTCTTCGTTGCACGCACAGAAACGTATGGTACTGGACTTGAAGCAAACAATTACTTTGGCCAATGATAGTTCGCTGGAATCATTCCGAACACAAAATATGTATCTGGCAGGTTATTGGGAATACCGCACATTCAAGGCAAACCGCCTTCCCAGTCTGACGCTTGACCTCACTCCGGCACAATACAACCGGGAGATTACCAAGCGTTACAACTCCGAACAGAACTTGGATGTATACCGCTCGCAACAATCGTATTATGCCTACGGAGGTTTGAGCGTTCGTCAGAACCTCGACCTGACGGGAGGTACGTTCTATCTGGAATCGAATCTTGCCTATATGCGCAACTTCGGAGATAACAGCGCGACACAGTACACCAGTGTGCCGATTAGAATCGGATATTCACAAAGCTTGATAGGGTATAATCCATTCAAATGGGAAAGGAAGATTGAACCGCTCAAATATGAACGTGTAAAAAAGGAATTTCTCTATAACGTAGAGAAGGTTTCGGAGACAGCTACGAATTATTTCTTCGCCCTGGCTATGGCACAGGCGGAATATAAGCTGGCAAAGGACAATCTGGCTTCTACAGATACACTCTACCGCATCGGACAACAGCGGCACAAGATTGCCGCTATCTCACAAGCCGACTTGCTGACACTGAAACTGGATTATGTGAATGCGCAGAATACATTGCAAAACAGATCGAGCGACTTGAAAAGGGCAATGTTTTCATTAGCTTCTTTCCTGAATCTGGATAAGAATACGCAAATCGAACTTGAACTTCCTTCACGCCCGAGTATGATGGAGATTCCTCTTGATGAAGCCCTGAGATGGGGAAGGAACAATAACCCGCAGCTACTGGAACTGAAACAGAATGTGCTGGAAGCGGAACGGAACGTGGATAAGACCAAAAAGGAATCCCGCTTCAATGCGAGCGTGAATGCCAGTATAGGTTTCAATCAGGTGGCGGATAACTTCGGCGATGTGTATCACAAACCTATGCAACAGGATTTGGTGGCAGTCAGTGTTTCCATTCCTTTGGTGGACTGGGGTGTGAGAAAAGGGAGATATAATATGGCAAAGAATAATCTGAACGTAGTGAAGATTTCTGCACGCCAGGATGAGATAAGTATCGAAGAGGAAGTGATAATGACCGTTAGCGACTTCAATATTCAGCAACAGTTGATTGCCAGTGCGGAAGAGGCATTGGATTTGGCTATCCTCGCTTATAATGAGACGAAGCAGCGTTTTATTATCGGTAAGGCGGATATTAACAGCCTGACACTTTCGCTCAACAGGCAGCAGCAGGCACAACGCAATTATATCTCCGCCTTGCAGAGTTACTGGTTGAACTACTATAAGATACGTAGACTAACATTGTTTGATTTCGCCACGAAACTTTCACTATCTGATAAGTTCGACTTTAATGGAGGAAACATTATTAAATGATAAATTGAACACAACACTAAATTATCATTACTGATAATGAAGAAAATAGACCCTGAAATAAAGAAATCTCCGAAGGCTTCCGCTTTCACGTTGATTGTCGCTTTTATCTGTGTGGCGATGGTCGGACTGGCACTTGTCCCGTTGTTACCGGTGAAGCTGAATCCGTCGCGTACGTTGCCGGGCTTTTCGGTACGCTTCAGTATGCCCGGAACTTCAGCGCGCGTGGTGGAGATGACAGCTACCAGCAAACTGGAAGCCATGCTTGCCCGCGTGAAAGGAATCCGTAGTATTTCTTCTACTTCGGGAAACGGATGGGGGAGTATTAATGTGAGTCTTGACAAGCACGCAGACCCAGCTGTAGCGAGATTTGAAGCTTCTACAATCATTCGACAGACATGGCCGGAACTACCGGATGGGGTGAGTTATCCGTATATTCAAATGCAAAGCCCAAAGGAGAGCAACCAGCGGCCTTTTATTTCGTTTACAATCAATGCACCTGCTACTCCTATTCTAATTCAGCAGTATGCGGAGGAACATATAAAGACACGTCTGGCACAATTGCAGGGCATTTATAAGATAAACCTCAACGGAGCGACTCCGATGGAGTGGCGATTGGAGTATGATAGTGAGCAGTTGCGCACATTGGGAGTGACTACGAATGAAATCAGTCAGGCAGTTCGCCTTCATTATCAAAAAGAGTTTCTAGGTACCTATGATATGGAGCAGGGAGCTTCGGGAAAGGAATGGATTCGTCTGGCTCTGGTTCCCGAATTTGATAACCGGAAGTTTGATGCGACGCAGATACAGGTTAAGATAAAGGATGGAAGGATAATCTACCTGAATGAATTGGTGAAAGTAACCCGCGAGGAGGAACAGCCGCAAAGTTATTATCGCATAAACGGATTGAACTCCATTTATCTTTCTATTGTGGCAGAAGAGTCTGCTAATCAATTGGCATTGAGCAAGCAGATTAATGCATACATGGACGATATCCGCCAATTGCTTCCGGCAGGATACGAGATTCATACCAGTTATGATGCTACGGAGTATATTCAGGAAGAACTGAATAAGATTTATTTGCGTACGGGAGTGACGGTGGTCATCTTGCTCTTCTTCGTATTGCTAATAACGTTCAGTCCCAAGTATCTGTTCCTGATTGTAACGAGTCTGGCTGTGAATATAGCGATTGCCGTTATTCTCTATTATGCATTCGGGCTTGAAATGCAGCTGTATTCATTGGCGGGTATCACGGTATCATTGAATCTGGTGATTGACAATACAATTGTGATGAGTGACCATTATCTGCGGCGTGGAAACAGGAAGGCATTTATGTCTGTGCTGGCTGCTACATTGACGACAATGGGAGCACTGGTTATTATCTTCTTCCTCGACGAGAAGATTCGTCTCAATCTTCAGGATTTTGCGGCAGTGGTGATAATCAATCTCGGAGTATCCTTATTGGTCGCTCTGTTCTTTGTGCCATCAATGATTGATAAGATTGGATTAAGAAGGAGGAGTAAGTCGTCTCATGCAAAGGGGAAATCAAGAATGGGCAAAATCCGTTGGTGGGTATGGATTCGTTCTAAAGCTCGCCGTTTCCCGGTCTATTTCAGTCGTTTTTATATGTGGCTGATACGTATTCTTTGCCGTTGGAGGGTGGCTGTCTGCTTCTTACTGTTGCTGGCGTTCGGACTACCTGTGTTCATGTTGCCGGAAAAGGTGAAGAGTGAAGGCAAATTTGCAGAGATGTATAACAAAACACTGGGTACTTCTACCTATAAGGAAAAGGTAAAACCTATTGTCGACAAGGCACTGGGAGGTAGTTTGCGACTGTTCGTGCAGAAAGTATATGAAGGAAGTTACTTCACACGCAACGAGGAAGTGGTGCTTTCCGCCTACGCCAACTTGCCAAATGGAAGTACACTCGAACAGATGAATACATTGATTAAACGAATGGAGACATACCTGAGCGGCTTTAAAGAGATAAAGCAGTTTCAGACCTCAGTGGAGAGTGCCCGAAGAGCATCCATCCAAATCTATTTCACGAAAGAACATCAGAAAAGCGGATTCCCGTATACGCTGAAAGCCAATATTATCAGTAAGGCGCTTCAACTGGGCGGAGGTAGCTGGGGCGTATATGGATTGCAGGATCAGGGATTTAGTAATGATGTACGTGAAAATGCGGGTTCATTCCGGGTGAAGATGTATGGATATAATTATGATGAACTCTATGAGTGGGCGGAGAAACTGAAAGAAAAGCTGTTATCTCACCGCCGTATCAAGGAAGTGACAATTGGTTCTGAATTTTCGTGGTGGAAAGATGATTATAAGGAATTCTATTTCAATCTGAATAAACAGCGGATGGCAGTAGAGAGTATCGGAGCAGGAGAATTGTTTAACGCCATTCGTCCGGTATATGGACGAAATATGGAGATAGGAGCGGTTCTCACTGAAGATGGAACGGAAAGGATTAAACTTTCTTCTCGTCAGTCGATAGAGCGGGATGTGTGGGCGATGCAATATTTCCCATTTAGTGTGAATGGAAAAGAATTTAAACTGTCTGAACTGGCAGCTGTGGAGAAAGGACAGATGCCGCAGGAAGTGGCTAAGGAAAACCAGCAATACCGTTTGTGTCTGCAATATGAATATATCGGTTCGTCCGAACAAGGGAATAAAATACTGAAGAAGGATTTGGAAGAGTTTAAAGAAGTACTTCCAATGGGATATACTGCGAAAGCAGAAAGTAATAACTGGTCGTGGGGAGACAAGGAAAACAAGCAATATCGCTTACTGCTGATTGTCATAGGGATAATTTTCTTCATCACAAGTATTCTGTTCAATTCGTTGAAGCAGCCTTTGGCAATTATCTTCGTGATACCGGTGTCTTATATCGGCGTGTTCCTCACGTTCTATTGGTTCAAACTAAACTTTGACCAAGGAGGATTTGCGTCCTTTGTCCTGCTTTGCGGTATTACGGTCAATGCGAGTATCTATATCCTGAACGAATATAATGCTATTCGCAGACGTTTCCCTCATCTTTCGTCGCTACGGGCCTACGTGAAAGCATGGAACATCAAGATAATCCCTATCTTTCTGACGGTGGCTTCTACCATCCTTGGTTTTATACCTTTTATGTTGGGTGCGGAGAAAGAAGGCTTTTGGTTCCCGTTGGCAGCGGGCACTATCGGCGGATTGGTAATGTCTGTAATCGGAGTCTTTCTTTTCCTTCCGGTGCTGACATTGAAGAAGAGAGTATAATTTTATGCAAAATATCAACTATTTAAGTGTATTGCTAAAAACAGATAAAGAACTAACTTTTCATCTTACGGCGTGTTTTTATTAGTGATAATCAAATTACTAATTTAACTATTAACCGTTATGTTAAGCAGTGAAGGAAGAGAAAAAAAGAATGAATTGACTAAGATTCTTGCAGAGTGTGTAAATGTATGTAATCATTGTTTCAGCGCTTGTCTTCGTGAAGACGACGTGAAAATGATGGCTAAATGCATCCGCTTAGATAAAGAGTGTGCAGAAGTATGTAGTTTTACTATTTTGATGTTTCACAAGAGCGAATTTATCGATAAGATTCTTGAATTGTGCGAGAATGTATGCAGTGCTTGTGCCGAAGAATGTGGGAAATATCCTCATGAACACTGTAAGAGATGTGCTGCCAAGTGCAAAGAATGTGCTGATAAATGCAGCGAATTTAGAAGCATGAGCAAATAAGGTGGCTTAGCTTTATTCTCCCAATCAGATATTTTTGTGATCTCATAAAAATATCTGATTGTTTTTTTATTCATCTTGAATTAGTACTTTTGCACTCACGTTGATAATGACGTTACTTTGAGCAATAGTTGGCATATGATAGATTTTACGAAATTCCCTTCTCCGTGTTATATAATGGAAGAAGAACTCCTGAGAAAGAACCTGAGTTTGATAAAGAGCGTGGCCGACAGGGCAGAAGTGGAGATTATTCTTGCTTTCAAGTCGTTTGCCATGTGGCGCTCATTCCCGATATTTCGTGAGTATATCGCTCATTCTACAGCAAGTTCCGTATACGAAGCCCGTCTGGCACTCGAAGAGTTTGGAAGTAAGGCCCATACTTATTCACCTGCCTATACAGCAGAGGACTTTCCTGAGATTATGCGTTGCAGCAGCCATATTACTTTTAATTCTTTAGCACAGTTCCGGCGTTTTTATCCGATGACGGTGACCGAGGGAAGTGGTATCTCTTGCGGAATCCGTGTGAATCCCGAATACTCGGAAGTGGAGACGGAACTCTATAACCCTTGTGCGCCCGGCACCCGGTTTGGAGTTACTGCCGATTTGTTGCCGGAAACGTTGCCGCATGGAATCGAAGGTTTTCATTGCCATTGTCATTGCGAATCTTCTTCTTTTGAGTTGGAACGGACGTTGCAACACCTGGAGGAGAAATTTGCCCGTTGGTTTCCACAACTGAAGTGGTTGAATCTGGGAGGAGGGCATCTCATGACACGCAAAGACTACGATACGGAGCATCTTATCAAACTGTTACAAGCATTGAAGGTTCGATATCCGCATTTGCGGATTATCCTCGAACCCGGTTCGGCATTTACCTGGCAAACCGGAGTGCTGACTTCCGAGATCGTAGATATTGTAGAAAGCCGAGGTATAAAGACTGCCATTCTGAATGTCAGCTTCACGTGCCATATGCCCGATTGTCTGGAAATGCCCTATCAACCTGCCGTCCGCGGAGCAGAGATGGGAAATGAAGGACCATTTATTTATAGGTTAGGAGGAAATTCGTGCCTGAGCGGAGATTATATGGGATTGTGGAGTTTCGATCATGAACTGCAAATTGGAGAACGAATCGTGTTTGAAGATATGATTCACTATACGATGGTAAAGACAAATATGTTCAACGGAATCCATCATCCGGCCATCGCTTTGTGGACAAAAGAAGGAAAAGCGGACATATACAAGCAATTTTCTTATGAAGATTATAAAGACCGAATGAGTTGATAATCAAAAAGATTGATTTGCGGTTACTGTAAAGTGGAAAGATTTCCGTGAAAAAAGTATGCAGAATGTTTGCAGGTTTACGGAAAATCCCTACCTTTGCAACCGCAAACGAAAAAATGCGGAAATAGCTCAGTTGGTAGAGCATAACCTTGCCAAGGTTAGGGTCGCGAGTTCGAGTCTCGTTTTCCGCTCATATTTCTTTGAAATGTTGGAACAATAATCTTTGCCCAGGTGGCGGAATTGGTAGACGCGCACGTTTCAGGTGCGTGTGTCGAGA
>NZ_URFY01000029.1 GCF_900547205.1 uncultured Bacteroides sp.
CAGGGCTCGTTCGGGACTTACACCCTATAGTTACTGCCCATGCAGGGCAAACATGTAAAGTGGCAGACGCATTAGTTCGTCTGCCACTTTTACTATTTCCGTCTTCTGAGTACATTCTTACGAAATGACTTTAATAGAGATAATAAACCGGTTCGATGTACTATTTCCAAGAAACGTCCCTTTATTTTTAAATACCTGTAATAAGGAATTTCTCCAAAATAATCGTTCAAAACGCTCTTAGCAATATCCATATCAAAAGGAACTTCTTTCTCCAAATAAAGATACTCAATAATCCTACTACCTACAAAATGAGAAAGAATACGGTATTTATCATATTTAATGGTCTTTTCAGACAAAAGCCCTTGCTCCATATACTCCTGATACATACCATAATAGTTCACAACATGAGGAATGAAAAAAGCATAAGACATTTTCTTATTAGGCACAACCAAAGTTTGATAGCAATGATAATTCACTACAACGGACTGCCGCAACGAAACTTCATGCAAAGTCCATTCCATCTGCGACAATTGTGTCTGCCATAGCAAATCATCATCCCGAAGTTCCTTGAAATCCTTTTTCCAAACTCCAAAGTTTGTTATCCAAGTAATTTTATTATTAATGATACGCACAAATGAGTCAACATCTTCTATCTGCACTTCTTTGCAACGACGATGGGGACTTCGGAGATTTGAATAAAAAAACAAATTCACATCCTGTCCTTCATACTTACGTATATACTCTTTCATTATACCCAGCCCGTCGTTTTTGAACAACACATAGTCATTCAGCAGCTTCAAATAACGACCTTGCCCTCTTGATAGAGCTAAATAAAAGTTTCGATCTTTTACGTTCTCTTGGTTACGATAATACTTAATGTTAGGATATTCGGAAGCTAGTTTCCGCACTTGGACTTCCGTATCATCTGTTGAACAATTATCGGAAATTACAATCTCTACCTCCTCATCAAAATCAGGATTTCGTACAATGCATTCCAGCATAAACTTCAAAGTTCCCACCCTGTTATAGGTGGGAATGCAAAGAGAAAGTAGTTTCCTATTATTCATATGTATTTTATCTAATTAAACATGATGATAAATACATTTCTCTTGAAGATCATCAAGCATAAAAGGGGCCATCTTCTCTAAAGGTGCAGAAAACATCTTCCCATCCTTATCCATAAAAGAAGCTGACTTTGGATAGAGGGTTTGGAGGGGATGCATCTTGATCTCACAAATATAAGATCCTTCACTCTTAAGAACAGCCGCTATTGAACTTTTCAGAGATTCTCCTTCTTGATTTAGCCTAATAAAAGGAATACCATATGCTTTAGATATTTTTTCCATATCAGGACAAATTACTCCACTACTAGGGTCGCTTCCTGTATACTGCCCTTGAAAGAAAGACTGCTGTGTAGTTTTAATTGCCAGATACCCTTGATTTTCTAACACAAATATTTTCAAAGGAATGTTATAGGTCAACAGCGTTTGAAGTTCTTGAAGATTCATTTGAATACTTCCGTCCCCTGTTATAAGGATTGTACGACCTTTACCATTGCCAACAGCAGCACCAATAGCAGCAGGTAAATCGTAGCCCATAGCAGCACATCCCTGATTCGCAAATACACGTACTCCTTTATTTACCCGCATTGCTTGATATGTCGAGGTATAAGCAGTTCCATTGCCTGTTACCACCACATCGCCTTCACTTAACTGCTTAAACAATTCATCCGCAAAAACGTACGAACTTATATAATCTGAAACAGAAGGGTTATCATCAAATAAAGTTGGCAAATCATTTTCAATTTCACGCCCCCATTTTATCCAATGTTCAAATGATGGTAGTTGCTTTCCTACCAATTTAGATTGAAAGATATCAAGAAAATCACGTATATCAGCATGAATCGCCAAATCTAGAAATAGCGTCGGTTTCTTCAGCTCATTTTCATCGATATCCACCATCACTTTATAAGCCTTAGGAGCTAATAAATCATAAGCATAACTTATCTGCCTGATACTTAGTCTAGTTCCTAAAACAATTAATAAATCTGAGTTCTGAACCATTATATTACCAATCCGGTCGCCACATATTCCCGGTTTCCCAAAACATAAAGGATGATCATGCCAAATGATATCCGAGCCACTGATTGCTGTCACAACAGGAACATTTAATTCTTCTACAATTGACAGAAACTGCTCAACTCTTCCTGCTAGGCGAACTCCATTACCAACATAGACAACAGGACTTTTGGCCTCCTGAACTTTCTTTATCAACAATTCTACATCTGCTTCTCTCATCTGGGGTGTTTCTCCTAACACATCTTCCAACTTGAATTCACGCAGTTTTTCTTCATCAATAATAGCTCCTTGAACATCTAATGGAACATCTAGCCATACAGGACCAGGACGGCCGTTTAAGGCAAAATAAATACATTTATCAAGATAATATTTTATATCTAATGGATCTGTTATCATCACCGCCATTTTAGTAATCGGTTTCACAATATCCACTATATTAACTTCTTGATCGCCTAATTGTCGAAGGTTGAGTTCTGGACATGCAGAAATTGTTGTGCTTTGCTTCACTTGTCCCGAAATATATAATGCTGGTATAGAATCACACCATTGCCCCAGTACTCCTGTTAAGGCATTAGTCCCACCAGGCCCTGTTGTCACATTTGTAACACAAAGTTTTCCACACGAACGGTAATAGCCTTCTGCCGCAATTGCTGAAGCTTGTTCGTGGTGGTTACAAACATATTTAATATGCTTATTACGCCCTATTGAATCATTAAGATGCATTGCACCACCACCAGTCACTAAAAAAACCTGTTCTACATTATACTGAGTATACAGATATTCAAAAATAAAATCGCTTACTTTTACCACAATCTATTTTATTAGTTATTAAAGTTTACTCTCTCGCGTTCAATCACCAAAGGACGTTTCCTAACTTGTGTATATATAGCGCCAATATATTCACCGATAATGCCAATAAATAACAGTTGCACTGAAGAAAAAAAGAAAAGTCCAATCACTAGTGGAGCCATTCCCACACTAAAGCTATCCCAATAAACCAACTTGTATACCAAATAGACTAATCCTACTAGCAAACTAGCGAGGGCTACAATAAATCCTATAAAACTAGCCATTCGAAGTGGAAGTTTAGAATGATTCACAAAGCCCAACATGGCCATATCATAAAGTGTATAAAAGTTATTTTTTGTTCTGCCGTTTTTACGAATTGGTTGAGTATAAGTAACGGTACAATAGTCTGCTCCAAGTTCTGCAACCATCCCCCTAAAATAAGGATAAGGGTCCTGAATACTTCTTAGAGTATATAAAAAAGACTGATCATATAACCCAAATCCTGTAAAGTTACTAACATGTTCAGTCGAAGATGATTTTGCCATTAATTGGTAAAACAGTTTTCTCATACTAAACATGATAGGATTTTCCTTACTTTTATTTTTGACGCCTAAAACAATTTGATGACCTTCTTCCCACTTTTTAATAAATACAGGTATTAAAGAAGGCGGATCTTGCAAATCTGCAACCATCAATATCGCAGCATCACCAGTTGCCTGCAACAATCCATAATAAGGAGAACGTATATGTCCAAAATTCTTTATATTCAATATCAATTTAACATTTTTGTCGTTCTTAGCTAATTCTCGTAGAATCAAAATTGTGCCGTCTTTAGACGCATTATCTATAAATATATGTTCATAGGTATACTCAGTCAAAACATCAAACTGCTGTTTGACTTGATTATACAACTCACGCACGTTGTCCTCCTCATTATAGCAGGGAGTAACAATACTGATTTTTTTCTTTACCACCATAAGGTTATTATGTTAAATAATTAGGTTAAGCTATATGCAATTTATAAGCCAAATACTACTAATCTAAACTGTAAAGAACAAAAGTAGAGAGAATTAACGAATTATCCAAAATGTTTCGCATAAACCTACTTCCTACTGAATGAAAAAGATTAATAATATTCAATGATGACTTCACGCAACAAAAATACAGAAATCAAGAAACAAATACTAATTTTCTATGTAATACGAAAGACATAATTCCTATAATTGGAGTAACCAATATTCCTGCCCAATATTCATCAACATGGGGGACATACAACAAGAGCTTTATCAGTCCAATATTTATAAAATATATTATTATATATGATAATATAAAACGCAAAATTAGACGATTATTTTTATTCTTAAATACTAAAGTTCCGATTGTTTTAAAGTTAAACAATACTCCTAAAACCGTACTCAACAATACTGCCAATTTATACGATAACTCAATATAAATAAAGAAACAATAAATCCCCAATCCAAAGGCAGTATTTAATAAACCCACCAATAAAAAGCGAACGAAAGTCTTACTAAAAAAAAAGAATTTAAATTTATTCCACACAAACATTATTTTTTAATTAGAAAACGATAGAACAAACTATCTTTATTCCCCAAAAAATTACCACCTCTGAGCCCTTCATCAAAAATCGAATCTCTATCTGTTAACTTCTGTTCACCATCAATTCCATACCTCCACTCTTCAAAAGTACCATGTATTGTACGTGCTATTTCTAAAAATGGAGTAACAGCACCCAACATAAAAATAAACAGGGCAGCTACTTTAATGTTTCTACAAATATTCGAGTTATACAAGAACTTTGCAAAAAGAATCATTATATAAATAATAAAAGGAATATTAGTACGCATACAAAAATCTGCAGCTTCTCCTAAACGAACTAATGGAAAAAGAAGTGCCGTAACAATCATTATAATCAATAATGGATCTTTTCTATTTGAATAAAAGATAAATATAAGATAAACAATATATTGAGTTAATAAGAAAAACAAATATCTACTGGTTGGCTCTCTAAAACCAGACTTTCCTGCTGAAAGATTAGATGTATAATATAAGCCTACAACTAATAAAATCAATAATGCTACCACATTTTCAACAGATAAGCTTCTTTTAAAAAAAGCCACTCCACCACTTATACAAAAATCCTTAATATAATAATAAGCTATTACTGGAGCAAAGCCAACAAAAGGAAAGGGGGAAAAAATTAGTAATAAAGAGTAAACAAATAGTAGATACTTAATATTTTTATTCAACAATATCAACATCATTCCAACAAAAAAAGGAATAGCCTGATTAAAGACCCAAAACAATTGTGTAGTTATAGAGGAAGCTTGAAATGCACTGCCATGCGACCACTCAATATGAGGAAAGAAAGTCAGAAAGTTAATAAATTCCTCCCAAGAATGACTTTTCAAATATTCAACCCCGTATCCAATTATATCTATGCCACTAAAAAAAATTATAACAAAAAGAATGCCTATTTTAATCTTTCCTAAATATTCACAGACTAATAAATAGAAAAAGTACATTCCAATCCATGCACCAATAAGTTGAAACAGGTTACCTAAAAACATTGAATCAAACAATTTTCCGATGAGAGCAGATGGTAACCAAAAACCAATATAATAACAAAGCCCAAATTCACCCTTATATACAGGCCAATTATGGTATATTAAATCATTAAAAATTGCATTACGCCATAAATGATCATCATTCTGCCAGACAAAACGTCCTATTCCTGAAAGAAATACCCAACATAGCAATATTAGCAAAACTAATAAAAGTTTATTCAAAGAAATACTCAGAATATAGCTATCATAACTACGCACTATAGTAAACACGCAATAACATGATAAAAGTCCTAAAGGTATGGAAATATACCAATGTAACCATCCTGTAATGAAAAGAACAACAGGAAAGCTAAGATAAACTAAGCTAAAAGATTTTATATATTTCGTATCAATATGAATCATAGTCTATTTTTAGAGAATAAAAAATATTTTCGAGCCAAGAAATTCCAAAGATAAACAACAACAGCGGCTATTAGTTTAGAATACATATAGTAGATATCAAAAAACTCAGTTATAAGCCACAAAATAAAGACATTCAACAATAGCCCAACTATACCAATTAAAGCAAAATATATAAATTCAGCAACACGATTACTAGATTTATAATCAGAAAAGACCCATAATATACTTATAAAGTAATTAATTAAAAGTCCAACAATAAATGATAATGAAGCCGAAAGTATATAATAAAGACTCAGATATTCTGTTAATACATATAACAAACCAAAATCCACAACAAAAGCCAATCCGCCAACAAAAGCATAACGCACAAATTGACAAATAACGTTACTTGTAGGTAATACCAACAATTTATAAAAAAAGTTACTCAACATTCTTTGCATTTTAGTTTAGTATATAGCAAATCCAAAACCTGTCCAAAAAGTAAAAAGGAAACGGGAACACAAGTTACGGCAAGACGTCCCCAAGAAACTGGAGCCCCTGCTACCGCGACAAATAGGCCACCAATTGCAATAAAGAAAAGACAAATAGAGAGCATGCACATTTCTGTTTTACAAAAAAAACGGAAAAACAAGACCAAATAAACAATTAAAAAAACTATATACTGAAAGAAATTTAAGGAAACAAAAAGGCTAATTCTTGTTAACAAATCCCTCTGTTCTTCCCAACATCCTAAAGAACATATACCTTCTTTCCAGAAATTTCTAATTCTATATTTGACATATGCTCCTATATTATTTTTAATAGAATTTTTAACCATTTCATGGCATAAAGTTAAACCATAGCGTTGTTGCAGTATTTGAAATAAAATTATATAATCAGAACGATACAGCACCACCTTCTGAAACTTCTTTACATCACTTTTCATTTGTTCATTTTGAATTGCATCAAAATCTATCAAACCCGACTCGCTTAATATCCAGAACTGATTAACATCACTAACATTGCTAGAGCCAAAAATCCCGTATTCTTTTTCAAAAGAATAACAATAATACCCAAATGAAATTGCAACTATCACTGCTGAAATTAACCCAACCAATGATCGCAAGTAGCGTTTTTTAACTACCAAATATATAAAGAAAATAATATTCAATGGCAAAAGATATATGAAGGCCGGTCGTAAAAACACCAGAAAAATCAAACTTATTTGAGATAGAATTAGTGATGAATAAGTATTCTCGCGGATAAATTTCACAAACAAATAAACGAATATCACCATAAGTGATATTGATAGAGACTCTGTCAATATAAGTTTATGCCAAATCAATATCGTTGGATGGAAGGCATATAGTGCCACAGTTATTATATATATCAAATGGTTTTTTACATAATATGAGCATAATATAGAAAAACAATAAACACTTAATATAAATGCCAGAACTTGTACTATTATAAGACCAGTACTAAACCAATCTCCTAGCAGCATTCTAAAGAAAGATATCAACAATGGGTATACGGGTGTTCTAAAAACATCAAGCTTCCCATCAAGGAATACCTCACCAGCTTTTATATAACTCGCTGTATCCCATTGAATCCATTCTGGTGGTCCTGCCAACAAACCAAATAACACAGCAAATATAGTATATATAAAAAATATCGGTTTAAGTTTATTTTTTTGTTTCATGATATTCTTCTTCTGTATTTACAGCCCAAATATTTTCTTTAGATATTTTATTATCTCTAATATTCTTAACGGCTTCTATAGCCGACAACATTGAATGGTCCATATTATTATAGCGATGTTGTCCATTTCTACCAACACAATACAAATTCTCTATTTTATCAAGGAAAGCCTTAACTTTATCAAGTTCATAGTAAGTTCCAAAATAAGAAGGATATGCTTTCTTTATCTTAATTTGAGTACTATCTAACACATCTTTCTTATTAAGTATGCCTATTCTTTCCAATTCATCAATGGCCATCTCTATAAAAGACTTTTCATCCATTTGCCACATTTCATCTCCTTCTGAACAGAAATACTCCAAGCCAATCCACATTGTATTTTTATAATCTTGTACCATATAAGGAGACCAATTATTAAATATCTGTAGACGCCCAATTTTAACATCACGCTCCTGTATATAAATCCAAGTATCTGGGACACGCTTCTGCCATGTTTTGATAGTTGTCTCATTTTTGATTTTAAGTTCTTTTACAAGCAATCCAACCGTAATAAAATCACGATATGGCAATTCTGAGGCAATCCTGCGTACTTCTGCCGGAACTTCAACACCATCAATAGCAGCAACTAAATCTTTAATAGGCATGGTTGACAATAAATAATCACATTTCCTATTAACTGTCTTTCCGCCCTCTTCTGCATCTACAGATACAACTTTATTGTCTTCTATATGTATACGAGTTACTTTACTTTTCATTATAATGTCCGCCTCAGGCTGAATGTCTTTAGCAACAGTTTCCCATAATTGCCCGGGACCAAACTTTGGATAAATAAACCTTTCAATTAATGAAGTTTCTACATCTTTTTGGCTTATATCATCACTCTTCTTTTTAGGAAACAGCATATTTTTCAATACAGCCATAATAGATAATCCTTTTACACGCTGAGCACCCCAATCCGCACCAAGTTTCGAAGGATGAACGCCCCAAACCTTCTCTGTGTAGTCTTCAAAGAACATTTTGTAAAGAGGACGGCCAAAACGATTAATATAGAAATCTTCCAGAGACTTTTCTTCACGTTTAAATGCGGCTGAATACAAATACCCAAAGCCTGCCTGAACGGTGCGAATTAATCCCATATTAGTAAATGTACGCAATTTTAAAGATATGGGATAATCAAAGAAACTACGTAAATAAAATATCCGAGAAACTCTTTGACGAAGCAACATTACCCTATCTTCTTTCTCTGGATCCACATTTCCTGTCAAAACCACATCCTTTTCTGTACCGAGCAAGATCTGATCGGAAGAAGGCTTTCCTTGTAAAGGCATCACTTTGCTCCACCACTCCATTACTTCATTGCTTTTAGAGAAGAAACGATGCCCACCAATATCAATACGGTTTCCTTTATAACGTACTGTTTTAGAAATTCCTCCTATTTCATCTGATTCTTCTAAAACAACAGGATGTACTGAGGTTTTCAACAATTCATGAGCCGCTGTTAAACCTGCAGGACCCGCTCCAACGATAATCGCCGTTTTTTTTACTTCTTCCATGTTCATTTATTATTTGTCTATCAATAAATACCTTTTTTCTAATTCATTTTTGTGTGCAAAATACCAATCATACAGCAGTTTAACTGATTCCTCTATAGAGGTAAACTTTAAATCAACATACTCATTCCGCAATCGTTGATTATTACCACTATATTCAAGTCCAAATCCTTTTTGTGCAATTTGAATCGGTAAATCCAATTTTCCAGATATGGACTGAATCATTAAAGCTAAATCACTTAATGAAACAGATTGATCGGGGGTTATATTGTATGCCCTATGGCTAGGTGTTTCAGATATAAACCAATCTAAAATAGGCATTAAGTCGTTTATATACAAATAATCAAATTTACGATTTTGCTTAATTGTTATCGGTAAATCAAATAAAACTTTGCAAATAGCATTCGAGATGAACCGTATTGCATAATCTTCATATTTACCAAAAATACCGAAAACACGCAAATCATAGATATTACGACTATGTTCTATCACCTTTTCACATACATACTTACAAAAGCCGTGTTCATCAATTGGCATATTATTCTTCCAATCTTCCTCATTAATTTTCGGACGATAATTACGATTATCATAAATTGCCCCGGAACCTATCACTAACATTTTTTCATATTGTTCAGAATAACGTTCCAAGTTAAAGAACATCCGGGTATTTGTGAAAAATAAATTGTTTAAGTTTGTCGCATTTCGATGCCCCGGCTTTACTGCTGCATGAATCACAATATCCGGATGATGAGAAGCAAAATATTGCGCCACACTTTTTTCATCCGCAACATCAAGTTCTTTGCTTGAAGGTGCTTCAATCAGATACTTATCATTCAAGTAGCTTTCGAGAATATTCCTTCCAATAAAGCCGCTTCCACCTGTTAATAAAATAGTTTTCATTAAGCTATATATTTACTAATCTGCTCCACACACAGTTTATAAACACACTCATTTTTATACCGTTTATACCAATCAACAGTCAACTGTACTGTTTGCTCTAGATTTAGCCTAGGTTGCCACCCTAACCTAAAATACACTTTTGAGATATCTAACATCAACAATTTTGCTTCATGCAAGCTATTTGGGTCGGAACAATCACGGAGTTCACCCTCACCATAATATTTCACTACGAGTTCGGCAATATCCCAAACATTTGCTACAGATTCCAATTTAGGACCAAAATTCCATCCCTCGCAATATTCTGCAGGAGCCTCCCACATTTTTTTTGCCAGAAGCATATATCCACTTAAAGGCTCTAAAACATGCTGCCAAGGACGAATTGATTTAGGACTCCTAATATCAATAGACTCATTACCCTCCAGAGCTTTTATACAATCAGGAATTATTCGGTCTTTTGCCCAATCGCCCCCACCAATAACATTACCAGCACGAACACTTGCTATTGATTTTCCATGCATATCGTAATGAGCAGGATTAAAGAAAGAACGTCTCCACGAGGATATCGCAAGTTCTGCACACCCCTTTGAAGAAGAATAAGGGTCATAGCCTCCCATCGGTTCATTTTCGCGATACCCCCACAACTGTTCCGCATTTTCGTAACACTTATCAGTTGTAATCATGACGGCTACTTTTACGCTTTTAGTGATGCGTATAGCTTCCATAACATAAATCGTACCCATCACGTTCGTTTCATAGGTTTCTACAGGAACTTCATAAGAGTCTCTAACAAGTGGCTGGGCCGCCAAATGAAATACTATTTCAGGTTGATAATCCTTAAATATCTTCTTCACCAGTGCTCCATCTCGTATATCTCCACGCAAATCAGTTATTTTATCACCGATTCCGGAAAGGACAAAATTATCTCTCTCTGTGGCAGGAGCCAATGCCAGTCCGATAACTTCAGCACCTAGTTCGTGAAGCCATATGGAGAGCCAAGAGCCTTTAAAACCTGTGTGGCCTGTTACCAGAACTCTCTTTCCTCGATAAAAATCATGAAAAATATCGACCATCTTTATCTATTTAATTACCAAACTTTCCAAGGAGCTTTATTTTTCTCCCACATTTCATTCAATTCCGAATTGTCTCTTAATGTATCCATTGGTTTCCAAAAGCCACGATGCTTATAAGCGTGCATTTGCCCAAGTTTGGCTATCTCTTCTAATGGTTTGCCTTCAAAAGAAGTAGTATCTCCACCTTTTATAAAATCCAAAACCTGTGGTTCACAAACAAAGTAACCGGCATTTATCCAATTGCGATCACCGTCCGGCTTTTCCATAAAAGATTTCACTTTATTTGTATCCAAATCTATTTCTAATGCTCCAAACTTGCCTCCAGGTTTATAGGCAGTCACAGTAAGGAGGCAACCGGATTTTTCATGCTCGGCTATAGCATCCGCAATATTTAAATCTGTCACTCCATCGCCATAAGTTAACAAAAAGGGTTCGTTCTTCAAATATTTTTCTACCCGTTTTATTCTACCACCGGTCATTGTATTAAGCCCGGTATCTACCATCGTAACACGCCAATTCTCAGAGTGGTTGTCTAAAATCTCGACACAATTGTTAGACAAATCGACCGTCATATCACAATTGTGACGAAAATAATTTGCGAAATACTCCTTTATAACATACTGCTTATATCCACAGCAAATAATAAAGTCATTGATTCCATAATAGCTATAAGTCTTCATTATATGCCATAAAATAGGTTTTCCACCTATTTCGACCATTGGTTTTGGGATTAAATTTGTCGCTTCACTCAATCGTGAGCCTAAGCCACCGGCTAAAATGACAGCTTTCATAATATAATATATTTTGTGTGCTACAATACTAATGAGAATCTACAAACTTCTTAATCGTATCTACCATGAACTGTAGCATTTCGGGCTTCATGCCCGGATATACTCCAATCCAGAAGGTGTTATTCATTACAAAGTCGGTATTTACCAACTCGCCCACAACACGATAACCCTCACCTGTTTTTCTCATTTCGTCAAAAGCAGGATGCTTCAACAGATTTCCGGCAAAAAGATTGCGAGTCTGAATCTTATTTTTCTCCAAATACTCGGATAACTCATTGCGAGTGAAACCGGCATCTTCCTTCACTGAAATGAGAAATCCAAACCAGCTTGGATTAGAATTCTTTTCAGCCTCAGGCAAAATCAATCCTCTTGTTCCTGCCAGTTTTTCTTTTAAGAAGTTGAAATTGTTTCGGCGGGCAGACACTATATGATCTAGTTTTTCTAACTGGGCGCAACCTATAGCTGCTTGCATATCTGTCACTTTCAGGTTATAGCCAAAATGGGAGTAAACATACTTATGGTCATATCCAAGAGGTAATTCGCCGTATTGTTTACTGAAACGCGATTTACAAGTATTATCTACTCCGCCCATACACCAACAATCACGTCCCCAATCACGGAACGAATTTATCAATCTATGCAATAACGGATCGTTTGTATAAACAGCTCCTCCTTCTCCCATCGTCATATGGTGGGGGGGATAAAAACTGGAAGTACCAATATGTCCAAAGGTTCCGGCTTTACGGGTTTCACCGTTTAAAGTATATTCTGTTCCTAATGCATCACAATTATCTTCTACTAACCAAAGATTGTGTGCATCGCAAAATTCCTTAACTGCCTCCAAATTAAAAGCATTTCCTAAGGAGTGGGCAATCATTACTGCCTTGGTCTTTTCTGAATAGGCTGATTCAAGTTGAGTAATATCAATATTGTATTCAGGAATAGTAATATCTACAAATACAGGAACAGCACCATATTGTATACAAGGAGTAACTGTAGTGGGGAATCCACAAGCGACTGTTATTACTTCATCTCCTCTTTTTATACGGCGCTCTCCAAGTTCGGGAGAAGTGAGTGCCATAAATGCCAACAGATTGGCAGATGAACCGGAATTAGTTAATGAACAATATTTTATGCCCAACCAATCGGCCAGTCTTTTTTCGAAGCGGTGAGCCCACGGACCCGCAGTCAACCAAAAGTCCAAGGAGGAGTCTACTAAATTAACAAGTTCTTCTTCTCCAAAATAACGTCCACCGTAGTTTATAAATGTTTTACCGGAAACAAATTCCTTAGTCTGCCCGAAAGCCGATGCATAGTACTCTTTCACAAGTGAAAGTATCTGCTCTTTCAAAATATTCCCATTTTGTTCCATAATCAGTTTTTTCCTTATTCCTCGTTATCAAAAGTCATCAATAGAATTATCAAGACTTAATATTAAATGCGCAAAGGTACTAAATACTGCGTGATTTTCACCTCTTTTAAATAAAAAAGAAATTATGCCCCTCAGATTTAGTCTTTTAGTGCGTCTATAGCCTTAGATACTGCACTCGTAAAATAGTTGCCTTTTGCAAGTTTCCGACTAATTTCGACTACGTTTTTCTGCATTTCAGCATATTGCTGTAGTGTCAATTCCGACAAGATGACATCTAATTCTTCTAACGAATCAACACATATACCTATCTTATGTTTACTGACAAAGGATGCCAAAGCTGCTTTACTCCATATAATAACAGGCAATTCGCAGCGGATGTATAAAGACGTTTTATGAGGATTATTGTACTGAAGATATTCTCCCCAATCGCCTGCGCATGAGGAAATAGTTGGTCCATCCCATACCAGACCGAAATCACCCTGCGCAGCAGCAATCAAATCATCCGATTTGACAAATCCCATATAAGTGAAATGTTCCTTTCCCTTCGCTTTATCAAACTCGAAACCTGCTCCATATAGATTAAAACGACATGAAGAACCGGCATAAGTGCCAATTTCATACAAGAAAGCATTTTTGCGCGGGTGTAATCCACCGGCATATAGGATTCGAAATGGTTTTTCTACTTTTGAAGAGATTGCCGCAACCGAAGTAGAGAGATAATCGAAAATTTCGAGTGTGCCTAGCTTTGACTTGCTTCCATGCTCTACGAGCCAATTCTTCATTTTTTCATTGTGGGCAATCACATAATCGGAATGGTTCAGACGGTTAATTTCATGTTCGATAGTTAGTTTTCGTCTCCGAAAACTTCCTAAATCATGAATAACCGTTACGACTTTGGCTCCTCTGAGATGTGCCATATTACAAATAAATACATAATATTTCTTTAGCGGATACTGCAACACCAAAACATCCCCTCTGCGCAAACAGAAAGGGGCTTTTATCACTCCGAAAAGAGTAATGACAAATGCCAATATCTTGTTGGAGTAAGTAGTTTGTTTTAAACCCACATTCTTAAAAGACATATTGGACATGATCTGCTCAATATCGGTTTTTGCCTTATTTCCCGCACTAGAAAGCCCTCTGTAATTTCGTGACAAATAACAATTCATATTACTTTTTTTCTAGATTCTATTTCTTTTTCTACTAAGTTTAATGCTGCTTCCACTGTATCGTCCATATCCAGATAAGCATATTTGCCTAAACGCCCTCCAAATAAGAGATTGTTTTCCTGAGTACTCAACTCTTGATATCTACGATATAATTTCGTGTTTATTTCATCATTCACCGGATAATAGGGCTCTTTCCCAAGTTCAAATGAATCAGGATATTCATAAGTTACCACTGTTGTAGGTTGTGTGCCATATTCAAAATGCTTATGCTCAATTATCCTTGTATAAGGAACTTCCCGTTCGCAATAGTTAATTACTGCATTGCCTTGAAAGTTATCCGTATCTAAGCGGTGATGCTCAAAGCGTAAACTACGATATTCCAAATGTCCGAAACAGTAATCGTAATATTCGTCAATACAACCTGTAAACAATGTTTTATCTGCAATGCCTTCAAATTCATTTCTATGCGCAAAGTAGTCCACATTTAAACGAACATCAATCCCCTCCAACAAAGAATTTATAAGAACATTGTATCCTCCATAAGGAATGCCTTGATAGGTATCATTAAAGTAATTATTATCATATACAAAACGGAAAGGAATCCTCTTAATGATAAAAGCCGGAAGTTCGTTAGCCGGACGTCCCCATTGTTTTTCAGTATATCCTTTTATCAGGCTAAAGTATATATCTCTCCCACATAGCTTTAGAGCTTGTTCTTCCAGATTTTGAGGTTCTATTATATTATCAAACTCTCCACGTTGCTCTGCTATTTTTGCCTGTGCTTCAGCCGGGGTTTTAACTCCCCACAATTGGGAAAAGGTATTCATATTAAAAGGCAAATTATAAAGTTTACCTTCAAAACAGGCTAAAGGAGAATTAGTATAGCGGTTGAATGTTACAAAACGATTTACAAATTGCCATACTTTCAGATTATCAGTATGAAAAATATGAGCACCATATCTATGAACGCGTATGTTGTCGATATCTTCACAGTAAATATTGCCACCTCTATGCGGACGCTTATCAATCACCAAGCAAGAATATCCCGCCTGATGCATCTGATTAGCAAAGACTGCTCCATATAAGCCAGCGCCTACAATTAAATAGTCATATTTCCTCTTCATAGGTTACCTCAACTTCTAATAATTAGGCAAAGATATGTAAAATCCCCCTAGTAACAGTGGGGATTTTGTTATTTTTATTACATTTGTCCTATCATTAAATGAGTCTGTAGACATGAAAATAGGATTTGACGGTAAACGAGCTGTACAAAACAATACAGGATTAGGAAACTATAGCCGCTTCATAATTGATATATTAAGCCAATATTATCAAGAGAATCAATACATTATTTATGCTCCAAAACCAAAAGAGAATAAGGCGCTGACTTCCATTCTTCAAAAGAAGAACACTAAAATGATGTATCCTGTATCTTGTTTTTGGAAGAAATGCAGTTCGTTATGGAGACTTTGGGGAATCAACAAGCAGATTAAGCAAGAACAACTCACTCTTTTTCACGGGCTTAGCAATGAGTTACCGTTATCTTTAAAAAAAAGGGAAACCAAAAGCGTAGTAACCATACATGACTTAATCTTTATACGTTATCCACAGTTTTACAAATGGATTGACAGACACATATATACTTATAAATTCAAAAAGGCATGCGAAAACAGCGACCGCATTATCGCTATCAGCGAGATGACGAAACGGGACATCATCGATTATTTTGGGATAGACAAGCATAAAATAGATGTTGTTTATCAAAGTTGCCACCCTATTTTTGAACAGCAAACGAGCAGCGTGCAAAGAAACGAGATTCGAGAAAAATACACACTTCCGGACAAATATATTCTAAACGTAGGAAGCATAGAAAGCCGAAAAAACCTTCTTTTAATCGTTAAAGCACTGAAGCATATCCCTGAGGATGTGTCTCTAATTGCTATCGGGAAAAGAACTAAGTACACCAACGATATTGAAGAATACATTAACAAACACCAACTTAATGATAGGGTACACTTACTGCACAACATCCCTTTTCAGGAACTTCCCGTTTTTTATCAATTAGCAAAATTGTTTGTTTACCCCTCCTTTTTTGAAGGTTTCGGCATTCCCATCATTGAAGCCATGCACTCTAATATTCCGGTTATTGCCGCCACAGGCTCTTGCTTGGAAGAAGCCGGGGGGCCTGATTCTATTTATATCAATCCGAATGATGAAATTGAGCTAGCCATAAACATCAACAAAATACTTACTTCGCCCAAGCTAGCCGATGAGATGGCAGCTAAAGGGAAAGAGTACATAAAACGATTTTCAGACAAAAAGATAGCTCAAGATATCATGGAAGTGTATCAAAAAGTATTATCTACCTGAGGGGTTTTATAGCCAACTCCACTTTAAAGTCCAACGGTTCAAAGCGTGCCGCACAACGAGGTAAAAGAAATGGGTCGGCATTTTTCCGTAAGCGTTTATTGATGGTAGTAAAAGCAAGTTTATATCCGGCCTCCCGAACTACAGTATGAGCAAATTCGCTTATATCACCTTGTTTAAGATTACCGTTTGGAAAAGCCAAATAGGTACATTCACAGCCTAATTTTTGTTGCAAGATTCGTTTGCTATCAAAAATTTGCCTATGTGTTTCTTCCTTCGTTTGTGAAGAGTTACATATAAAATGATCAAGACAATGAGATCCTATAATACAATCATAGTTCTGCTTAAGTTCTATTAGTTCGTTCCAATTCATCGGAACATCAGAAGAATATCTACTATAAAGTTCATCCAAACAATCACTCGAAAGGTTAGATTCCAATTGTGAACAAATCATATTCACTGTATCAATATCAGAATGCTTCAATGCTATATTTATTCTTTCCATAATTGCTAGCCTATCGATATCTGATGCTAAATCACAGTCAATATCTAAACATTCAACCTTAATGTGAGTAAGCTTTGCCCTATGCAGAATCACTCTATTAATAAATGTAGGGAAAAGTCTGCCTTTTTCACAATGGTCTACAGACACGAATACCGTAAAAGGCAAAGATAAAGAAGAAAGGATGGGAGCAGCAACAGTCAGGTTGTTTCGATATCCATCATCAAAAGTGATAACAATCTCTCTCCCACTGAATCGTGACGAAATAAATCTTTCGTAGTATTCATCCATTGAAATCACTTCATAATGATTCTTCAAGTATTGCATTTCAGTTTCAAATACATCCGGTTGCAAATGCAATGTCTGTACTGATATGTCAAATACCTCATCAACTCCATGATAAAATAGCACTCTTGGAGTACTGTTTAATGTCCGACATAATCCAAGCGTTCCAGACCCAACCATTAATTTCTTTAAAAAAGAATGCCTCATACATATATTTTATAGAAAGGGCAAAGCTATATAAAGTTTTTAAAAGAAGCAATTAATAGCCAAGAAAAGTATTATCTTTGCCCAAACTTAGAATATTCAAAAGTAATGGAAAAAGACTCAGCTATTTTAGTAACGGGAGGAGCGGGATTCATTGGCTCCAATCTATGTGAACACCTCCTTAAGAAAGGGCATCATGTTGTATGTTTAGATAATTTCGCAACAGGCAAACCGGAGAATATACAACACTTGTTCGGCAATCCTGCTTTTAAGTTGATAGTAGGTGATATACGCAATCTCGAAGATTGCAAGAAGGCAGTTGAGGGGATAGACTATGTATTACATGAAGCAGCATTAGGTTCTGTTCCGCGTTCTATAAAAGACCCAATAACTACAAACGAAGTCAATATCGGCGGATTTCTAAATATGCTGGTTGCTGCCAGAGATGCAAAAGTGAAACGCTTTGTGTATGCAGCAAGTTCTTCTACTTATGGAGATTCACAATCTTTGCCTAAAGTTGAAGATGTAATAGGAAAACCTTTATCTCCTTATGCCGTTACCAAATACGTCAACGAACTTTATGCCGACGTATTCTCCAAAACCTACGGAATGGAATGCATTGGGCTACGTTACTTCAACGTTTTTGGACGTCGTCAAGATCCCAACGGAGCATATGCTGCTGTGATTCCTCTTTTCGTCAAAAAGCTGATTCAACATGAATCACCTATTATTAATGGTGATGGAGAATACTCAAGAGACTTTACTTATATCGAGAATGTTATCTTAATGAACGAATTAGCATTATCGACCAATAATCCCGACGCTCTTAACACTATATACAATACTGCTTTTGGAGAGCGCACAACACTCAATCAATTAGTTGATTATTTAAAAGAATTTTTAAGTGCCTACGATCCCGAAATAGCTTCTGTAAATATAGAGCACGGTCCTAATAGGCTTGGTGATATTCCACATTCCCTTGCCTGCATTGACAAGGCTAAAACGTTATTAAATTATGCTCCACAATTTAGCATGAGAGAAGGATTAAAAGAAGCAATTGACTGGTATTGGACAAATCTTAAATAAAGACAGCATGAAAAGTATCAAAATAGGCATTATCGGATTGGGATATGTAGGATTACCACTAGCACGTCTGTTCGCTACTAAATATCCCGTAATAGGTTTTGACGCAAAAAAGGAAAGAGTGGAAGAACTTATGAGCGGGCATGACTCTACTCTGGAAGTAGATGACGAAACATTACGCTCAGCCTTAAAAAATAAAATACCTTCAAAAGAAGAAGTCGGCTTCTACTGCTCTTATAAATTGGAAGATCTGAAAGACTGCAATTACTACATAATATGTGTACCGACACCTGTTGATAAGCATCATAGCCCGGACCTCACCCCTTTATATAAAGCCAGTGAAACTGTGGCTAAAGTTATTGAAAAAGGCGATGTCGTCATTTATGAATCAACGGTCTATCCCGGAGTCACTGAAGAAGAATGTATACCTATTATTGAAAATATATCCGGACTCAAATTCAATGTTGATTTCTTTGCCGGATATTCTCCCGAACGCATCAACCCCGGAGATAAACAACACACTGTTGAAAAAATCAAGAAAGTTACTTCCGGTTCAACACCTGAAATTGGAAAAGAGATAGATAATCTTTATAGTTCTGTGATTACAGCAGGGACGCATTTAGCTTCGAGCATAAAGGTTGCCGAAGCAGCAAAAGTTATTGAAAACTCTCAAAGAGATATCAATATAGCATTCGTCAACGAGCTATCCAAAATATTCAATTTAATCGGAATAGACACACAAGAAGTATTGGACGCAGCAGCTACAAAATGGAACTTCCTACCCTTTAAGCCCGGACTAGTGGGAGGACATTGCATTGGTGTAGACCCCTATTATCTGGCTCAAAAAGCTCAAGATTATGGATATCATCCCGAGGTTATTCTCGCCGGAAGAAAAATCAATGACAGCATGGGTGAATATATCGCTAATCAAATCGTAAAATGTTTAATCAAGAAAGACAATTATGTTAAAGGGGCAAACATTTTAATATTGGGATACACATTCAAGGAAAACTGTCCGGACGTACGTAACACCAAAGTCTTTGATATCATAAAAGCATTGAAGGACTATGATACTAATATAACGATTTACGATTGTTGGGCTAAGCCGGAAGAAGTTAAAAGGGAATATAATCTGGATTTAACGAATGAACTGCCTAAAGAAAAGTTTGATGCTATTGTCCTTGCTGTAGCTCACAAAGAATTCCTGCAACTCGACATCAAGAATATGATAAAAGAAAACGGAATTGTTTATGATGTAAAAGGTTTGCTTAAAAGTAATTTGGTCGACGGACGCTTATAATAATTGAATTATTATGATTGACTATCAGATTAATCCGAGATACGAGCATTTGAAAGAATGTATATTATCATTGCCTGAGCGCTTCGATAAAGAAGGAGAAGTGATATATTCGGGAAGAAATACATTGAAAGTCATTGTATGCGGAGATGTGCGTATGTGCGTCAAAGCATTCAAGTTACCACATTTCATTAATAAAATAGCTTATGCCTATCTACGAAAATCTAAAGCAGAACGTTCTTTCATATATGCAACCCGTTTTATACAGTTAGGAATTAACACACCCGAACCGATAGCATTCATACTATACAAAGATAAATTGGGTTTAACCAAGAGTTATTATATCTGTTGTCAACAAGATTACGATTTCACTTTCAGAGGAATAATAAATCTGCCTTTGCAGGAACAGGAAATCGCTCTTCAAGAGTTTGTCAGATTCACTCACGACTTTCACCAAAAAGGGGTTTATTTTATTGATCACTCCCCGGGAAACACACTAATAAAAAAAGAAGAGAACGAAACTTTTAGCTTTTACCTGGTAGATTTAAATCGCACCAAATTTACTAATGTGACTATAGAAGAAGGGTTGAAAAACCTCTCTAATTTAGAAGCTTCTCATGACATGATTATCACAATGGGCAAAGAATATGCGCTTTTAACTCACAGTAATATAGAGACAACCATCCAAAAACTAATGCAATTGACAGAGACTCAAAACAAAGTAACTAAAAGAAAAAGCCTTATCCGCAATACCCGACGAAAAATCATGAAGTTATTTACTTCATGAGATGGGATTCTATATTTCGGGCCAGCACACGCCAATCAAAGTTCTCCACATTCTTTCGGGCAGCCTTTCCCAACTGTTCTCTTAGACCTTCATTTTCAATTAGAGTTTTTAATCTTCGGCGAATTATAAAAGCATATCGCCACGTGTGAAGACCAGTAACACCATCTATCAACAAATCACGCGTACCCGCTGAGGTTGCAATAACAGGAAGCGCACATGCCATTGCTTCTGCAACAGTGTTAGACCACCCCGCATGTCCTTCCGCTGCAACAAAAACATCAGCTCTATTGAATAGCTCTGAATTTTTATCAAAAGGATGGTTCTGCACAAAATCATAAGGAACACAGGTGGAAAAATTATCTATCAACTTCTGAGCTTTCTCACTTATAGCGGTATCAAACAAAAGCAGTTTTATATTATATCCTTTTTTATAAAGCTTCTCGCACGCTTTAACAACATACTTTGTTCCCTTAACCTTCTCTGCCAAGCGTCCATAAGCCATAACACAAAATGGACGGCCTTCAACAGAATAGTCTGTTTTTTCCAAATAATTTGAGATATTTACTCCTCCCAAAGCCTTAAAAGCTTCAATACCATACTTCTTTTTATCATATAAATAGATATTGGTAGAGCAAGCAAAGACCTCAATATCTGGATATTTAAGGGTCTTCTGAGCTTTCTCTGTCATCCTTACATGATAAAAGATTTTCTTTTTCGTATTAGCTGTAACCAGCTGCTCAAGAAACCTGACTTCTGTTGTAAACAAGGCATCAATATCATCCTTTTTGAGATCCACAAAAGTTTTTGTTTCACCTTTAAAATCATACCAAGTAGGAGCTTTTCCTTCTATTGTATAAACAGTAAAAGTATGACCTAACTCTATAAATATATTACCTAATTCCAGAAAACGCTTTACTCCACCATAAAGTTTCGTATGCGGCAAAATAACTCCTAAATGCATAATATCCTAATTTATTTTTCCCATAATTTACTTGAATTCGGACTTTTCTTAAATAAGCAAAGGACCTTTTTCAATCGACTACGAACCACATCTTTACTTAAAGCCAGATTATCTATCTTTTCTATGGCATTCTCGTCAAAATGTTCTCCACGTTTAAGAATGTTTCGCATGAAAGAGGCTGAAGTTATCCCCCACTTTAATAGGAACTGCCTGCTACCATCGTTTTTTCTCACACGGCCTGTTGAACGAGCTTCAAAATGATATACCCGACTTGCAGAAATACCTTTAAACAATCGTACACCTGCCATCCATAGTTTAGCAGAGAAGTCCGGATCGCTATACATTCCCGGAGAAAATTCCACACTATATCCACCCACTAAATCCCAAATGTCACGATGTACAATATTAGGCGGCCAAGTAGCTCCAAACCAGTCTGAATGAGGTAACAACTGATACTTGTTTAATAGTTCCTCTTCATTGAAAGAAGCTACACTTTCTCCAAAATTAGCGGGCGCTATCACACTCTTACAAAAGAAAGGACGAGGTTGAATTAATGTAGATGATAAGAAGAATTTATTATCCGGCAACGTTTTTATCTCATCCCATAAGGCTGAATCCCATCCGGGACAGACGTACATATCATCATTCATGTACAAGATATACTGCGTCTTCACTAAAGGGCGCAAACTATTTAATGCCCAACAAACTCCTATGTTATCCTCGCTATAAGTATATTCGTATTCATTTTGTTGCTGCAACCACGACAACGTACCATCTTTGCCTTCGTTTACATGGATCAGTATCTGATGCTTAAATGCTGAATTCTTTTTAATGCTATCAATACATAATTTGAGATAATCCAAACTGTTCCACGTCGGAATAAGAATTGAGAATTTAAGTTCGTTTTCTAATAGTTCATTCTGCATCTTTATATATTTTATCATCAACCTACAATTCCTTCAATCTTCTTTATCACCTGCTCCGGTTTGATTTCCCTCAAACAAGCGTAATCTCCCCGGCAACAAGGCTTTTGCCCGTACACCGAGCAGGGACGACACGACAAATCAAGCTGCACAGTATTAACAGGCAACTGTTTCCATCCCATAAAACCGGCATAAGGATGAGTTGCCCCCCAAATGGAAACAACCGGAATATTGACCAGAGACGCTAAATGCATATTAGCGGAGTCCATAGAAAGCATGACATCCAAATGACTCATTAGATTTAATTCCGTGCGCATATTCAGTTTACCTATCATCGAAACAACGGTAGGATATTTCGCAATCCAGGCATCAAAGACTTCCTGTTCTTTCTTACCTCCTCCAAACAGAAAGACTTTCACTTTTGGATTGGCAGCAAAGTGGGCAACTACCTGTTCCTGAAGTTCTAGCGGATAAATCTTACCCTCGTGCTTCGCAAAAGGAGCAATGCCTATCCATTTCCTGTTTTCCTTAGGTCCAGTGACAAGTTCAATCTCAGCAAAATCCCCCTTGCCCTCTCCATATATGGAAGAGAAGTTCAATAATACCGGCAATCCCAACTTCTCTAACACATCGGCATAACGACGGAAGGAGTTCTTTTGGTTTTCCATCACTTTATGATGACGGCGAACCAATTTCTTTTTTCCTGCTCTTCCTTTGCAGATAGAAGCCACCGGGATATTGGCAAGACGAAACCTGAAGCATAAGTATCTGGAACGGAGTACGTGATGGAAATCCGCCACGTAATCGAAATGCATCGCTTTCAATTCAGAGTAAAGACTATTCAATCCCCACAAACCTTTATGTTTTCCCGTCAAGTCGGCACCCACGAAAGTAACATTCGCAGGCAATTCCTGAAAAAGAGGTTGCCACACAGCACGACTCAGCACAGTTATCTCGTGCTGTGGATATTGCACTGCCAGCGAGTGTATCACTGGTATAGTCATAGCTACATCGCCAAGAGCCGAAAAACGAATAATGAGAATACGCGCCATTCGTTATTTTTTTGCATAAAGTACCGGATTCAATGCCGGGTCGTTATACATCTTCATCTGTTTATAAACTTTCATATATTTTCTTCCGGCCTCGATATCCGCCAGCAGTTGGTCGATAGCCAAAGAGAGATCCTTGCGTTGTTCCAGCAAGATATTCAGTTTAGTCTGGCATTGGGCAAGATGCTCCTCTGTTGTATCCGTACGTTTCACTTCTTGCTCCATGTGATAGATTTTCAGTGCCAGGATAGAGAGACGGTCGATTGCCCATGCAGGACTTTCGGTATTGATTGATGCATCTGCAAGAGGGGAAACGTCTTTATATTTATCGAGAAAATAACTATCAATCAGTTCAACCAAGTCCGTACGGTCCTGATTGGACTTGTCAATTCGTCTTTTCAAAGCCAATGCTTCTACAGGATCAATCTGAGGATCACGGATAATATCTTCAAAATGCCATTGAACAGCATCTATCCAGTTTTTCAGATACAAGTAATACTCTATCGTCCTCAACTCGTAAGGATTGTTCATTGGTGCATCTACACTATCCGTAATGTGGTAATCATTTGTCGATTTCCAAAAAATCTCGTTGCAAAGGTTACTAAATGTCATGATCTTAACTTGCTATTAGATATATAATAGGGCAAATCTATGTAATATTTTTCAGACAAGCAACCGTTTCTTACTTTTTTATTTCCTACCTTTGTAGTACCCAAATCTTTATTGTATATGAAAATTATTATAGATAATAAGATACCTTATATAAAAGAAGCTGTTCGGACGATAAGTGATGAGATAGTTTACGCCCCAGGAAAAGATTTCACTCCGGAACTGGTACAAGATGCGGATGCTCTCATCATTCGCACACGGACTCACTGCAACAGGGAACTACTGGAAGGAAGCCGGGTAAAATTCATTGCTACCGCAACCATCGGCTTTGACCATATTGATACAGAATACTGCCAACAGGCCGGCATCGAATGGAGAAATGCACCGGGATGCAACTCTGCTTCGGTCGCCCAATATGTGCAGTCATCTCTTCTTATCTGGAAATCTCTCAGAAATAAAGAACTGAGCGAGTTGACTATCGGCATTGTTGGAGTAGGAAATGTAGGAAGCAAAATAGCCAAAGTAGCGCAGGATTTCGGTATGCGTGTATTACTAAACGACTTGCCCCGAGAAGAGAAAGAAGGGCATGGTCCTTTCACATCTTTAGATAAGATCGCCGAAGAATGTGACATTATTACTTTCCATGTACCTTTATATATAGGTGGGAAATATAAAACACATCATCTAGCCAATCACGAGTTTTTCCAATCATTGAAACGAAAGCCAATCATTATTAATACTTCACGAGGAGAAGTCATCGATACGAGCGCCCTACTGGAGGCTCTGAATAATCAGACTATCTCGGATGCTATTATTGATGTTTGGGAACATGAGCCGGATATCAATCGTGAATTGCTGGAAAAGGTTATGATTGGCACTCCACATATAGCAGGATATTCTGCCGACGGAAAGGCAAATGCGACACGTATGTCGCTGGATGCTATTTGCAGTTTCTTCCGGATAAAAGGGGAATATGAAATCAACGCTCCCACACCTGCTACATCTATTATATATGCAAAGAGTCATGAAGAAGCATTGCTCCGAATGTACAACCCCACGGAGGACAGCGACCGATTGAAAAGCCAACCGGAACTGTTTGAAACTCTACGGGGAGACTATCCGTTGCGAAGGGAGGAAGAAGCTTACGAAATCAGATTTTAAGCACTTCCTCCACTATTCGCGGGAAATGTTCATACTCCAATTCATGTACCTTCCGCGCAACATCATCGGGTGAATCATCCGGAAGCACAGGGCAAGTGGCTTGAAAAATAGTATTTCCTTCGTCGTATCGCTCATTAATATAATGTATAGTGATGCCACTTTCTTTCTCTCCGGCAGCAACTACAGCCTGATGCACTTTATCGCCATACATTCCTTTTCCTCCAAACTTCGGAAGAAGCGCAGGATGTATATTTATAATTTTATCGGGATAAGAATGTAATATCAAATCCGGCACGCGAACCAGAAAGCCAGCCAGCACAACGAGGTCGATGCGATACTCCTGCAAAACAGCTAGAATCACGTCTCCGGCAATCCAATCTTCCTTGGGAAACACGTTGCAGGGCACTCCTAAGCGATGTGCACGCTCTATAACATATGCTTCACTCCTGTTAGAAAGCACCAACGAAACCTGAGCGGAGCCGTTTTTCTGGAAATACCGGATAATATTCTCGGCATTTGAACCGGAACCGGAAGCGAAAATAGCGATGTTTTTCTTCATAACTCTCAATTTCAATGCACAAAACAGTGAAAAATGTGCAAAACTTTGCATTTAGTTAGTCAAATATTTGCGCAAAACGATAAATATTCATTCCTTTGCACCGCAAATTTAAAGAAATAAAACTAATTATTAATTAAAAACTTAAAGTTATGTCTGAAATTGCATCAAGAGTAAAAGCGATTATCGTTGATAAATTAGGCGTTGAAGAATCAGAAGTTACAACCGAAGCAAGCTTCACTAACGACCTGGGAGCAGATTCTCTTGACACTGTAGAACTTATCATGGAATTCGAAAAAGAATTCGGTATCTCTATTCCTGATGACCAAGCAGAAAAGATTGGTACTGTAGGCGATGCTGTATCTTATATCGAAGAACACGCTAAGTAATTCAATTTCATCAATATGGAATTAAAAAGAGTGGTAGTAACGGGCCTTGGCGCCATTACTCCCGTTGGCAATAGTGTTCCCGAGTTTTGGGAAAACCTTGTGAACGGGATTAGTGGAGCGGGGCCTATTACACATTTTGATGCGTCGCTATTTAAGACCCAATTTGCTTGCGAAGTGAAGAACTTCGAAGCTACGAAATACATCGACCGCAAAGAAGCAAGAAAGATGGACTTGTATACACAATATGCCGTTGCTGTTGCCAAAGAAGCAGTTGATGATTCCGGTCTTGACGTAGAAAAAGAAGATTTGAACAGAATCGGTGTCATTTTTGGCGCCGGTATCGGTGGTATACATACATTCGAGGAAGAAGTAGGTAACTACTATACTCGTAAGGAAATGGGTCCTAAGTTTAATCCTTTCTTCATCCCTAAGATGATATCGGATATTGCGGCCGGACAGATTTCTATAATGTATGGCTTCCATGGTCCCAACTATGCGACTTGTTCAGCCTGTGCTACTTCTACCAACGCTATTGCAGATGCTTTCAACCTGATTCGTTTGGGAAAAGCAAATGTAATTGTATCCGGTGGCTCTGAAGCAGCAATCTTCCCCGCAGGTGTGGGTGGCTTCAACGCTATGCACGCTTTGTCAACCCGCAACGATGAGCCTACTAAGGCTTCACGTCCGTTCAGCGCAAGCCGTGATGGCTTCGTTATGGGCGAAGGTGGCGGTTGCTTAATTTTGGAAGAGCTGGAACACGCTAAGGCTCGCGGTGCGAAGATCTATGCAGAAGTTGCCGGTGTAGGTATGTCTGCTGATGCGCATCACTTGACTGCTTCTCATCCGGAAGGACTCGGAGCGAAATTGGTGATGAGAAACGCACTGGAAGATGCAGAGATGGATCCGAAAGAAGTAGACTACATCAATGTACACGGTACATCTACTCCGGTTGGTGATATTTCAGAAGCTAAAGCGATTAAAGAAGTATTCGGAGATCATGCATTCAAGTTGAACATCAGTTCAACGAAATCTATGACAGGTCATTTGCTGGGTGCTGCCGGAGCGGTAGAATCAATTGCAAGTATCCTTGCTATCAAGAACGGCATCGTTCCTCCGACGATTAATCACGAAGAAGGTGACAACGACGAGAATATTGACTATGACCTTAATTTCACGTTCAACAAAGCTCAGAAACGCGAAGTTAAAGTTGCCCTGTCCAACACGTTTGGATTCGGTGGTCACAATGCCTGCGTTATCTTCAAGAAATACGCTGAGTAATATCGTGTTACGTACCCAAATAGATAAGATAAGACTCCTGTTCCGCAAGGATAGAGAGTCTTATCTTTGTTTTTACCGGATTCTCGGATTCTATCCACGGAATATCCAACTTTACGAGCAGGCTCTTCTGCACAAATCTTCTTCCATCCGTTCGGACAAGGGTCGCCCTTTGAACAATGAACGTATGGAATTTCTAGGCGATGCCATCCTCGACGCCATCGTGGGAGATATTGTCTATCAACGATTTGAAGGCAAGCGGGAAGGCTTCCTGACGAATACCCGTTCTAAGATTGTGCAACGGGAAACATTGAACAAACTTGCAGTAGAGATAGGATTGGATAAACTCATCAAATACTCCACACGGTCTTCCTCTCACAACAGCTATATGTATGGCAATGCTTTTGAAGCATTTATAGGAGCTATCTATCTCGATCAGGGATATGAACGCTGCAAACAGTTTATGGAGCAGCGAATCATTAACCAATACATCGACTTGGACAAGCTTTCAAAGAAAGAAGTCAACTTCAAGTCGAAACTTATTGAGTGGAGCCAAAAAAGCAAGATGGAGGTTTCTTTCGAACTAATCGAGCAATTCCTCGACCAAGACAGCAATCCTGTGTTCCAAACAGAGGTACGCATCGAAGGGCTTCCTGCCGGAACAGGTACGGGATATTCAAAAAAAGAATCCCAGCAGAATGCTGCCCAGATGGCTATAAAGAAGGTGAAAGACCAAGCATTCATGGCAACAGTAAATGAAGCAAAGGCTCAAAATGCTGAAACAGAACCGATTCATGCCACCGATCCGGAGAATACCTTTACATCAGATGAACTTGATGTTGCCATTGCGGCAGACTCTACCTCAGAGTCTACCCAAAGCAAATGCCCATCCGACGACCTTGAATCACAAGATCGTGCTCTTCAGTAACCAGTTTTAGTTTTCCCGCCACTTCTTCGAGTGGTATGGAAGATATTTCGTCTCCTTTCAGGGCAACCATACGCCCGAACTCGCCGTTAGCAATCAGTTCAGTGGCATGACCTCCCATACGGGTAGATAGATTACGGTCGAAGGGAGTGGGCGAACCGCCACGTTGGATATATCCCAATACGGTTTCGCGGGTTTCAATGCCCGTTTCATATTCAATTTCCTGCGCTATGTATTCTGCTGCACGCTTACGACCATCCGTCTGGATGCCTTCTGCTACCACAACGATAGAATAAGGTTTCCCTCTTTTCAGCCTTTCGAGGATGGTATTCCCTATACTCTTTATACTATAAGGTATTTCGGGAACGAGAATGACATCTCCCCCGCCCGCCATGCCGGAATAGAGTGCAATCCAACCGGCTTTATGCCCCATCACTTCAATCACCATCACTCTTTTGTGCGAGCTGGCGGTAGAATGAAGCCGGTCGATGGCATCGGTAGCAATGCTCACAGCTGAGTCGAATCCAAAAGAAATATCCGTTCCCCAGATATCATTATCAATGGTTTTTGGGACCGACACCACGTTGACACCCATTGCGGCAAACTTGGCAGCCGTCTTTTGTGTACCGTTTCCGCCGATGCAGACCACACAATCGAGTCCCATTTCTTCAATATTGCGAAGAATCAAAGCAGGCTTGTCTACATCCGAAACAACACCCCCTTTCTTGAAAGGTTTCTCGCGGGAAGTTCCCAGCATGGTTCCGCCCAGATTGAGCAAACCCGACAAGGATTTGTCTGTAAAGGATTCTACATCCTTGGTCAGCAAACCCTGAAAGCCGCTATGGATACCTACCACTTCCATACCATAATGGTTGATAGCAGTCTTACATACGCCACGAATAGTGGCATTAATACCGGGGCAGTCTCCTCCGGAAGTCAGGATTCCAATTCTCATTGTCGTATTTTTTAGTCTAAAACTCGGGGATTGTACGAAACTAGTTAAATTTAACGATTATTTCCGTCGTAAAGATAGGAAAAAAAGATAAATAAGCTACTTTTGCACGACTAAACATTATATGTTAAAGCAGAAATGAATATAACCAAGATTATAAGAAAGACTTTTGATTCCCGATTAAAACAGATTGACCTTTACGATAGCCAGGCTAGCGAGATACAGCATCGTGTGCTGAATCGTCTGGTGCATCAGGCTGCTCAGACAGAATGGGGAAAGAAGTACGACTACTCTACTATCCGCAGCTATGAAGATTTCAGGAATCGTGTTCCTATTCAGACGTACGAGGAAATAAAACCTTACGTAGAGCGGCTCCGAGCTGGAGAACAAAATCTGCTTTGGCCGTCGGAGATACGCTGGTTTGCCAAATCATCGGGAACGACTAATGACAAAAGTAAATTCCTTCCGGTCAGCAAGGAAGCTTTGCAAGATATACATTATAGAGGAGGCAAAGATGCCGTAGCGCTCTATTTCCGCATCAATCCGAACAGTCACTTCTTCTCCGGAAAGGGGCTCATTCTTGGTGGTAGCCACAGCCCAAATCTTAATTCAAGCCATAGCTTGGTGGGTGACTTATCGGCCATTCTCATTCAGAATGTCAATCCGCTGGTTAACTTCGTTCGTGTGCCGAGCAAGAAAATCGCATTGATGAGCGAATGGGAAACAAAGATTGAAGCAATTGCCAACAGTACTATTCCGGTGAACGTTACGAGTCTGTCGGGTGTGCCGTCGTGGATGTTGGTGCTTATCAAGCGTGTCCTCGAAAAGACCGGCAAACAGACGCTGGAGGAAGTATGGCCTAATCTGGAAGTTTTCTTCCATGGCGGAGTGGCTTTTACGCCTTACCGCGAACGATATAAACAGGTGATTCACTCGCCGAAGATGCATTATGTTGAGACTTATAATGCTTCCGAAGGCTATTTCGGTACGCAAAATGACCTTTCCGATCCTTCAATGTTGCTGATGATTGATTACGGAATCTTCTATGAGTTTATTCCGTTGGAAGAAGTGGATAGTGAAAACCCACGGGCGTATTGTCTCGAAGAAGTGGAACTGAACAAGAACTATGCGATGGTTATTTCCACTTCCTGCGGTCTGTGGAGGTATATGATTGGCGATACGGTGAAGTTTACCAGTAAGAATCCTTATAAGTTTGTTATCACGGGGAGAACGAAGCATTTCATCAATGCGTTTGGTGAGGAGCTGATTGTGGACAATGCCGAGAAGGGATTGGCAAAGGCTTGCGAAGCTACGGGAGCGCAGATTTGCGAATATTCGGCAGCACCGGTGTTTATGGATAAGAATGCGAAATGCCGTCATCAGTGGTTGATAGAGTTTGCCAAGATGCCGGATTCTGTAGATAAGTTTGCGGCGATACTGGATGCTACGCTGAAAGAAGTGAACTCCGACTATGAGGCGAAGCGATGGAAGGATATTGCTTTGCAGCCATTGGAGGTAATTGTTGCCCGGCAGGGATTGTTTCACGACTGGATGGCGCAGAAAGGAAAATTGGGCGGACAGCATAAAGTACCCAGATTGAGCAATACGAGAGATTATATCGATAGTATGCTTGAGCTTCAGGCAGTAAAATAGAATGGTGGATAGGTATATGACCCACCAAACATAAACATCCCGAAAATCAGCAGATAAAAGCTCATAAAATTATCCCCCCACCCAGCAACAATCCATCTTTATAGAAAGCGGCAGCCTGTCCGGCAGCAATAGCCGTCAAAGGTTCGTGGAGTTGAATATGCAGGAGGTTATCCGGTGTAATAGTAACCGTGCAATGATTCTCCTGCTTTCGGTATCTGATTTTTACGATAATATCATCATGTCCCACCAGACGTTCCTTATCGACTATATTCCAATCTTTCAATAACATCTCCGTCTTTTCAAGAGATTGTAGAGAGCCAAGTACTACTACATTCGTATCAGGATGAATTTCTTTAACGAACACCGGGCGATTGAGATGAATCCCCAATCCGCGACGCTGGCCGATGGTATAAAAGGGATATCCTTCGTGCCAAGCAACAAAATTCCCCTTTTCATCAACAAATCTGCCCTTTCGGACCACCTCTGACCAACTCTGACCAACCCTGACCAACTGCTGACCATTTCTGACCAACCACTCTTTTAAGAAGCTCCGGTAATCCATCGGACAAAAGCAAACGCCCAAACTATCCTTCTTAGTCGCCACCTTCTGAAAACCCTTCTCCGCCGCCCATGCACGAGCCTCCACCTTCGTAATATCTCCCATCGGCAACAGCATCCTGCCGAGAATATCCTGTTTCAGCCCCCACAAGAAGAAACTCTGGTCCTTGTCCGAATTGGCTGCATAGGTAATATAATAAGTATCTCCCTGCTTGATTTTCCGCACATAATGCCCAGTAGCAATATAAAAAATGCCCATTCCATCGGCAATTTTGGCAAGCAGTGGCCATTTGAGATAGTTATTGCACAGGGTGCAGGGAACAGGCGTACGACCTGCCAAGTATTCCCGCACAAAATACTCAACAATTTGCGAGTGGAATACTTCGCGTGCATCATACGTGATATGGGGAATGCCAAGACGCCCGGCGAGCTCCCGCGCATCCTCCAGATATTCGGTCGAGTCGTTCAGTTCGTAGAAACGGAAAGTGACGCCGGTCACTTCATAGCCGGCTTCCAGCAGTCGCATGGCAGCCACGGAACTGTCCGTACCACCACTCATTCCCAACAACACTCGTTTGTTTTCTCCAATCATGCTGCAAAATTAAGTATTTTCCCGTATCTTTGGCAGTTAAAGCCCAAAAGAGAATGAAAGAGAGAGTGACTAACGGAAAAGTTATCATCGTTTTAAATGAGCATCCTGTGCTTGGTATACTGTTAATTCCTTATTTAGCGGAGAGACTGAGCGATGACACGTTGCAGTTGGTAGAACAAGCCTTCCATGCTTCGCCCGAAGCAATGGAAGAAATGAGTGAACCGGAAAGACAAGCCATCGACATCGCTTCCCACTATACGGAGAAGTACTTGATGGGAGTTTATTCCCGCGAAAAAATAGTATCCCGCTTCCTGCGTAAATTAACTGACGATCCGGATAAAACAAAGAATAGTGTTCGCCCATTTATCGAAAAGAAGTTGTTCGAAATGCTCCTGCTGATTCGGGAAGCCGGACTGCCTTTCTATCAAAAGCAATCGGGAAGCAAGGTGCTCTACCCCCACCACGCCTATCGCATACATCCGCATGATGCCGAGATTCGCTTCACCTTCCATGTGGACAGCACCATCTTCAGTTATCAATTGCAATGTTACTACGACGGACATCCGTTTTCCCTAAGCGAACAGAAGCCGGTCATCGTGCTGACTTCCGTACCCTCCACCCTGCTGCTGGGGATGGAGGTATACTTCTTTCCGCACATCGAAAGCGCACGAATCCTGCCTTTCACCAAAAAGAAGTCCATCAGCGTCAGTGCTTCGCAGATAGATAAGTACATCGACAACATCGTTATCCCCATCGCCCGCTATCACAACATTGAGACGCATGGGCTGGACCTTGTGGAAGAGAAACGTGCGTCCGAAGCCTTATTGTCTCTCGAAGATACAGTGTACGACGAACTGTTGCTACGGCTGGGCTTTCGTTATGGAGATCAGACGTTCAACCCCGACTGTTCAACCGAAATGAAGAAAATCGTCTACCGGAAAGAGTCCGACGGAATCTTCTTTTTCCAACGGGACATTGAAGCTGAAGAGAAAGCACTGCGCCTACTGACCAAATCCGGTCTGCAACAAATCAGCGACTCACATTTCAGATTGGCAGCCGATGCGCCCGAACGGTCGATTATCGAATGGATAGGCAACCACCGGGAGTTGCTACAAAACTCTTTTCAATTATTAGGCAGCACAGGGAATGCCCCTTATTGCCTGGACGAAATACATATAGAGCAAAGTTACGATGACGGTCCCGATTGGTTTGAGCTAAATATCACTGTCGTTATCGGCAACCTGCGCATCCCCTTTTCGCGCTTCCGCAAATACATCCTCGAAGAAAAGAGGGAATATCCCCTACCGGACGGACGCATGATTCTTCTGCCCGAAGAGTGGTTTAGTAAATATGCCAATCTGCTCGAGATGGGTGTTCAGACTGATAAAGGCATCCGGCTGAAACACACGTTCGTAGGTGCCGTGCAGTCTGCCTTAGACGAGAATGGCAATAAAAAGTTTCCCGCTAAAGACAAGATACAGAGCATCCCCGTGCCCAAAGGGCTTAAAGCCACGCTGCGTCCTTATCAGCAGAAAGGATTCTCATGGATGGTTCATCTCAACAAACACGAGTTTGGCGGATGCCTTGCAGACGATATGGGACTGGGGAAAACGCTCCAAACTCTCACTTTGCTGCAATATATATACAAGCCGGCAGTTCCGGCAGATATCTTTCAGGCTATCTCTACGGCTCAGGAACCCGTAAGAGCGGTCAAGGAACCTGAATCACAAGCACAGCTAGTAGAAACTGACGGCCAGTTCTCCCTGTTTTCTTTTACGTCCGAAGAAGAACTGTTGCCGCTGCCGAATGAAGTTAGAGAAAAGGAAATACCGCGAGCCGACGTTCCGAAGGCTGAAAAGAGAGCCCCGAGAAAGCCGGCAACCCTGATTGTGGTACCCACATCCCTGCTGCACAACTGGCGACGGGAAGCCAAACGCTTCACCACGCTCTCGATGGCAGAATACAACAGTTATACCGTCGTCCCCAAAAACCACCCAGAGAGATTCTTCGGACGCTACCACCTTATCTTCACCACGTATGGCATGATGCGCAACAACATCGACCTCCTCCGCACGTATGCCTTTGAATACGTTGTGCTCGATGAAAGCCAGAATATCAAAAACAGCGACTCGCTAACCTTCCGTTCGGTCATCCAATTGCAAAGCAAGTGGCGACTGGTGCTCACGGGTACTCCTATCGAGAATTCACTCAAAGATTTGTGGGCGCAGTTCCGCTTTATACAACCGGACTTGCTAGGTGCCGAAAGTGCCTTTCAAAAGCAATTCCTCATTCCCATCCGCCAGGGGAACCCGCGCATAGAAGCACAGTTGCAACAACTAATCGCTCCCTTTATCCTTCGCAGAAGCAAAAGCGAAGTTGCCCCGGAACTTCCTCCGCTCACCGAAGAGACGATTTATTGCGACATGACCGAAGAACAGGAAACCTACTACGAGCAGGAGAAAAACAGCTTGCGCAACATCCTCCTTCAACATCCGCAGCAAATAGATAAGTTGCATTCGTTCAGCATACTGAACGGCATCCTCCGCTTGCGCCAATTGGCTTGTCATCCGCAACTCGTCTTTCCCGAATATAACGGAACATCCGGCAAAACGGCGCAGATTCTCGAAACCTTCGACACGCTGCGCAGCGAAGGACACAAAGTGCTCATCTTCTCTTCCTTTGTCAAGCACCTGAATGTACTCGCCGATGCCTTCAGCGAACGGGGCTGGAAATACGCGCTTCTCACCGGAGCCACGAACAACCGACCGACGGAAATCGCCCATTTCACCGAGCAAAACGACGTTCAAGCCTTCCTTATCTCACTCAAAGCAGGAGGCGTGGGACTGAATCTGACGCAAGCCGACTATGTATTTATCGTCGACCCTTGGTGGAACCCTGCCGCCGAAGCGCAAGCCATCGCCCGCGCCCACCGCATCGGGCAGAACAAGCAAGTGATTGCCTATCGGTTTATCACGCAGAACAGCATCGAGGAGAAGATTCTCCGCCTGCAAGACGAGAAGCGCAAACTGGCGGAGATATTCGTCAACGACAGCGAGACACTGCCGGCATTGAGCAACGAGCAATGGGTAGATATGCTTTAGCACTTGCCCGATAATTATTTTAATTTATCTTTGCACCCCAAAACAATTCCATATGAAGTACAAACTTATCGTGCTCGACCTTGACGGCACGCTCACCAATTCTAAGAAAGAGATAACTTCTCGCAACAGAGAAGCACTGATACGTGCCCAAGAACAAGGCGTCCGCCTAGTTCTGGCTTCGGGCCGACCGACTTACGGCATCGTCCTCCTCGCCAACGAACTACGCATGAATCAATTCGGCGGATTCATCCTTTCCTACAACGGCGGAGAAATAATCAACTGGGAGACTAAAGAACTAATATACGAAAACGTGCTCCCGAATGAGGTCATCCCCGTGCTCTACGAAGGCGCCCGTGCCCATCAGTTAAGCATTCTCACCTACGACGGTGCGGAGATAATCACCGAAAATTCCAAAGACCCGTATGTGGAGAAAGAAGCATTCCTCAATAAGATGGCGGTGCGCGAGACGAATGACTTTCTCACAGATATCACCCTCCCGGTAGCCAAATGCCTGATAGTAGGCGATGCGGATAAACTAATCCCTCTCGAATCCGAGCTTTGTCTCCGGCTGCAAGGGCGCATCAATGTGTTCCGCTCGGAGCCTTATTTCCTCGAACTTGTTCCGCAAGGCATCGACAAAGCCCTGTCTCTCGCCGTGCTTTTAAAAGGAATCGGTGTGGAACGCGAAGAAGTGATTGCCATCGGAGACGGATACAATGACCTGACGATGATAAAGTTTGCAGGTCTGGGCATCGCCATGGGCAATGCGCAAGAACCCGTGAAGAAAGCGGCGGACTACATCACCCTGACCAACGACGAAGACGGAGTGGCGGAAGCGCTTGAACACTTCCTCTAGGCATCACTTCTCCATCTTGTCTTTCAGCTTACGCAACGGTGAAAGCAGCCTTTCTATCAGTCTCATATCCTCGGTGACGATTTCGGCAGTGCCTTTCATCTCGCGGGTCAGCGGCAGTTCTTTCCCATAATTGGTACGCACGCCGTTGGGCAGTTCGATATCTACTACATACATATCCTCGGCAGTCGGCACCGGAGAAACGCTGCGCACACGCCCTTTCAGATAGCCGAACTCCTGATCGGGGTAGTTGTTCAGCCGGATATTGACCGGCTGCCCCGTTTTCACCTTGCCCGAACCTTGAACAGGTAGCAACGCCTTGCCCACCGGCTGCGCATCTTCATTGGGTGCAATTACAAAGACACTCTCACCAGAAGTCACATTCTGGTTGTTGCTCCACACACTCATGTAGGTCAGCTTTCCCGAAATGGGCGCTGCCAACAGATAATTCTGCTCCCATGTGGTGATGCTCACCTGCAATTGCTCCACTGCATTCTTCAGGTTCACCACATACTTCTGCTCTTCCGTCATTGCCTGATGGCTGATGTCGAGCAAACTCTCTTTCCCCTGCTCTATCTGCATTTCAATCTGCGAAAGAGACATACGCATCCCTTCGTAACTTTGCAGATGTTGCAGGTAGCTCCGCTCAGATTCGTCATATTCCGCCGCAATCATTGCCTGCTGCTTATACAATACCGAATCGCGTCCGTAGATACGTTTCACCGACGCGTGCTCCTTTTTCCCCAATCGGTACTGATTCTCTGCCAGTTGGTAGTAGTTCTTCTGGCTTTCGAGCAGTTTCTTGTTGGTTTCCAGCTTCTTGCGATAATAGTCCTGCTTCACAAAACTTATGTAATCTTTCAGCACAGATACGAATGAGGCGTAGGCAGATTGCACTTCTCCCAGTTTCAGATATTGCCCGTCAAAAAGCTTCTCTCCCTCACCCAGCACGAAGTTCCGGCTTTCCCATTGTCTCATGCGTTCTTTCAGCAGAAACAGGTCTTCTGCACTGGCAGAGTTTTCTATTATGCCCAGCACTGCATCCTTCTTCACTTCCGCCCCGTTCCCGGCACGCAGTTCATTCAGCCTTCCGCTTGTGCGGGCAACCACATAGGCAGGTGGATTCTGTGTGCTGACCGTAATCTCCGCTTCCACCACATCCGGATATTTAAACAGATAACTGCCAATCAGCAAAATGATAACAATGCAGAACAAGACCGTAATCCCCCAACGCAGAATCCATGCAGGAACATGGTTCATCACCTCCTGCACCTCTTCACTGCGAAGTTCTATTTCCTTATATCTTTTTTCTTTTTCTTCCATAGCTACCATCTTTTCTATTGTCCCAGTTCCAGTTGGTTCTTCACCAGCTTATAATACAAACCACGTTTATCCGTCAGTTCCTGATGCGTTCCTTCTTCCATAATCCGCCCTTTGTCGAGCACCACTATCTTGTCGGCATCCCTCACCGTACTCAGTCGGTGGGCAACCACCACAACCGTCTTTCCTTTATAAAACTCATGCAGATGCTCCATAATTTCTTTCTCATTGTTGGCATCCAAGGCATTGGTAGCCTCATCAAAAAACAGGTATTCCGGATTCTTGTATACGGCACGGGCTATCAGTATACGTTGGCGCTGCCCTTGGCTGATACCGTTTCCTTCCATACCGATTTTAGTGTTGTAGCCCAAAGGCAGCGAGTCGATGAAATCGCGTATGTTCGCCACTGTGACGGCATGGCGGAGCCTTTCGATATCAATCTGATCTTCACCCACGGCAATATTCTGGGCGATAGTCTCCGAGAAGATAAATCCGTCCTGCATCACCGAGCCCGTGCGCGAACGCCACAAGTGTGGGTTGATATTCTCCAGCGGAGTCTCCTCCAACTTTATTTTCCCTTTATTGGGAGCGTAGAAGCCGAGCAGCAGTTTTATCAATGTAGTCTTTCCGCTACCACTGGCGCCTACGATGGCGGTCACTTTCTTTTCAGGAATCAGCAAGTTGAGGTTCTCCAATACGTAATCCCGTTCGGCTCCGTCATAACTGAAAGAGAGGTCTTCGATGCGGATATTCCCTTTCTCGGGCAATATGGTAAGTTTGGAATCAATATCCTGCTCTTCATCCTTCTTGCCATGCACCTCGTTCAAGCGCTCCAAACTGATTTTAGCATCCTGAAGCTGCTGCACGAATCCGATGAAAGAACCGATAGGTCCCGAGAGTTGCCCGATTATATAGGTAAGAGACATCATCATACCCAGCGTCATTTCACCATCCACCACCGATTTGGCGGCAATAAAGGAGATGATGATGTTCGTTGTCTGATTAAAGAAGATGGAGCCCACCTGCTGCGTCTGCCCCAAGGCAAGGCCTTTCACGCTGATTTTAAAGAGCTTCACTTGTATGCGTTCCCATTGCCAGCGTTTCTGCTTTTCGCAGTTGTTGAGTTTAATCTCCTGCATGGCAGTAACGAGTTGTATCAAGCTGCTCTGCTCCCCTGCTGCCTGAGCAAAACGGCGGATATCCAACTCACGGCGATATTTCATGAAGAGAAGAATCCAACAGACATAGAGCGAGTTGCCTACCAAGAAGATGGCGAGAATGCCAAGGTTATAGTAAGCCAAGACGAAGGCGAAGATAAAGAAATTGACGAACGAGAACAGGGTACTGATGGAAGATCCCGTAAGGAATGACTCGATACGGCCGTGGTCGCCGATGCGCTGCATGATATCTCCTATCATCTTCGTATCGAAATAATGCAACGGAAGCTTCATCAGTTTAGCCAAGAAATCGGAGATAAGGGCGATGTTGATGCGGGCATTCATGTGAAGCATAATCCAACTGCGGATAAACTCCACCGAAAGCTGCGAGAGGGACACCACCAACTGGGCTATCAGTATCAATGTGATAAAAGACATATTCCCCCCGTGGATACCGACGTCTACCAAAGACTGCGTGAGGAAGGGAAAGATGAGTTGCAGCACACTGATTGTCAGCATACCAAGCACCAACTGTATCAATTGTTTCTTATACGGAGTGAGGTATTTCAGGAAGAAACTAAGGCTGCGCTCTCCCGTTCTTTTCTCATCGTCCATGTCATAAAACTCGGGAGTGGGCAGGACGGTGAGAGCCGCTCCTTTCTCCTCCCCGCCTACTCTGGTAGAAATCCAGCATTTCTTAAATTCATTCTCTTTGTATGTCACCAATTGGCTGGCAGGGTCGGCAATGCTAATCCGGTAGCCATCCTTCTTTTTACGGATATCATGGCAGACTACAAAATGATTCTGATTCCAATGCAGAATACAAGGCAAAGGCACATCTTCCACCAACTGCTTGAATGAGATTCGCACTCCGGAGGTACGAAAGCCGATGGCTTCGGCCGCATCACTGATACCTAGCATGGATACTCCTTCACGCGTGATGAAGGACCGGGCACGAAGTGTCTGAAGGGAATACGTCTTGCCGTAGTACTTCGCTATCATGCGAAGACAAGTTGGACCGCAATCCATAGCGTCCAGTTGGATATAATGGGGGAAGCGTTTCATATATTAGAGTTCATTTATCAATTGTCGATATTTATTTCTCATTAGGCTTACACTATAAACAGAAGTTGCTAGTTTTTGCGCGTTCTGTCCTAGAATTTGGCACAAAGTATCCGAGAACAGTAACGCCAAAATAGCTTCAGCCAAATGAGCAGAATATTTCTTTCCACTTTTAAAGGAAGTAATCGAAGCAATACGGGCATTCAATCCGTCATGGAACATATTGCGTACCCCAAAGCCATCAGAAGCTACTATAGGCAAACCGTGCATCATCATCTCAATTCCAGTATAGCTACATTGTTCGGAATAGGAAGGTAGCACACCAATATCCGCCATTTGATACCATTTGCACAATTCATTTTTCTTCAGATGTCCAAGACAAGTCACTTTCGGCAATATGTCTTTATATAAAGACAACTCCACCTGTAAAGTGCCGGCTACAATTAATCGGGTATGAGGCTGACATTGCAGAACAAGCCTAAAGGCATTCATTAATGCAACAAAGCCTTTTGCTTTTGTCGCACGTCCAACAAAAAGAACAAGTTTCTCATTTTCATCTATATTAGCCAATCTCTTCAATTCATTTTTATTTTGTGAAAGATATTTTCCTTTTGCCAATCCATTCGGAATCAACCTTATCTTATTCTTATTGATATGGTAAACATCCTGCAAAAGAACCGACGTGTCATGTGACAAACAAACAATTCGGTGTGCAATATTACACATTTCTTGCTCTTCTTCAAAGATTGTCCTCAAATATTCTGCTTCTTTCATCTCATATTTTCGGGAAAGAAATGCAGACCATCTCTTACAATCGCCAAGAAACAGAGAAGTCCACGATAAATCATGTATAACATAAACAAACTTTGATAATGGATAATACTGCTTCATCAACTGCAAAAACTCCGGACAAGGAGAATGATTGACAAAGAATACATTATCCACAGAATCTTCAATGTAAATGCGGAAGATACGCAATGCCACTTTCGGAAAGCTTATAAAATTCCCTTTAGTAAATAGCGGGAAAAGCATACTTTTCCCCTCCTTCGTATCAATTATTGAAAACTGTGATTGATTGGTATTAAATTCGATAAAGCACATCTTCATCTCTTTTTGTCTGTAACAAAAAGCATTCTTTAAAAATGTACCTATGCCATTTTTACCCGAACTAACATATTCATTTATGATATAGACTGTTTTCATATTTCTGCTTAGCGCATCAAAGCTTTATCCAATTCTTTCTTTAAATACTCAATCTGGCTTGGGCGTGATAAATTATCGTTCACAACATTGCCCTCAGGGTCTAGTAAAACATATCGAGGAATTGATATACGCTCATTCTTATATATCTTATCTAATATATCCATAGTCAGCTTTTCAGTTGCTCTTAGATGTAGTCCGGGCAAATTAGCACGGATTGCATCTTTCCATGCTTTTTCATTTTTATCAATTGAAACATACAATAATAAGAGTTTTGGATAACATTCCAATAATTTATGTAATTCCTTATTATGAGCGAATTGAAGTCTACAGGGTACACACCACGTAGCCCACAAATCAAGAAAAACATAGTTGCCTTCAAACAGTTTCAAGCACGTAATATCCTTTAAAGAATTTATAGTTTCTGTGATGATTATCGGCTCCGAATAGGAACGTTTACTCTTCTCCCACATTTCAGATAATATAGCAAAAGATTCGCTTTCCGAATACTCTTTTGCAAAGTAATCAAGCATTTTTTTACGATTAAATTCATTAACACTATATGCATATTGTGCAACATATGCATCAAAGAAAGCAGTCATACGTTGAGATGCCGGAGCAAGTAAATAGTGTATATAGGGGCCAAATGTTTCAGCACCATATCCTTGTAAAAGCTTATTTTTTTCATTATCGCTTAATTTAGAATATAAATTATAGTAATAATCATTCCAGTAAAGATACAGTCCTAGTTTACTTGAGTTATCATCAGGAGGGTAATTATTATAAATCGAATCAATAGCAGCATAAATTAATACAGAATCGTTTCGCTGTTTAACTATATCTCCATTTGCCAATAGCTCCTTATAAATACTGACAATTGCATAATGTTCATCAAATTCACCTTTTTTCTTTATAGCATTCGCCACTTGAAGCGTAACTTGGTTAGTAGAAAACAATTCATCTAAAATTTTAAGATCGATATGTGGAATAGAATCTTTAAAGTAATTAAGAGATTCAGATAGTTGATTACTATTTGAGAAACATTTATCAGAAAGTTTTTCTAGTTTACCGGTATATGCCATATGATTCATAACATATTTGATATTTAGAAAATTACTCCCTTCTGCACTATGCCCATATGCCATGATACGCCTGTCAGCATAATCAATTGTCAACTTTGCATTTGGATAAACCAGCAGTTCATATTTCAGACCAGTAGAATATTCCAAATATACTAGACTCAAATCTTTAATATTGAAATTACAAATTTCACTTCGTCCTGGTATTAACTTAATTGTAGTATAATACATAGAATTGTAATTTCCGTCTATAGGCTTCCCTACTTGCACCGTTACAGTATCTTGTGTAGTAAACGTCAATGTTACAATTTGTGTTTTAGCACAAACAGAGCATAGTGATAATAAAAAGAATAATAATGGCTTCATTAGAATACAATTAAGATACTTCTATTAGCAATAGTAGCTAATAGAAGTATTATTACAATTAAATTTCGGAGCAATCCACTTGAGCATATACAGCAGTACATTTAGCCTCTGCTAACCTCGCTGCCTCCATAATAGATTTTCCTGCTACCTCTACAGTTTTTTCCGGCGAAGGAACAGTACCCGACTCCACTTTACTTGAATCTACTTTTGAGCAAACACAACGAAAATTTGTAAGTTTTCCGTCAGCGCCACTGCCTCCAGTGGAACTAGAACCACTACCGCCTAAAACCTGTTTCATTTCATTGTCACTTAGTACAACTTCATTCTGCAAATCAATTTTTCCAAACTTTTTCATAAATATATAGTTTTAATGTATGTTGTAGATATCCGATTAAGGACTAATTAGACTATTACCCTACAACTTAATAATAGCACAATCAAATATTTAGCAATTCAGTTATCTTTATCATTGACAATCTTAAAGATACAATCCTTTAGCTCTTTCCACCCTTCTGCCCCTTCGTCACGAAACAATATTTCTTTCTTATTATTTATTAAGATATAAGAAGGAAAAGTATTGATTCCTAGTCTTAATGTCAACGCTTCTTGGGGCTTTTCTTGATTATCCCACAAACGCCCCCACTTCGCATTATTCTCATCTAGTATCACTTCTGATTTTTCAAAATTTCCCGGCTGATCAAAGCAAACACTTAAAAAGCTACATCTATCTTTCACTGAATCATATAATGTCTTTAAATCAGGAATACCGTTTATACATGGACCGCACCATGTCCCCCAGAAGCCAATCAATAAATAAGAAGTATTATCTGAGAAATAAGGCTTAACTTTGAATAAAAGCTCATCAGGGAAGAGATTTATACTACTCATATCCTTTTCTATTTGCGTGCAATATGCAAAATTCCATTCTTTATCAAGACTATCTAATCTTAAATTGATGTTATCAAAAGGAATAGTATCTCCTAAACAATAAACTTGCTTATATTTGGAGTTTTTCAAATAAGAATTTCGATGCATATTGCCAGCTTTATCCATTACTGAAATTTCGATATCCGACCTATCATAATTGACACAGCTATTGACATATACCTTCTAAACTTCATCTTGAAATTCTGTATGTCCTATTTTCAATGTTGAAAAACTGAGTGCAAAGTCATTCATCCGTTGATCTTTAAATTTAAAACCATTTTGATATGGTATCAAGAATAATTCCATATCCGAAGCATTTCCTTTATCATCCGTAAAAGGATACCTCACCGCAATGATTGCATTTTTAGGGGCATTTTTAGGATTCCATTTCCTTAAAGAATCAACCGAATAAATATAAGACATAGCTTTCCCTAAGGATGAATTATATTCAGTAGGTATTGTATATTCAATCTTATCACTTTCTCTCTTCACTAATACATAAAATACACTATTCTTGATAGCACACTTATATAAAATACTATCAATGATAGAGGTATCATTTTCCCAACATTTCATCACCAAGGGATGATAAATAGTCCTCCTTTCAGTACTTCTATCCGACAGCGTATCAAGCTTTAAGGTGATAGTAGTATCAAATTTCTGAGCACTAGATATCTGAGAACATAATAAAACAGATATAAGCGATATTAAAAAAAACAGAGCCTCAGGTTTTATCATAATTTTAATTATTAGCACTATCTATCAAATTCAGGAAAGAGGATATAACCTTCTCTGTATTTCGAGAATCATCCATCTTTAAAACCACATTACCATTTTTATCTAGAATAAGATAAGTAGGGAATACCTGTACACCCCAAAACTTATGTGGATAATTAATAAGCATTGACTCATCCCGATATACTAAATAGTTATCGTAAGGAATCTTCAAATCTGCAATCACTTTTTTTAGCTTACCCAAATTTGCTTTATTTTCTAAAGCAATGCCTAATACAATAACATCTGATCTATCTTTTACCTCCACAAATAATTGCTTAACCAATGGAATGGATTGAATGCATGGACCACACCAACTTCCCCAGAAGTCAATAAATACATATTTTCCACGTATTACATCCTGTAATCTTACTTTATGGTCATCATATAAGGAATGGACTAAAATATCTGGAGAAGAATCATTTAATCCACATGAAGTAATGAAGTTACCAACTTCTCTAATATTAAGACTATCTCCTATGGTCGATTCTAGTAAAACCATCTTATCATTTAGCACTATAGTATCTCCCAACGTACAGTCACTATATAAATACTTACCTTCACAGTAAAAATCAAAACTACAATCTTGCGATAAGGTCCAAGGCAAAAGATCAGTATAATGTTTTTTTGTCGCATAAGCATGATACTTTTCATTGTCAAAATTTAAAAAGCCTTCCTTGCAAATATATGCTAATATACCAATATCAAGAAAGTAATCCTTCTCAGAATCATAATTCTTTCTACCCTTGTCACTATAAAATGGAATAATGGAAATAGGCGCTATGTATTCTTTCAATTTCTCATTTGAGCTATAAGTGAATTTTACTTTCATATTCAAATTCATCGGATTCTCTTGAATGTCATATTTTGAATAATCATCCAATGAAATTGTATAAATGTTATCATTTCCAAAATCATTATCAGTGTTTGTATCTACAGATATGTACTTTTCCCTATTATTCATATCAAGTCCAACATAAACATAAAAATATTTTAGAGGTGCTATTTCTCTGCTGATTGTCACCTGATACAAGCAGTAATAATCAACATGAATAGCGGGGAGTTTACATACCACTGAATCAACAGCTACCTTCTTGTAATTCAAGAATGTACTTATTCGCATTTTATCTTTTGCATTAGCAAAGACTATACTTTTTCCATTATCAATATGTTGCCTGGTTTGCCCCCAAGAAGAACTGCAAATCAGCAAAAAAGCACAGAAATATATTATTGTTTTCATTCAATCAGATATTAAGTAAAAGATAGGCAAGTCATCTATAATTTTATTATAGATGACTTGAACAATGTTTTTAGAACTGGCAAGTACTACATTAAGGCACCGCTACCACCACTTTTATTGCAGCTCTTTGTCAACGTTTGCGTTTCACCGATGCACTTTACATATTTTTCGTCCACGGCTTCGCATTTACCATTACAATGGTCTATAACCATTGTGTTATCACCACATTTAGCGGAGCATGAACTTTCAGTGCTACCACTACCACCTAAAACCTTCTTCATTTCATTGTCACTCAACACAACATCGTCATGCAAGTTAATACTACCTAACTTTCTCATAAATACTAAGTTTTAATCAATGCTGTAGAGTTCTCCCACAATTAAATCTCGCCTATTATCCTACAACTTAATAATAGTAGCAATCAAGTCTCACCTAACTGCCACGGGATATGTTTATACTTTAATCATCATCCAATTTTAAGCTTGTGAAATATGCAACATCTTCTAATCTATAAGCGTCTGGCATCTTATATCCATTAATCAATAAAGTAGGAGTTGAGGAAAGTTCATTTCTTTTTCTCCACAAATCATGTTTTCTTGCTTCCTCTTTCACAGCAGATGAATTTTGTGAGACGCCTATTTCATCATAATATCTTGGCAGGTCATATTTCTTCCCGGCAAACCATTCTCTATAAATCTTCAAACATTCAGTTCTCTCTTTCTCATGATAAACTGCGATTAAAAACAAGTTACTAGGATAAAGCTTTTCGTTAAATGAAGAAAAAACGTATTGAATACATAATTTATCCCCGACTTTTTCTAATAAGCTATCTATTCTTTTATGCATCATTGCACAAGGTTCACAATGGGGATTAGTCAAAATCGTCAACTTTACCAAAGCATCAGGATTTCCAAATATGATTTGAGAATCATTTGTTGTAACGGGATGGAAAGACTGCTGCTTTATCAACGCTTTAAAAACTGATTCATTCATTTTAAAGCTACGCATTTCCTGCGCCATATTTTCATTTTCCTTATTTGATTTATAAAATTGAGTAAACAAGTTTATGAATAAAACGGGTATCATATATATGAACGCAAGTATCACCACTTCATCAATAGTAGGCAACATCCAATAAAGACTTCCTAAACAGATATTTATTAAGAAAATTGACCAAAGAAGAATTTGTACTATCAAGCAAAGCATACACCATTGCTTCACCACTTTATATTGATACCAAACGCTCCATATACCATAAGGTAAAGTAAAGAGATTAACAATCGCCAGATAAGGGAGCAAAATTGGACAAATTACAATCAAAAGCACATTAGAGGAAAAATAAGCTAATCCGATTTCGCTCCAACTCAGTTTTCCACCGATTTTGGCAGCGGGAGAGTCCAGCACATCATTACAATCCTTTTGATGAAATAATGAACATACTTTGTCAGCATATCGATTTGCTGTATGCAACTGCTTAAATAATAATCCCAGACTACAAGCAATTCCTATCATATTGACCATCAATAACAAGACATGGGTTAAAGTCCATCTACCAATATTTACAGCACCTACATAAAACAATAAAGAAAAGATTAAAACTAGAACAATAATATTGCGAACTTTACTAAATAACATATCTTTTCTATGCTTTAGATAGTCAGGTTCAATCGAGTTAGAATCAGGTTCTGCGAGCAATGCAACTCCAGTCCACATTTGCTTGAAATCATTGAGTGTAGCTGTGTATTTCTTCCAATTCCACAGATAATGTACATCATTCGTAGATTCTGAAAAATCATCAACTACAACGAAGTCTGTTCCAATATGTGCTATAAATGGTGTTTCCAACTTACTCACATCCTTATCACCAATCTTTACACCTGCATTTTCAATATGATAGTCGTTCAACAATTGAGATATACCATATAAAGTATATTTATACGGATGCTCTTCAAATTGTTTATTCGAAAAAGAAGAAGTATGTTTAACTTTCAGACTCTCTAAAAAGGTCGTGAATACGTTTCTTGCCATAATCTACATTTTTTATAATAGTTGTCTCATTCCATTCTGCCATGTTAAATCTTCACATGACGATTCGACTTTCTGATAATCAATTATCCGATATAACACATCCAGATAAGGATAAGTGATTTTCTCTCCTTCAAAGAAACGATTCAATAATAAGACTCCCTGATTTTCCGATGACGTCGTCATATCTCTACAAACATTTCCCATATTTTTCAAATACAAATCATCAAATGGCCGGCCTACTTTGTGTTGAGACATCAAACGGGATAAAACGTACCAAGACAAGCCTTCAATTCCTTTTTCAAAGGTTGTATCAATAATGCGATAAACATCATATTCCATAATCTTCTTATCAATATTATACAGAATCTCATTAGTATCGCCGTCAATGAATTTATTCCAAGCCAGATATTCTATTCCCCAACCGATACCAGTCAGACCGCTAGAAAAGTACCAATTAGCATTTACTGCTATCTTTTCACATAGTTCTTCCAACAATTCATCGGCTATTTGAGCAAATAATTCACTATTAGTATAACGAGAATAATGATAGAAAAATATGATACATCCCATCCTCCCTTTGCAAATACTAAGGTCAGAATCAAAACTTACATTTAGTATTTGATGGCATACAATACGTTCTAATAGCTTCATCTTGTGTTCATGTTTCTCATTCATATTGTCTATATCAAAAGTTATGCCGTAAATATAAGCATTACTTTTGGATTATTTACTAATTAGATAAATTATTCATGCAACTAATACATCATTTTTTTCATTAACAGCCCTACTTCTTCAACCTCAACTTAACCACCACCGGATTGCTATCCTTCGTCAAATCAGGAAAGGGAGATTTTGATCCTTCTGTAAGAAACTCTTCCGCCCGCACAAGCATATATAAATAACCGTTTTTCGTATAAAGTCCATTCGTTTTCAATCCCGGAATGGTTAGCTTCTTTAGAAAGCCGTCCAAGTCGTTCTCAAAACTTTCGGAGAATGTTTTAGCTTTCCCTCCGGCTTTGCAATATCCTATGCCGCTCACCTTTTTGGCATCATACCCAAAGAGAATCCCATCTTCCAGCGCATATACAACCCAAACACCCTCGCGATTCAATTCTTTGCCGTCATCGCCCATCATTGCACGGAGCTTACACTCATAGTCTGCCGCAGTACTTTTCTGCTTCAACACATACCACGGCCGCACGGACTTAAAATCAGAAGTGCGATAAATGGTATCCAGAAATACGGGACGCACCCAGAAGGCAGAATCAAGACTACCACAGTCAACGGGATAATTGACGCTCTGCGTAGTCCTCCTTTTTTCCAAAGCCTTGCTATCGAAATGATAATTCTTTAGTTTGTAGACAACGGAATCGTTACTCATATCCTTGGCATACAGCAGTACAGGTCCATTAGGGTTTACCAAAGTGTTTATTTTTGCGCCCAATGATTTATAATTATAGCAATACGCTTGTATATTATCTATGTAAGCACATATCTTTTTACTCCCTTTCGCATCTTCCCCATCAAATTTATCATTCACATCTTCATCTTCTTTGCAATTCTGAAACCCTACAAAGTCGCCATTGAAAGAATATACATTATAAAACTCTCCCACATTATTGCGGAAAGCTACATATTTCTTATCAAAATTGTATATCCCACGGGTATACTTCACTGCTTCCCTATGCCCATATCCTTTTTGAAACAAGGATAATACGAACTTTCCGTCAAGATTATATTTATAGATAAGTTCCGAGTCTATGAAGATATTATCATCGGAGACGACGACAGCATTATTCCAAGCATCAGGTATTACAGGTTCATTGTCTAACCGGATGTAAGCAATGCTATCCGCAAACTCCGATAGTTTCTGGGGTATATTAGAATATTCGATTTCTGTAAAATCGATAACAGAAAAAGTATCCTGACAAGACAACGTACTTCCCATTTCTGTACGGTCCTTATCCGATTGAATCAAACCTATATTCTTTTTTGAACGAGGATGGGATGCACAGCCAACTAAAGCCGTCAAACAAGTGACACATAAAATTCTAACGATACGGGAATGTTGTTTCATATTATCAGTGTTTTGAGTTGTATTACAAAGAAAAGAATAAAAATGAACTTTTACTAATCTTATTGCACTTTTCTGTACTTCTTTTTTGGAAATAGATTCATCAATTAAAGAAAGATCAATTCATTGTTTATACTTTGCTATTAATAAAATCTTATTATCCTCCTCATCTTGTAGTTTGGAAGCTACTTCTTTTAAGCGTCCCTTGAGCTTTCCTTCATTATACAGCGTTATCAACCTCTCTGCCGTAAAAAATGCAACTCCCATATTTTTGTCTGAAAATGCGTCACGAATAGTCACTGGATATCTTGACATTGTAGCGTCCATATCCGAATTATAGATTTCCCATTTTTCTACCTGATTCGTCTTTCTATTCCATATTAATATATCTGAGTCTTCATACGGCTTATAATGATTAGATTTATCATAATACATAGAAACAACTCTAAACATCAAGAAAGAATCTGTGTAAAGCTCAGGAACTACTATAGTCGGTGGAGTAGTAGATCGCGCGGATGGTGTCTTTACAGCAATTGGGGTCAAGCGCTCTTCTTTAAAAGAATAAAGAGTATCCAAAGAAAATTCCGCGATAAGTGCTTCATCACCATTCATTAAAAAAGGAAATATCGGCAAGGAAGGCCTATTTATATAAATATCACCAGTAGTAAGCTTCTCTGTTATAACAGTCAAAGTACTTGAAATTCCATCAGGTACCATTAGATTAAGAGGAATTAATCTACCATCTTTCTTACTCATCAGATAAAAGGGGTGCGTGTCTGTACAACGATAAGTTTTATGAGAAAAAGAATCATGATAGCCAATCAGATAATCTTTATTATAATTATGCCATGGATATAAATTGGCAATCATCCATGGTATACTCCGTTTATATGTACCTTCAAATGAGTAAATATTAACCTTTTTCTTGTATAAATCATATACAAAACACTCTTCTGTTTCAAAATCAGCAACCATATCCTGTAAATAAGAATATTCTTCTGGACCATTTCCAAGTCTATTAACCTTACGTACAAATTTACCTGAGCGAGTGAAGAAAAAGATATCTCCTGTATACATATCACTTGTAATAATATATTTATCTGAAATACAGAAGTCTGCACACATACTAGTCAATAAAGAACTATCCGTAGTTTCCAAAGCCACATACTCCACATCTGCTATTTCCTTAAGATCAACTCTACGTGTGGGATAATCACCGGAAAGATTTATTACGCCAAGCCCGTCATTAGCGGCAGGTGGAGTTGATACACAGCCAACGAAAGCTAACAAACAGACTACATACAGAATCCTAATCATGTCAGTGTGATGTTTCATATCATTATTCCAACGCATCTAACAACCGTTTATATCCTTCCTTCATTTTAGCTAAGCTATAGCATTTTAGATACACCTCTCTCGCATTCCTCCCCATCTTTTTCCTCAATTCCGCAGAGGACAACAGCGAAATCAATGCCTGAGCCAAATTCGCACTGAATGTTTTAGCCTTCCCCGTCCGCCTTCCAATAGGGGCAACTATGGCATTCTCCCCGTCTTTAAACATATCGCGCACGCCAAATCCGTCAGAAGCAACAATGGGCAAGCTGTGCATCATCATCTCGATGCCCACGTAGCTACATTGTTCCGTATAGGACGGAATAACTCCGATGTCGGCCATTTGATACCATTGTTGCAGCACAGACGGCTTCAACTGTCCGGCATAGACAACTCTGGATTTTATATAATTATCCTGATGATTAAAAGAACTATAAATATCGGTCCCTGCCATCACCAGCTTTGCATTTGGGAAGCTTTCCAAAACAGATTTAAACGCATCAAGCAGAGCATACACCCCTTTTGTTTTCTCCAATCGTCCTACAAATAAAACAACCTTTTCTTCATCACTGATAAAATATTTCGCCCTCAGCCTCTTCCTTCTTTCACTATCCAGGCTACGATGTTTTCGCTTCAAACCATTCGGAATGAGCCATATCTTATTCTGAGGAACCCCGTAAACATCTAAAAGGAGCTGGCGGGTAGCGTTCGTCAAACAAACCACATGATCTACCATCTCGTAAGCTTCCTGTTCCATTTCCACCAGTTTCATCGTTCCACCATATAGAGGACTTTTCTTTATCGCTTCGCCATCGGAATGTATTCTTTCGAATTTGCGGACATCTCCCTCAAAGGCAGCTGTCCACGACTGATTATGAATAACGAAAAACATCTTTGACAATGGATGCGATTCACGAATAGACTTTATGAGTTTATTTGAAGGAAAATGATTGACGCAGAACAACGTATCGGGAGAATCTTGTATATATAATCTAAAAAACTTAACAATAACCTCCGGATACTCAACATACTCTTTCCCCTTAAATTCGGGGAAATACATATAAGTTACGTCACCTTTGCTCATTATCGCAAATTCACGGCAATCGGCATTAAAGATGACGAGATGAACAGACACATCCACTCCCTTAAGACAGGAGACAAATTCACCAACAAAAGTTCCTATCCCGTTTCTTGTAGAGCTGATATATTCGTCGAGTATATAAATACGTTTCATGTCAAGCTATTTATATATTATTGTTTTTAACAGTAAGCCTGCCAGCCCTTTCGCCAAACCATAAGAAGGACGAACAACATCTATATCCAGCGGTTGTTCTATTTCAATCAAATCCTCAAGCGATAGCGACAATGCCGGTTCTTTATTGTATTGATAGTAGTCAGCGTATTGTTGCATCAGGTCGTTCATCCGATCATTCAGTTCCGTGCCTTTCACAGCTTTCAATGCGGCATATAAGTCGTCCAGATAGATGCGGTCGAAAGGTACAGGTTGTTGCTGTTGCAAAGCACCGCCAATATGCACCAACACGTAGTATAGAACACCTTCAAGTCCCGTTTCCAAACTCAGGTCATCCATTCGGCGCGGGTCTTGTTTCATTATCCGGTTGTCAATTTCGGCACACAGCTCCACCCCCGTTCCGTCAATGACTTGCCGTTGTATCAAGAACTCTACTCCCCAACCGATGCCACTCAATCCTTCTGCAAACCCTATCGGCAATTTATTATGAATATGCGACCATATATTATCAATCAAATCATCCGTAAAATCTTGGTAAACAAGATTGGGATAATGTCGACAATACTCTGTCAGCCCCAGCAGCACACCCATTTTTCCGGACATGAGTCCCACATCCTTCAGGCAAAATGCATTCAGCATCAAAGAGTGGCAAATTCTTTGTTCGGGAGTAAAATCCATTGTTACAATTTTCTTATTACGCATTTCTAATCTTTATTGAACATCCGTCATTCATTATTAATATGGCAAAGATTAGCTTTGTTTATCACCCGTTCGTATGGTGAGGGAGAAGGACAAAGCTGCCGATACACACAGTTTTTGCAAGCTCCCTGCTCACGGATGTAAAACCATGTTTTATCTTGCGTGATTTCTTTATAAAGAAGAGAGAAAGGAGTATCTTCGATTGTTCCTATCTCCTTCCGTATTTCTCCGGGATAAACCAGCCCGTCGGGAGTAATTGTGAGCACCCCGAAGTAGTTGGTATTCAGAACCTGATGGGCGAATATTTTTCGTTTTGACAAACGGAGCGTATCCATATCTTCTTCCGTCATATAAAGCGTATCTTCAAAGAAAGCCAGATTATCGCCTGTATAGACAGGATAAAAACGATATTTTTCCACATCATTGCGTTCTATCATTGAGGCTGCACCTTCATAATCGGCTTCCGAAGTGACTATGAAGCCATAATGTATATCTCTTCCTTCTACGGGAGATTGAAACAAATCGTCATTCACTTGTTTGTAGTCGGACACTAAAACATGGAAAGACACTTGTTCACTTTCCCACGGGCTCGCGCCATGAGTGCCATATTCCAGATAATCCTTTTCCGTGCAATAGATGGAGACATGAGCTCCGAGAGACTTTAAGTATTCGAAAAGCTGCTCGCGTCCGGTGTACTCCCAAATACATCCCACCAAAGATATATTCAATGAAGCACCCACTTCGCCGGATTTATCTAAGAAGCGGATAATGTCTTCCGCTTTCAACTCAGTAGATGCATTGGTGGGATATGTCACCTGCCGATAGTATTGTTCGTTGCCGTACTTACTGCCGTTCACATGAATAATCAATTCATGTAGGTGCATCATTATCATTCCACTATCTTCTTGATTATACTCATAAAGAGATAGAGACTCCTGAATTTTCAGTCTGGGAATCAGCGACACGGGTCTTTGATTAGTCCCATTGCTCTCAATCAATTGGGCGGCTTCTATTTTAAGCAGCCCATCCACCCAATTTCTTACTTCGCCAGATGCCAATGCGTCTTCATTGATTTCTGTCCGATAAAGATTATCTATCTGCAACAGTTCGTCAGCAAATTGCTGAATTTGCTTGTTGGTGCAGCTAAACTGAAATAGTTTATAGTTTCGAGTGTTGTATACACATCCTTTGTTGCTATTCACCCATAGAAAGGCATCTTGATGCAACGTTAGCCAATATTGTTTCATAAGTTATTGATTTGAGCTTACTTGGGTTAGTATTTTTTCATATAGTTCGGGGTGTTTGTCTAAGTATTGTAGCGAACGGGCACGTTGGGCTTCAAATTTATCTTTCTGTATATACAAACCGCAAGAACCATCATCCTTTATATATCTTTGGTTTTCATATACACACACGTCACAGGTTCTATTTGTCCCACAAGTTTTACATTGTCCGGCATATTTAAATATATGGCGATTATGCAATTCAGCAACTTCTTCCAAGTCTAGATTTACTTTTTCATCATCTACTGTTCCTAATGCAAATTGATGACTTATTTTCTCACATTGCAAAATTTTGCCCTGTACAGTTACAAACATTTTCTTTGAAAAAGGCAAGCAAGTACCTGTAGGTGAGACTTTCACCTTATCTATATCAAACATCAATTGAGAATAATTACTATAGTAATTATCACTATGTTTATAAAGATAATACCAAACAAAATAAGTGCTTGGATTCTCCATAAACAGCTCATTTTCCAGAGTTTCGCAATCAGAATTTTGTTTAATATCATCTGATATATTACGATAAAGAGAATAAAATTCCTCCTGCTTATCTTTTTTCACTCCATTAGCATTCAATGAAGACAAATTGGGCAGTTTACCGAAATTTTCTTTTATGAAATGAGAAGCTCTTTCTACCCCGTTCCTATTGTGAATCACAGCATTAAACAACACATGAATATTAAAATAACCTGGATATGTATCGCGAAGTAGCTTTACATTTTTAATCACTCGATCGAAAGAATTATGCTCCTGATGATCAACCCTATAGCTCTGCCCTATTTCATCACCATCCAGACTTATCAACAAATCAAAGCTCTTTTCAACAAAATAGTCCATATATCGATCTAGTAACATCGCATTAGTCGTCATATTATAAGAAAAGGAGCAACCAATTGGAGGCAAGCTCTCTATGTAATTTATGACTTCACGAATAAAAGGCATATTTAATGTTGGTTCTCCACCATAAAAACTAATTCTCACTGGATGTTTATACTCTTCCGAATAATTTTTACTCCAGTAATTATACATATAATCAATTACCAACTTTGCTCGATGAAAAGAGAAATTCGAGTTTCTTCTTTCATCATATCCTTCATATAGATCTGCATAAGCACAATATTTACAACGAAGGTTACAAGCATCAGTTACTTCAAAAACAAGCTGGCGCAAATGTATCAAGCTATGTTCAACCATAGCTTTAGTTATTCGGTCAAATTTTTCCATATTTTTTCTTTATTAAATTTTATAGACACAATCACATTATTATCATCTTCCCGTAATCGTGAAGCTATTTCTTTTAATTTTCCTTTCAAGCCATCGTTTTTATAGAGATTCATTAATCCTTCTGGAGCATAAAACAACATACCACAATTTTTCATTGTTGTACCATTAGACATCATAGGAAATTTCATTGAATTATTAGAAGACATGAAATCTGAGTTATAAAGTTCCCAACGCTCCAGTTGATTTGTTAAACGATTCCAAATTAATGGCTCGCTTTCATTAAATGGTCTCTGCGGGTCCATTTCATCTACAAATAAGGAAACGACATTAAAACGCAAAAAATAGTCGGTAAAGCCTTCGGGGAAAATGGCAAGAGGAGGGGTTGTAGAATGTACAGATGGATTTTGCACAGCTACAGGTACTAAATCTTTGTCCACTAAAGAATATATAGTATCACAAGATAATTCTGAGATCCAACATTCATTGCCGTTTTGTAATATTGGGGAATGATAAGGTATATATCCAATACGTTCACCTTTTCCATTATATACTAGGTTAGTAATCCCATTCGTAATTTTCAAGTTAAGAGGATAACGACTACCATCTTTTTTATTGATCAAATAATAAAGTGGTTGGTCGGGTAATTCACGGATAAAATACGCGGCAGCTCTATCATAGCCCAGCACACTAGTTGAATCATATTTAGCTATTTTATCATAAAAAGGATAGGCAGCATAACCTGTGCCTGAACCAATCAAAGGAATAGAACGTTTAAACTCACCTTGGAAAGAATATGTTAACAAAGTTTTTTGGGGAGAATCAAAGACATTACATTCTTCGGCATCAAAATCCACAAAAGCCAGCTCTAAAACAGTATATTCTCCGGGACCGGAACCTTTTCTATTGAACTTCCGCAAAAATTTGCCAGAGTGATCAAAGATATATATATTACCGCCATATTTCCCATCACTAGATATAATGTATTTATCTGAAACAAAGATATAGGCTGACATTCCTAGCAATGTACTATCCGACGACTCCAAGGGAATATACTCCACATCAGCAATATCATGGATATCTAACTTACGGGTGGGATAATCATCTTCCGCAATGTTAAGTACAGGAAGTGGTAAATTATCTGTTGACTTCTGAGAAGTGCAACTTAACAAAACACAGACTAGGACAAGGTACATTTTTCTCATAACATACTAATTTAAATGTTTTTAGGACAGAATAATTTCAGTGACATTTTCCATTAACTATATCACCAATCATTAAAGAAATATGAGAGTATCTAAAAGCTGTACAATCTATCAAGTCTTTCTATTCTAAGCTTTCCAAATAAGAAGTATTCTTCATCGTTAAAATAGAGTTGTACTTAAGATAGCTTTTGAGACACCTTCATATACTTATTTAATTATTAGACCATGAAATATGGACTTAAAAAGACCCAGGGTGATTTTCAACATAATTACTCATAGATGTTACAGCACTTGACTCCCGTTCTTCAGTATTGCCACTACTAGCCTCTTTTACCACATGAGCCAGTCCTGCTGACATACAAGAACAATTATCTGGTAGGCAAGCACTAACACATGGACACCTTTTATCTGAACCGCTACCGCCTCTCAGCAGGTTTAGTTCACGAGTTTCCATCTCAGCTTCGCTAAGATTGTGCAACTTAATAGGAGAAATAATTTTCTTCATACTTCAATAGATTATGCTCCCTCAACAAAGAGAGCTGTTTTAAACCTTAATTAATTTGCTTTGAGTTCTGAAGAAACCAAAGAGAACACTGTAAAGTTACAAATGCATCGGTTATTATCTTTCGGCATTTACCTCCGGCATTGAAGCATCAGCAATACCGTTGAACAACAACCATTCTTTCAATTTCATCAAAAACTCCTGAAAGTCTCGTAACTGCGGGGCTCAGTAGGAAAACTTTCGCTACTTGTCGTAGCTACCAACGTGTCCCTGTGGACATCTATTCCACAACTCCGAAGAATGTATTGCCGGAAACTTGCTATACGCATAGCCTGCTCTTGCTTGATCGAATACTCCTGAGACAACAAACAATACCTAGCTTTCTGCATTCATTGGGACGAAATCTTTAGTTTATGGATGTTTCATAGGCAAACGATTTATATTAATATTAAAAAGGAATGTAGATTTCAATCCATTCGACAGATAAGTATGTGTCAATTTCGTTAGCTTCTTATCATTTTTCATAAGTAGATTTTTTAAAAGGTGTTTAATTGTTCATGTGTCTCTTTTCAAAAACATCTTTGTTATATGTCACACCACAAATATAAGCATAGTTTTTGGAACCATTGCTAATCAAAGTGTAATCTTTATGTAATAAAAAAATAATTCAATGCTTTTGCGTTAAAAAACAATAAACCAACGATTAGCTATGTTATACAACATTTTATTCATGTTTTTTAATATACAGCATACAGTATACAGACTAAAATAAACACTTTATAAATAACCATTTTTTATTCATATCTCAATTTCAACATTACAATTATCATATTACATTCTTTCGCAAAATCAGAGAAATATATATCAGAACCATAATTCAGGATTTATTAAGTTGCATTGAACGGTCATATATAACATATTATTTAGAGTACACTCTTGAAGACAAGCATTATATATAAGTCAGATGTTAGTCAGCCTTTGATAGTATGTCTTATACCCTGCCCCAGCAGTGCGCAGAGTAGTTATCCGTATGTTATCTTACCATCATAGATTCGTTGCACTAGAGTGAACAGTTCTTTCCACTAGAGTGGCAAGGCCTTTCCACTCCAGTGCAAAGGCCTTATCACTCCAGTGGAAAGAACCGGATGATTATTACATAACATAGCCATGTCAGTAAGATAGCACATGAATATCAGCTACTTAAACTATAGGAATAGGGTCAACAACATACAGTAGAAGGTCATCCTGCCTCACGTTTATCAATATGCTTCATGCAAATGAATAAATAGTTTCATTTCCAACTACCATGAGAACAAGTATGAGAAATACCCCCAAAAAGGGGGCATTATAGCTGTTTTGAAGTTAACGAGTGTGAAATACTATGAGAAATGCCCTTTTTGAAAAGTATTTCTCATAAGTCACTTATCTGGTTGTCAGGGTGTTGCCGAAAAAATCATGAGAACATGAGAACAACATTACAAAAATCCCTGAGTTCAACCTGAGTTCAAGTTATAAATGCGACAGTTGAGTGATAATATAGTGTAGAAATATA
>NZ_URFY01000030.1 GCF_900547205.1 uncultured Bacteroides sp.
AATGCCTTTGCCGAATCATTCAATGCGAAAATCAAGGCATTTCGTGCACAGTTTAGAGGAGTGAGAGATATACCATTCTTTATATTTAGACTATGCAAACTATGTGTGTGAGCTTTTAACAGAACTACAGGGTTTTCGACTTGACCCAAAATAGGGAGTAGCCTTCAGGCTCTTGGGTATAAAAACAAAATCCCGACGAAATCGCTTCGGCGGGACTCTATTTCATTTTTACTTAAATGTGGCTACGTAATAAAATTATGACTAATTAATTCAATTCTGATACTGCAAAGATAGAGCATTTTAGAGGATGTCACAATCACCTTTATAAGGTATATTACGTAGCTTTACTCACTATTTATGGTTAGTAGCAGGTGCTTTTTCTACTTTTTTCCATTCTTTTGTTTCAAAGTCATATGATTTAATGACCTTAGCCGGGCATCCGGCGCAGATAGAGTAGGGAGGAACGGAGTGGCTGACTACACTTCCGGCAGCTACTACACAATGTTTCCCTAATGTTACTCCCGGAAGGATAACAGCATTGGCGCCTACCCAAACATCATCTTCAATGATAACCTGTTGAGTGCTTACGCCTTGCTCATCTATCATTTTCTCTGCATCCTGATAATTATGATTAAGTCCGGTAACAGTAACGTTCTGGGCTAAATTAACATGATTTCCAATCTGCACTGGACCTATAATGGTATTGCCAAGTCCGACGCGGGTATAATCTCCAATAATTAAATCACCTACTGCATTATTGAGACATGAAAAATCCTCTACCACCGAGTAACGTCCTAAGAAAAAGTAGTTGAAAGGAGGCAGATCTTTGCGAACACTCCGATAAATGACAGAACCTTTACTACGTTTCAGATAGGTGAAATAGAAAAGACGTATCCACCAATTGGGACGGGTTTTGACGGGGTGCATAATAAACCGATGCACGGCTTGTTTTAGGCCAGGGTTTCCTTTAATTCGTTCTTTGAGTGTTTTCTTCTCCATATTGAATGTTTTTTCTTCTTTTTGTCTTCCATCAGATAATCCGGAATTGCCAGGCTATAAGTAATGAGTAAGCCGAAGAGTACAACCCACCATCCGAGTGACATTGTCCAATCATATCCGGTTATTAGCAATATCCATATACACACGAAGATACACATTTTCAGTGGAGAAGGTATCAATTGTTGCACAATTCGGTTGCAGAAACTCCAGTTTCCTTCAAGAATAGAAGGAACCAAGTAGGAAGTCGTTTTACGAATACGTTTCCGATAAGGGCAAATAGAGGCTTCCTGGCAGTATACAATCGCATCCGGCAGATAGTCAATGTATATATTCTGTAGGAAAAGCTTTCGTTCAATATTAGTTTTGGTGCTTTTTAGGTTCTTTTGTAACCATTCAAGGCTGATAGCTATGTTTGTTCCTGATAGATTGGAGGATAAGCCAAAATGGGTATTTCCTTTTCTGCAAATACTATTTTTTATCTCTTCACATATAGCACGAAGGTGTTTACGAAGACCTTTGCGGTTTTCTACAATTGTATGTAGCTGCATTGCTTGTATTCCGGCATCGTAGGCATCATAAATCTTCTCCATAAATTGAGGGGATAATGAAGTAGCCGTATCGGATAGTAGTAGGACTAGTTCATAGTATTCTTTATCTAATGCGTTGATTCCCTGATGTAAATCGCTATAATTGAAAAAATCGTATGATTCGTCTTTATATATAGTAGGAAGCAAGCTACCTTCAGGTATGAGGATAGCACAATGGTATTTTTTTCCTGTTTTAGGATATATTATGTGTTTGAAATGCGATGCGACTGCCAATACAAAAAGATATATGAGCAGAAGTCCCGTACAAAGGAATAGCAAATCGTCAATTATGTAAATATAGGAATCCATTATTTATGAGAGATTATACGTTCTCTTTTTGAATAAATGCAGTGACTGTTTTCAAGATAATTTTTATATCCAGCCAGAAGGAGAATGTTTTTGCATATGTGATATCAAGCTGTTTACGTTCCTCAGCTGAGAGTTTTCCGGCTTCGCCTCTTTTCTCAACCTGCCAAAGTCCTGTAAGTCCGGCGGGACCCATAAAACGGTCGATATGTGCGTCGCTGGTCAGCAGTTCTGCTTCATAGAGTGGTAGAGGACGATTACCTACTATAGACATATCCCCTTTCAGAATATTGATAAGTTGCGGCAACTCATCAATACTATATTTACGGATAAAGCGGCCTATCTTTGTGATTCTGGGATCATTCTCCAATTTTACGAAAGCATTGCTTTTTTCTTTAGACTTCTTGTGTATATAGTCTTCTTCGGAAATAACGAAGTCATCAGATATCAGAAGGATTTCTTCTTCATCGGTGTTTTCTGCAATGTCGGCTTCTTCCACATCTTCTCCCCAGATATCTTGTTCCTCTTCCTGTTGATATTGATTGAGCGCATTGAAGTCTTTCAGATGCTTATCGGCATCCGTATACATCGAGCGGAACTTGAGAAAGTCGAAGATTAGATAATTACTTCCTACACGTTTGGATTTGTAGATAATCGGTCCTTTACTTTCTACTCGAATGGTAATTGCTGTAAGTATTAAAAGAGGAGAAAGACAAATCAATGCCATTCCGGAAAAGATGATATCAAAGATTCTCTTCCATAAGGGCAGACGAAAAGCATTGATGCTCTGTGCTCTGAGTTGAAGAGTCTCTATTTTCTGATTCTTTCTACGTATCAGGAAACTTGATAAATCTTTAAAAGCTTCTTGGGTAGTTACGTATTTGATGGTATTGTTAATACCAGCTTTGAGATATTTCGGAACTTCTTCTTTGGGTAAAGAATTTACGACAAGTACCATATAAAGACCCGGATATTTCTTACGTAAATAGCGGATATCTGCAATGTTTTGGGATAGGTCTGCCTTCTCAATGAATAGGGCAGTATCATATTTTTCACGTATCTTATCCAACACCTTAATTGCTTTATCGCAATTCGGTGCTGCATAGAATACCCCAATACTTAGTTTTGAAAAAAGCTCAATAGTCTTGCTATTTCTGCCTACGTATACAAAATATTGCATATAGAAGAATCAATATTAGTCGATAATCTTTTTGATTCTGATTTTAAGTTCCAAAGGATTGAATGGTTTCAAGATATAATCTTCCGCTCCCTCTTCCAGTAACTTGATTCTTTCTGTTGTACTTTCTTCGCTGGAAAGCATAACGATAGGGATTGACTTGAATAATTCATTATTCTTCATATAACTTAGAAATTCGTCACCTTTCATTAGAGGCATACGGATATCTGAAATGATAAGATCGGGTATGTTGCCTTCATTTAACCATTCTATGGCTTTAATGGGATTCTCCAAATAAGTAAAGTCGTAATCTTTACCTAAGTAAATACCGGCTACTTTTCCGATTGTCGCTTTATCATCGACTAGTAATATTTTTTTCTTCATACGAATAGACCTTTCTACCGCTTGCTTTGTTATTGTTATATATAGATTAAGCTCGCTATTTCAAATATAGCTGATATTTTGCAAATATATGAATAAACTTTCATTCAAAGAAAGTAAAATTAGAAAAAAACACGGATTTTATCAATACAATAAAATCCGTGTTCTATAATTGGCCTAAATCTTAATTTCTTTATTTATATACTTTAGATACATCGTAGATTTCCCACCATGCTTCATTTTTGGTACCACCGCTTGTCACCCAGCCTTCAAACAGTGAATAGGCGACTTTTATATTTACATATTCAAGTGGCCATTTGAAATCTGTAGGAACCATAATTCCCCATGCCAGATTTTCTTTGCTGATATAATATTTCTTGCCAGACACAGAACTGTCGTCATTGTTTCCTCCAAACAAGGCTGTGTTAGCAAGCTTTGATGGCTGGTAACCGGCAACATGAATTTCTTTACGATTGTTTCTGTTTCCATCTACAAAGATAAATACATTCAGTTTATCAATATTAAATTCATCGGCAGATAATGTCGGGTTATTGAATTTGATAGTTAAATTGATGTTTTTAGGATTGGTATTATTTGTATGATTGACAATGGTATTGATTTGCTCATACCTATCTCTACCCAATGCTCTGTGTGCATCGTCAAACAATGGAATAACCGCATAATCCTGTCCGCTTTCAATTTGATTGCCATTCAGGTTGAAGTTTCTGAAAAGAGAGTTATCTCCAAATTCCACAGGCTGTGTGATGGCATTGGCAGAAACACCATCCAGCATGATGGCAGCTCCGATACTCTTTGTAGCTCCGGCGGCTGCTAATTCTATGTTTAATGCAAACTCAGTTACTTTATTATCTTTATTGGTAGCAATTTTCCTGTTTTTGATGACAATGGATACGTCGTTCATATCATAATCTCCGTATAGCGGCCATTGGTCTTCAAATAAGTAAGCATAGCTACGGGTATCTTCTACAATAATCGGGTATTCGGGTTCACCCGGTGTATCGCCACCGTTTCCACCATTCTTAATGCCGTCACAGGTTTCGATAAAAACTTTAGAATCTCCTATTTTGGTGATATATGCACCACCTTTTACGGTATAATTTTCCCAATCAAGCATTTTGGGGTGGTCATTACATTCGACTGCCAAATTGCCGTCGTACGTAAAACCTTGTCCGCTTATCTTTGGAGATTTTATTAATGAAGTGTTTTCTCCTTTTCCATAAAACTTAGCATGAGCTGTTTTTAGATCAATACTTATAGTAGCTTCCAACATTGAACCATTACTCAGGTTGATTTCTCCATTCCTAAACTCCATAGTAGGTGCTTTGAGGTATCCTTTATCAAAGTTGAACTTTACTCCATTGGTTATTAAGGATTGAGTAGCTTCCATACTACAGCTATTATTGACTGTCGGATTTGTGAATTTGAACTTTTCAAAGATTATAATATTAGTATTCGTTATTATAGCATCTGGTGATTCCGCTGTCATACTCTTACCATACAGTTCTCCATTATTAACTATTGAGAAATTAGAAGGCAAATAAAGGTCGCCTTTGAGTTCTATCTTATTATCATTGATAATCTTTGAGTTGGAGTTGACGGTGATGTTTTTGCTCGTAATAACACCTTTATTATAAAGTGATGCGCCCGAAGACAGCTTAATCAGATTCGTAACTGATAGAGTTCCCCAGTTTCTTAATCCCGCTGGTTCTCCATTAGTAAATGTGATATTCTTAATGTTTACATTTCCACCATCCATGATAGTCAGCATTGAGTTTCTGATGAATGTCACGTCCTTGTGTGCTACAATTTCAGCACCGTTCATCACAATGATTTCAATGCCGTTCTGAAAACTGAAAGCTTCTGGAATCGTCCATTTCGCATCAACGAAGACCTTTGTTTTATTTTTACCTTCCTGACCACTAAATTTAAATACACCCTCATAATCGTTGCTAATCTTGTAAGAAGCACCTGCCTGCAAGTTACTATCTTTCACATCTTCAATTTCTTGTGCGCCTGCAGGAATGGAAGTGTAATCAGGCTTTTCTAATGAAACGCTTCTTGTAGCATTAGCACGACTCATTAAAGCTCTGCTCGTCGTATCCGTATAATAGAGTTTGCAAGTGAGGTTGTCACTATCTTCCGGAAGGCTAAACGGATACACTTGTTCGCGACCTCTAGGATCCGTCTGTTTCACATAAACACCTTTTTGTGTTGGAAGCAGGCTGATAGAAGCCGTTACTTTAAAATTATTTTCCTTATTAGCCGTTCTTATAGCAATAGGGAATGCACTGCCATTAGCCAGAGGATCTTCAGTATATATTTCAACTAGATAAGAATATAACCCTCCTTCTTCATCTTTTACTTCTACTGTTACGTTTTTAGTTGCAATTGTGTTCCAATCGAAACCATCAGGAGCGGCGAAGCCATCTCCCATAGGATTGGAAGTTTCATAGGAAGGATCGTATAAATCCTTTCCAGAGTCAACACAACTAAACATAGTACCTACTACCGCTATTGCAGCAATCGGGATAATTTGAATTTTCTTTTTCATCATATTTAAAAACTATTGCTTGATCGTTTGTTATCATAAACCAAAACAAAGATAACAGCCTGTTTTACATAAAAAAGACCATTTTAGTTATTTTATGTGGAGAAAGCAGGCGCACTTCTCTTCTGGTTTTATATTGGCTCATTTAGGTTCGATTGGGCCTATGGCTGATGAAAAAGAATCCCTTGATTTTTAGTTTATTGGAATTATCCAATAAAGAAAATCAAGGGATTAAAAAGGGGGGATTTACAATTGAATTTACGCTTTAAGGTTTCGTTATTTCACCTATTAAGCAAGAGTCCATTTTATATCGGATATCTTTGTTGGGTAATTCATGTCCCAATAAGAACATAAGCTTAGTGACGGCACATTCCGGCGTACTGTCATATCCACTGATTACACCTGCTTCCAGAAGGTGCAATCCCGTTTCATAACGTGCCATCTCTACTGCTCCCGATGCGCATTGAGTAATGTTGACGATAATAATTCCACGCTCGGTTGCTTCCTTCAGTTGTCGGATAAACCATTCTTTTTGTGGTGCATTGCCCGATCCGAAAGTTTTCATAACGACAGCCTTCAGTCCGGGGACATGAAGAAGAGAAGTTACGATGCTTTCCTGAATGCCTGGGAAAAGAGTTAAGATCACTACATTATTATCAAATAAATAATGTGGTTTTAATGGCTTTGTCGGGTCCGGTTTACGGATAAGGTTAGGCTCATATTTAATATGTATACCCACTCGTGCCAATGGAGGATAGTTGAAGGAGCGGAAAGCATTAAAGTTTTCCGCATTGATTTTAGTGGTGCGGTTACCTCGCATCAAGTGATTCTCGAAGAAGATGCACACTTCGGGGACGATAGCTGTGCCATCCGGATTCTTGGCAGCGGCTATTTCAATGGCTGTAATAAGATTCTCTTTTCCGTCCGTCCGCAATGTTCCGATAGGTAGTTGAGAACCGGTAAGGATGACGGGCTTACTTAGATTTTCGAGCATGAAGCTAAGGGCGGAAGCCGTATAAGCCATCGTGTCTGTTCCGTGGAGGATGACAAAACCATCAAAGTAATCGTAGTTGTAATTGATAATCTTTACTAGTTTGGCCCAGTAAGCAGGTTCCATGTCCGAAGAGTCGATAGGGGGATCGAATTGATAGGATGAAATGCGATAGTTAAATCTCTTCAGCTCGGGGACGTGGTTGAGCAAGTGGTCGAAGTTGAAGTTTTCTAAAGCACCATTCTCCGGGTTTTCTATCATTCCGATAGTTCCACCCGTGTAAATTAACAAAACGGAAGGGGTTTCTGCTTTCATAATCGTTGGATTTCTATTAAAACGCTTACAAAGATACAGATTTCTTGTGAAATACTAATTAGATAAATGAGAAAAGTAAATGAAAAAAGATGGGAGCTTATATCTATACAATAAATATTCGTTTTCTAATAAGAAATTGTAATATATGCTCCCGGTTTGTAGTCAATTACTTGTTGTCTACGATTATTTCAGTGCTTCTTTCAGTTTTAGAATAGCCTTCTCAGGATCCTTCTCTTCATCGAGTAAAGTAACAAAACGGCTACCGATGATAGCTCCCGCTGCGTGTTCGCAGGCAGCTTGGAAGGTAGCTTTATTCGAAATGCCGAAACCCACCATTAGCGGATTGTTCAGATTCATATCTTCAATCTTTTTGAAGTAAGAGCGTTTTTGCTCGTTGAAGTCTTGTTGTGCTCCGGTAGTTGCCGCCGATGACACCATATAGATGAATCCATCTGTATACGTATCAATCTCCCGAACCCGTTCTTCACTGGTTTCCGGGGTGATGAGCATGATAACATTAATGCCATAGCGTTGGGCAATAATGCGATACCGTTCTTTGTAGTCGCGGAAGGGTAGGTCGGGGATGATGACGCCGTCAATTCCGCAATCCACGCATTTGCGACAGAAGTTTTCGAAGCCGAATTGCATAATAGGATTCAGATAACCCATGAGCACCAATGGAATTTTAACTTCCCGGCGGATGTGGTGCAATTGCTCAAAAAGGATTTTGAGAGACATCCCGTTGCGCAATGCTTCTGTTGCAGCGTTCTGGATAACAATGCCGTCGGCCATCGGGTCGCTGAAAGGGATTCCGATTTCAATCATGCCGACTCCGTGCTTTTCGAGGGAACGGATAACGTCGGCAGTGCCATCCAATGTAGGAGCACCGGCACAAAAGTAAATAGAAAGTAAGTCTTTCTTGTTGTTATTGAAAAGTTGATTAATTCTGTTCATGACATTTGAGAATTTGAGTTTATTATTTTTAATTCGTTGAGGAAAGTCCGGATACGTTCCGGAGCTTTTTTCCCCGGTTTAAGTTCAAAACGGCTGTTAAGGTCGTAACCTGCCAGATTGTGGTGCTCGAACTCTTTCAGTGCGTTAGCGCTGTAGGAGTTTATCCCTCCGCTCAGGAGAAAAGGAACGTGTCCATTGTAACCATGTAGGATATTCCAATCGAATAGATTTCCTGACCCTCCATATTGTTCACATTTGGTGTCAAAAAGGAAAAGGTCGCAGACTTCCTCATAACTGCCTACGACTTTCAGGTCTTTGGGAAGAGCTATGGAGAAAGCTTTGATAATCTTCAATCCTGCAGAGTGTAATGTCCGGCAATATTCCGGTGATTCATTTCCATGTAGTTGCACGTAGTCCAGTCCGAAGCGGTCGACATACATCTTGACTAATTCTTTATCTTCGTTCACAAAAACTCCAACGCGATGAGTATGAATCGGCAAATAAGCCGGAAGCTCATAGACATATCGGGGAGATTTGGGATAAAAGATAAATCCCAGCATATCGACGTCTTGCAGAGCTTCTACGTCTCGAATGTTTTCAGCTTCGCGCATACCGCATACTTTGATGATTTTACCGTTTATCATAGGGCAGTCCGTTTTGAATAATCAGGTTATTGTATCGCTTGCAGGAAATCCCTTAAGGTTTCTCCCGGTTGCGGAGTTTTCATAAAAGTTTCTCCAATCAGAAATCCGCGGAATCCGGCTGTGCGGAGACGTTTCACAATCTCGGGGTCGGAGATACCGCTTTCGGATACCAGTACCGCATCTTTCGGAAGCTGTCCTGCCAGGCGGAAGGAGTTTTCTACATCCGTGAAGAATGTTCCCAGATTGCGATTGTTGATTCCTACCATATCTATATCCTTATTAATATATGCCAGTTCTTCGGAGCTATGTATTTCCAGAAGAACTTCCAGTCCCAATGCGTGAGCCTGACCGACGAGTTCATTACATTTCTCTTGCTCTAAGGCGGCAGCGATAAGCAATACGGCGTCCGCACCTACTATTTTTGCTTGGAAGAGTTGGTATTCGTCGATGATAAAGTCTTTCCTTAGAATAGGAATTTCCACCAAAGGGCGTGCAGCACGGATGTCTTTCAGGCTTCCACCAAAGAACTTGTCGTCGGTGAGGATGGAAAGTGCCGATGCACCTGCCACTGCATAAGATGGGACAATCTTTTCGGGACAAGCGTCCTGCTTTATCCATCCTTTTGACGGAGAGCGGCGCTTGAACTCTGCAATGATGCCCGTGTCAGAAGAAGCTAATGCCTGTTTCATGGAGTGGGGAGCCGGAGCATCACTAATCCCCTCCTGCAACTGTTCGATAGAAATAGCCTGCTTTTGCAAGTCGACTTCAAATCGCTTGTTTGCTATGATTTCGGATAATATATCTTTCATTATTAGTTGTTTAATTATTCAGTTCAATGAATTTCTTCAGCGTAGCCAATGCCCGTCCGCTTTCCAGCGATTCTTTTGCCAAGGCGATACATTCTTCGATGCTCTTCTCCGGACGAATCACGTGGATGGCAAAGGCAGAGTTGACAATAACAACATTCTTTTGAGCTTCCGTAGCTGTATTGTTCATGACGTTATCGAAGATTTTAGCAGCATCTTCCGGTGTCTGTCCGCCATCCAGGTCGGTATCCTTGTAGCGGGAGAAGCCTAGGCTTTCGGGCGTATAAATCTTTTCGGTGCCGGTGGTTGCTACTTTAAACTCATTCGTCAGCGAGATTTCATCATATCCGTCCAGACTGTGCACTACGGCAAACTTAATGCTGCTTTCCTGATACGTATACGTATAAAGCCTCAACAGCGGAAGGTTATAAACCCCCAAAAGTTGATAAGTCGGCAACACAGGATTCACCAACGGACCGAGCATATTGAAGAAAGTACGTACCGCAAGTCCTTTACGCACCGGAGCTACCGCTTTCAATGCCGGATTGAACAAAGGAGCGTGCAGATAAGCAATATTGCATTTCTCCATGCTGCGGCGCAACTGATCGACATCACTGGTAAACTTCACCCCATGCTGTTCCATCACATTGCTGGCACCGCTGACAGATGTTGCTCCATAATTGCCATGTTTCACAACCGGAAAGCCTGCACCCGCCACTGTGAAGCAGGAAGCAGTAGAGATATTGAACGTGTTCTTACCGTCACCTCCCGTTCCTACAATATCCATCGGAGCAAACTCGCTCAAATCAACAGGGACACGCATTTCAAGCAGTGCATCACGGAAGCCGCACAGCTCTTCAACGGAAATGTTGCGCATCAGGAATACGGTGATTAGCGACGCTACTTGCACATCATTATACTTTCCTTGTGCGATGTTCTGCAAAATAGTACGGGCTTCATCGCGTCCCAGATATTGATGCTCGAAAAGCTTGTATAGAATCTGTTTCATAAGTTTAATCGTTTAAGAAGTTTTTGATAATTTCTTTTCCTTGCGGAGTTAATACTGATTCGGGATGGAACTGAATGCCATGCACATTGTACGTCTTATGACGCAATGCCATGATTTGTCCTTCCTGGCTTTCTGCCGTTATCTCCAGACAATCGGGGAAATCTTCCCGGCTGACTACCCAAGAGTGATACCTTCCCACAGGTAACTCTTTCCCTAATCCTTCAAAAAGTATATCTTGTTGCAGGATAGTGATTGGAGTTTGTACGCCATGATATACATCCGTCAGGTTTTCCAGTCGTGCACCGAAGGCTTCGCCGATGGCTTGATGTCCCAGACAAACACCCAGTATACTTTTGGTTGGCGCATACCTCTTTATAATAGGTAATAGCAATCCGGCCTCTTCGGGTATGCCCGGTCCCGGCGAAAGGATGATTTTATCAAAGCGTTCCACTTCATCAAGTTCTATCTGGTCGTTGCGGACCACTTCAACGTCCGTAGCTCCCAATTCTTTCACTGCGTGCAGTAAGTTGTAGGTGAAAGAGTCGTAGTTATCTAAAAGTAATATTTTCATCTTCTTATTATGCTAAATTGTTGCTCAAAGTGTTTCTTTTGTTTTCTGCTAGTTCTTTAAATTGACAGCCAAGTCGATTGCCTTTTTCAATGCTCCCAATTTATTGTTCACTTCTTGAAGTTCGTATTCATCCTGACTGCGGGCAACGATACCGCCTCCGGCTTGAAACCATAACTCATTGTTGCGACTTACAAAAGTACGGATGGTGATAGCTTGATTCAACTCCCCGTTCAGTCCGATGAAGCCGATGCAACCACCGTAAGCTCCACGGTTGTGTGGCTCTATCTCGCTAATCAGCTGCATGGCGCGCACCTTCGGTGCACCGCTCAATGTACCCGCAGGGAAGGTGTCGATAAATGTTTTTATCTTGTCTGCACCTTCATTGAGCACACCGCTCACGCGACTCACCAAGTGGATAACGTGACTATAATATTGCGGTTCTTTGTAGAACACCACCCGTACGTCGTGGCAATTGCGTGAAAGATCATTTCTGGCAAGGTCCACCAACATCACGTGTTCGGCATTCTCTTTGGGGTCGGCAAGCAAAGCTTCCGTCAGTTCGCGGTCTTTCATCGTATCTCCGGTGCGGCGGGTAGTTCCGGCAATGGGGTCGATGTAGGCACGTCCATTCTCTATCTTGCAGTGAGTTTCGGGCGAAGAGCCGAAGATGCGGTATCCTCCAAAATCGAAATAGAACAGATAAGGAGAAGGATTGATACTGCGAAGGGCACGATACACTTTGAAATCATCCCCTGCGTACGGTTGTACGAACCGACGGGAAAGAACTATTTGGAAAACATCGCCACGCATACAATGGGCAATGCCTTTGCGTACATTGGCTTTGTGCTGCTCATCTGTGATAGGGCTGGTCACGGGACCCGTTACTGAGAAGTTGTACGAAGCATAATTGCGGTTCTCGATAGCTGCTTCCAGTTCCGGCAAACCGCTTTCTTCTCCTTCGGATAGCATCTCCACCAATGTCAATTCATTCTTAAAGTGATTGAACACGATGACATACTTATATAATATGTATAGCAAGTCCGGTGCATCATTCTGTTCGTCGTGGCTTTCCTTCACGGGGATATGCTCGAAGTACTTCACTGCGTTGAAAGTGGTGTATCCGTAAAGTCCGCAAACATCCTTATGCTCTCCGTTCACCTGGAATTGCTTAACAAACTTGTTTATAGCTTTCTCCACAGTGAATGTTTTCGTCAATGGTTCTTCGCAACGGCTGTTATCCGGATAATTGGTAGTGACGATGCCACTGTTTACTCCTATATTTGCCAGCGGGCAGAGCGCGATAAAAGACAAAGAGTTCTCTCCGGCATGATAATCGGAGCTTTCCATCAATGCAGATTGCGGATACATATCGCGTACTTTCAGATAGATGCTGACGGGAGTATGCATATCTCCAAGCACCTGCTTGCTAAGGGTAGTATAATTGAATGTTTTCATTTCTATTGATATTTAGTTTTGATTGACTATCTACTAATCACTATCGTTAATCACTAATCACTAATCGTTAAACGTTAAATAAGTCTCAATATCCTTATCCCCCCGTCCCGAAACAGTGAGTACTACGACATCTTCCGGTTTGAACTTCAGTTTCTTTAAAGCTCCTAGTGCGTGGGCAGACTCCAGTGCGGGGATGATTCCTTCGAGTTTAGTCAGTTCGTAGGCGGCTTCGATGGCTTCGTCGTCATTCACAGCCAACACAGTAGCACGTTTCTGTGCAGAAAGATTAGCGTGTATCGGTCCGATTCCCGGATAATCCAGTCCGGCAGAGATAGAATAAGGTTCTTCAATCTGGCCGTCTTCGTTCTGGATGACGTAGGTGCAGGCTCCGTGTATGATGCCCATCTTACCCAGTTGGATGGTAGCGGCAGTCATTCCCGTTTCTATTCCTTTTCCTCCGGCTTCGGCAAGGATGATGCCTACCCGTTCGTCGTCGATATAATGATAGATAGTTCCGGCAGCGTTGCTTCCTCCGCCCACACAGGCAATGAGGTAGTCGGGATGCTCGCGTCCTTCTTTTTCTTGAAGTTGTTTTTTGATTTCTTCGCTGATAACGGATTGCAGACGTGCCACCATATCAGGGTAAGGATGGGGTCCTACGGTAGAACCGATAATATAATAGGTGTCGGCAGGATGGCAGCACCAGTCGCGGATGGCTTCGTTGGTGGCATCTTTCAGAGTCATGTTGCCGGAGGTGACGGGAATCACCGTAGCTCCCAGCATCTTCATCTTTTCTACGTTGATATGCTGACGTTCAACGTCCGTCTTTCCCATATACACGATACATTCCATGTTCATCAGTGCGCAGACGGTAGCCGTTGCCACGCCGTGTTGTCCCGCTCCGGTTTCGGCGATGATGCGTTTCTTTCCCATGCGGCGTGCCAGCAGAATCTGTCCGATGGTATTATTAATCTTATGCGCTCCCGTATGATTCAGGTCTTCGCGTTTCAGATACAGTTTGCAACCGTATTTCTCTGAAAGGCGCTTCGCCAGATAGAGTGGGGAAGGGCGTCCTACGTAGTCGCGCAACAGTTGATTAAACTCTTCCTTGAAATCTTCACTCTCAATCACTTCGAGGTACGTACGTTGCAACTCCTCTACACACTTGTGGAGAATCTCAGGTACGTATGCTCCACCAAACTCTCCGTAATAGCCATCCTGGTCTACTAAAAAACTTTTCATATTCCTATCTATAATTTAGTGTTATTATTCAATCTGTTTTTCTATCGGGCAAAAAGAAAAGAGCCCTGTCGCAAGCTGCGACAGGGCTCTTTCAATTCTGTAATATCTTTATGAGGTATATACATACGAGCACTGCTCCCTTACGACTGTCGGAGTTGTAACGGGCGCCACCACCAATATGTATTTACTATCATTGTTTTCATTGTCTTTTTTCTTTTTACGGGAGCAAATATAGACACTTTGATTGGAACAGCAAACAAAATCTTTCTTTTTTTATCTTTTCCCCTTCATTATTTCCGTTTTAGAACAATTCTCTGGCTAAAGTGTTCTTATGAGAAAAGAATAACTAAACAGAAAACAAGTATGAAACAGAGAAAAGTATTAGTGGGCATTGCTGTTGCCATTTTAATCATCTTATTGCTTTATTGGTTAGTGGTAGCCGAAGATATCAAACCGTGGCTCACCGCAATGGCTTCTCTTGGTTAGAGAAGCCGCCCGGCGGTTTCTTATTTTACTATCATTTCCTGTGCCGGAATCTTGAACCAGAAGCAAGAACCTTCTCCTTCTTTCGATTCAACACCGATGACTCCATGCAGCCGTTCCACGATGACGCGGCAGATGGCTAGTCCAAGTCCTGTTCCTTTTGCAAAGGAATCCAGTTTTACGAATCGTTCGAATACCTTATCTAACTTCTCCTCTGGTATTCCGATACCGGTATCTTTCACGTAGAAGTATATCTCACCGATTGCTTCATCAATGCGGTATCCCATTTGAATGGAACCTTTCTTGGTGAACTTCATGGCATTGTTGGTGAAGTTGATGATTACTTGCGAAAGGCGTATACGGTCGGTATTTATGATACATTTATCCGCCTTTTCCGCAAATATGATTTCCACGTCAGGGGAGATGTTCTTTTCTTGCATTTGCCGGCAGATGCCATCCATAGCTTCGTTTATATCTGTCGGTGCGAATGTAAATTCCATCGTTCCGGCTTCAATTTTCGAAAGGTCGAGAATATCGTCTATCAACTGCAACAATAGTTCATTATTGCTGGAAATGATTTTTATAAACTCTTGCCTTTCTTCCTCTTCTTCCGTCTGGCAAACCATTTCGGAGAAACCGACAATCGCGTTCAGCGGCGTGCGTATTTCGTGGCTCATGTTGGCAAGGAAAGCCGATTTCAAGCGATTGGATTCTTCCGCTTTTTCTTTTGCTTCTTGCAACATCCTGTTCAGTTTCAGTTTTTCAGTGATATCCTCAAAACGTAGCAAGCCTCCTATTATCTCTTTCTCGTCGTTGCCGAAGACGGGGGTGGCTGTAACTTCAAAGTCTACTTTGCCTATTCTAATTGTATGACGGATGATTTTGCCCTGATTGATGGCTTTCTGGAATGCACATTGCTCGCATGGCTTATCTCTGTGTGCACTGGTTTGATAACAGATTCTACCGGGGATGTAGTTTCTGCCTTTTACTAGGTTGGTGATGCGTGTTGTTTCCTCCCATTGCACCCTAAAGTCTTTATCAATATAAATAAGCCCGAAATCAATGCTTTTCAGAGCCAATTTCTGTTTGTTCAACGCCCTTTCAAGCTCTTCTTTGGCTGCAACCAACTCTCTTTCGTAGTTCTTTAACTGAGTAATCTCCCAACGGGTTGCAATCAGCCATTTCTGCTGTCCTTTCCAAGAGGTAAATGATTTTACGGTTATCGTGTCGTGTTCCACTCCGTCCGGCGTAATGTATTTATCTTCGCTGCGATATATTTTGCCTTCTTTTACGAGTGCTTTGTCGACGCTTCTATATTTTCCTCCCCGTTCTTCTCCATATATTTCATAGTCGGTGTGTCCGATGGCATCTTCACTGCTGATGCCCGATTGGATAGCCGACTCTTTATTCCAATAATAATATTGAAAGTCGTTCTGGATATCTTTTACAGTAATAGGATAAGGAAGGTTGTCGAGAATCTCGAATGAGAACCGATAAGAATCTTTGGCTTTTTTAATAATCTTACTAAGTTTGCGCACTTTATACGCTAGAATGCAGATGATGAATAGCAGACAGAATATGAATATATACATTAAAATATGATTTGTCATAATATCGTTTGTTCTAAAACAGGGCGTAAAGATATACATTGTTCGGTAATAATCAATACATCCAACAACAATATCTTTTGGATGGCGCTACATTACTATAGTTTTGTTGTCATCAACGTTGGTGTTGAGCTGGCATTTAGACAAAATACTTTTGCTATGATATAGAAGTAGCTATTCTTCTGAAGTATTTTGTAGCTTAAACTGCTATTATTTGAGCATTATTATAGCAATTCGTTCTATTTGCTTACTTGCTTGTCTGACAATTCTCTTCTATTAGATGAGAATTGCCCTTGTTTTACTATAATTTATGGGAGCTTTGGGGCAAAACATCGTGATGTTCGGGACAAAACATCGTAAGGTTTGGGAAAAACATAAGGAAGAAGTAACCCAAAACTAACTATGGTGTCACCTTTAACAATGCATGGCGTCACCTTTTACATTGCTTGGCGTCGGTAAAGCATAGTTTTAGTGTCTACATACCAATGTCTTGTTTATATTTCGTACTTTAAGCCTTTCATGTTTTCTATTTCATCCTGAAAGGCGGATGTGCGGGATAGGGCAAAAGGGAACGGTAATCAACGACAATGCGTGCATTTGACGTGAATATAGCAGTTATCCACTCCGAATGTTCCTTATTAGAACAAATAAGTCGATTAATGACAAACGCATATCTCCCCACAATCGAAAAAATACTATCTTCGTGCATTGTGGGGCGGATAAACGTTTCTATTCGCATTACGAATTGCAAAATGTCAGAACTGACAAATTGATATTCTCATTCTATCGGATTGGCATAAGGAGCATTCATGTTCTCTGTGTACAGACTGTCGATAATGCCGTCGGACAATCCGATGGTAGGTACAATGATTCCGGTAGCTTTACTGTGCGTCGCTATTTCCAGAAATATCTCTGCCGCAGGCACAATAACATCCGCTCTGTCCGGTTTCAGTTTATATTGCTTGATGCGTTGTTCCACAGGGAGTGCCTGCAACGTTTCGTATACTTTCCGCAGCGACTCGACAGGTAAGAGAGAAGTCTTTTTATCTTTCTTCTCCGCCAGACGGAAGAGTTTATTGATATTTCCTCCCGAACCGATAATGCTGATAGGAGCATACTCGGTGGCAAGCCCTAATAATTCCGTGCGCAAAGCCTCCTTCTCTTCCTCCTTCACCATGCCGCTAAGCATACGGACGGTACCTATATTAAAGGAACGCGAATTTTTCAACTCTCCATCGCTGATAAGATTAATCTCCGTGCTGCCACCGCCGACATCCACATACAAGTAATTCTGCCCCGAAGCAAAAAGCTGTTCGATGTGGTTGTCGTAGACGATATGCGCTTCTTCTTGTCCGCCGATAATCTCAACGCGGATACCCGTCTTGCGGGCTATTTGCTGGGCTATGTCTTTCCCGTTACGAGCATCGCGCATGGCGGAAGTGGCGCAGGCACGATAGTCCACCACGTCATATATCTTCATCAACTGTTTGTAGGCTTTCATCAGCCGGATTAGTTTCTTTTCCTTTTCAGCCGAAATAACTCCCATCGTGAAGGCATCTTCTCCTAGTCGTAAGGGGACGCGGATGAGTTGCACCTTACTCATTATCTCGGGTGCATTCTCTTCGTTCACACACTTTATCAGTAATCTCACCGCATTCGAGCCGATATCAATGGCTGCATAGTTCACTTTCTTCATACTTATCATACTGCTGCTCTTTTATATTCGTTGTATAATTCTTCTTGCGAGCGGAAGGGCAAACCTTCCTGCGGACGGTTTTCTCCCGTGCCATCTACCATTCGCCCTTTTGATGTATCGCGGAATCCGTGGCACACTACTTGTTTTAAATCCGCCTGTATATCCTTGTCGTATACCGGAGCCAGCACTTCGATACGATTGTCAAGATTGCGTGGCATCCAATCTGCTGAGCCGATATAGTATCGTTCTTCGCCACAATTGGCAAAGATGAATATGCGTGAGTGTTCGAGATAGCGGTCGATAATGCCATTGATGCGGATGTTTTCGCTGACGCCCGGAACATCCGTCACGAGAGAGCAGTTGCCGCGTACTACCAAATCTATTCTTACTCCGGAAGCCGAGGCTTCGTATAGTTTCTCTACAAGCGCATGGTCGGTGATGTGGTTTACTTTCGCAAGGATGTAGGCTTCCTTCCCCTGTTCTTTGTTCTTTATTTCTTTGTTGATAAGAGCAATCAAGTGTTTCCGCATATCGTTGGGAGAAACGAGCAATTCCTTGAAATTGATAGGAGTGTAGGGCTTCTCGATAAAGTCGAACACGGCATTCACTTCACGAACAATAGGGCGATGGGCGGTCATAATTGTGTAATCGGTGTACATTCGTGCATTCCCTTCGTGGAAGTTGCCCGTGCTGATGCAGGCAAGGTCCCCGTGGCGTGTACCTATGTGCACCAGTTTAGAGTGTATCTTCAATCCCTCCACTCCAAAGATAACGTGAATCCCGGCATCTTGCATCTTCTTGCTCCAATTGATATTCGATGCTTCATCAAAACGTGCTAGCAGCTCGATGACTACTGTTACTTTCTTCCCGTTCTTGGCAGCGCAAATCAGTGCTTTTATCACTTTCGATTCTTTAGCCAACCGGTAGAGGGTCATCTTGATGCTCTTCACTTCTTTGCTGATGGCGGCCTCGCGGAGTACGCGTATAAAGGTATCGAAACTATGATAAGGATAATGCAGCGAGCGGTCTTTCCGGCGGATAATTGCCAACAGGCTTTCTGTTCCATTCAGTTCCGGTTTGAGAATAGGCTCCCAGGCAGGATACCGCAAATCATAGCGACCGCAAACGGGAAACTTCATCAAGTCCTTGAAGTTGTGGTATCGTCCTCCGGCTACCCGTGTATCGTTCTTGTCAACATTCAGCCGGTCTACCAGTTTCTTCAGCAGGTCTTTGGGCATCTGTTCGTCATACACAAAGCGTATCGGTTCTCCTTTCTTGCGGCTTTTCACTCCTTTGGAAATCTTTTGCAATACGCCCGTCCTTAGGTCGCTGTCTATTTCCATCTCCGCGTCTTTGGTAAACTTATAGGTGTACGCCTCATAATCGGTATATTTCATCCCCACAAAGATCATCGGTAGGCAGTAGCGGATTACATCGTCAAGAAACATCAGGTATGTTTTACCCTCCGAGTCGGGCAACTGGATAAATCTGCCGAACTCTTCGGTAGGCAGTTCAATTACGGCATAATCCTTAACTCTTACTTTACCCGTTTCGTCTTTGTGAAGCAAACGGATGGCGAGGTAAATGTTTTCGTCTGTCTGGTCGTCCAGCGGGCGCGGGCAGTTTAGAAAGACGGGGTTGGTAGACCCGCTGAGCTTATTGCGGTAGAAGGAGTCGATGAATGCTTTCTGCTCGTCGTTCATTTCCGTGTCCTTGATGACGAAGATGTTTTCTTTCTTCAACTCTTCCATAATAGAAGCGAAGGTTTCTTCAAACTCATCGTAATAGCGGTTGTGCAGTTCACCGATTTGTTTGAGCGTATGGGCGGCGAGGTCCTGTTCTGTTTTCATGTTTTTGTCGGCATACTCAACGATTCGGTTCAGTGTAGCTATGCGGACGCGGAAGAATTCATCCAAGTTGTTAGAGTAAATGCCGAGAAACGTCAGTCGTTCCAATAAAGGAACTTCCAGTCGGGAGGCTTCGAGCAGGATACGGTGATTGAAATACATCCAACTGATGTCGCGCTCCACATAAGGGGCTTTATTATTTGCCAGGCCTGATTTCATGATGATGAATCTGTTTTAAATTATCTGCAAAAGTATATAAGTAAGGTGTGATAGTGATAACGAATTTGTTACGAACCTATTACAATGTTACTTTGTTATTTTTATATATCAGTAGAAACACTTATATTCGCAAAAGTATTGAAACGGACTTGGTTAAAAATTATAGAATTTATGAAAACAATGAATTATTCTCTTATTCGTATCCTCTTTGCACTCGTGATAGGTTTGGTACTGGTGATTTGGCCCGATGCGGCTGCCAGTTATATCGTAATAACGGTCGGGGTGGCTTTCTTGATCCCCGGTGTCATTAGTCTCTTTGGCTTCTTCGTGCATAAGAAATCGGCAGATGGAGTACCTCCTCGTTTTCCCATCGAAGGGGTTGGTAGTTTGCTGTTCGGTCTTTGGCTGATTATAATGCCTGAGTTCTTTGCAGATGTGCTCATGTTCCTGTTGGGCTTTATCCTGATAATGGGAGGGGTGCAGCAGATTGCTTCTCTGGCTGCGGCACGCCGTTGGATGCCGGTGCCGGGAGCATTTTATGTGATTCCTTCGCTGATTCTTATTGCGGGCATCATCGCTTTGTTTAATCCGACGGGAGCACGCAATACTGCATTCACCATTATCGGTATCAGTAGTTTGATTTATTCTCTTTCCGAATTGATTAATTGGTTCAAGTTTATGCGTCGCCGTCCGAAGGCTCCGGTTTCGCATCTGGAGGACGATGTGGAGGATGCGAAGATAATAGAATAAAAAGAGAAGAGGACTGCCTCACGGCACCCCTCTCCTGCAAACTTAAAACAACCAACAAAAGAAATAGATAATCTCTATTTCATGCCGGATAGAGTTTCTCCATCCGGCATTTTCTTTACTATCTTACAAATAATAGTTCTCTGTATTTGGGAAGCGTCCACATCTGGTTGTCAACAATCAGTTCTAGCTTGTCGATGTGGTAACGTATCTCTTCCAGTGCCGGAACGATGGTGTCATGGTAGGCAATGGCTTTCTCACGTTCACTTTCTATCTTATTGGCAACCTTGCGGGCTTCGACCATCGCATCAACGTGCTCTTTGATGTAAGCTGTGCGGTCAGCAATCTCTTCGATAAGTTCGAGGTTCTTGGCAGATAGTTTGGCTGCTTTGTCTGTCGGGAACAGAGACTGCATCTTATACACGTTGTTAATCAGATCCGTTTGATATTGAGTGGCAACCGGAATAATGTGATTCATTGCCAAGTCACCCAATACACGGGCTTCAATCTGAATCTTCTTCGTATAGGTTTCCCATTTCACTTCGTTGCGGGCTTCCAGTTCCTTTTGAGTCATCACTCCGGTAGTCTCGAACATGGCGATAGTTTCCGGTTTCAGATAGTTGTCGAAGATAACGGGAACACTTGTCTCGCAATCCAGACCGCGGCAGGCAGCTTCTTCTTTCCATTCGTCACTGTAACCGTTGCCGTCGAAGTGGATGGCCTTGCACTCTTTGATGTATCTGCGGATGATTTCGAGGATAGCAGAGATTTTCGGTTCTCCCTTTTCCATCAAGGCATCCACGTCTTTCTTGAACTTAGCCAATTGCTCAGCTACGGCAGCGTTCAGTGCAATCATGGCAGAAGCACAGTTGGCTTCGGAACCTACGGCACGGAACTCAAAACGGTTTCCGGTGAAAGCGAAAGGAGAGGTGCGGTTACGGTCGGTATTGTCAATCAGCAATTCGGGAATTTGCGGGATATCCAGCTTCATGCCCTGTTTGCCGCTGAGGCTGATAAGGTCGTCCTTCGTACTGTTCTCAATATGAGCTAACACCTGTGACAACTGTTTGCCAAGGAAAGAAGATATAATTGCAGGAGGTGCTTCGTTCGCACCCAGACGATGAGCGTTGGTGGCACTGGAGATGGATGCTTTCAGCAGGCCGTTGTGGCGATAAACTGCCATCAGCGTATTTACTACGAACGTAACGAAACGCAAGTTGTCTTCCGGAGTCTTTCCCGGTCCCATCAATAGAATGCCTGTATCGGTACCCAACGACCAGTTGTTGTGCTTACCCGAACCATTGACGCCCTTGAAAGGCTTTTCGTGAAGCAATACGCGGAAACCGTGACGGCGGCTTACTTTACGCATCAGCGACATAATGAGCAAGTTGTGGTCATTGGCAAGGTTGCACTCTTCGAAGATAGGAGCCAGCTCAAACTGGTTGGGAGCCACCTCATTGTGGCGGGTCTTTACAGGAATGCCCAGTTTCAGAGCTTCAATCTCAAGGTCTTTCATGAAGGCAGCCACGCGGGTAGGGATAGCACCGAAGTAGTGGTCTTCGAGCTGTTGGTTCTTGGCACTATCATGTCCCATCAGGGTGCGACCCGTCATCAGCAAGTCCGGGCGTGCGGCATACAAGCCTTCATCTACCAGAAAGTATTCTTGTTCCCAGCCCAAATAAGCAACTACCTTCTTCACTTCCGGGTTGAAGTAACGGCAAACGTCTACGGCAGCTTTATCTACGGAACGGAGTGCTTTCAGCAACGGAGCTTTATAGTCAAGGGCTTCGCCGGTATATGCTATAAATACGGTAGGGATGCAAAGCGTATCGTCTATGATAAATGCAGGTGATGATGGGTCCCAGGCACTGTAGCCACGAGCCTCGAATGTGTTGCGGATACCGCCATTCGGGAAAGAAGAAGCATCCGGCTCTTGCTGAACGAGCAACTTTCCGCTGAATACTTCCATCATGCCACCCTTGCCATCGTGCTCTACGAAGGCATCGTGCTTCTCTGCCGTGCCTTCGGTGAGCGGTGCAAACCAGTGCGTGTAGTGAGTGGCTCCCATTTCCGTAGCCCATTTCTTCATTCCGGCAGCCACTTCGTCGGCAATGCTGCGGTTTATCGGGGCACCATTGTCGATAGCGTCAATCAGTGTATTGTATACCTTGCTGGGAAGGTATTTGAACATCTTCTCTTTGTTGAACACATACTTGCCGAAATATTCCGAAGGACGTTCGGCAGGTGTTGCTACTTCTACTGCTTTCTTCTTGAAAGCCGTCTCTACTACTCTGAATCTTAATTTTGACATAATACCTGATTTGATTTGTTGATTTATATGTTTTAGTAAATTAGTTGTAAGCCGATTCTCCGTGCTCGTAGATATCCAGTCCTTCTTCTTCCACACGTGCCAGAACGCGGAGACCGTGAATCTTATCGAGTGCTTTGAAGATGATGAATCCCATACCTGCCGCCCAGCATCCTACGATGAGTGCTCCGAAAAGTTGAGCTCCAAGGAAGCCTGCACCGTATCCGTAGAACAGACCTTCGCTGGTAGAGAACAAACCTGTGAGAATGGTTCCGAGGAAACCGCATACACCGTGTACGGAGGATGCCCCCACAGGGTCGTCTATTTTCAGTACTCTGTCGATGAAGTCAACGGAGAAGATCATCACGACTCCGCAGATGACGCCAATCAGTACCGCTCCCGCAGGGGATACAGCGTCGCATCCTGCCGTGATTCCTACCAGACCTGCCAAGATACCGTTCAGCGTCAGTGACAAAGAAGGCTTTCCGTATTTCATCCAACTTATCAGCAGTGCAAAGAAACCACCGGCACAAGCGGCCAAATTAGTAGTCAGGAATACGTGTGAGATGGCAATCGCATCTGCTTCGGTGCTCGCGGCCAACTGGGAGCCGGGGTTGAATCCGAACCATCCGAACCAAAGGATGAATACACCCAGTGCGGCAATAGTCAGGTTATGTCCTGGGATGGCTTTTGACTTACCGTCTTTGCTGTACTTACCGATACGCGGGCCAAGGATAGCAGCGCCTACCAATGCAATCCATCCGCCTACAGAATGGACAACGGTGGAACCGGCAAAGTCGTGGAAAGTATGTCCGAACAAATCCATCATGAAAGACCCCGCTTCACCGTTCATCAGCCAACCGCCGCCCCAAGTCCAGTGACCGGAAACCGGATAAATCAGTACGCTGATGAAGATGGTGTAGGCCAGATACATGGAGAATTGGGTACGTTCCGCCATTGCTCCCGATACGATGGTGGCGGCAGTGGCGCAGAATACTGTTTGGAAAACAAGGAATCCTTCGTTGGGCAGACCGTTGTCTATGAAAGAAAGGTCGAAGAAGTGTGGCATTCCGATGAATCCGCCTACACCGAACATCAGCCCGAAACCGATGAACCAGTAGAGTAGGGAGCCGAACATGAAGTCGACGAAGTTTTTCATCAGAATGTTGGCGGTATTTTTCACTCTGGTGAAACCTGCTTCAACGAGCGCGAATCCCGGCTGCATGAAGAATACAAGCATTGCTGCTATCAGCATCCAAACGGTGTTCAGTCCCAAGGCTAATTCTCCAATCGTGTCCGGTACCGCGGATGCCGCTTCGGCAGGGATGGCTGTAACTTCGGTAATTGTCTCTATGACTGCTGCAATAGTATCGTCTGCAACTGTATCTTGCGCCAATGTATCAGTGGCAAAGCAGCAAAGCATAAACATAGTAGTGGCTATCCACAGCTTTACGAAGCTGTGACTCTTATATTTTGTATCCATAATAATTATCTTATTTAATATTCGGTTAGCGTTCTTGTTCGGCGTTGTAGAGGGCGATGTCGCCTCTTTCGGCAGTGCGGATGCGTATGGCGTCTTCGATGGGAATGACAAAGATACGTCCGTCTCCGATTTCTCCGGTCTGTGCCGCTTGGATAATGGCTTGAACCGTTTTCTCGGTATTCTTGTCGCGTACGACAATAGAGATTAGGATTCGTTCGATGGAGCTGGTGTCATATACCACGCCACGATAGATACGTCCTTGCCTTGCTTTTCCAATCCCTCTTACGTCGTAATAAGAGAACCATTCAATATCCGCTTCGAGCAGAGTGTCTTTCACATCCTCGAACTTGGTTTTACGGATAATAGCTTCAATCTTTTTCATATACCTTAATTTATTAGTGTTACTTGTAAAAGTGAACTCTTTTTGAATATTATAAATTCTCTCTCTTAAAAACTTAATCCGAATGTGAAGTAAACTCCTTCCGTACGTGGATTCACAGATACCTTGGCAAATGCCGGAAGGGAAAAGGAATCTGTAATTTTGATCTCCTTAGAAGCTCCAAGGCTTACTTCTGTTACGCTAAATCCACTCGTGTAACTGTTGTAGAAGGTTGTTTCCCACGGAACCATACCAAAATCTACTGCCCAGTCGAGTCCTCCCAGTTTGAACGGTGCGGTGAGTGTCAGATAAGAAGAATAGGCTCTTTTTCCGTTTTCCTTCACACCATCATTTCCTGCAAAGTTTGTGTACTAGTTGACAACCAGCGGTCCGAAGTCATAGCCAATTTGTGCTTCAAACACATGAGCTGTAGAATAAACTCTGTAATGGAAATACTTTGCTGGGTCAAGAGCATCACCGATTTTGGAATTTACTCCTTTATTAAACCAATAATCCGTTACTGAAACACTAAAACCACCTACTGAATAACCGAGGATTAAATCGAGTTCTTACGTATCCGTCGATTTGAATCCTACCGATCCCCATGCTCCGAGTGAGAATCCTTTGTAAGAGATCCCAAGTGAAGGCTGAACGATTCTATTATCCATGTTCCATTAGCTAAAGCCAATTCTTAATTCTCCTCATGGCTTCGATACAGTCGTTTCGGTCACCGAAAGCAGTCAGCCGGATGTATCCTTCACCGCTTGGGCCGAAGCCTACGCCGGGAGTGCCGACCACGTTGGCTTCATACAACATCTGTTCAAAGAATCGCCATGAAGAGAGGCCATTCGGAGTTTTCACCCATAAGTAGGGTGCGTTCACTCCTCCGTATACCTTCAATCCGGTGGCTTCCAGACCTTCCTTCATGATGCGTGCGTTGGTCATATAATAATCTATCGTTTCTTGAATTTGTGCTTTGCCTTCTGCACTGTAAATGGCTTCGGCCGCCCGTTGAGTGATGTAAGACGTACCGTTGAATTTGGTGCATTGCCGGCGGTTCCACAGTCTGTTGAGCGGTATCCGGTCGCCTTCCAATGTGGCGGCAGTAAGCTCTTTGGGTACAACTGTATATCCGCAACGCACTCCGGTGAAACCTGCCGTCTTCGAATAGCTACGAAACTCGATGGCGCATTTCTTGGCTCCCTTGATTTCGTAGATAGAGTGGGGGACATCTGCATCCTGAATATAGGCTTCGTATGCTGCATCAAAGAGAATCAGCGTATCATTTGCCAGCGCATAATCCACCCATTTTTTCAATTCAGGCTTACTTAGTGTGGTGCCTGTCGGATTGTTCGGATAACAGAGGTAAACAATGTCGATCCGTTTGTCCGGAATTTCAGGTATAAAGTTGTTCTCGCTCGTGCAAGGCATATAAGTGACATTACTCCATTTGCCCGTTTCTTCTTCCAATACTCCGGCGCGTCCACACATCACGTTACTGTCTATGTATACTGGATAAATAGGGTCTGTGACACCGACACTATTGTCGTGACGGAGAATATCACCGATGTTTCCGGTGTCGCTCTTCGCTCCGTCGCTCACGAATATCTCCGAGGTGGAAAACTGAATACCCCGTAGGGCATAATCGTTCTTTATAATAGCTTCAATCAGAAAATCATATCCTTGTTCAGGGCCATATCCGCGAAATGTATCTTTGCTTGCCAGTTCATCAACCGCTTTGTGCATTGCTTTGATGCAAGCTTTCGGTAAGGGTTGAGTAACGTCGCCTATTCCTAATCGGATAACATCTTGTTTAGGATGCGTTATCTTGAATGTATTCACCTTTTTCGCTATATCCGAGAATAAATAGCTTCCTGGTAGTTTCAAAAAATGTTCGTTTACTAAAGCCATATTGTTTATTGTTTTAAGTTTCTGTTTATAATAATTCTCAGCTCTCCATTCTCAACTCTCAAATTCTTCAATTTCAATTTTCCCATCGAAAACCTTCGTTGCCGGTCCTGTCATTAATATATGTCCGGAGGCTTCTTCCCATTCAACGGTCACAGTTCCTCCATCCATTATGATATCACTCTTTCGACTTGTTAGTCTGTTGATAAAGGCTGCCACTGCTGTGGCGCAAGCACCTGTTCCGCAGGCCTGAGTGATTCCCGAACCCCTTTCCCAAACTCTCATGCGTATGGTGTCTTTGTCAACAATCTGTGCGAATTCTACGTTTGTTCGATTTGGGAAAAGGGGATGATTTTCCAGTACAGGACCAATCTCCGGTAAGTTGATTAGAGCGATATCATCTACGAAAGTAACCAGATGTGGGTTTCCCATTGATACCCGAGTAGATTGAAAAGGATACTCATCTCCCAAATGAATAGCTTCTGTTTCCAATGGACTACCCATATCTACCGTCACTGCTGCGACTCTGTTGTTTTCTATGTGCAGTTTCAATATTTTAATGCCTGAAAGAGTATCGAGTGTGATTTCTGTTTTATCAGTCAGGCCGTATTCATATACATATTTGCCTACACAACGGCTTCCGTTACCACACATCATCGCTTCCGACCCATCCGCATTGAAAATGCGCATACTGAAATCTGCTTTATCAGAAGAACCGATCAATATAAGTCCATCACTTCCAATTCCCGTATGAAATCTGCTCCATTCCATAGCTTTCTTTTCAGGGTCTGCTATTGGATAGTTAGTTGTGTCTACATATATGTAGTCATTTCCTGCTCCATGCATTTTGGTGAACTTAATATTTCTTGTCATTTTGTTTATAATTTGTTTAATATGATATCCTTTTGTTCTATTGTAATGCAAAGATATAGCTTTTTGATTTATATTTTGATGAAAAGTATGTCTAATATCTATTTATTTTCAATCAACTTTCAATTGCATAGAATAGTTGCTTGTTTAGTTTTAATTTAAAGTTGTATATGCTGGTATATTGATAAATTGTTATTTGCAGTATGCGTTTTGCATATGCTTTCATTATACATGAAGGTATTTGAGGGTAAAATCACTTTCTATTCTATTATAAAAACAAGAAAACGGATGTTTTAGTTTTGACGATATGAAAGTAAATCTGTCTATTTGTGTGACATATTGTTTATCCGATATTGGGAGAACCTTTTTATGCTTCCATTGTTCTACCACAAATAACAATATAATAATGAAAATATATGGATATAGTTAAGCAATTAGAAGCAGCAGAAAGAACCGGTCATTTGGTATTGATCGTGTTTTATGCCGACTGGTCACCTCATTATGAATGGATGGGTCCCGTACTCCATACTTACGAGAGACGGATTATAGAATTGATAAGAATTAATGCGGAGGAAAATAAAAACATTGCCGATTCGTTTAATATAGAAAATGTGCCGGCTTTTCTCCTGTTGTATAAAGGACATGAGCTCTGGAGGCAGATGGGAGAGCTGACAGTGGAAGAATTAAAGGATGTATTGGATGATTTTCCTGAATGATTGTATCTGTACCGAAATTAAAGTATCCCTCCTTCTTAATTTCCTCTTTTTGATAAAGGAAAATAGTCTGAGGGGATACTTCGAGCATGAGATTATTGGCATAAAAGTAATCATCTAAAAGCCATAAGCTAATTATCTTCATTCAAATTTATTAGCTTTTAGACTTTTATCTTTATCACTGAAGTTTGTCATATTCCTCATTGGTTACGGGTTCGAGCCATTCGTTAGAGGTTTTCTCTCCCTGAACTTCGAACGCTAGGTGGGCAAACCAACTGTCGGCTGCTGCACCGTGCCAATGCTTTACGTTGGCTGGAATATGGATCACCATACCGGGAAGAATCTCTACTGCCGGTTTCCCTTCTTCTTGATACCAACCGCGTCCGGCTACTCCGATAAGCATCTGTCCACCACCCTTTGTTGCACGGTGGATATGCCAGTTGTTACGGCAACGCGGTTCGAACGTGATATTGGAAATATTGACTTGATCACGTGATACAGGTGCGAGGTAACTGTTGCCGATGAAATATTGTGCATATGCCGTATTCGGCTCTCCGATTGGGAAAATCATCTCTTGCTGAAATGTGGCTTTTGCATCATCACCGGTAGTATCTTCGCTCCATACTTCCTTTGCCAACCGGAAAGCGGCCCATGCTTTCGGCCAACCTGCATAGAAACCAATATGTGTGATAATCTCAGCGATTTCCGTGCGGGTGATACCATTGTTCTTGGCCGACTGGAGGTGGAATGTCAACGAACTGTCCGTGATGCCCTGACTGATGAGCGATGTAATCGTAACCAGACTGCGATCACGTAGACCAAGTTTGTCAGTGCGGCTCCATACTTCACCAAAAAGTACGTCGTCATTGAGTTCTGCGAATTTAGGGGCGAATTTTCCTAATTGGTCGCGCCCAGCTGTTTGTACTATCTTTTCTTGTGCCATAACATTGAATGTTAAAATACTGAATATTGAAAATAAAATAAATTTATTCATAATCATTTCGTTTATTGGATGAAGTTATTGATTCTATTAGCTGGATTGAGTGGCATCTGGTCAGAGAGCGTCAACGTCTTGACCATGTGCATCGTTTCCTGTTTATACTTTTGAAAATGTTCTGATGCGATATGTGATTCGTAGGCCTGCTTACTCGCATAAGTTTCGAGAATGGTCACCTTGCAGGGATTTTCCTTTTCGCTGACAGCATACATGGTTAATACTCCTGGTTCAGTACGCAAAGAGATTTCACCTACTTCGGTTGCATATTTCATATAGGCTTCGAGATATTTCGAATCAACTTCGATTTTCGATAATCGTACGATTCCGTCGGCAACCATCGGTAGTTTGGCGCACATGCTCGGCTCCTTATCCAAATTCAGACATTTGCCGATTATCTCTCCCGTTGCAAGATAAGAATAAGTCGAGAATTCAAACAGCACGGGTTTCAGCCGAGTATAGTCGAGTTTACCATCGTTGTCGAGTACGCTGGGGGCAGCATAGGCATTTATAACAGAACAAATGAAATTGTCGAAGCCATTGGTCTCGTAGATGTCTACCACGTTGCACTCCATTGTCAGCGGAGAGGCATCGATTACGGGTGTTCCGTTTTCTCCTATATGGTATTCAAATATATGAGATTTATCGACGGATGCACCGCTCACGCTGCCTACGTAGTCGGCTTTGGGCAGCATTGCCCGGTCAACGAGATTAATGGAGAGTTTCTTCGATTTCTTTATACCTTGATTGGTGTAATGCTTATTACTCATACTTACGAGAATGTGGTCATGACCGATAATTCCCGTATGTCCGACAACAAGCCAGTTTACTTTTCCTTTCACCTCTGCACCGACAACCGTCATCGGTTTAGGATAGATTGCCAATAACTTTCCGATATTAATCTTTTCCATTTCTGTTGTCTTTTCCTTATCTGCGCTCTCTTTTATTGTCGTACTACAGGATAGTATTACGGATAAGAACAGAATGCTTAAAATTGGTTTTATCATATACTTTATTAAATAGTTTTGATGAATTTAGCCGGGACACCGCCTACGACCGTGTTCGCTGGCACATCTTTTGTAACGACCGCTCCTGCACCGACGACGGCATTGTCACCAATGGTAACGCCTTGCAAGATGGTGGAGTTTGATCCTATCCATACATTGTTTCCGAGTATGATTGGAGCAGGATGAGTGAATTTGCGTTCTTCGGGTGAAAGTATATGATTGAGCGTGGCAAAAACTACATTATGCCCGATTTGACAACCGTCGCCTATGGTAACGCCACCATGATCCTGAAAATGGCAGCAGGCGTTGATGAAAACGCCCTCGCCAACAATGATATTCTTGCCGAAATCGGTATAAAACGGAGGAAATACACGAAGTGATTGTGATACCCGATAGCCGAACAGTTCTGAAAGTAAATCGCGCACCTCGTCGGGAGTATGATACGTTGTATTTAGCCGAAAGGTGATGCGTCTCGCCTCGTTTCCCATTTCGTCCATAACGCGATGAATCTCCTCCGTATCGAGGGCTTTCCTTGTCTTTACATATTCTTTAAAATATTCAATGGTCATTTTAATTAATATTTATTGTTGTTCAATTTTTAACCTATATGTAACCCCATCAATCGTCAGAACCGAATCGGATACGTTGTTGTCATCGTCATCCGCCGTTACTGATGACACTTAAAAAACTTCTATCCGTAGCTGTAAATTTTAGGAATGACTATCATGAGTCAGTCCCCGCAATATTTCCATCTCATTATCTTCTAAATGGAAAGTCACAAGTTTCTTTTCCAAATCGGGAATAATGCCGTCCTGTGCGAGAAAACACAGTATTACTTTTTGTGGAGTAGTATGATAACGGTCTGCGATGAAGCATACGACCTCATCGTCACACAATGCTTCGGGAATATCCATTCGTTTATTCATTATTCTTGTTTTTTATATTGCAAAGTTAGTGCATCTCGTGAAAACGGACGTAACTATATGTGGGAAGTTTGTACCATTTTTACTGATTTTAATGCCTCGATATTCGTCTTTTTCTTTGAATCAATGTATTTTTGTATTTGAATATCAAAGCTGTAGGATGCTATGAGTAAGATTCTGACAATAAACAACGTGAACGATTACAGTTGTTATCTCGGACACATCGACCGGAACCTATTGGTCAGTGTTATCGATTATGTGGAAGTATCATCCATCCGTCATAGTCTGAACAATTGAATACCCCCAACATCTTAGTCGTATGTTCAAGAAACAGACTGGGATAACCCCATCTGAATATTGTGAAACAATTCCCAAGAGATAATTGCTAAAAACTATACTACTATAAGAAACGGAGTGTGAAAATAAATCCTCTGCTTTCATATCTTACTGTTGAAAGAGAGGATTTATTCTAATTCTTCTGTCTGATTATTGTTTTTTGAGTATTTCCTGTAATACAACCGGCTCATTGGTTGTGATGAAATCAACCTTGCGGTCAATCAGCCATTTCATCTCTTCTGCTTCATCAATTGTCCATACATTGACTTTCAGACCGAGGTCGTGGGCTTCCTTAATCCATTCGGGATGTTTCTTCATTACTCCCATGTGATAATCGAGACCAGTAGCACCAAGCTCTTTTAGTTCTTTCGGTGTCAACTCTCCGTTGAGATAGAATATCGGAGTACCGGCAGGTGCCAGACGGATAAATTCTTTCATTGCCGGCAGAGAGAAAGTGATATATTCCATGCGGTCTTCCAATCCCATTTTCTTCACCATATCAAGGATTCCTTGCACGGCTTTTATTTCACGCTTTTTGTTGTGATGGGCTTTGAGTTCGAGTATCAGTCGGGTATTGCATTTCTTTCCCGCTTCCAGATATTGCTCCAGACTAGGCAGGTTTTCACCGTTCGACAACTTCAATCCTGTGAGTGCATCCCCTTTTGAAAACTCCATTGGTCGCATTTTATAAACGGGGTCATGATTGACGACCAATTTATTATCTTTGGCAATCCACACATCGAATTCCGAACCGTAACATCCGATGGAATCTGCTTTCTGAAGTGCAGTAATACTGTTTTGTGATGAACCCGTGGTTTTCCAGAAACCACGGTGGGCAATCACTTTCGTTTGTGCCTGCATAGTGCAAGTAGCGAATAAAAGGGCAGAAGCCATCATCATTTTCTTTAAATTCATTTGTTCGTTCTTTTAAATTTATAGATTTAAATTGGGTTTGGGCTCAAAATTATAAAAAAGAAAACGCAAATTAGACATTAATGTGCTAATCTGCGTTAATCCTTGGGATTTTAGAATAGAAATGCTATAAAAGAATAACAGACATAATATACTGTGCTATTACTCTATCAGTTAGGTATACGCCTCTTCATGTACTCCTTTTACCGCCCGTCCACTCGGTTCGTTCAGATTCCTAAAAGCAACATCCCATGCCAATGCTTCTGCTGTAGAACAAGCCACACTGGGAACACTCGGCACAGTGCGTGCTGCACTCTCGCTTGGGAAATGCTCTTCAAAAATACTACGATAATAATATTCTTCCTTATTTTGCGGAGTGTTAATTGGGAAACGTTCGGCTGCATTCTCCATTTGTTCATCGCTCACGGCAACAGCTGTAATTTCTCTCAATGTATCAATCCAGGAGTATCCCACACCATCACTGAACTGTTCTTTCTGTCTCCATGCTACACTTTCCGGTAGCATATCGGCGAATGCTTCACGAACAATACGCTTCTCAATTTCTTTTCCGGGACACATTTTAGCTTTCGGATTCAGAGCCATTGCTACATCGAGAAATTCTTTGTCGAGGAAGGGAACACGACCTTCCACTCCCCATGCAGCTAAACTTTTGTTGGCACGAAGGCAATCGTACATATGTAACTTTGAAAGTTTACGCACGGTTTCTTCGTGGAACGTTTGTGGAGTAGGGGCTTTATGAAAATAAAGGTAACCGCCGAAAACTTCATCGGCACCTTCACCACTCAAAACCATTTTGATACCCATCGACTTGATGACGCGTGCCAACAGATACATGGGAGTGGAGGCACGCACGGTAGTCACGTCATATGTTTCGATGAAATAGATAACATCGCGAAGGGCATCCAGTCCTTCCTGAACTGTGTAGTTTATTTCATGATGCACTGTGCCGATATATTCAGCAACTTCGCGTGCTTTAATCAAATCGGGTGCATTCTTCAGTCCGATGGCAAAGGAGTGAAGTTGAGGCCACCAAGCGTCGCTGGCACCGTCAGTCTCAATACGTTTTGCCGCATAGGTCTTGGCGATGGCGGAAATAACGGAACTATCCAGTCCGCCCGAAAGCAGTACTCCATAAGGTACATCACTCATCAACTGACGATGTACAGCGTCTTCCAACGCTTTCTTCACATCAGTGGTTTGGGCTTCGTTTTCTTTTACCGTTTCATATTCAGTCCAATCACGGGTATACCATCGCTTCATTTCTCCCTCTTTGCTGTAGAAATAGTGCCCCGGAAGGAAGGGCTCATATTCATCGCAGAAACCTTCAAGCGCTTTAAGCTCGCTGCCAAAATAGATTTTTCCATCCTTATCTTTACCTATATATAAAGGTATAACGCCGATAGGATCGCGTGCAATCAGAAACTCGTCTTTCTCTTCGTCATAAAGCACAAAAGCAAAGATACCGTTGATGTCTTCCAGAAAGTGAATCCCTTTCTCTTTATATAAGGCAAGAATAACCTCGCAGTCGCTTCCTGTCTTGAAATCATATTTTCCGGCATATTGCGCACGGATATCGCGGTGGTTGTAAATTTCTCCATTCACGGTGAGTACCTGTTTGCCATCAGATGAGTATAAGGGTTGTCCTCCGCTTTGCGGATCAACAATCGAGAGACGCTCGTGTGCAAGAATGGCACTTCCACCTACGTAGATACCACTCCAGTCCGGTCCGCGATGGCGGATTTTCTGAGCCATTTTAAGTGCTTTACTTCTCAATTCTTTAGTTTGAACTTTAATATTGAGTATACCTGCTATTCCACACATAACTTTTAGTATTTTGGGGTTAATTTTATTGTTGATTGCTTATTTTCTTTTTTCTGTCAGGTAAGCATCTATCTCAGCTGCTGCCTTCCGACCACCTGCCATGGCACGCACTACCAGGCTGGCTCCGGTATCGGCATCTCCGGCAAGAAATACGTTTTCGGCAAACTTCGGTTGTTCCGGCTTCAGGAATCCCATGGCCAATAGTACCATGTCTGCTTCAATCACTTCTTTTTTTTCGGTAGGTTTCAGGGTAGGGCGTCCTCCGTCTGCTGCCGGAATCCATTCTACTTCTTCTACCTCTACACCTGTCACTTTTCCGTTCTTTCCGAGGAATTGGTTGGAAGTGAGACACCAACGGCGGGTACAACCTTCTTCGTGACTGGAAGTCGTTTTGAATACGACCGGCCATTGCGGCCATGGAGTAGTGGGATTGTGTCCTACAGGCGGTTTTGGCATGATTTCAATCTGCGTCACGCTGACAGCACCTTGCCTTACACTCGTCCCTATGCAGTCCGAACCGGTATCACCGCCGCCAATAACGAGCACTTTCTTGCCTTTCGCATTCACCAGTTTATCTTTCGGGAACGTCTGTCCCTCCAGAATCCTATTCTGTTGTGCCAGCATTTCAAGTGCAAAGTGAATCCCTTTCAAGTCCCGTCCGGGAATGCTCAAATCACGAGCTGTCGGTGTTCCTGTACAGATGCAATAAGCGTCGAATCCTTCCGGCAGATGATTAACGTCAATTTCTATTCCCATTTCAAACTTGATACCTTCCGCAGCCAATATATTCATCCGTCGGTCAATCACGTTCTTATCTAATTTGAAATTCGGGATGCCGAAGCGGAGCAACCCTCCGGGAGCTTCATCCTTATTGAATAAGGTAACTGTATATCCTTTCAGATTCAACTGATTGGCGACTACCAATCCGGCAGGTCCGGCACCAATCACTGCCACCTTTTTTCCGTTTCTTAGGGGCATCTGCACCTGTATATATCCTTCGCGGAAAGCTGCCTCTACAATAGCCGCTTCGTTTTCGCGAATCGTTACCGGTTGGTCACACGATAGTTTCAGTACGCAGGATTTCTCGCAAAGGGCAGGACAGATACGTCCCGTAAATTCGGGAAAGTCGCAAGTGGACGATAAAACATCGTAGGCTTCTCTCCATTTTCCTTTGAACAATGCATCTTGCCATTCCGGTTGCTTATTGCCTATCGGGCATGCCCAATGGCAGAAGGGTACACCGCAATCCATGCAGCGGGAAGCCTGCAACTTACGGCTGTTCGTATTCAATGTCTGTTCTACCTGACTATAGTCGGTGATGCGCTCGCTCACAGGGCGGTATCCCGCCTCTTGCCGAGGTATATTTAAAAATGCTTTAGGATCTCCCATAATTCTTTAGTTTTAAGTACGGTTAATAGTCTCTTTGCATATCTGCGATCTTCTGTTGTAGCTTTCTCATCTGTTCTTCCTGCAGCACCTTCTTATATTCGATAGGTACTATCTGGATGAATTGATCTACATAATGATTCCAGTCGTCGAGCATTGTACGTGCCAGTTTGGAACCGGTGTAGAGATAATGTTGACGAATCAACTCATGTAATTCTTTCCGATAGCCGGCTTCTTCAATTAGAGACAGTTCCACCATTTCCATATTGCAGAAATAATCGAAATTTCCGTCCTTATTCCATACATAAGCTACACCACCGCTCATACCCGCTGCAAAGTTACGCCCCGTTTGTCCGAGCACCACTACACGACCTCCGGTCATATATTCGCAACAGTGGTCGCCTACACCTTCAACTACGGCAATAGCACCTGAATTGCGTACCGCAAAACGTTCTCCTACACATCCGTTAATATAAACTTCTCCGCTTGTAGCACCATAAAGCAAGGTGTTACCGGCAATGGTATTTTTGTCAGCTTCAAAATTGCTACGTATAGGTGGAAGTACGGCGATACGACCACCACTCAGACCTTTGCCCAGATAGTCATTTGCCTCACCTTCCAGTTTAAAGTTGACACCCGTCACAAGGAATGATCCGAAAGATTGACCTGCTGAACCTTTGAATTTCACATTCAATGTATGTTCCGGCAATCCTTTAGCGCCTTGTTTCTTAGCAATCACACCGGAAAGCATCGCACCTATGGCACGGTCTGTGTTGGCAATCGTATATTCTAAAGAAACTTCCTTCTCATGTTCGATGGCATCCTGTGCAGCATCAATAATAGTAACGTCTTTTACAGTAGAGATTCCATGTTCCTGATTGATGACATGGCGGAGAGCGGCACCATTGTCGATACGTGCCAGCAATTTGGTGAAATCAATTAACGAATGTTTTTGATTCAGGTCGCTCGCATCGGATTTACGTTCAATCAAGTCCGTCCGTCCGATAATATCATCCATTCTGGTGAATCCCATTTCTGCCAGATGTTCTCGTACTTCCTGTGCCAGAAATGTGAAGAAATTGACTAAGTATTCACTGCGTCCATGGAAACGTTTGCGCAATTCTTCATTCTGTGTGGCAACTCCCACCGGACAAGTGTTCTGATGGCATTTACGCATCATGACACAACCTAATACAATCAGTGCAGAAGTAGCAAAACCATATTCTTCGGCTCCCATTAGTGCCATTAAGATAATATCACGTCCGGTTTTCAACTGTCCGTCGGCTTGCAGCACTACTTGACCGCGAAGCCCGTTCAACACCAATGTTTGCTGCGTCTCGCTCAATCCCAGTTCGGGAGAGATACCCGCATAGCGAATGGAAGAAGCGGGAGAAGCGCCTGTACCTCCTTCGGCTCCGGAAATAACGATTAAGTCCGCTTTTGCTTTCGCCACACCGGCCGCAATCGTACCTACGCCACTTTCTGCAACTAGCTTCACACTAATCTTAGCCTGTGGATTAACGTTTTTCAAATCGAAAATCAATTGTGCCAAATCCTCAATTGAATAAATATCGTGATGGGGAGGGGGAGAAATCAGAGAAATCCCCGGAATGGAGTGACGTGTCTTGGCAATCACATCGTTCACTTTGAATCCCGGAAGCTGTCCGCCTTCACCCGGTTTTGCTCCCTGAGCTACTTTAATCTGAATCTCGTCTGCATTAACCAGATATTCTGCCGTCACACCGAAGCGTCCTGATGCTACCTGCTTGATGGCGCTCCGCAAAGAAGTTCCATCCGGCAACGGTTCGAAGCGGGAAGCATCCTCACCGCCTTCACCTGTATTGCTACGCCCATGAATCTTGTTCATAGCAATAGCCATGGCTTCGTGGGCTTCCTTGCTGATAGATCCGAAAGACATGGCACCTGTAACAAAGCGATGCAGAATATTCTCTACTGGTTCCACTTGGTCTATGGAAATAGGATTACGGCGAAATTCAAGAAAATCACGTAGGAAGATAGGGCTCTCCTTTTCGTCTACCAAATGAGTGTATTCTTTGAATTTCTTATAACTTCCTAAGCGGGTAGCGAGTTGCAACGTACTGATTGTTTCCGGATTCCAAGCGTGCTTTTCTCCATCCTTGCGGAACGAATACAAACCATTGTTTTTAAGAAGTTGAGAGTCTTCCCAAATTCCTTCTTTGTGGAAAGCAATGGCATCTTTTGCCACTTCTTCCAGACGGATACCGCCAATTGGTGAACCCAGTCCGCCAAAATAAGCTTTGCTCAGTTCTTCGCTCAAACCAATAGCTTCGAAAATCTTTGCTCCACGATAGGAACGGATAGTGGAGATACCCATCTTGCTCATAATCTTGAACAGGCCTTTACAGATGGACTTAATATAGTTCTTCTCAGCCGTAGCATAATCTAATTGAATATCTCTGTCCTTCACTAATTTATCAAGCACTGCAAATGCCATATAAGGATTCAGTGCACTTGCTCCGAAGCCTAGTAATAATGCCGCATGCATTACTTCGTGTATTTCACCGCTTTCTACTACCAATGCTGTCTGAACGCGTTTACCTACAGAAATCAAGTGGTGATGAACGGCGCTTACCGCCAGCAGAGATGGGATTGCTGCATGACTGGCGTCTACATCACGGTCACTCAAGATAATATAGTTTACCCCTTCCGTCACCGATTCTTCCGCCAATTTACAAAGACTGTTCAATGCTTCCTGCAGTCCGGCTTTTCCTTTTGCAACTTCAAAAAGCATCGGAAGTTTTACCGTCTTGAAACCTTTATAGCGGATATTACATAGGATATCCAATTGGGTATTGTTTAGAATCGGATGATTCAGGCGTACCATCTTGCAGTGGCTTTCATTCGGAGTCAGAATATTCATGCCGACTGCTCCGATATATTCTGTTAGTGACATAACCAATTCTTCGCGCAAGGGGTCGATGGGCGGATTGGTAACCTGAGCAAACTGCTGGCGGAAATAATTGTAAAATAACTGCGGCTTGTCCGAAAGCACAGCCAGTGGAGTATCGTTGCCCATTGAATGGATCGGCTCTGCACCTGCACTTGCCATCGGCATAATCAATCGTTCGATATCCTCTTTAGAGTAACCGAACGTGCGAAGCATCCGGTCATAGTTCTCTATATGGTGAGGTACTTTACGTCCGCTTTTCAATTCGTCCAATTCGATGCGGTTGGTTGACAGCCATGTGCGGTAAGGTTTAGCTTCCGCCAGTTGTTTTTTCAGTTCACCGTCATAATATATTTCGCCTTTCTCCGTATCCACCAATAGAATCTTACCCGGTTGCAAGCGACCTTTCTCTTTGATGTCTCCCGGTTCGAAATCCATCACACCCACTTCGGATGCAACCACCATCATATCGCTTTTCGTAATCAGATAGCGGGCAGGCCGCAGACCGTTGCGGTCGAGCATACCACCGGCAAAACGACCGTCGCTGAATAGCAGAGCAGCCGGACCGTCCCATGGTTCCATCAAGATGGAATGGTATTCATAGAAAGACTTCAGATCTTCGCTGATAGGATTCTTCTCATTGAAAGATTCCGGCACAAGCATTGCCATTGCGTGGGGCAAGCTCAATCCGGACATTACCAGAAACTCCAGTACATTGTCGAGAGAAGCACTGTCGCTCATGCCCGGTTGTATAATCGGGCGAATCTCTTTGATATCACCCAGAGTAGGACTCGAGAGTACACTTTCACGGGCTTCCATCCATCCACGGTTGCCGCGGATCGTGTTGATTTCTCCATTGTGTGCAAGGAGGCGGAAAGGCTGCGCCAATCCCCACGTAGGGAACGTGTTGGTACTAAAACGGGAATGTACCAATGCTAGCCCGCTGGTAAAATAACTGTTTGTCAGGTCAGGATAGTAGTTGCGCAGTTGCAACGACGAAAGCATACCTTTATATATAATACTCTTCGTAGAGAGCGAAACGACATAAAAATGGTCTTTTGACGGAATGGCTGACATTCTGACTTTATTCTCGAGCCTTTTCCTTATCAGATACAGTTTCCTATCGGCAGTCTCCGTTTCCGTAAATCCGGTGATGAATACTTGTTTAATCTCGGGTTCGTTTGCCAAAGCAGATTCTCCCAAAATCTCGGGACAAGTAGGCACATTGCGGAGATGCATCAGTATAAGGCCTTCTTTCTCAATCTCTTCGATGATAATACTCAAAATAGCTGCCTGATCCTTTTCGCTTTTCGGCAGAAAAAGCAGACCAGTACCATAACGTCCCTTTTCCGGCACGGGTATACCTTGTAATAAAATAAACTCATGCGGAATCTGCAACATGATACCAGCACCGTCTCCGGTCTTGTTATCCGCACCCTCTGCGCCGCGGTGGCGCATGTTCTCTAATACCTTTAAAGCCGACTCAACAATGTCGTGTGACTTTTCTCCGTGAATGTTCACCAGCATACCAACGCCACAGGCATCGTGTTCGTATGCCGCATCGTACAAGCCCATCTGCTTGGGCTGTCGTTGGTAAGGGAATCCTTCTGTTTCGTTGTTAAAAAGTTCTTGTTTCTTCATTCTTACTAGCTTTATTGTATGATAATACCTGTTCGAAGTGTCAATTTGTTCGACAAAATTAGAAATTATATTTCATATTGATAGGTAAATGACGATTTTGTGTAACACGAAATAAAGGTCTTATTCTTTATTCTTTTAATTTGTAACTAAAAACATTTAATTTGCTTTCGATTTGTTAGTTTATCTGTCTTTATCAGACCATGATTGTTATTTGTTACTTTTTTAGCTAGAAATAATATATTATTTAACTTTTTGATGTGTTTTCAACTTTTTTATGCGTTTATGTCAAATAAATATAGAATTCGTTATCTTTATGTTATTTGTAATATGTATATTTGCACTCGAAATAAAAATATCATATTATGTGTGGAATAGTAGGCTATATTGGTAAAAGAAAAGCCTACCCTATCCTTATCAAAGGGTTGAAACAGCTGGAATATAGAGGATATGACAGTGCAGGGGTAGCATTAATCAGTGATAACCAACAATTAAATGTGTATAAGACGAAAGGAAAAGTCTCCGAACTTGAAAGTTTCGTCACACAGAAAGATATTTCCGGTACAATCGGAATCGCCCATACCCGCTGGGCCACTCACGGGGAACCTTGTTCCGCTAACGCACATCCACATTACTCTTCTTCCGAAAAACTCGCCCTCATTCATAACGGTATCATTGAAAATTACGCCATTCTTAAAGAAAAACTTCAAGCCAAAGGCTACATCTTCAAAAGCAGTACAGATACTGAAGTACTCGTCCAATTGATAGAATACATGAAAGTCACTAATCAGGTTAGTTTGCTCGCTGCGGTTCAGTTGGCGCTAGGAGAGGTGATTGGTGCTTATGCAATAGCTATTCTTGATAAGGAACATCCTGATGAGATAATCGCTGCTCGTAAAAGTAGTCCGTTGGTAGTCGGTATTGGTGAAGATGAATTCTTTTTGGCTTCGGATGCCACTCCGATTGTAGAATACACAGATAAGGTAGTCTATCTGGAAGATGGAGAGATAGCCGTCATCAATCGGGGAGAGGAACTGAAGGTGGTAGACCTGAATAATGATGAGATGACTCCCGAAGTGAAGAAAGTAGAGTTGAAGCTGGGTCAGTTGGATAAGGGAGGCTATCCACACTTTATGTTGAAAGAGATTTTTGAGCAGCCGGATTGCATTCATGATTGTATGCGCGGACGCATCAATGTAGAAGCAGACAATGTTGTGCTTTCGGCTGTAATAGATTATAAAGAAAGACTGCTGACTGCCAAACGTTTCATCATCGTGGCCTGCGGAACTTCTTGGCACGCGGGACTGATTGGCAAACAACTGATTGAAAGTTTTTGCCGCATCCCGGTGGAGGTGGAGTATGCTTCCGAGTTTCGCTATCGCGACCCGGTGATTGATGAGCGTGATGTCGTGATTGCCATATCCCAAAGTGGAGAGACAGCGGATACGTTGGCAGCCGTAGAATTGGCAAAGAGTCGCGGTGCATTTATATATGGTATATGCAATGCTATCGGCTCTTCCATTCCACGAGCCACTCATATGGGGTCGTACATTCACGTTGGTCCGGAAATCGGAGTTGCTTCTACCAAAGCATTCACCGGACAGGTTACTGTGCTGACAATGCTGGCATTGACACTGGCCAAAACAAAAGGAACGATTGACGAACAGCGTTATTTGTCGGTAGTACAGGAATTGAATACTATTCCTGAGAAAATGAAGGAAGTACTGAAACTTAATGATAAATTGGCAGAGTTATCGAAAACCTTTACTTATGCGCACAATTTCATTTATCTGGGACGCGGATTCAGCTATCCCGTTGCGTTGGAAGGTGCACTGAAATTGAAAGAAATTTCGTATATTCACGCCGAAGGTTATCCGGCTGCGGAAATGAAGCACGGACCGATTGCCTTGATCGATGCAGAAATGCCCGTTGTGGTGATTGCTACCCAAAACGGTCTGTACGAAAAAGTACTGAGTAATATTCAGGAAATCAAGGCGCGTAAAGGGAAAGTAATCGCGCTCGTGACGAAGGGAGACACGATCATAAGCAAGATTGCCGATTGCAGTATCGAGTTGCCCGAAACAATCGAGTGCCTCGACCCGTTAATAACTACAGTACCGCTCCAGTTGCTTGCCTATCACATTGCTGTGTGCAAGGGAATGGATGTTGATCAGCCTAGAAATTTGGCAAAGTCGGTGACAGTCGAATAATGTGATTTACTATTAGACAATTTACGATTAACGATTGGGAAATCAATTATGAATCGTAAATTGTTTGATTGGCTGGTGATAATTTTAATCGTAAATTGTAAATCGTAAAATTGTAAATATTATAGATGGAACAACTGAAACATGAATGTGGCGTTGCCATGATACGCTTGCTCAAGCCGTTGGAGTATTACGAGAAGAAGTACGGAACATGGATGTACGGTCTTAATAAACTCTACCTGTTGATGGAGAAACAGCACAATCGTGGACAGGAAGGTGCAGGATTGGCTTGCGTAAAGTTGGAAGCCAATCCGGGTGAAGAATATATGTTTCGCGAACGCGCTTTAGGTTCCGGTGCAATCACTGAAATCTTCGAAAACGTACAAAGTAACTTTAAAGATCTCACTCCCGAACAGTTGCACGATGCGGATTTAGCCAAACGAACTCTGCCTTTTGCGGGAGAGACGTATATGGGACATTTGCGATACTCCACTACCGGGAAGTCCGGTATTTCGTACGTGCATCCTTTCTTAAGAAGGAACAATTGGCGTGCTAAGAACCTCGCCCTCTGTGGCAACTTCAACATGACGAATGTAGACGAAATATTTGCCCGTATCACTGCCATCGGTCAGCATCCCCGCAAATATGCTGACACCTATATCATGCTCGAACAGGTGGGACATCGTCTCGACCGTGAAGTGGAGCGCCTGTTCAACCTTGCTGAGGCTGAAGGGCTGACAGGAATGGGAGTGACTCATTATATAGAGGAACATATCGACCTGTCCAACGTATTGCGTACCTCCAGCCGTGAGTGGGACGGGGGATACGTTATCTGCGGACTGACCGGAAGCGGCGAGTCCTTTGCCATCCGCGACCCGTGGGGAATACGCCCCGCCTTCTGGTATCAGGACGATGAGATTGCCATATTGGCTTCCGAACGTCCCGTCATCCAGACAGCTTTCAACATCCCCGTAGAAGAAATCAAAGAATTACAGCCGGGACAGGCGTTGCTAATTAGCAAAGAAGGCAAGGTGCGGACATCGCAGATTAATAAGCCCCGTGAGAAGCGTGCCTGTTCCTTCGAACGCATCTACTTTTCCCGCGGTAGTGATGTCGATATATATAAGGAAAGAAAACTACTTGGCGAGAAACTTATACCGAGGATTCTGAAGTCCATCAATAACGACCTCGACCATACTGTTTTCTCTTTCATCCCCAACACAGCCGAAGTTGCTTTCTACGGAATGCTTCAAGGACTGGACGACTACCTGAACGAAGAGAAGGTGCAGCAAATTGCAGCATTGGGTCACAACCCGAATATGGAAGAACTGGAAGTCATTCTTTCCCGTCGCATCCGCAGTGAGAAGGTCGCCATCAAGGACATCAAACTCCGCACGTTCATAGCCGAAGGAAACAGCCGTAATGACCTTGCCGCCCACGTGTATGACATCACATATGGCAGTCTTGTTTCCGGTGTCGACAATCTGGTGATTATCGACGACAGCATCGTGCGTGGCACCACCTTGAAGCAAAGCATCATTGGTATTCTCGACCGCCTTGGTCCGAAGAAGATTGTAATCGTATCCTCTTCACCGCAAGTCCGCTATCCTGACTATTACGGCATCGACATGGCAAAGATGAGCGAGTTCATCGCCTTCCGTGCAGCTATCGAACTGCTGAAAGAACGGGATATGAAAGACATCATCGCTGCTTCCTACCGTAAATCAAAAGCTCAGATAGGACTGCCGAAAGAGCAGATGATAAACTACGTAAAAGATATCTATGCCCCATTCACCGACGAAGAAATCTCTGCCAAGATGGTGGAACTGCTGACGCCGAAGGGAACGAAAGCCAAAGTAGAAATCGTCTACCAACCGTTGGAAGGGCTTCACGAAGCCTGTCCGGACCATGCGGGCGACTGGTATTTCAGTGGCAACTATCCCACGCCGGGCGGTGTGAAAATGGTGAATCAGGCATTCATCAACTACATCGAGCAACTGTATCAATTTTAAACAACCATACAACGAGTCAATTATAAGAATGAGAAATGTGACATTAATCCTCGACGACGGGAGCCGGTTCTCCGGCAAGTCGTTTGGCTACGAGAAGCCGGTGGCGGGCGAAGTAGTGTTCAATACCGCCATGACCGGATATCCGGAGAGTCTCACCGACCCTTCCTATGCCGGACAATTGATGACACTTACCTACCCACTGGTGGGTAACTACGGAGTCCCCCCTTTCACCATCGAACCGAACGGACTCGCCACTTTTATGGAAAGTGAGAAAATCCATGCCGAAGCGATTATCGTAAGCGACTATTCTAATGAATACAGCCATTGGAATGCAGTGGAAAGTCTTGCCGACTGGCTAAAGCGCGAACAAGTGCCCGGCATCACAGGTATCGACACCCGCGAACTGACAAAAGTACTTCGCGAACATGGAGTGATGATGGGAAAGATCGTCTTCGACGACGAACCGGACAATGTGCCTGAAGCTACGTATGCAGGTATTAATTATGTAGACCGCGTGAGTTGTAAGGAAGTGATTCGCTATAATGAAGGTGCCGATAAAAAGAAGGTCGTTTTGGTAGATTGCGGAGTAAAGACGAACATTATCCGATGCTTACTGAAACGTGATGTTGAGGTGATTCGTGTCCCTTGGGATTATGACTTCAACGGACTCGAATATGACGGACTGTTCATCTCCAACGGCCCGGGCGACCCGGATACTTGCGTTGCTGCCGTGCAGAACATCCGTCGCGCGATGGAAAACGAGAAACTTCCTATCTTCGGAATCTGTATGGGCAATCAATTGCTTTCAAAAGCAGGAGGAGCTAAGATTTATAAATTGAAATACGGACATCGTAGCCACAACCAACCGGTGCGTATGGTAGGTACGGAACGCTGCTTCATTACTTCCCAAAACCACGGTTACGCTGTAGACAATAATACATTGGGCGTAGACTGGGAACCATTTTTCATTAACATGAATGACGGCTCCAACGAAGGAATCAAGCATAAAAGAAACCCTTGGTTTTCAGCACAGTTTCATCCAGAAGCTGCCAGCGGACCTACGGATACTGAATTCCTGTTTGACGAATTTGTGAAATTATTATAATTCATCCTCACCATCGATTATTTATCAGAATCTGTGTGAATCTGTGTAATCTGTGGTGAACCAGAAAGTTGAATCAATGAAAGAAAACTCAATAAAGAAAGTCCTGCTTCTGGGTTCCGGTGCCCTGAAAATCGGTGAGGCAGGCGAGTTCGATTATTCCGGTTCGCAGGCGCTCAAAGCCCTGAAAGAAGAAGGTATCGAAACGATTCTTATCAATCCGAACATCGCTACGGTGCAGACATCCGAAGGCGTAGCGGATCAGATTTATTTCCTTCCGGTGACTCCTTATTTTGTAGAGAAAGTCATTCAGAAAGAGAAGCCGGAAGGCATCATGCTGGCATTCGGTGGTCAGACGGCGTTGAACTGTGGTGTGGCTTTGCATCGGGAAGGAATCCTTGAAAAATATAATGTACGCGTGCTCGGCACTCCCGTTCAGGCTATTATGGATACGGAAGACCGTGAGCTTTTCGTTCAGAAACTGAATGAAATCGACGTTAAGACGATAAAGAGCGAAGCCGTAGAAAATGCGGAAAACGCCCGTCGCGCAGCCCGGGAACTGGGCTATCCGGTGATTGTCCGTGCTGCATACGCATTGGGCGGACTGGGTTCTGGTTTTTGTGATAACGAAGAGCAACTGGACGTTTTGGTAGAAAAGGCTTTTTCCTTCTCTCCGCAAGTACTAGTAGAAAAGTCACTTCGCGGCTGGAAGGAAGTAGAGTATGAAGTGGTGCGCGACCGCTTCGACAACTGTATTACAGTTTGTAATATGGAGAACTTCGACCCGCTGGGAATCCATACCGGTGAGTCCATCGTCATTGCTCCGTCTCAAACGCTGACCAATCGTGAATACCATAAACTTCGCGAACTTGCTATCCGCATTATCCGCCATATCGGTATCGTTGGCGAGTGTAACGTGCAATATGCGTTCGACCCCGAATCCGAAGATTACCGTGTGATTGAAGTAAACGCCCGCCTTTCCCGTTCATCGGCTTTGGCTTCCAAAGCAACCGGTTATCCATTGGCTTTCGTTGCCGCTAAGTTAGGATTGGGTTACGGACTTTTCGACCTGAAAAACTCTGTGACAAAGACCACTTCCGCCTTCTTCGAACCTGCTTTGGACTATGTCGTCTGCAAAATTCCCCGTTGGGACTTAGGCAAGTTCCATGGTGTAGACAAGGAACTGGGTTCTTCCATGAAATCCGTCGGTGAAGTAATGGCTATTGGTCGCACTTTCGAAGAAGCTATCCAGAAAGGTCTGCGTATGATAGGACAGGGAATGCACGGATTTGTAGAAAACAAAGAATTGGTTATCCCTGATATTGACAAAGCTCTGCGCGAACCTACTGATAAACGTATTTTCGTCATCTCGAAAGCCTTTCGTGCCGGATACACTATCGACCAGGTGCATGAACTAACGAAGATTGATAAATGGTTCCTCCAGAAGCTGATGAACATCATGAAGACTTCCGAAGAACTGCATAGTTGGGGAAATAACCACAAACAGATAGCCGACCTGTCCGATGAATTGCTTCGTCAGGCAAAGGTGCAAGGTTTCTCTGATTTTCAGATTGCCCGTGCCATTGGTTACGAGGGAGATATGGAAGACGGTATACTCTATGTTCGCAATCACCGTAAGAGTGCAGGTATTCTTCCTGTTGTGAAGCAGATTGATACCTTGGCAGCCGAATATCCTGCACAGACCAATTATCTGTATCTAACTTATAGCGGTGTAGCCAACGACGTCCATTATCTGGGTGACCGTAAATCCATCGTCGTACTCGGTTCAGGTGCCTATCGTATCGGTTCTTCGGTAGAGTTCGACTGGTGTGGCGTTCAGGCATTGAACACCATCCGCAAGGAAGGGTGGCGCAGCGTCATGATAAACTATAACCCTGAAACCGTATCCACGGACTACGATATGTGCGACCGTCTTTACTTCGACGAACTGACATTCGAACGTGTTATGGATATTCTTGAATTGGAGAATCCTCATGGCGTCATCGTATCCACCGGCGGTCAGATTCCAAATAACCTTGCGCTTCGCCTTGATGCGCAAGACATCCACATCTTAGGCACAAGCGCCCAAAGCATTGACAATGCCGAAGACCGTGAGAAATTTTCAGCCATGCTCGACCGAATCGGTGTAGACCAGCCGCGTTGGCGCGAGTTAACTTCATTGGAAGACATCAACGAATTTGTCGAAGAAGTTGGTTTCCCCGTACTTGTCCGTCCGTCTTACGTTCTTTCCGGTGCTGCTATGAACGTCTGCTCCAATCAGGAAGAACTTGAACGTTTCCTGAAGCTGGCTGCCAATGTATCGAAGAAGCATCCGGTAGTCGTAAGCCAGTTCATCGAACACGCCAAAGAAGTGGAAATGGATGCTGTGGCGCAGAACGGAGAAATCGTAGCCTATGCTATCAGCGAGCACATCGAATTTGCAGGTGTACACTCCGGTGATGCTACCATTCAGTTCCCGCCGCAGAAACTATATGTGGAAACCGTCCGTCGCATCAAGCGTATCAGCCGTGAGATTGCAAAGGCACTGAATATCTCCGGTCCGTTCAACATCCAATATCTGGCGAAAGACAATGACATCAAAGTAATCGAATGTAACCTTCGTGCCAGCCGTTCCTTCCCCTTTGTCAGCAAAGTGTTGAAGATAAACTTCATCGAACTGGCAACGAAAGTAATGCTCGGTCTCCCTGTGGAGAAACCTGAGAAGAATCTCTTCGAATTAGATTATGTCGGTATTAAAGCTTCTCAGTTCTCCTTCAATCGTTTGCAGAAGGCCGACCCGGTATTGGGTGTAGATATGGCTTCTACCGGTGAAGTAGGCTGTATCGGCAGTGACACTTCATGTGCCATACTCAAAGCTATGCTTTCCGTAGGCTATCGTATTCCGAAGAAGAACATCCTTCTTTCCACAGGTACGATGAAGCAGAAAGCCGATATGATGGATGCTGCCCGTATGCTTGTGAACAAAGGTTACAAGCTTTTTGCGACTGGGGGCACACATAAAGCGCTTGCCGAGAGTGGTATCGAAAGCACCCATGTCTATTGGCCGAGTGAAGAGGGGCATCCGCAAGCATTGGAAATGCTTCATAGCAAAGAAATAGACATGGTAGTCAATATCCCGAAGAACCTCACAGCCGGAGAATTGGATAACGGATATAAAATCCGTCGTGCAGCTATTGACTTGAATGTTCCTTTGATTACGAACGCCCGTCTGGCTAGTGCTTTCATCAATGCCTTCTGCACGATGAGCATTGACGACATTGCCATAAAGAGTTGGGAAGAGTATAAGTAATTTTTTTAGTTGTTATATAATAAGTAGAAGAAGACGTCTCCGTGTTTTCGGGGGCGGCTTTTTTGCTTTCCAGAAAAAGTGAATAACCTTTTGATTATTAAAAGAATTTCTTTGTCTTTGTAGTAGATAATAAGGATACTTATGAAACGTGCAAAAGTAATAAAGGCTATACAGAGAGTTCTGCAGGGAATGTCACCGACTATAGAAGTCAAATTTTATGGGTCGGAGGCTAGAGGAGATGCACGCCCTAATTCTGATATTGATCTTTTAATACTGGTGGATAAAGAAGAAGTTTCTACTGAAGCTGAGATGGATATCACTGATTCTCTATATCCAATAGAACTGGAAACAGGTATCTTGATAAATCCTTTTATCTTGACTAAGAAAATTTGGGGTAAGGTCGTTACTCCCTTTTATGAAAACGTAATGAATGAACTCTATCCACGTGCATTGAACTTTGTAAACTCAATCGATGAATTATTGAAAATGGATAAGTAATAAATCGTATAGGTTACTAAAACAATCTAAGAAAACTTTAGTAAATAGGCTTCTTGGTTGGAAGTTCGTTCAATTTCTCGTATAATCGAACTCATTTTTAAACTGAAATTAGAAATAGTATGAGAAAAGACGGATTTACTGTATGCGCAAAGCACTATATTAAGTGTTTGCGTCATGAAGGGCGATATGCTACAGCGCATGTTTACGAAAGCGCCCTTCGTTCCTACACCATGTTTTGTGGCACGGCCGATGTATCATTTAGCCAGATTACTCGTGAAAAATTAAAATGGTATAACGCTTATCTTGCGGCTAACCATTTGAAGCTAAACACCATTTCCACTTATATGCGGATGTTGCGCTGCATATACAATAAAGGGGTCGACGCGCATCAGGCACCCTATGTTCATCGCCTGTTTCGAGATGTCTACACCGGAGTAGATACACGCCAGAAGAAGGCCATCCCTGTAGACGAACTACACACGTTGCTTTACAAAGACCCTCAGTCCGATAGATTGCGACGGACACAGGCAATCGCCAATTTATTGTTTTTATTTTGTGGAATGCCATTTGTCGATCTTGCCCATCTGGAGAAATCCAATCAAGAAGGGAATATACTGAAATACAACCGTAGCAAGACAGGCACCCCTATGAGTGTCGAGATACTAGACTCAGCAGAAAGTATCATTTCTCAGCTTCGTAGCAATCGCGCTTCGGTTCCTTCCGATCGTCCCGACTATCTCTTTTATATATTAAGCGGAAATTATAAGAAAAATGAAGAGGCGGGTTATAAAGAATACCAGTCTGCATTGCGAAGCTTTAATAACGATTTGAAGAAACTAGCCGGGAAATTATGTATTCGTTCATCCGTAACTTCTTATACACTTCGCCATTCTTGGGCTACCACCGCTAAATATCGCGGAGTTCCTATTGAAATGATTAGTGAATCATTAGGTCACCAATCTATCAAAACAACACAAATCTATTTGAAAGGCTTCGAACTGGGAGAAAGAACTAAAGTGAATCGGTTGAATTATTCTTACGTGAAGAATCTTAAGGTTATCTAATTTAAAATATATAAATGTTTGAAAAACAGCATACTTAAGCTGTCGTTACTTCTTAGGTAACGGAAAATTTTTCGGTGCAAAGATAGATAAAAATATTAATAGCATACAAGCAAAAACTCTTTTTTTTCCTTTTTCCCTGAAATATGCGACAAAAAAGCCTTTGAACATGAAAAACATCGGTCTCATGCTCTCTGTATTTTATTGCCTAACTCCAAATTACTTTTCCTTTGTATATCAGGCAATCCCCATTATTACGTCCTCTTTGTCTGTATGATTCTCATGTTTATTGCTATACGTGTCCCATGTATGTATAGTCCGTTACCTAAGAAGTAACGGATAAACATGGGGTAAAATAATATGATTTTAACTAAAGGAAAATCAATTCATGCTGGGCCTAGCAATGGGACAGGGGAAGGCGTAGCACACTCTAAACGCTGGTATGTAGCTATGGTTCGGATGCATCATGAAAAGAAGGTAGCCGAACGTTTGGGAAAGATGGGAATTGAAAGTTTTATTCCTGTTCAACAAGAGGTTCATCAATGGAGCGACCGTCGCAAGATGGTTGAAACAGTCTTGCTTCCGATGATGGTATTTGTGCACGCTGATTCAGTAGAACGTAAAGAGGTTCTTTCCTTTTCAACAGTTAGTCGGTATATGGTTATGCGAGGTGAAAGTAGTCCTGCTGTAATTCCTGATGAACAAATGGCTCGTTTCCGTTTCATGCTCGATTATTCCGAGGAAGCTGTGAGTATGAGCAGTTCACCTTTGGCTCGTGGAGAAAAAGTTCGCGTCATCAAAGGTCCGTTGACGGGTCTTGTTGGTGAACTAGTTAATGTGGATGGGAAAAGTAAGATTGCCGTTCGGTTGAATATGCTCGGTTGTGCTTGTGTAGATATGCCTGTCGGTTATGTAGAATCAATAACCCCACTGGGTTGATTTTTTCAAATTCCTATTAATTAATGAAAATGCAAAAACTATTTGGCACTCTCATATTCTTTTTGATGTTGAGTGCTTCTCCGGTGATGGCTCAGAATATGAGCGATTCACAAGTGCTTGAATATGTAAAAGAAGGTATCAGGCATGGGAAAGACCAGAAACAGATGGCTTCCGAACTTGCTCGAAAGGGTGTCACCAAAGAGCAAGCAATGCGCGTAAAGCAACTGTATGAGCAACAAAACAACGTAAATGCTTCCAACGCCACAGGTACTGACATTAATGAATCTCGCCTGCGTGAAGGGATGAAAGAGAACACTTCCGATATGCTGGAAGACCATCCTAGCACTCAGGATCTTGCCCGTGGAAATGAAGTTTTCGGAAGAAACATCTTCAATACCCGCAACCTTACTTTTGAACCTAGCGTCAACATTGCCACCCCTCAAAACTACCGTCTCGGTCCGGGCGACGAAGTGATCATCGACATCTGGGGAGCCAGCCAAAATACCATTCGCCAACAGATTTCTCCTGACGGCACGATCAACATCCAGAAAATAGGTCCTGTCAATCTGAACGGACTGACTATTTCTGCTGCCAACGACTATCTCAAGAAAACATTAAATAAGATATATAACGGTCTTAATAGCACAAACGACCCAACTTCCGACATCCGTTTGACGCTTGGCAGTATACGTACTATTCAAATCAACGTAATGGGTGAAGTAGTCCAGCCGGGCACTTATGCTTTATCTTCCTTTTCCACTGTGTTCCATGCACTCTATCGCGCAGGCGGAGTGAGTGACATCGGAAGCCTTCGCAATGTCCAGCTTGTCCGTAACGGCAAGAACATGGCAACGATTGACGTTTACCAATTCATTATGAAAGGTGATATCCAAGACGACATCCGCTTGCAGGAAGGTGATGTCGTTATCGTCCCGGCCTATGATGTGTTGGTAAAGATAGACGGAAAAGTCAAACGCCCAATGCGTTTTGAGATGAAAAAGGACGAGTCTTTGTCTACTCTTATCGGCTATGCCGGCGGCTTCGATTCGGATGCGTATACCCGTTCACTTCGAGTAGTTCGCCAAAACGGCCAAGAATACGAAGTAAACACCGTCAAAGACCTAGACTACAGCATTTACAAAATGCGCAACGGTGACGTTGTTACAGCGGAAGCCATCCTTAACCGCTTTACGAATAAGCTCGAAATCCGTGGCGCAGTCTACCGACCGGGCATCTATCAGTTGAACGGTAAACTGAACACCGTCCGCGAACTGGTCAACGAATCCCAAGGATTGACAGGCGATGCTTTCTTGAACCGCGCTGTCCTTTACCGTCAACGTGAAGACCTGACTACGGAAGTCGTTCCAATTGACATCAAAGCCATCATGGATGGCACTTCCCCCAATATCGCCCTGATGAAGAATGACATCCTCTATATCCCCAGCATCCATGATCTGGAAGACAGGGGCAATGTGGTGATTCACGGCGAAGTAGCCAAGCCGGACTCTTTTCCTTATGCTGATAATATGACTTTGGAAGATCTTATCATCCAAGCCGGTGGTCTTCGCGAGGCCGCTTCCGTTGTCCGTGTTGATGTTTCCCGTCGAATTAAGAATCCTAAAAGTACGGTAGGTAATGATACTATCGGTCAAGTATATACATTTTCCTTGAAAGAAGGTTTCGTGGTGGATGGAAGGCCGGGATTTGTGCTTGAACCTTATGACGAGGTTTATGTTCGTCGCAGTCCCGGCTACCAACCGCAACAGAATGTTGTTGTGGAAGGGGAAATTCTTTTCGGAGGTTCTTACGCCATGACTAGCAGGGAAGAACGTCTATCGGATTTGATAAATAAAGCTGGAGGAGCAACCAACTACGCTTACTTGCGTGGTGCAAAACTAACCCGTGTAGCCAATGCTAGTGAAAAGAAGCGCATGGCTGATGTAATCCGTTTAATGAGCCGTCAGCTAGGCGAAGCAATGATTGATTCTTTGGGTATCCGTGTTGATAGTACTTTTTCAGTCGGCATTGACTTGGAAAAAGCTCTGTCTAAACCGGGAAGTACAGCGGATATGATTTTGCGTGAAGGAGATGTTATCTCTATCCCTAAGAAAACTAACACGGTTACAATCAATGGTGCTGTGATGGTTCCGAACACGGTTTCATATATGGAAGGGAAGAATATCGACTACTATCTGAATCAGGCTGGTGGCTATTCTGAGAATGCAAAGAAGAGCAAGAAATTTATTGTTTACATGAATGGTCAGGTGACTAAAGTGAAGGGTAGTGGAAAGAAACAGATAGAGCCGGGATGCGAAATAATTGTCCCAAGTAAAGCGAAGAAGAAAAATAATCTTGGAAATATATTGGGTTATGCTACTACCTTCAGTACTCTAGGAATGATGGTTGCGTCTATTGCTAATCTGATAAAGAAATAACGAATACAGCTTATAACCTCAAAGATGGAACAAGAATCTGAAAAAGAAATACAGCAGAAGCCGGATAATCATATGGATGAAGAAATCGAAATCGACATGATGGAGATACTTCGCAAGATTATGGGTATTCGTAAAACAATCTATAAAGCTGCTGGTATTGGCTTAGTAATTGGCATTATAATAGCAATCAGTATCCCCAAGCGATATACAGTTGAAGTGACCCTTTCTCCGGAGATGGGAAGTGCTAAAGGCGCTGGTGGCTTGTCAGGTTTGGCAGCTTCTTTCTTAGGAAGTGGAGTTTCTACAGGAGATGGATCTGATGCATTAAATGCTTCTTTGTCGGCAGATATTGTCTCTTCTACTCCTTTCCTATTGGAGCTTTCAACAATGAAAGTAGCTATATTGAAAGATGGAAATCTGACTTTGAACACCTATTTAGATGAAGAATCTTCTCCTTGGTGGAGCTATGTAATTGGACTTCCAGGAATGCTAATTGGTGGGGTGAAGTCATTGTTAACTGAAGAAGGAATAGAAGCTATAGTTCCTAATAGAACAAGTCACGGTACAATAGAATTGTCTAAAAAAGAATCACAAAAGATTGAAAATTTAAAAAAAATGATTGTTGCCTCTGTCGATAAGAAAACTTCCATGACTACTGTTGCAGTAACTTTACAGAATCCTAAAGTAGCTGCCATAGTTGCCGATTCAGTAGTTAAGAAATTGCAGGAATATATTATAGATTATCGTACTTCCAAAGCTAAAGAAGATTGTATTTATCTGGAAAAATTATTTAAGGAGCGCCAGCAAGAGTATTATATTGCTCAAAAGAATTATGCAAATTATGTAGACTCTCATGATAATATCATATTGCAAAGTGCTAATAGTGAGCAAGAGCGCCTACAGAATGAAATGAGCTTAGCTTATCAGGTGTATAGTCAGGTAGCAAGTCAACTTCAAGTAGCAAGAGCCAAGGTTCAGGAAGAAAAACCCGTATTTGCAGTTGTAGAGCCTGCAGTAGTTCCATTAAACCCTTCGGGGACTAGTAGAAAAATAGTTGTATTGACATTTATCTTCCTATCTGTTTGCGCTGTCATATTCTGGAAGTTGTTTGGAGAAGGACTTACGAATAAGTTAAGAGAACTGCGAGCTTAATAACAATCGTTATAAGTAACATGATATCAACCAGCCAAATAAATAAAGTCGTCGAGCTTATTGCTGTTTTAGGAGATTTAATCTTTCTAAACTTAAGTTTATTTCTTCTCCTTTTCTTTTGGGAAAAAGGATTTATTTATTCGCCTTTTTCTTGCACTTCTTCTTTAATGATGGGCTCTCTTAGTCTCTGCTATTTAGCTTGTTCTGCATCTCGTGGTAAGGCTTGGGATAGTAGGAAAATTCGTGCTGATCAGCTTGTGTTACGTGTATTGAAGAATATAATAACGTTTTCAGTCTTTTGGGCGTGTATTATGGCTTTTAGTGGAATATCTATTATTTCCCCTCTATTCTTTGTTTTCTATTTCTTTATTCTTTTTGTTGTATTAAGTACTTACAGGGTCATAATCCGTCATTTGTTAATTGATTATTGTGCAAAGGGTAATCACAAACGTTATGCAGTTTTTATTGGTGGAGGTAATAACATCCAGATGTTATATGAAGAAATGAATAGTTCTCCAGCTTCTATATATGAAGTTATTGGTTATTTCGATATCGAACCTAATGAAGCTCTTTCGTCTCAGTGTTCTTATCTTGGTAAACCGGATAACTTTGCTCAGTTTATGACAGAAAAAACATCTATAAAACACGTGTTTTGTTCATTATCAATGGACCAAGGGCGGTATAATGTTCCCTTAATAAATTATTGCGAGAACCATTTGCTTTATTTTCATGGTGTTCCAAATATTTGTAATGGATTCCCACGACGTATTTGGCATAGTATGGTGGGTAATATGCCGATTTTGAATTTACGGTATGAACCGCTAAGCAAAATGGAGAACCGTTTCTTGAAACGGATATTCGATATTATATTATCTGGTATTTTTCTGGTTACTATTTTTCCAATCGTTTACTTGGTTGTGGGAATTATTATAAAATTGACTTCACCCGGTCCTATATTATTTAAACAGATGAGAACTGGATTGAACGGTGTGGATTTCAAGTGCTATAAGTTTCGTTCAATGAAAGTAAATGAGGAGGCAGATAGTAAACAAGCTACTGCTAATGATCCTCGAAAAACTCATTTTGGAGACTTTCTTCGACGTTCAAATATTGATGAACTTCCTCAATTTATTAATGTTTTCAAAGGTGAGATGTCTATAGTCGGTCCTCGTCCTCACATGCTGGCTCATACTGAAACTTATGCACGGTTGATTGATAAGTATATGGTCCGTCATTTTATTAAGCCTGGAGTGACAGGTTGGGCACAAACACATGGTTTTCGTGGAGAAACAAAGGAGTTGGCACAGATGGAAGGTCGTGTTAAGGCTGATATCTGGTATATGGAGCATTGGACATTGTTTTTAGACTTATATATCATATATAAGACAATAGCGAATGTAATCGTTGGAGAAAAAAATGCTTATTAACGGAAAAATGAAAGAACTGATTGAGTAAGCTTTAATATAGCTACATATTTAATGATTTCTTTAGAGTGAATGTAAGCGTCCAATTTCCACGTCTTGCTAGCACTTATTGTTTAGTCTACCTTT